>NZ_JAIHAZ010000004.1:80787-266726 GCF_019718755.1 Enterobacter sp. RIT637
GCCTGCGGGATCTGCGTCCAGTTCCACAGGGCGATATCGTTATACCGCTGTTCAGGCCCGTGTATGGCCCTCTCAACCGTGTAGCCTTCGTTGTTGAGCACCAGGATAATCGGGTGCTGTTTATCGCGCAGCATTGAGCCCATTTCCTGAATCGTCAGCTGGGCAGCACCATCCCCGGTCAGGACAATCACGCGCCGGTCCGGACATGCCGTCTGCGCGCCGAAGGCCGCTGCCAGCGTGTAGCCAATCGACCCCCAGAGCGGCTGAACGATAAAATTCACGTCCGCAGGTAAGCGAAGATCGATCGCGCCAAACGCCGAGGTGCCCTGATCGGCAAGAATAATGTCGCCGGGGCGAATGAAGGTTTGCAGCATACTCCAGAAGTTCTCCTGCGTGAGCGAAGCGCCCTCTGCAGGCCAAGAAAAACCAGTTTGTGTTGAGGTGACAGGGCTTTCATGTACATGCTGTTTGCATAACTCTGCCAGCGTCTCAATCGCCTGCAGCATAGGAATGCCCGTGAACCAGACGTCGCCCACGCGGGAAGCATGAGGCTGCACTTCGATGGTCTGAGCAGGCGTGAGCTGATGAGTGAACCCGGCGGTCAGGGTATCGGTAAAGCGCGTTCCAATACACAGCACCGTGTCGGCTCTTTCAATCGCCTCTTTGACAGGCTCCGCACTTGCTGAACCACTGTAGGTACCGTAAAAACCCGCCTGCCGCTCGTCAAAAATGCCTTTCCCCATCAGCATGGTGGCGTGCGCCATCGGCACCTCTTTCACCCATTTCTGCAGCGCAGGTTTCAGCCCATGGCGGAGCACCAGAAAATCAGCCAGCAGCGCGGTCCGCTTGCTCATGGCCAGGCGACTCCGGGCGGCATCACGAAACGCTTTGAGACAGGCATTGTCCGCGTGAACAGGCTTGACGGTGAGAGCGCTTACAGGCGGAGTCGCAGCTTTTTTCGCCACATCCGCAGGCAACATCAAATAGCCAGGACGGCGTTCGCGCAGCATGGTGGTCAGCACGCGGTCGATTTCGTAGCAGGCATTTTGTTCGGTCAGGATCGCCTGCGCGACGGTGATGGGCTCGCTCATATGGTAAAAATGACGGAACTCACCGTCACCTAAGGTATGGTGCAATAACTCTTTTTTTTGCTGCGCCGCCATTCCCGGCGCCCCCACAATATGCAGCACCGGAACGTGTTCGGCAAAGCTCCCCGCCACCCCGTTCATGGCGCTTAGCTCTCCGACGCCGAATGTGGTTAACAGCGCGGCAAAGCCCTTACATCGGGCATAACCGTCTGCGGCATATGACGCGTTAAGCTCGTTGGCACAACCCACCCAACAGATATCCGGGCTGTCTATTACATGGTCGAGAAACTGCAGGTTATAGTCGCCCGGCACGCCAAACAGATGATCGGTTCCACAATCAGTCAGACGGTCCAGCAGGTAATCGGCGACGCAGTATGGGGTACGCATAAACAGGTATCCTTCTAATGTTGTTCTCACCTTGAGTATTAAATAAGCGTGATGACTGTCCAGAAATGGCAGTAAGAAGGAGTTGGAAAGAATGCTTTACAAAAAATGCTGCGCTATTCTCTCTTTTTTCGCGTTAGTGTAACCGTATACACACGTTTTTCTTATCAGCGTCAGAGGTCACGATCATGCATTATCAGCCGGATAAAAATCGTTATCAGACAATGCAGTATCGCCGCTGCGGACAAAGCGGGCTGAAACTTCCCGCTATCTCGCTTGGGCTTTGGCATAACTTTGGCGATGCCACGCTCATCGAAAACAGCCGTCAACTTTTACAGCGCGCGTTCGATTTGGGGATTACGCATTTCGACCTTGCCAATAACTATGGTCCTCCTCCCGGTTCAGCCGAACGTAATTTTGGGCGCATTTTGCTGGAAGATTTTCTCCCCTGGCGCGATGAGTTAATTATTTCGACGAAAGCAGGATATACCATGTGGGACGGTCCCTACGGCGACTGGGGCTCGCGTAAATATCTGGTATCGAGTCTGGATCAGAGCCTGAAGCGCATGGGGCTGGAGTATGTCGACATCTTCTATCATCACCGCCCGGACCCGGAAACACCGCTTCAGGAAACAATGAAAGCGCTCGACCATCTCGTTCGACAGGGCAAGGCACTGTACGTGGGGTTATCCAACTACCCTGCGGAACTGGCGCGTCAGGCAATTGAAATCCTTCACGACCTCGGTACCCCTTGTCTTATCCACCAGCCTAAATATTCGATGTTTGAGCGTGCCCCAGAAGCAGGTTTGCTGGAAGTACTGCAGCAGACAGGGGTTGGTTGCATACCTTTCTCTCCTCTCGCGGGCGGGCAATTAACCAACCGTTATCTGAACGGCATTCCAGCGGACTCCCGCGCGGCCAGCGGCAGCAAGTTCCTGAACCCGGATCAGCTCACCGAAGAAAAGCTGGAAAAAGTGCGCAAGTTAAACGCCCTGGCCGAACGCCGTGGTCAGAAGCTGTCGCAGATGGCACTGGCCTGGATTTTACGCCACGACGCCGTGACCTCCGTACTGATTGGGGCCAGTAAAACCGCGCAAATTGATGACGCTGTGGGCATGCTGGACAATCGCCATTTCTCGGAAGAGGAATTAACGCAAATCGAAGATATTCTGAGCTGAACAAATTAAAGTCAATTTTAGCAAAAAGTGCTCTTATCCAGGAATTCGGAGTTGAGGCGATGAAACGAGGCTTTACCAACTCGTAATATTGCGTTAACAGGCCCACAAGGCCCCGATCGTGAAGGAGAAGAGTATGTTCAGGTCACTGATTTTTGCAGCGGTACTTATGGCTGCGGCCCCGCTGGTCGCCAATGCTGGCGAAATCACCCTGTTGCCATCAGTAAAATTACAAATTGGCGATCGTGATGATTACGGCAGATACTGGGACGGTGGCTACTGGCGCGACCGTGACTACTGGAACCGTCATTATGAATGGCGTGGTGACCGCTGGCGCAGGCACGATAATGGCCTGCATCGCGGCTGGTATAAAAACAACGCCTATGAACGCGGCTACCGTGAAGGCTGGAACGATCGCGATGACCGTCGCGGTGGCTGGGGCGGACGCGGTGGTAAAGGACATGGTCATGGTGGTCACGGCCATCGTCACTAACGTAAAAAGGAGCCTTTTGGCTCCTTTTTGTTTTAAAGACCCAGCGCGGTTCCGACTAACAACCACAGATTCAGCGCCACCACCACGACCACAATCGCCCACCCGGCCCTTTTCACCAGCGTCGAGTTCACGAGATCGCCCATCAGCGTTTTATCGCTGGTAAAAATCAGCAATGGCACCAGCGCAAGAGCAATACCAAAACTCAGCAGGACCTGGCTCATCACCAGAATGCGGGTAGGATCCAGCCCCATCAAAATTACAATAAATGACGGCAGCATGGTGACGGCGCGACGCACCCACAGCGGAATATGGAAACGCACGAACCCCTGCATCACCACCTGCCCCGCCAGCGTGCCTACCACCGTGGAAGAGAGGCCCGCAGCCACCAGGCTCAGCCCAAATATCGTTGCTGCGGCATGGCTCAGTAACGGTTCCAGCGTCAGATAAGCCTGATCGAGATCGGCAATCCCCGTGTGACCATTAAAGTGGAAAGCGGCAGCGGCGGTGGCCATCATCGCCAGATTCACAAAACCGGCAATCGTCATGGCAAACGCGACATCCCATTTTGTCGCGGAATAGCGTTCCTTGCGCGTTCCACCGTGCAGATGCTGTGTCAGGGAGGAGTGCAGGTAAATCACATGCGGCATAATGGTCGCCCCGAGGACGCCAGCAGCCAGGAATACCGCTTCAGAGGTGGGCAGACTTGGAATCACCATCCCTTTACTCAGTTGCACCAGACTCGGCTGGGAGAAGATCAGCTCCACAATATAGGCTGCAGCAACGAACAGCAGCAAACCACCGATGACTTTTTCCAGCGGCTTCTGCCCGCGGCGCTGCAGCATCAGAATCAGGAAAGTCGCAATCCCGGTCAGCACCGCCCCCTGCAACAGCGACACCCCGAGGATCAGTTTAAATCCAATGGCAGCCCCAATGAATTCAGCAAGGTCGGTCGCCATGGCGATAATTTCAGCCTGGACCCAGTACAGCCATACCGCCGGACGCGGGTAGTGGTCGCGGATCTGCTCCGCCAGATTTTTCCCCGTGGCAATACCGAGCTTCGCTGAGAGCATCTGGATCAGCATGGCCATCAGGTTTGCCCAGACTACCACCCACAGCAATGTGTAGCCGAAGCTGGCTCCGGCCTGAATGTTGGTCGCAAAATTGCCCGGATCGATATAGCCAATGGCAGCAATGAACGCAGGTCCCATTAATGCGAACCGCAACTTGCGCGCTGCCCTGCCACTGCTACCCTCTACGCGACTGTTTGTCATTTCTGCCTCTGAAATATAGCCTTTGCTATGTTTAATGCTATCAAAATGAGAATGATTATCAAGATCATTTGTAAGGTTTGTAATGATTTCTCTGATAGCTTTTGACAATAGATGGGCAGGTGAGATGCGGGTGCTCTAAATCAAACATAGTTAGCGCACACTTTTGTGAAGCCTAGCACACAAACTTAACTTTTCACTCATTTACCTAACATAACAAAAATGTATTGTTGATCACTATTTTTGAGACTCGTCACAGGATGTAACTATAGTGTGTTCTTGATCTCGTTTTCTTTTCGCTTGTTACATAGAATGTGCACGAAAATTAAACCTGCCTCATATTTGGAGCAAATATGGACCGCGTCCTTCATTTTGTCCTGGCACTCGTTGTCGTTACTGCACTCGCATTGCTGGTCAGCACAGACCGCAAAAATATTCGTATTCGCTATGTTGTCCAACTGCTGGTCATTGAAGTATTACTTGCGTGGTTCTTCCTGAACTCCAACGTTGGCCTCGGCTTCGTGAAAGGCTTCTCCGAGATGTTCGAAAAACTGCTCGGGTTTGCTAACGAAGGGACTAACTTCGTCTTTGGTAGCATGAACGATCAAGGTCTGGCCTTCTTCTTCCTGAAGGTGCTGTGCCCTATCGTCTTCATCTCTGCACTGATTGGTATTCTGCAGCACATCCGCGTTCTGCCGGTGGTAATCCGCGCGATTGGCTTCCTGCTGTCCAAGGTGAACGGCATGGGCAAACTGGAATCGTTCAACGCCGTAAGCTCTCTGATCCTCGGTCAGTCAGAAAACTTCATCGCGTACAAAGATATCCTGGGCAAAATGTCCCGTAACCGCATGTACACCATGGCGGCGACCGCAATGTCTACCGTATCTATGTCTATCGTGGGTGCGTACATGACGATGCTGGAGCCAAAATACGTGGTGGCGGCGCTGGTCCTGAACATGTTCAGCACCTTTATTGTACTGTCGCTGATCAACCCTTACCGTGTTGACGCAAGCGAAGAGAACATCCAGATGTCAAACCTGCATGAAGGACAGAGCTTCTTCGAAATGCTGGGTGAATACATTCTGGCAGGCTTCAAGGTCGCCATTATTGTTGCCGCGATGCTGATTGGTTTTATCGCGCTGATCGCCGCCCTGAACGCCCTGTTCGCAGCGGTTCTCGGTATCTCCTTCCAGGGCATCCTGGGCTACATCTTCTATCCAATTGCATGGGTGATGGGTGTTCCGGCTCATGAAGCGCTGCAGGTTGGCAGCATCATGGCAACCAAACTGGTTTCTAACGAGTTCGTGGCAATGATGGATCTGCAGAAAATTGCCAGCACGCTCTCTCCACGTGCGGAAGGCATTCTTTCCGTGTTCCTGGTTTCATTCGCAAACTTCTCTTCCATCGGTATTATCGCCGGTGCGATTAAAGGCCTGAACGAAGAGCAGGGTAACGTGGTTTCTCGCTTCGGCCTGAAGCTGGTGTACGGTTCTACGCTGGTGAGCGTACTGTCTGCCTCTATCGCAGCGCTGGTACTCTAACTCACAGCGTGAAAAAAACCGGGAGCATGAAAGGCTCCCGGTTTTTTTATGCCCGTAATTCGGCAAGCGGTCTGGGTTTACCGAAGAGGTAGCCCTGCAGATAATCGACGCCAAAGTGCAGCAACATATCCCGCTGCGCCGGGGTTTCCACATATTCCGCAACCACACAGAGCGATTTTGTTTTTGCCAGATTACAGATCGACTGCACAATCATCGCATCCATGTTGTCGCTACAGATATCTTTTACGAAGCAGCCATCAATCTTGATGATGTCGGCCTGCAGGCGCTTCAGACGCTCAAAGTTGGCATAGCCAGTTCCAAAGTCATCAATAGCAATACGGAACCCATGATCCCTCAGCTGCTGGATATTGTTAATGCTACTGCCCGAATTGGAGAAAGCCTGTTCTTCGGTTATCTCGATGACCACGGCCTGGGGCGGGACGGTATAGCGAGCGAAGAGCGCGATAATCTCCGTGGCAACCTCTTTTTGCATCAAGGTCATCGGCATCAAATTGACGGAGAAACGCGTACCGGCATGCGTGGCGGGATTGTCCCGCAGCCAGACCAGTAGCTTCTCAACCACATTCATATCAAAGCGATGGCTCAGGTTAAACTGGGCAATCAGCGGAATAAAGCGATCGGGGGTGATCATCTCTCCCTCGCTCTCCAGGCGCGAGAGGATTTCGTAATATCCCTTCCCCTCGGCATTCTGAATCGACTGGGCATACAGCTGAAGCCCGTCGGCATCAAGCGCACGCTTAATACGCCCTAACATCAGCACCCTGTCGGTGGTTTGCCCGGAGACGTCCTCAATGCTGTTGGTTAAAGCGAGCACATTATGCGCAGCACACGACTGCTCCGCCAGCCAGCTAAGCTGCCCTAGCGTATGGTGCAGATTCTCACCGTCTTCAACCTCACCCCAGGACGCCCCAAACTCTATATCCAGCCCAGTATTGTTCCAGTAAATCTTACGGCTATTCAGTTGATCGACCATATGTTGCAGACGCTCTGAGGTTCCCGGCCCCAGCAATACCAGCACCAGCTCACTGCCGGGCAACTGGAAAAGCTGCTCGTCTTTTTGCAGCAGGGGCTGGAGCGACGCGGTAATCATCCGCTTGCAGTGAACCCGCATCAGAATGCCGTAGTGGCGGCTCAGAAACTCCAGGTTATCCATTCGCAGACAACACACCTTGGCATCAGGGTGAATCAGGAGAAAGTCATCCAGCGCGCGAATGTTAGGCAAACCGGTCAACGGATCGGTTAACGCCCTGTCCTGCCAGCCCTTCTTCATCCATTCGCTTCGCCGGTAAATCCGCGACATGTAAAGCAAACAGATGGCGAAAGAGATGAGTACAGACAGGATAAAGGAGAGCGAGTGCCCCGACTCCACGCCGTTAAGAAAGTTGTCGTTGTAGGTCAGTAGCAGGAGTGCGGATCCCGCCCATAGCAATGACATGAGCGCATAGCTTAAACAGCTGATGCCCAACGTAAAAAGAATAAAAATAATGGGCACAAGATATCCTGCAATTATAGGTGACTTTAGTGGTGCACATAAAATTGCCATAAGAGCGATCAGAAGCGTCAGCCAGACTAATATAAACAAGGATTTTTTGTGAAAAAACACGGGCTTTACGCTCCGCCGCCAGAAGGTTCTGGCGTAGCGGGGATTAATAATCATTCTTAATGGATAATAGAACATCATGGTGAAAATCAACGCCGCGCAGATCAGGCTTTGAATATCCACAACGCTGTAAATAAGGGTGCCTTCACCGAAGTACGTGGAGATTGTTACCGGGAAATGGAATAAATAGCCAGCCAGATACATTGATATTTTGATACCTATCGGCACCATAAAACCCAGCCAGAAAATACGGATCCCGATGTATTTATTCGGCACGCTGTGGCGCCAGCGCCTGCCCAGCACAAGGCGGATGATGCCACACGCAGCGAACACTGAAAAAGTCTGACAGAAAAGAAGAACTGCATATTGTAGCGGTGCTAAATCAACGGCATATATATTAGCAATAGTAAAACCTAACAAAACGGGAATAATTGCCCGGCGTCCAAACAACAAAATTACCGCCAGCATAACGCTTAATGGTAACCATGCTAAATAGACGTCATGCCCGTTAACAATAGCGCGCGGGGAGATATAACGGGAAAATGGCACCGCAATCAGGCATAGCGCCAGGGCAAGCATAAATATTTTTACATTATTGTAAGTTTTTCTATTCATTCAGTCAGGGAATCTATTTTACCAACGTATCATTGACCGGATGGATAATAGGTTTATTAATTGCTCGAATCAAGTTCAAGTCTATTTATAGACTCGTTTATTGATTTGAATTGAGGTGAGGTATAGAAAAAACGTTTTATCGCAACAAAAGCAGTATAAACATTTTACAAAGGCATAAAAAAACCCCCGTCTTTCGACGAGGGTTCAAATTTTGGTGGAGCTAAGCGGGATCGAACCGCTGACCTCTTGCATGCCATGCAAGCGCTCTCCCAGCTGAGCTATAGCCCCACATGTTACTTTACTTACCGCACTCTGTTGGGTTCAGAGTTTGGTGGAGCTAAGCGGGATCGAACCGCTGACCTCCTGCATGCCATGCAGGCGCTCTCCCAGCTGAGCTATAGCCCCGTCGTAAAGCTGTCATGTTGACGGGCGGCATAATATGAATTCCGCTGCTGAGTGTCAACGGCAAAATCAATCCCTCCCTTTCAATCGCTGAAAAATCATGCAAATGAAACACTTTGCGAGCCTGCTCGCAGTCAGGAGTTAAGCCTGTCACGTTTTCGTGTAAAACGGTGCTATAAGATGAACCACTAATTAACCCTACGAACACTCAGGAAATTGCATGATCAAGGAACGAATGACGCCAGAAGAGTTAGCCCTGCTCACTGGCTATAGCCGTCAGACCATCAATAAATGGGTACGTAAAGAAGGCTGGATTACATCGCCAAAACCAGGCGTTCAGGGTGGCAAGGCGCGTCTGGTACATGTGAATGAAAAGGTACGGGAATTTATCCGCAGTGCCCGCAGGGCCTCAGAGACGCCTGACGCGTCAGAAAGCGCCTGCTACGAGGGTTCACTTCATACGTTACTTCTGACACTGGCAAATGAGATGACGCCGGATGAGCAAAAGCAGCTGACATCGCTGTTACTGCGGGAAGGGATTACCGGATTGTTGCAACGTTTAGGGATTCGCGACCAGAACTAATATGAAAAGATTACGCAGCAAAATGACCACGGATGAACTGGCTGACTGTCTGGGTGTCGCCAGGCAAACCGTTAACCGCTGGATACGCCAGAAGGGATGGAAAACGGAAGGTGTTAACGGCGTAAAAGGTGGAAGAGCAAGACTGATCCATGTCGATGCGCGAGTGAAGGAACATATTATTAGCCTTCCTGCCATCCGTCACCGACAGGCGATTTACCAGGTAGCCGAAACGCCCTCTCTCTATGGGATACCGTCATCGTCTACCCTGCTCCCACAAATTATCGACTCGCTGGAGAACATGACGCAGGGTGAACAGGAGCGTCTTCTCATATTGCTGAAGCGGGAAGGGGTAAAAGGATTTCTGTCACGTCTCGGTATTGCTGAATAGCAGATAAAAAAAACGGCAGGTTACCCTGCCGTTTGATTGACTGGCGATTGATTACTGCTGGCTTTCACGCTCAGCAATAAAATCCAGTGCCTTATTGATACGCGCCACGCTACGAGACTTCCCAATAGCATGAACAGTGACGTCCAGCGCTGGAGACTGGCCCGCACCGGTCACGGCGACGCGCAGCGGCATCCCCACTTTGCCCATACCGACTTCAAGCTCATCTGCGGTTGCCTGAATCGCATGATGGACATTCTCCGCGGACCATTCTGTGATGGCAGCGATTTTGTCACGCACCACTTCCAGCGGCTGGCGGGCGACCGGACGCAGGTGTTTCTTCGCCGCGTCGGCATCAAACTCGTCGAATTCTTCGTAGAAGTAACGGCAGCTTTCGGCGATCTCTTTCAGCGTTTTGCAACGTTCGCCGAGCAGTTTCACCAGATCCGCCAGCTCAGGGCCAGTGCGGGTATCAATATTTGCCTGCTCAATGTGCCACTGCAGATACGTCACGACATATTCTGGCTGCATGGTATTGATGTAATGATGGTTCAGCCACAGGAGCTTATCGGTGTTGAATGCGCTTGCTGATTTGCTCACAGAGCTCAGAGAGAACAGTTCGATCATCTCTTCGCGGCTGAAGATCTCCTGGTCGCCGTGGGCCCAGCCCAGACGCACCAGATAGTTCAGCAACGCTTCCGGCAGATAACCGTCGTCGCGATACTGCATCACGCTCACCGCACCATGACGTTTAGACAGCTTTTTACCGTCGTCGCCGTTGATCATGGACACGTGCGCATACACCGGCACGGGTGCATTCAGCGCCTTGAGGATGTTGATTTGACGTGGCGTGTTGTTGATATGGTCTTCACCACGGACAACATGGGTGATCTCCATATCCCAGTCGTCTACCACCACACAGAAGTTGTAGGTTGGTGAGCCGTCGGTACGGCGAATGATCAGATCGTCCAGCTCCTGGTTGCTGAATTCAATCGGGCCACGGATCTGGTCATCAAAGATAACAGAACCCTCTTGCGGGTTAGCAAAACGCACAACGCACGGCTCATCAGCAGTGTGCTCGCTATGGTCGTGGCGGCAACGACCGTCATAACGCGGCTTGTCACCGTTCGCCATCTGCTCTTCACGCAAGGCATCCAGACGCTCTTTGGAGCAATAGCACTTATACGCCGTGCCCGCGACCAGCATTTCATCAATGACAGCGTTATAGCGGTCAAAACGTTTGGTCTGGAAATACGGACCTTCGTCCCATTCCAGATTCAGCCAGTTCATACCATCCATAATGGCTTCAATTGCTTCCGGCGTGGAGCGCTCAAGATCGGTGTCTTCAATACGCAGCACGAACTCACCTTTGTTGTGGCGTGCAAAAAGCCAGGAATAGAGAGCGGTACGTGCACCACCGACGTGCAGATAGCCTGTCGGGCTCGGCGCGAAGCGAGTTTTGATTTTCATGAAATGGCCTTACGTTATAAAGATGCCGGCAATCGGCAAATCCTGGGGGAAAACAATGGGCAATATTCTATCACTGTGCGGCGATTCCTCAATGTTGTTCCCTGAATCGGGCTTGAGTTTACTGTTTTTGTTTAGAAATCATGCGCCATCGCCCGTTTCGCGATCGTTTTGTCTAATTTTACGACGAACGAATAAAAACTTTAGAAAATGCGTTGACTCATTTTCAACTCTCCCTATAATGCGACTCCACACAGCGGGGGTGATTAGCTCAGTTGGTAGAGCATCTCCTTTACACGGAGGGGGTCGGCGGTTCGAGCCCGTCATCACCCACCATCTACTTTAAGTAGACTCGCAGTGTAGATAAGAATTGAGATTGGGCGATTAGCTCAGTTGGTAGAGCATCTCCTTTACACGGAGGGGGTCGGCGGTTCGAGCCCGTCATCGCCCACCATTCTCACCTTATCGCAGCAGTTCCGAAATGGGCGATTAGCTCAGTTGGTAGAGCATCTCCTTTACACGGAGGGGGTCGGCGGTTCGAGCCCGTCATCGCCCACCATTTCGGGTCGTTAGCTCAGTTGGTAGAGCAGTTGACTTTTAATCAATTGGTCGCAGGTTCGAATCCTGCACGACCCACCAATGTAAAAAAGCGCCCTAAAGGCGCTTTTTTGCTTTCTGCGATTTAATCCATTCGAACCTGCCAGATATGGCAGTTTTACTCAAGCTAATCCTTTCCTTGCCGATACCTCTGTTTTATGGCGAAAAGGATCTCATTATGACAACCCTCAATGCAGTTTCTCTGTCGGCGATGGAAATCGGCAGCGCTGATAACAGTTCTGGTAGCAATGACATTGCCTCCCAGATCAATCGGCTGATGAAACAGATAACAAAAGCCACTCAGCAGCTCAAAGAAGTGGCACTGAGTGATGCAACAGCGGAAGAGAAACAAAAGCAGCAGGAGCTACTCGAATCTCAGTTGACTATGCTCCAGGCACAGCTGGCACAATTGCAGCGTCAGCAGGCAGAAGAAGAAATGCCCAAACAGGAAAGCAGTCAGCCAGTGGCGGAAGGCGTCAACAAGCCCTCTGCTGAGCACAAGATTGATATCTATATCTGATCGTTAAACAGGGGATCGCGCGTGCGGGCTTCCATTAAGCGCTGAGCCTGCATGCGCACCACGTCCCAGCAGGCGTGAGCCGCCCCTGAGAGAGAACGGTTTTTGCGTCGGACCAGCATCAGCTGGCGTTGAACGCAGGGCGTAAAACGCCTCACCGTTAAGCGACTCCCCTGCGGTAACGGCAGCGCAAGCGCCGGTAGTACGCTTATCCCAATCCCGGCTTCGACCATGGGGAACAGCGTGGCCGGGTGCCCTATCTCCTGCACAATGGTTGCCTTCACGCCTTGTGCGACAAGCGCGGCATCAATCAACGGGCGGCTTCCTGAAGCATAATCCTGTAGCACCAGATTTGCCCCTTGCAACGCCTGCCATGTCACGTGCGGCAGCGATGCCAGCGGGTCGTCATCGCGGCAAAGCAACAAAAAGGGCTCTGAGAGCACCGCTTCACATTCAAGGTCGCTTACCGCACCAGGGTCAATAACAATGCCGAAATCCACATCCCCCTGACGGATACTCTCCAGCACCCACTGCTGCGGCCTGTCATGCAAAACAAAATCAATATCCGGATAGCGATGATTACTTTCAGCAATACACTGGGGAATGAGATGCGCGGAGATGGTCTGGCTCGCCGCCACCCTCACCGTGCCGGAAAGCTGTTGTCCGAGTCGCCCCACATCCCTGAGCGTGCTGTTCAGCTCGTCCAGCAGCCTCTCCAGACGCGTCGCCAGCTGCTGTCCCGCTTCGGTAAGCACCACCTCACGCGTCGTTCGGTCGAGCAGTTTCACTCCCGTCTGCGTTTCCAACTCCTTAACGCTATGGCTGACGGCCGACTGGCTGAGGCCGATCATCTCCCCCGCCCGGCTAAAACTGCGAGCCTGCGCCACTGTGACAAAAACACGAAGCTGCCGTAGTGAATAATTCATCTGTTTAATTCATGAATGGATGCAATAAATCAATTTTATTTCTCAAACGGAAGAAAGCACAATAGCGACATCTGCTTTCAGGAGTGATTATGAAACTTTTTCGTATCCTTGATCCGTTCACGCTTACCCTGGTGGTGACCGTTTTACTGGCTTCGTTTTTCCCGGCTCGCGGTGGCTTCGTCCCCTTCTTTGAAGGACTGACCACGGCGGCCATCGCCCTGCTGTTCTTTATGCATGGTGCCAAACTCTCCCGCGAGGCCATTATCGCAGGCGGTGGTCACTGGCGGCTGCATCTATGGGTAATGTGCAGCACCTTCATTCTGTTCCCGATACTCGGCGTACTGTTTGCCTGGTGGGCACCGGTCAATGTCGATCCTGCCCTGTATACCGGGTTCCTGTATCTGTGCATTCTCCCCGCTACCGTGCAGTCTGCCATCGCCTTTACCTCGCTGGCAGGCGGTAACGTAGCGGCAGCAGTCTGTTCAGCATCCGCCTCCAGCCTGTTAGGGATTTTCGTCTCCCCGCTGCTGGTGGGCCTGCTGATGAACATGCACGGCGCAGAGGGCAACCTGGAGCAGGTCGGAAGAATTTGTCTGCAACTGCTGCTGCCGTTTGTGCTTGGGCATCTTTCCCGACCGTGGACCGGCGCATTTGTGGCGAAGCATAAAAAATGGATTTCAAAAACCGACCAGACGTCGATTCTGCTGGTGGTTTACTCCGCCTTCAGCGAAGCGGTGGTAAACGGCATCTGGCATAAGGTGGGCGCAGGTTCACTGCTGTTTATCGTGGTGGTCAGCATTATCCTGCTGGCGATAGTGATTGCGGTGAATGTGTTTGTGGCGCGCAAATGCGGCTTTAATAAAGCGGATGAAATCACGATTGTCTTCTGCGGCTCGAAGAAGAGCCTGGCGAACGGGATCCCGATGGCGAACATTCTGTTCCCGACCTCGGTGATTGGGATGATGGTGCTGCCGCTGATGATTTTCCACCAAATCCAGCTGATGGTCTGCGCGGTGCTGGCGCGTCGCTACAAGCGCCAGACCGAAAAGCTGGCGCAGGAAGAGACCCGCGCCGCGAAGGCTTAAGGACGTTTCAGGGGCTGAACCAGCTGGGTCAGCCCCTCGGTTTTAATCAGTAACGTGATAGCCATCAGCTCGCCCAGTCGCCCGGCCGGGAATTCATCCTTGCGGGCAAACCACAGCAGATACTCCTCCGGCAAATCAATCAGCCTGCGGCCCTTGTATTTACCGAACGGCATCTCGGTATTGGCGATCTCAACGAGCTGCTCTTTCTCCACGTTACTCTCCTAACAGGCGCATCATTTCGGCTTCGTCGATAACGTCAATGCCAAGCTCCTGGGCTTTAGCAAGCTTCGAACCCGCAGCTTCCCCGGCGATCACCAGGTCGGTTTTCTTCGATACGCTGCCCGCCACTTTGGCCCCCAGCGCCACCAGACGCGCTTTAGCGTCGTCGCGGGAAAGCTGGCTCAGGCTGCCGGTCAGCACCACGGTTTTACCGGCAAACGGGCTGTCGATCTCTTCGGCGTTAACCACTACCGGCGCGGGCCATCTGATGCCCTCTTCCAGCAGCTTGCCGATGACTTCGCGGTTGCTCTCTTCGGCAAAGAAGTTAAAGACGTGCGTGGCAACCACAATACCGACGTCCGGTACTTTTTGCAGTTCGTCAATGCTCGCTTTCTCCAGTGCGTCAAGCGTGCCGAAGTACGCCGCCAGCCCTGCCGCGGTCGCTTCGCCCACTTCACGAATGCCCAGCGCGTACAGGAAACGGGCGAAGGTGGTCTCTTTCGCCGCCTCCAGCGCGTTAACGACATTCTGCGCTGACTTCGGCCCCATGCGATCCAGTCCGGTCAGTTTACCTGCGGTCAGTTTGAAGAGATCCGCCGGCGTGTGGACATACTCTTTCTCAACCAGCTGATCGATAATTTTATCGCCCATGCCGTCAACGTCCATGGCCCGACGGGAGACGAAGTGCTTCAGCGACTCTTTACGCTGCGCACCACAAATTAAGCCACCCGTACAGCGCGCCACCGCTTCACCTTCCACACGCTCAACGTCGGAGCCGCACACCGGGCAATGGGTCGGGAAGGCAATCTCGCGCGTTTCGGCAGGGCGTTCTGACTCTACGACGCTCACCACCTGCGGGATAACATCGCCCGCGCGGCGGATCACCACTTTGTCCCCAATGCGCAGGCCCAGGCGTTCGATTTCATCAGCGTTATGCAGCGTGGCGTTACTCACCAGCACACCCGCAACCTGGACCGGCTCCAGACGCGCAACGGGAGTAATTGCCCCCGTACGGCCAACCTGGAACTCTACGTCACGAACGAAGGTCATCTGTTCCTGAGCCGGGAACTTAAACGCCACCGCCCAGCGCGGCGCGCGCGCCACAAAGCCCAGCTGTTCCTGCAGCGCCAGTGAATTGACCTTGATGACAACACCGTCAATATCAAAGCCGAGCGTTGGGCGATCATCTTCCACTTTATGGTAGAACGCCAGGACCTCCTCCGGAGAGTCGCAGAGCTGAACGCGGTTACTGACCGGCAGACCCCACGCCTTAAACTGCAGCAGACGCCCGAGGTGCGTGTCCGGCAGCTCGCCGCCCTCCAGAATACCGACACCGTAGCAGAAGAAAGTAAGCGGTCGCTTCGCGGTGATACGCGGGTCAAGCTGGCGCAGAGAGCCTGCCGCCGCATTACGTGGGTTAGCAAACACCTTCCCGCCGGTGCGGCGCGCCTCTTCGTTTATTTTCTCAAAGCCCGCCTGAGGCAGGAACACTTCACCGCGCACTTCCAGACGCGCAGGAATATTCTCACCATGCAGCTTGAGCGGGATCGCGCGGATGGTACGCACATTGCTGGTGATGTCTTCGCCCGTCGTACCGTCACCACGCGTCGCGGCACGCACCATCACGCCGTTTTCATAAAGAATGCTGACCGCCAGGCCATCCAGCTTTAGCTCGCAGCACCAGCTCAGCGAATCACTGCTTTTCAGACGATCCAGGACGCGCTTGTTAAACGCCAGGAAACTCTCTTCATCAAAGACGTTATCCAGCGACAGCATCGGAACTTCATGGCGTACCTGACTGAAAGCACCCAGCGGTTCCGCACCGACGCGCTGCGTCGGGGAGTCCGGCGTGATGAGCTCTGGATGCTGCGCCTCTAATTCGCGCAACTCGCGCATCAGGCGGTCATATTCCGCATCCGGTACTTCCGGCGCGTCCATAACATGATAGAGATATTCATGATGGCGAAGCGTGGTTCGCAGTTCAGTGAGTTGTTGTTCGATTGAGTCCATATCGCACCATCAATGAGAAAAAACCCCCGACAGGCGGGGGTTGAGGAGGAGTTGAAGTAAACGCGACGATTACGCGTTGGCTTCCTTAACTTCGCGGATGCGGTCCTGATACTCGCGCAGCTTCTGCGGGGTCATCATTCGACGCTGATCGTCGAGCACTACACCACCCACTTCGTCGGCAATGTGCTGAGCGGACTGCAGCATCAGCTTGAAGTTTTGCAGCTCGTCACCGTAGGACGGGACCTGCATAAAGATAGTCACACCCGGGGTCACGAAATCCCCGGTCATTTCAGGGTCAAAGGTACCTGGGTTGACCATATTTGCCAGGCTGAACAGCGCCGGGCCGCTACCGTCAGGGCTCAGGTGGCGATGGAAAATATTCATGTCGCCAAATTTGAAACCTGCCTGCTCAATGCTGTTGAGCAGCACGTCACCATTAAGGTGGCTACCGTGATGGGCGCCAACGTTCATGATGATTACTGCCTCTTTGCGCTGCGGTTTTTCGACAACAGGTTCCGGCTCGACAACGGGCTCTGGCTCAACGTGTGGCGCAGGAGCTGGCTGAGGCGCAGGCTGCACGTGGACAGGCTGCTGTTGCTGTTGCGGCTGCTGAATCGGCTGCACTGGCTGCTGTACAGGTTGTTGCGCAGGCTGTTGAGGCACAGGTTGCGGCGCAGCGGGCTGCTGATGAACCGGCTGTTGCGGCGGCTGACGCACCGGCTCTTCCACAGACTGCGGCGCTGACTGGCGCGGCTGTGCGGAAGCGTACGGCGGTTGATACTGGTGCTGCGATGGACGAGGCGCTTCTTGCTCCCCATGTCCTGCGCCGGGCGCAGTATTGACCCGATGAACACGAACTTCACCCACGCCGTCGTCGTCGCTACCGTCGATGTCGTCTTCAACATCATCGTCATCACGACTGGACTTCATGCGCTTCAGTGGGCGATCGCGAAACATAGAAGAACGCTCTTTACGGCTGGTCCAGAAACCATGTACCAGTAAAGCGATTATGGCGATCGCGCCAACAATGATTAATATCAGACGCAAATCCTGCATCATTATATTCTCTGTTGTTCTAACACCTTGCCACCACGGCAAACATTTACTCACTAAGAGTATTTGCCGTTTAACTCAAGTGCAAGTGTATGCAGAGCATTCACAGCATAAAGATGCGCTAAAACGTGCTTTTTGCTGTTTTTTCGAACATTTCCGAACTGGTGATTGGTCCGTAACTGGATAATATAGGCGGGCAATTCCACTGGTTGTGTAAAAAGGAGTACAGCCTGGTTATGGTTTCAACATCTTCTTCATCCCCGCGCAGCGGTGTCTGGTATTTTTCTCAGGGCTGGAAACTGGTCTCTCTACCGGGTATTCGCCGCTTCGTCATACTGCCCCTGCTCATCAACATTGTGCTGATGGGCGGCGCGTTCTGGTGGCTGTTCACAAAGCTCGAGAGCTGGATCCCGTCGCTGATGAGCTACGTGCCGGACTGGCTGCAGTGGCTTGACTACCTGCTCTGGCCGGTGGCGGTGATCTCCGTGCTGCTGGTGTTTGGCTATTTCTTCTCGACCATCGCGAACTGGATAGCCGCACCGTTTAACGGCCTGCTGGCAGAACAACTCGAAGCACGGCTCACCGGCGCAACGCCGCCGGACACGGGCGTACTGGGGATCATGAAAGATCTCCCGCGCATCATGAAACGCGAATGGCAGAAGTTTGCGTGGTACCTTCCTCGCGCAATTGTGTTGCTTATTCTGTATTTCGTGCCCGGTATCGGCCAGACGGTAGCGCCCGTGCTGTGGTTCCTGTTCAGCGCCTGGATGCTGGCTATTCAATACTGCGACTACCCGTTCGATAACCATAAGGTGCCGTTTAAAGAAATGCGCACCGCCCTGCGCACGCGGAAAGTGACCAATATGCAGTTTGGCGCGCTGACCAGCCTGTTCACCATGATTCCGTTCCTGAATCTGTTCATCATGCCCGTTGCCGTTTGCGGCGCGACGGCGATGTGGGTCGACTGCTACCGTGCTAAGCACGCGTTATGGAAATAATGCAAAAATGTGTAAAGCAGGGGTGGCTTATGCCGCCCCTTATTCCATACTGATCCCCATTATTTCCCTGCAGTATATAGATATGCGAATTCCTTACTTCCCCCTACCTGTTCAACAGGTATGCTGGGTCGGTATCCCAATTTCATACAGTTAAGGACAGGCCATGAGTAAGATTTATGAAGACAACTCGCTGACTATCGGTCACACGCCGCTGGTTCGACTGAACCGTATCGGTAATGGACGCATTCTGGCGAAGGTCGAATCACGTAACCCGAGCTTCAGCGTAAAATGCCGCATCGGTGCAAACATGATTTGGGATGCGGAAAAACGTGGTGTGCTGAAACCAGGCGTAGAGCTGGTGGAGCCGACCAGCGGCAACACCGGTATCGCTCTGGCTTATGTCGCTGCAGCACGTGGCTACAAGCTGACGCTCACCATGCCTGAAACCATGAGTATTGAACGTCGCAAGCTGCTGAAAGCGCTGGGGGCAAACCTGGTCCTGACCGAAGGCGCGAAAGGCATGAAGGGTGCCATTCAGAAAGCCGAAGAGATTGTGGCCAGTGATCCGGCAAAATATCTGCTGCTGCAGCAGTTCAGCAACCCGGCTAATCCGGAAATCCACGAGAAAACGACCGGTCCGGAAATCTGGGAAGATACGGACGGTCAGGTTGATGTGTTTATTTCCGGCGTAGGCACCGGCGGAACGCTGACCGGCGTGTCCCGCTATATTAAAGGCACGAAAGGTAAAAAAGACCTGATTACCGTTGCCGTCGAACCGACTGACTCACCGGTTATTACTCAGGCTCTGGCAGGTGAAGAGCTGAAACCGGGCCCGCATAAAATTCAGGGTATCGGCGCAGGCTTCATTCCAGGCAACCTGGATCTGAAGCTGATTGATAAAGTTGTGACCATTACCAACGAAGAAGCGATCTCAACCGCACGTCGTCTGATGGACGAAGAAGGCATTCTGGCGGGTATCTCTTCCGGTGCTGCCGTGGCGGCCGCGCTCAAACTTCAGGAAGATGAGACCTTTACCAATAAGAATATTGTGGTTATCCTTCCGTCTTCGGGTGAGCGTTACTTGAGCACTGCACTGTTTGCCGATCTCTTCACTGAGAAAGAACTGCAACAGTGATGCCAGCATGTTAAAAACGCGTAAAAAAGCACCTTTTTAGGTGCTTTTTTGTGGCCTGCTTCAAAGTTTTACCCCTCCTGGCATTGCTTCACCCCGTTGTGTCTGGTATTTAAACCAGCAATTATTTTGATGCGTGAAATTAATCAGTGAACGAAATAGCCTTGCTGAATCGATTTTATGATTTGGTTCAAGTCTTGCTTTCGCTGCATAATGTTTAATGACGATTGAAACGTCAGCGCTAACAATACAGGCTAAAGTTAAGCCGCCAGGCTAGACTTTAGTTCCACAACACTAAACCTATAAGTTGGGGAAATACAATGTTCCAGCAAGAAGTTACCATTACCGCTCCGAACGGTCTGCACACCCGCCCTGCTGCTCAGTTTGTTAAAGAAGCGAAAGGCTTCACTTCTGAAATCACTGTAACTTCCAACGGCAAAAGCGCTAGCGCAAAAAGCCTGTTCAAACTGCAGACTCTGGGCCTGACTCAGGGCACCGTAGTCACCATCTCTGCGGAAGGTGAAGACGAGCAGAAAGCAGTTGAGCATCTGGTTAAACTGATGGCTGAGCTCGAGTAAGTTTACGGGTTCTTTTCAATATCAGTCACAAGTAAGGTAGGGTTATGATTTCAGGCATTTTAGCATCCCCGGGTATCGCTTTCGGCAAAGCACTGCTGCTGAAAGAAGACGAAATCGTCATTGACCGGAAAAAAATTTCTGCCGACAAGGTTGATCAGGAAGTTGAACGTTTTCTGAGCGGTCGTGCCAAGGCATCTGCGCAACTGGAAGCGATCAAAACTAAAGCTGGCGAAACTTTCGGTGAAGAAAAAGAAGCCATCTTCGAAGGGCACATCATGCTGCTCGAAGATGAGGAGCTGGAGCAGGAAATCATAGCCCTGATTAAAGATAAAGGCATGACGGCCGACGCGGCTGCGCATGAAGTTATCGAAGGTCAGGCAACTGCCCTGGAAGAACTGGATGATGAATACCTGAAAGAGCGTGCTGCTGACGTACGTGACATCGGTAAGCGCCTGCTGCGCAACATCCTGGGTCTGGCCATTATCGATCTGAGCGCGATTCAGGACGAAGTTATCCTGGTTGCCGCCGACCTGACCCCGTCAGAAACCGCACAGCTGAACCTGAAAAAGGTGCTGGGTTTCATCACTGATGCAGGTGGCCGTACTTCCCACACCTCTATCATGGCGCGTTCTCTGGAACTGCCAGCCATCGTGGGTACCGGTAGCGTCACTGCTCAGGTGAAAAACGACGATTATCTGATTCTGGATGCCGTAAACAACCAGGTTTACGTCAACCCAACTAACGAAGAGATCGAGCAGCTGCGCGCCGTTCAGGAGCAGGTTGCAACCGAGAAAGCGGAACTCGCTAAACTGAAAGACCTGCCAGCCATTACGCTGGACGGCCATCAGGTAGAAGTGTGCGCGAACATCGGTACCGTACGCGACGTTGAAGGCGCTGAGCGCAACGGTGCGGAAGGTGTGGGTCTGTATCGTACTGAATTCCTGTTCATGGACCGCGACGCACTGCCAACTGAAGAAGAACAGTTCGCTGCGTACAAAGCCGTGGCTGAAGCCTGTGGCTCTCAGGCGGTTATCGTCCGTACCATGGACATCGGTGGCGACAAAGAGCTGCCGTACATGAACTTCCCGAAAGAAGAGAACCCGTTCCTGGGCTGGCGTGCAGTGCGTATCGCCATGGATCGCAAAGAGATCCTGCGTGACCAGGTTCGCGCTATCCTGCGTGCATCCGCTTTCGGTAAACTGCGCATCATGTTCCCGATGATCATCTCTGTTGAAGAAGTGCGTGCACTGAAGAAAGAGATCGAAATCTACAAACAGGAACTGCGCGACGAAGGTAAAGCGTTTGACGAGTCAATCGAAGTGGGTGTGATGGTGGAAACACCAGCAGCCGCGACAATTGCGCGTCATTTAGCCAAAGAAGTTGATTTCTTTAGTATCGGTACCAATGATTTAACGCAGTACACCCTGGCAGTTGACCGTGGTAATGATATGATTTCACATCTCTACCAGCCAATGTCACCGTCCGTACTGACGCTTATTAAGCAAGTAATTGATGCTTCTCATGCAGAAGGTAAATGGACTGGCATGTGTGGTGAGCTTGCAGGCGACGAACGTGCTACACTTCTGTTGCTGGGTATGGGTCTGGACGAATTCTCTATGAGCGCCATTTCCATCCCGCGCATTAAGAAGATTATCCGTAACACGAACTTCGAAGATGCGAAGGTGTTAGCAGAGCAGGCTCTTGCTCAACCGACAACGGACGAGTTAATGACGCTGGTTAACAAGTTCATTGAAGAAAAAACAATCTGCTAATCCACGAGATGCGGCCCAATTTACTGCTTAGGAGAAGATCATGGGTTTGTTCGATAAACTGAAATCTCTGGTTTCTGATGATAAGAAAGACTCCGGAACTATTGAGATTGTTGCTCCGCTCTCCGGCGAGATCGTCAACATCGAAGACGTGCCGGATGTAGTGTTTGCTGAGAAAATCGTTGGTGATGGCATTGCTATCAAACCAACTGGCAACAAAATGGTTGCTCCAGTTGACGGCACCATCGGTAAAATTTTTGAAACCAACCATGCGTTCTCTATCGAATCTGATAGCGGTATCGAACTGTTCGTTCACTTCGGTATCGACACCGTTGAACTGAAAGGCGAAGGCTTCAAGCGTATCGCAGAAGAAGGCCAGCGTGTGAAAGTTGGCGACCCGGTGATTGAATTCGATCTACCACTGCTGGAAGAAAAAGCGAAGTCTACTCTGACTCCGGTTGTCATCTCCAACATGGACGAAATCAAAGAACTGATCAAACTGTCCGGCAGCGTGACCGTGGGCGAAACCCCGGTTATCCGCATCAAGAAGTAATTCTTGCCGCACAAAGAAATGGCGCCTTCGGGCGCCATTTTTGTTTATACGGGGAGAATAAGCTCGTCGTAACCTTTCGACTGGGTATAAAGCATCACGTCAGTCACTCGATCGCCGGCCATGCGAATGGCGTCGGCGACGGTTTTCCCCTCTACAATTCCGCTCACCAACTCCGAACAGAACAGGTCGCCCGTCCCTTTCAGATCGGTTTCTACGCGCGGGTGCGCGCTGACGGTCACGCCTTCATTCGTCACCAACACCACGTGGATGTTTTCCGGGTCGTCAGCGACCGGCGCGCTGGTGATCGCCACCCATTTCAGGGTGTCGGAGAGAAGTCCCTGCGCCGCCGTGATGGCGCTTTCCGGCGTGCGGCACGGTTTGCCACTTAACACTTCCAGCTCAAAGACGTTCGGCGTAATCCCCTGCGCCAGCGGCAGCAGGTGCTCGCGATACGCTTCAGGGATATCCGGTTTCACATACATCCCGCTGTCGATATCGCCGATAACCGGGTCGACCAGCACCAGCAGATCGGGATGCTGTATTTTGATGATCTTGAGCCACTGGGCCAGCAGTTTTATCTGGCTGGCACTGCCCATATAGCCGGTAGTGACCGCTTTAAGCTCGCGCAGGATCTCGCGCTCGTTAAGGGCCTTAAGATAGCCGCTAAACCACTCGTCGGGGATCACCCCACCGTAGAAGGTGTCGTAGTGCGGCGTGTTGCTGAACAGCACCGTCGGCACGGCAGTCACGTTCAGCCGATGGGTACGAATATTTGGCACAGCGATACTGTTGCCCACGCTGCCGTAAACCACCTGCGACTGCACCGCAACAATATCGGTTTGCTGCGCCCGGGTTTTATCCCGGAATAGAATCATCTCCATGACGCTTAAATCCCCGCCCCCTGCGAATAACTCTCTTCACCAAAGACGCCGGTAGAGAGGTAACGATCGCCGCGATCGCAAATAATCGCCACCACTACGGCACCCGGGTTTGCCTTTGCCACCCGAATCGCACCCGCTACCGCGCCGCCCGAGCTGACCCCGCAGAAAATACCTTCGCGCACGGCCAGCTCACGCATGGTATTTTCCGCCTCGCGCTGGTGAAGATCCAGCACCTGATCCACAAGCTGCGCATTAAAGATGCCGGGCATATACTCCGCAGGCCAGCGGCGGATACCCGGAATGCTGCTCCCCTCTTCCGGCTGCAGACCAACAATGGTGACGGCCTTTTCCTGCTCGCGCAGAAAACGCGATATCCCGGTAATGGTGCCGGTGGTGCCCATGCTGGAAACAAAATGGGTGATGCGCCCGTCGGTTTGTTGCCAAATCTCCGGGCCGGTGGTGGTGTAGTGCGCGTACGGGTTGTCCGGGTTGTTAAACTGATCGAGCAGTTTACCTTCGCCGCGCTCGGCCATTTCAAACGCCAGATCGCGCGCGCCTTCCATTCCCTGCTCTTTGGTCACCAGGATCAGCTCGGCCCCGTAGGCACGCATCGCGGCACGGCGCTCCTGGCTCATGTTGTCCGGCATCAGCAGCTTCATGCGGTAGCCTTTCAGCGCGGCGATCATCGCCAGCGCGATGCCGGTGTTGCCGCTGGTGGCCTCAATCAGCACGTCGCCAGGCTTGATTTCACCGCGTTTTTCGGCCTGAACAATCATCGACAGCGCGGCACGGTCTTTCACCGACCCCGCCGGGTTATTGCCTTCGAGTTTGACCCAGATTTCACTGCCGTTGTCTGGCCCCATGCGCTGAAGCTTGACCAGAGGAGTGTTGCCGATGGTGTGTTCTAATGTATTCATGATCGCTGTCCAATAAAAAGCCCGGTGGCGCTTCGCTTACCGGGCCTACAGACGTCATATTGTAGGCCGGGTAAGCGCAGCGCCACCCGGCAAAACTACGTAATCCTAACCTATCAGGCTGTCTCTGCCAGAGCAATATCCTCGCGCGTCTCGATGCGCTCCTTCCCGTGATAAATACGCGCGTGCTGCAGCCCGACAAACAGGCGCTCGCCCCGGTGCGGCGGCTCATCGTCGCGCATCACCACGGTCAGCGGCTCGGTGTACCAGCCCAGCGGCTGTACCACCAATTGGGTGTAGTGACCTTTAGGGCTAGCTTCCAGCACCTGCACCGGCAGCGGTGAATCCAGGCTGGTTCGGCGGCTCACGTCCACTTCCCACGGACGCAGGAACAGATCGACCGGCCCCTGATGCGCGGAGGTATAGCCCAGCGGCCAGCGGTGCGCGCCGACGTGGAACTGGCCGCCGCGAATGGTGCCCTGCAGACGGTTCACTTCGCCCATGAACTCCAGCACGAAGCGGGTCGCCGGTTCACGCCAGAGCTGTTCCGGCTCGTCAACCTGCTCAATGTTGCCCTGGCTCATGACCACCACGCGATCCGCGACTTCCATCGCCTCTTCCTGATCGTGGGTCACGAAGACGCTGGTAAACTTCAGCTCTTCATGGAGCTGACGCAGCCAGCGGCGCAACTCTTTACGCACCTGCGCGTCCAGCGCGCCGAAAGGTTCATCCAGCAGCAGGATTTGCGGCTCAACGGCTAACGCGCGCGCCAGCGCCACGCGCTGTTTCTGACCGCCGGAAAGCTGGGCCGGGAAACGATCTGCCAGATGCGCAAGCTGCACCATCTCCAGCAGTTTGGTCACTTTGGCTTTGATAGCCGCTGCATTTGGACGCTCGCGACGCGGCAGCACCGTCAGACCAAACGCAATGTTGTCGAACACCGTCATATGGCGGAACAGCGCGTAATGCTGGAACACAAAGCCCACTTTACGGTCGCGGGCATGCAGGCGGCTCACGTCGGTGCCGTGAAAGCGGATATGCCCGCTGGTCTGATGCTCAAGCCCGGCGATAATACGCAGCAGCGTGGTTTTACCGGAACCAGACGGCCCCAGCAGCGCGACCATTTGTCCGGAAGGGATATCCAGCGAGATATCATTCAGCACCTGGGTGCGACCAAAAGACTTCTTAATATTGGCAATCTCAATGCTCATGATTTCCCTCCTGATGCAGACGTTTTTCCTGATTCTCTAAACGCCACTGCACCACACTCTTCAAAAACAGGGTCAAAATCGCCATCAGCGTCAGCAACGCTGCGGCAGTAAAGGAGCCGATGGTGTTGTAGTCCTGCTGCAGCAGTTCAATCTGTAGCGGCAGCGAAAGCGTTTCACCACGAATGGAGCCGGATACAACAGAAACAGCCCCGAACTCCCCAATCGCGCGGGCGTTGGTTAGCACCACGCCGTAGAGCAGCGCCCAGCGGATGTTCGGCAGCGTCACGCGGCGGAACATCTGCCAGCCGGAAGCGCCCAGCAGTACCGCCGCTTCGTCTTCGTTGCTCCCCTGGCTTAACATCACCGGCACCAGCTCACGCACCACAAACGGACAGGTCACAAAGATGGTCACCAGCACCATGCCCGGCCAGGCGAACATGATCTGCAGGTTGTGCTCATCCAGCCAGCCGCCCAACGGGCCGTTAGAGCCGTAAAAGAGCAGATAAACCAGACCGGCAACAACAGGCGACACGGCAAACGGAATATCCAGCAGGGTCAGCAGCATCTGACGTCCAGGGAAGTTGAAGCGCGTCACCAGCCAGGCGAGCAGCGTGCCGAACACCAGGTTGAACGGAACCGTGATCAGCGCAATGAGCACGGTCAGCCAGATGGCGTGCAACATATCCGGGTCCGCCAGATTTTCCAGCGCGGGCATAATCCCTTTACTGAATGCCTGGACAAAGATATAGACCGTCGGCACAACGAGAATAAGTGCGGAAACCAGCACGCCCGTCCCAATCAGAAACCATTTTGCCCAGTTGATGCGGGGCGCATCGTAACGCTTCAATTGAGTAACCTCCGCCATCAGTGACCTACCACACGTCGACCAAAGCGACTTTGCAGAGTGTTAATTGAGTACAGCAGCAGCAGCGACGCGGCGAGGATCACCGAAGCAATCGCGCTCGCAGCCGGATAATCAAACTCCTGCAAACGCACAAAAATCATCAGCGAGGTCACTTCCGTTTTCCACGCGATGTTCCCGGCGATGAAGATCACCGCACCAAACTCGCCGAGGCTGCGGGTGAAGGAGAGCGCCACGCCCGCCAGCAGCGCCGGAGAAAGCTCCGGCAGCACAACCTTGCGGAAACTCTGCCAGCGCGTCGCACCCAGCGTTTCCGCCGCTTCTTCATATTCCGGGCCTAAATCTTCCAGCACCGGCTGTACGGTACGCACCACAAACGGAATGCTGGTGAAGGCCATCGCTACGGCGATACCGAGCCAGGTATAGGTGACTTTGATGTCAAACTTCGCCAGCCACTCGCCGTAAAACCCGTTAACCGAGAACAGCGACGCCAGCGTTAAGCCCGCCACCGCCGTCGGAAGGGCAAACGGCAGATCCATCAACGCATCAAGCAGCGTGCGGCCCGGGAAGCGGTAGCGGGTTAAGATCCACGCCATCAGCAGGCCGAACACGCCGTTAAAAATCGACGCCACAAACGCCGACAGCAGCGTTACCTTATAGGCCGCCACCACCTGCGGGTTGGTGATCACCTCCCAGTACTGGGCCCAGCTCATATCAGAGAGCTGCACCACCAGCGCGCTGAGCGGTAACAACAAAATCAGACAGACGTACAGCAGGCTGGTCCCGAGGCTTAAGGTAAAGCCCGGCAGCACGCGTTTTGTCGAGACTGCAAACATTACTTACGCCCCGCCGCCAGCAATTTATCTAACTCACCGCCGCTGGCAAAATGCGTTTTCATCACTTCAGGCCATGAGCCGAAATGGTCTTCGACGCGGAACAAATCGGTCTGCGGGAATTTATCTTTCAGCTTGCTCATCACGTCCGGGTTATTCACGCGGTAGTAGTAATCGGTAATGATGGTCTGCGCCTGCGGGCTGTACAGATAGTTGAGATAGGCTTTTGCCGCTTTCTCGGTACCGTTTGCCTGCACGTTTTTATCCACCCAGGCCACCGGGAACTCGGCCAGAATGTTAGTTTTCGGGATTACCACTTCGAAGCCCTGCGCTTCGTACTGTTTACGGATATTGTTTACTTCGGATTCGAAGCTAATCAGCACATCGCCAAGACCGCGCTCTGCGAAGGTTGTGGTCGCGCCGCGGCCGCCGGTATCAAACACTTCGACGTTTTTCAGGAACTGGGTCATGAACTGCTCGGTCTTCGCTTTATCGTTACCGTCAGCTTTATCCGCCGCGCCCCACGCCGCCAGATAGGTATAGCGCGCGTTGCCGGAGGTTTTTGGGTTCGGGAAAATCAGCTTCACGTCGGAACGCACCAGGTCGTTCCAGTCGTGGATGTTCTTCGGGTTGCCCTTACGCACCAGGAAGCCCATGGTGGAGTAGAACGGGGAGCTGTTGTTTGGCAGACGGCTCTGCCAGTCCGCCGGGAGCAGCTTGCCTTTGTCGTGCAGGATCTGCACGTCAGTCACCTGGTTGTAGGTCACCACATCGGCTTTCAGCCCCTGCAAAATCGCCAGCGCCTGTTTGGACGAGCCGGCATGAGACTGCTTGATCGTCAGCTTGTCGCCGTTATTATCTTTTGCCCACTGCTGTTCAAACGGTGGGTTAAGGGCGGCAAACAGCTCGCGGGAGACATCATACGAACTGTTAAGCAGCTCGGTTGCCTGCGCCTGCGCCACCAGCAGTAAACCTGCCAGTGCCAGCGATCCTTTTTTTAGTACAGTAACGGCCATTGCGCACCCTTATAAATGTGATGACTATCTTATAGTCATAATATTTATAACGAGGTCGAAAGGAGTAACGGTTTTATATACCGTTTGGTGATTTACAAGCAGAAAAGGGAATAAGGGGTGCGGCCTGATGCCCTCACCCCGGCCCTCTCCCACAGGGAGAGGGAGAAAGGCCATTACAGCGCCAGCAGACGCTCAACGGACGGCGCGAAGTAATAGCCGCCGGTCACCGGTTTTGTGAAGCGCAGCATGGCGTCGCGCTTGCCGTCGGTATCGCCGAACATGCTCAGCAGCTGCTGTTCGATGTTATACAGGCGCGCGCAGTAGGCGCAGAAGTAAAGGCCGTGCGTGCCGCTGGCCGTACCGTACGGCAGGCTCTGGCGAACAATCTTCAGCCCTTTGCCGTCTTCCTTGAGATCAACGCGAGTCAGGTGAGACGTTACCGGACGGTCATCGCCGTCGATCTCTTCGTTGGCTTCTTTAGTACGACCAATCATCATCTCCTGGTCGTGCACGCTCATGCGGTTAAGCTGCTTGAGGTTGTGCTCCCAGCGCTGCACGAACACGTAGCTGCCGCCCGCGTCCACGCCGTCTTTGATCACCGCCACGTCGCGACGAACTTCCTCACCTGCCGGGTTTTCGGTGCCGTCGACGAAGCCGCTCAGATCGCGCTCTTCCACCCAGCGGAAGCCGTGAACCTCTTCCTGCACGTCAATGCTGTCGCCAAATGCCGCTACCGCCGCCTGGGCAACGGAGAAATTCACGTCGTGACGAAGAGAAAGAATGTGGATCAGCACGTCGTACTGCGTGGCGGGTGCAAGGCCTTTGCCGTAAGGGATAAAGTCTTTGAGCTCTTCCGCCCCTTCGCCACCGCTCAGCTGACGCCAGACGTTGTTGCCAAAGGCGACAACGGCGCCGAGGTGGGCTTCCGGGAATTTGGCCTGGAAGGTGGCCAGCTTATCAACAAACGCTTTACTGGCCGCACGCAGGGCATCCACGTCCCCTTTAACATTGGCTTCAATCCAAATCGCCGCGCGGCAATGTTCTGGCAAAATGCCACTCTGAACCTGAGACATCGCTCCTCCTGAAATAAAGATGCCACGTCAGCGTGGCATTGATGGCGGCTATTATACCCAGATTTCAGCGAGGCGGTTTGTTCAGGCGCAAATTACTTCGTCCAGAGTATTTTGCTCACTTTCCAGTTTTTTAGGGTGTCGTCAGACGGCATCAATCCTTCCGGGCCGCTCCACTCTCCGGTGAACAGGTAGTTAATATGCTGACTGCCTTGCGCCTTACATTCCACCGCAACCTTGTCGTCAGACGGGACGCTGGAGCAGTTGCCGAAGGCCCGTTTATAGAGATCGCTAAACGGGGTACCTACTTTCACACCGGTTGCGGTTGGAATGTCTTCATCCATCACCGCAATACGGTTTACCGTGCCTTTTTCGCCGTTAATCACCAGCGCCAGCGTGTCGCCCTTCAGCGCTTCGAAGTAGCGCACGATATTGCCATTTTCGGTTTTCATGCCGCTGCGCAGGCGATAATCACTGCTCAGGGCATCCTGAATGGCATCCTGATCCAGCGCGGTTGACGCGGTAATTTTTCCTACGCCCTGCTCGGTCACTTCGGTGGAAGAACCAAACCAGTTCCACGGATAGGCGGCAGACCAGTTAATAGAGGAGAGCGTCGAACAGCCGGTTAACGCCAGCGGAAGAGCGCATAAAAGTAAACGCAGCGATTTCATTGAAACGTCCTTTCTAATTAAATCAACGCTTGTTGGAGTGCGACTTCGGCAAAAAGTGCCGAATTAATCATCCTGATGTCTAAAACAGGCGCGAAGGCGTGGATTGGTCAGCAGCCACAGCAGCGCCACGATATCGGCCACAACCAGCGCAATACCGATGCCCGTGAGCGGCTCACCGTACCACCAAAGTACCGGCTGCCAGAAGAGCAGCGCAATCTGGGCAAGGATCAGCAGCCAGCGGAGCGCGCCCCAGAAGCGAGGGAGCAGATGCCGCCGTCCGCTGACCAAAAACGCCAGCACGGCCGGAATGCCCGGCAGTAATCCAATCCAGAAGGCATCGTGATCGGGATAGAAGAGATTCAGCAGCGTGTCGCCCTGCCCGCGCGATGCCCCGGCCATCACAAACAGCACCCAGGTGCGGGCCTGTAGCAGCAATACGCACCAGAACAAAAAAGGCAGCCTGACGCGGCCCTGCGCGTCATAGTCAGCCGGATGGATCTCAATACTCTTCATCTTCAATCAAACGCTTGCCCAAAGTCAGCACGTCGGCGTGCTCGTAGCCCAGACGCTCATACATGCCCAGCACCACGTCGTTATCTTCCCGCACCATAATCTGAATTTTCGGGCAGCCGCGGGCGATGAGTTTCTTTTCCAGGCGATTAAGCAGCGCATTGGCAATGCCGCGAGCCCGGTATTCCGGGTGCACGCCCAGATAATAGGCCGAACCGCGGTGGCCGTCGTAGCCGCCCATCACCGTACCGACAACCTCCCCGTTCACCTCCGCGACCAGAAACAAACTGACGTCGTGATTCACCTTACGTTCGATGTCCATTTCCGGGTCGTTCCACGGACGCAGCAGATCGCAGCGCTCCCAAAGGGTAATTACCTCTTCGAAATCTTCCTGGCGAAAAACGCGTATCTCCATGGTATTAACCGCCTTTTTGGGTTTAAAAACAGTGATTATGGCGTGAACACTGCGTTTAGCCAATAACCGGGGAAAATCTCGCCAAAATTTGGCATAATGTCACTTTGTCACGTATTGAAATGAAAAGTAAAACAATTATCAATAAGGACTGTCGTAACGGTAATCACGATACGATATAACACCAGGATCGCAATTTTTACTATTCAGGCCGCATGAGCACATTCAAACCATTAAAAGCACTCACATCGCGTCGTCAGGTTCTTAAAGCGGGGCTGGCGGCCTTAACGTTAACGGGCATCGCTAAGCAGGCTCAGGCAAAAGACGAGAGCACGCTTAAAACCAGCAACGGGCACAGTAAACCGAAAACCAAAAAGCCGGGCGCGAAGCGTCTGGTGATGCTCGATCCGGGCCACGGCGGCATTGATACCGGTGCCATCGGCAGAAACGGGTCGAAAGAAAAACACGTCGTGCTGGCGATTGCAAAAAATGTGCGATCGATTTTACGCAGCAACGGCATTGACGCCCGCCTGACGCGCTCCGGCGACACCTTCATTCCGCTGTACGACCGCGTAGAGATCGCCCACCAGCACGGCGCGGATCTGTTTATGTCGATCCATGCCGATGGCTTCACCAACCCTTCCGCAGCAGGCGCATCGGTGTTTGCGCTTTCCAACCGTGGTGCCAGTAGCGCCATGGCAAAATACCTCTCCGACCGTGAAAACCGGGCAGATGAGGTCGCCGGAAAGAAAGCCACTGATAAAGACCATCTGCTACAGCAGGTGCTGTTCGACCTTGTGCAGACGGACACCATCAAAAACAGCCTGACGCTCGGCTCACATATCCTCAAGAAGATTAAGCCGGTGCATCGTCTGCACAGTAAAGGCACCGAGCAGGCGGCGTTCGTGGTGCTGAAATCACCGTCGATTCCGTCGGTGCTGGTGGAAACCTCCTTCATTACCAACCCGGAAGAAGAGCGACTGCTTGGCACCACGGCCTTTCGTCAGAAGATCGCCAACGCCATCGCCTCCGGCATTATCAGCTACTTCAACTGGTTCGATAACCAGAAAGCGCACTCCAGGAAACGTTGATGAAACCCAATGCACAGCTGGTCAAAACCTTCCTGCTGCAGCTGCAGGATGATATTTGCCGGAAACTGGCCGCCGCAGACGGCGGTGAATTTCAGGAAGATAGCTGGCAGCGCGAAGCGGGCGGCGGCGGGCGCAGCCGCGTGCTGCGTAACGGCGGCATCTTCGAACAGGCGGGCGTGAATTTTTCCCACGTTCACGGCGACGCCATGCCCGCGTCCGCGACGGCGCACCGTCCTGAGCTGGCGGGCCGCAGCTTTGAGGCGATGGGCGTCTCGCTGGTGGTGCATCCGCACAACCCGTTTGTGCCAACCAGCCACGCCAACGTGCGCTTTTTCATTGCGGAAAAACCGGGCACCGACCCGGTCTGGTGGTTCGGCGGCGGTTTCGACCTCACGCCCTACTACGGTTTTGAAGAGGATGCCGTGCACTGGCACACTACCGCGCGTGACATTTGCCTGCCGTTTGGCGAAGACGTCTACCCGAAATTTAAAAAGTGGTGCGACGACTATTTCTATCTGAAGCACCGCGACGAGCAGCGCGGCATCGGCGGGCTGTTCTTTGACGATCTCAACGCGCCTGATTTTGATACCGCGTTCAGCTTTATGCGCGCGGTAGGCGAAGGCTATACCGACGCCTATCTGCCCATCGTCGAGCGCCGTAAAAACACCGACTACGGCGTGCGCGAGCGTGAGTTCCAGCTTTACCGCCGCGGGCGCTATGTGGAGTTCAACCTGGTGTGGGATCGCGGGACGTTGTTCGGCCTGCAGACCGGCGGGCGCACGGAGTCGATTTTGATGTCGATGCCGCCGCTGGTGCGCTGGGAGTACAGCTACGAACCAAAAGAAGGCAGCCCGGAGGCTGCCTTGAGTGAGTTTATTCGGGTTCGGGACTGGGTGTAGCTGCCGGATGGCGCTGCGCTTATCCGGCCTACTCAACCCGTAGGTCGGGTAAGCGAACGCGCCACCCGACACGCAGCGATTACAGAGGCTGAGTCTGCGCCTCAACCACCGCCAGCGCCACCATATTCACGATACGGCGCACAGAGGCAATCGGCGTTAACACATGTACCGGTTTCGCCACGCCCATCAGCACCGGCCCCACGGTTACCCCTTCAGAGCTGGAAACGCGCAGCAGGTTATAGCTGATACGCGCCGCTTCCACGTTCGGCATAATCAGTATGTTGGCCGATCCCTTCAGCGGGCTGTCCGGCATACGTTCGTTACGGATGCTCTCCACCAGCGCGGCATCGCCGTGCATCTCCCCGTCAATCATCAGCTCCGGCGCACGCTCGCGCACCAGCTCCAGCGTCTGACGCATTTTGCACGCCGCCGCGGATTTAGACGAACCAAAGTTAGAGTGCGACAGCAGCGCCACCTTCGGCTCGATGCCAAAGCGACGCACGGTCTCTGCGGCCATCACGGTGATCTCCGCCAGCTCGTCCGGGGTCGGATCGTCGTTGACGTAGGTATCCGCAATAAAGGTGTTGCCGCTCGGCAGCAGCAGCGCGTTCATCGCCCCGGCGGTATGGACGCCGTCGCGATAGCCGAAGATCTCCTGCACCACGCTAAAGTGCTCGTGGTAATCGCCGATGGTGCCGCAGATCAGCGCATCCGCCTCGCCGCGATGGACCATGATCGCGCCGATCACCGTGGTGTTGCTGATCACCGCTTTTTGCGCCTGCTCCTGGGTGATCCCCCGGCGCTTCATGATCGCGTAGTATTCGCTCCAGTACTCCTTGAAGCGCGGATCGGATTCGTTGTTCACGATCTCGAAGTCGACTCCCGGCTTGATCTGCAGGCCCAGCTTCTGAATGCGCATCTCAATCACGCTCGGACGACCAATCAGGATCGGCTTCGCCAGCCCTAAGGTGATCAGCTCCTGGGTGGCGTGCAGCACGCGCGCCTCTTCCCCTTCCGCCAGCACCACGCGCTTCGCGTCGGCACGCGCCTGGGAGAAGATCGGCTTCATAAACAGGTTGGTTTTGTAGACGAACTCGGTGAGCTTATCGACGTAAGCGTCGAAATCCTGAATCGGACGCGTCGCCACGCCAGAGTCCATCGCCGCTTTGGCGACGGCTGGGGCAATTTTGACAATCAGACGCGGGTCGAACGGCTTAGGAATGATGTAGTCCGGGCCAAAGCTCAGATCCTGATCGCCGTACGCAGACGCGACCACTTCGCTCTGCTCGGCGTGCGCCAGCTCCGCGATGGCGTGAACGGCGGCCAGCTTCATCTCTTCGTTGATCGCCGTCGCGCCCACATCCAGCGCGCCGCGGAAGATGAACGGGAAGCAGAGTACGTTGTTCACCTGGTTCGGGTAGTCCGAACGGCCGGTACAGATAATGGCGTCTTCACGCACCGCTTTCGCCAGCGGCGGCAGGATTTCCGGCTCAGGGTTCGCCAGGGCCAGGATCATTGGCGCACGCGCCATCTTCTTCACCATCTCCTGGGTCAGCACTTTCGGACCGGAGCAGCCGAGGAAGATATCCGCGCCGTCGATCACGTCCTCAAGCGTGCGCTTGCCGTCGTCTTCTACCGCGTACGCCGCCTTGGTTTCCGCCATGTTCGGCTCACGGTCTTTATAGATAACGCCCTTGGAGTCGCAGACCACAATGTTGTGTTTCTGCATGCCCAGCGCCACCAGCAGGTTCATACAGGCAATCGCCGCCGCGCCCGCACCGGAGACCACCATGCGCACGTCGGAGAGATTTTTCTCGACCACGCGCAGGCCGTTCAGAATGGCGGCGGTGCTGATAATCGCGGTCCCGTGCTGGTCATCATGGAACACGGGAATGTTCATACGCTCGCGCAGCTTCTGCTCGATATAGAAACATTCCGGCGCTTTGATGTCTTCCAGGTTGATGCCGCCGAAGGTTGGCTCCAGCGCGGCCACCACGTTGATGAATTTGTCAGGATCGAGTTCGTCCACCTCAATATCGAACACGTCGATACCGGCGAATTTCTTGAACAGTACCCCCTTCCCTTCCATCACCGGCTTACCGGCCAGCGCGCCGATGTTGCCGAGACCCAGCACCGCCGTGCCGTTAGAGATCACGGCGACAAGGTTACCGCGCGCGGTGTATTTGTAGGCCGCCAGCGGGTCTTTTTCGATTTCCAGACACGGGGCAGCGACGCCCGGCGAATAGGCCAACGCCAGATCGCGCTGGGTTGCCAGCGGCTTGGTTGGGGAGACCTGGATTTTACCGGGGACGGGGAACTCGTGAAAATCGAGGGCACTCTGTTTCAACTGCTCATCCATCTTATTTTTCCTTTCACGTATCGGTCAAAAGGGTGACGAAAGCGATCCTGTTGCACACCCTGGTGTGCCGCCTAGTATCGCCTCAGGCCGCCTCCTAAACTTTGAAGGCTGCCAAACTCTCACCATCACACATTAAAAATTGTTATCAATTTATAACAGCCATGTTACCCGTCTCAAAAGCAATGCCTCCCCCGTCTGCTATGCTTTTTTGTTAAGTCCATCATGATTTTCTCAGAAGTGTGAACTAACGCACTCATCTAACTCTTTTATTTCCAAGGAGTAATGATTTATGAACCAGCTAGACGGCATCAAACAATTCACCACCGTGGTTGCAGACAGCGGCGATATCGAGTCGATTCGCCACTACCAGCCGGAAGATGCAACCACCAACCCTTCGCTGCTGCTCAAGGCGGCCGGGCTTACCCATTTTAGTCATCTGATTGATGACGCCATTGCCTACGGTAAGCAGCGCGGAAAAACCCAGGAGCAGCAGGTCGCCGAAGCCAGCGACAAACTGGCGGTTAATTTTGGTGCAGAAATTCTGAAAAGCATCCCGGGGCGCGTGTCGACCGAAGTGGACGCCCGCCTCTCGTTCGATAAAGAAAAGAGCATTAACAAAGCCCGCCGCCTGGTGGAACTCTACCAGGAGCAGGGGATCGATAAATCACGCATTCTGATCAAGCTCGCGTCGACGTGGGAAGGCATCCGCGCGGCAGAGGTGCTGGAAAAAGAGGGTATCCACTGCAACCTGACGCTGCTGTTCTCCTTTGCGCAGGCGCGCGCCTGCGCCGAAGCGGGTGTGTTCCTCGTCTCGCCGTTTGTCGGGCGCATCTACGACTGGTATCAGGCGAAACAGCCGATGGATCCGTACGTGGTGGATGAGGATCCGGGCGTGAAGTCGGTGCGTAATATCTACGACTACTACAAACAGCACCGCTACGACACCATCGTGATGGGGGCCAGCTTCCGCCGTACCGAGCAGATCCTCGCCCTGGCAGGCTGCGACCGCCTGACCATCTCCCCTAACCTGCTCCAGGAGCTGCAGGACAAAGAAGAGACGGTGATCCGCAAGCTGGTGCCGACCTCCACCGTTCTGCCAAAACCGAAAGCCATGACCGAAGCGGAGTTCCGCTGGGAGCACAACCAGGACGCGATGGCCGTCGATAAACTGGCGGAAGGCATCCGCCTGTTCGCCGTCGACCAGCGCAAACTCGAAGATCTTCTTGCCGCCAAACTTTAACCTTGCCACGGAGTGAATTATGTCCCGTAAAGAGCTCGCCAATGCCATTCGCGCCCTCAGCATGGATGCCGTGCAGAAAGCCAATTCCGGCCATCCGGGCGCACCGATGGGCATGGCCGATATTGCCGAAGTGCTGTGGAACGACTTTCTGAAGCACAACCCGAATGACCCCACCTGGTACGATCGCGACCGTTTTATTCTTTCCAACGGCCACGCCTCAATGCTGCTCTACAGCCTGCTGCACCTTTCCGGCTACGACCTGCCGCTTGAGGAGCTGAAAAACTTCCGTCAACTGCACTCCAAAACGCCGGGGCACCCGGAGATTGGCTATACGCCAGGGGTGGAAACGACGACCGGACCGCTCGGTCAGGGGTTAGCCAATGCGGTTGGGCTGGCGATTGCCGAACGCACGCTGGCGGCGCAGTTTAACCAGCCGGACCACGAGATTGTCGATCACTACACCTATGTGTTTATGGGCGACGGCTGTCTGATGGAGGGGATCTCGCACGAGGTCTGCTCGCTGGCGGGCACGCTGGGGCTCGGCAAGCTGATCGGCTTCTACGATCACAACGGCATCTCCATCGACGGGGAGACCGAAGGCTGGTTTACCGACGACACGGCAAAACGCTTCGAAGCCTACCACTGGCACGTGGTGCATGAGATCGACGGCCACGACCCTGAGGCGGTGAAAAAAGCGATTCAGGAAGCGCAGAGCGTGAAGGACAAACCGTCCCTGATTATCTGCCGCACGGTCATCGGCTTCGGCTCGCCGAACAAGGCGGGCAAAGAGGAGGCGCACGGCGCGGCGCTGGGTGACGAGGAAGTGGCGCTGACCCGACAGAAGCTGGGCTGGAAATACCCGCCGTTTGAGATCCCGAAAGAGATCTACAGAGCCTGGGATGCCCGCGAAGACGGTGAGAAAGCTCAGCACGCCTGGAACGAAAAATTTGCCGCCTACAAAAAAGCGCATCCTGAACTGGCAGCCGAGTTTTCACGCCGCATGAGCGGCGGCCTGCCGGAAGACTGGGACGATAAAACCCAGGCGCTGATTGAAAACCTGCAGTCCAACCCGGCGAAAATTGCCACCCGTAAAGCGTCGCAAAATACGCTGAACGCGATCGGCCCTATCCTCCCCGAACTGCTCGGCGGCTCGGCGGACCTGGCGCCAAGCAACCTGACGATCTGGTCCGGCTCGAAATCGCTCAAAGAGGACATCGCCGGGAACTACATTCACTACGGCGTGCGCGAGTTCGGGATGACGGCCATTGCCAACGGCATCGCCCATCACGGTGGGTTTGTGCCGTACACCGCCACCTTCCTGATGTTCGTCGAGTACGCCCGTAACGCGGCGCGCATGGCGGCGCTGATGAAGGCGCGGCAAATCATGGTTTACACCCATGACTCCATCGGGCTGGGGGAAGACGGGCCGACGCACCAGGCGGTTGAACAACTGGCGAGTCTGCGCCTGACGCCGAACTTCAGCACCTGGCGTCCGTGCGACCAGGTCGAAGCGGCGGTGGGCTGGAAGCTGGCGGTGGAACGCCACAATGGCCCAACGGCATTAATTCTGTCACGCCAGAACCTGGCGCAGATTGAGCGCACGCCGGAGCAGGTGAAAAACATTGCCCGCGGCGGTTACATCCTGAAGGACAGCGGCGGCAAGCCGGACGTGATCCTGATTGCCACCGGCTCCGAGGTGGAAATCACGGTGAAAGCGGCGGAGAAGCTGACCGCCGAAGGTCACGCGGTGCGTGTGGTATCCCTGCCTTCAACGGACATCTTTGACGCCCAGGATGAGGCGTACCGGGAATCGGTTCTGCCGTCCAGCGTCTCGGCACGCGTGGCGGTGGAGGCCGGTATTGCCGACTACTGGTACAAGTATGTTGGGCTCAAAGGGGCGATTGTCGGCATGCGGGGTTACGGTGAATCCGCCCCTGCCGACAAGCTGTTCCCGTACTTCGGCTTTACCGTTGAGAACGTGGTGGAGAAGGCGCTGAGCGTGATTTAGTGCGGTCTGCGTTGCCGGGTGACGGCTACGCCTTAACCGGCCTACAAAACCACCAAATCGTAGGCCGGGTAAGCGACAGCGCCACCCGGCAAAAAACTACCGCGTGATCCACAGCGTAGGCCAGGCATCTGGCCCGTTCCAGTTATCACAGCTGGGCTCTTCCGCATAGCGGACCAGACGGAAGCGCTGACCGTCAAAACGCCAGCGCGTCTGGATCCCGCAATCCCCAATGCCACGCCCTAATGCCAGCGTGGTCAGTTCACGCGATTTCTCATCAAAGCTGGCATTCATCAGCTCCATCTCGCTGCTGTCGCTGGAAGGGGTAAACGGCAGACGCAACCTGACGCTGCGGGCAGCAAACGGCTTTTTGCGCGAAACTTGCCACGCCAAATCGACGGTGTTATACGCCCCGGCTTCACAGCTGACGATCAGCAGCGCTTTGTCATCGGTTAACGCGGTAACGCGGACTTCACGGCGGTTCGGGTCAAGCGAGCACTGACTGTTATTCATCCGCCAGGTGCCGTAATCCAGCAGGTCGTTCAACTCTTCATGCGTCAGCGGCGTCGGCGTCGGGTTGACGACCGCCACCTCTTTTAATGCGGGTGCGGGCGGCACGCTCAGCGGCGGACTGTTCCCTTTTTTTATCCAGGCTGTTTTGCTGCCGACGCGTTTTTGCTGGGCGTCGATAAACAACAGCGCCGCCTTCAGGCCATCCAGTGAAATGACCTGCTTACCCCCACGCAACGTCAGGGCGTGCCCTTCCTGAATGTTTTTCAAAAAAGCGGTGATGGTGGCGGCATCTTCAGTCTTCAGATGCCAGGGCGTTAACTGCCAGTGCTGAGGAGAAAGCTTAAGCGGTGCGCCATCCAGCAGCAGTCGCGGCGCAATATCAGGCTCTTTCACGGCGGGGGCAGAAAGCCCACCGAGATCGATCCGCAGCGTGGCGTCCGTTTTCGCGCCCGCGCTGCGGCTGAGCGTCATGACCAGACCGCGATGTTCACCGGTATTGCGCGCAACGCAAAAATTCTGGTTATTGCAGGTGACCTGCCAGTCAGAGAAGGACTGCTGGGCGGGGGCAGCCCACACCAACGGCGCGGGTAGCACGCAAAACAGGAAGAGAATAAAAACGCAGTAGCGCATGAATGGCACAATCCCGGAAACGAAAACGTCAATCTGGGCAGTATCTTCGTGTCCGAACCGGGCTTGCTCAATCGGATTTATCGGATAGATTTATCTGAAATGTAATCTACTACCGTTCGAAAGAGGGGCTCATGATCCCGGTCGTTTGTAAGTACTGCAACAATATTACGGCTTTACCGTCCCTGATCTCTCCGCTTCTCACCATTGCCAGTGCCTGAGAAAACGGCATTTCCAGCACCTCAATATCCTCGTCTTCAACGCCACCGCCCCGGTGAGTGCGCTGCGCATCGTTGTATTCCGCAATGAAGAAGTGGACAATTTCCGTCACGCCGCCTGGCGACATGAACAGTTCGAACACCTTTTTCACCTCACCCACTTCAAAGCCCGTTTCTTCAACGGCCTCTTTGCGGATACAAACCTCAGGCTCATCATCGTCAAGCAGGCCTGCACAGGTTTCAATTAGTCGGCCGTCAGGATTGCCATTCACCCATGTCGCCACCCGAAACTGGCGAATCAATACCACGGTCTGTTTTTCACGGTTGTAGAGCAAAATGGTTGCGCCATTGCCACGGTCGTAGACCTCGCGCTTGTGGCGGATCACTTCACCATTCTTACGCGTTAAATCATAGGTGATGTTACGCAGGACAAAGTAATTTTCGGACAGGATTTTGTCTTTAATAACGTCAATTTTGAGGGTCATACGGGCTCCACGACATAATGAGTGCAATTATACTACGCCGTGGAGCGCGCTTTGTCGCCGGTCGGATTTAGTGCGCCTTTGGCGCTGTTATCTCAAGCCAGTCGAGAATACCCTGCGCCGCGTGGCGCCCCTCTGCCATCGCGGTGACCACTAAATCGGCACCGCGCACAGCGTCACCTCCGGCAAAAATTTGCGGGTTGCTGGTCTGGTAACGATACTGTCCCTCGACAGAGGCAATGATGCGCCCCCAGTCATCCGTTTCCACGCCCTGGGCCTGCAGCCAGGGCATCGCGTGCGGGTTAAAGCCAAACGCCATGATCACCGCATCGGCAGGCAGAACGAACTCACTGCCTGCAACCGGAACGGGACGCCGACGGCCCTGCGCGTCCGGCTCACCCAGTTCGGTGCGCAACATCCGGATTCCGTTGACCTGTCCGTCCGGGGCAAGCGTCAGCTCGACGGGCTGGACGTTAAATTCAAACGCCGCCCCCTCGTCTTTCGCGTTCTTCACCTCTTTCTTCGAGCCCGGCATGTTGGCCTCGTCCCGGCGATAGGCGCAGGTCACTTTGGCGGCCCCCTGTCTCAGCGCGGTTCGCACGCAATCCATCGCCGTATCGCCTCCGCCGAGTACCACCACATTCAGCCCCTGCGTGTCGATAAACGGCTCAGAGGCGGTCGACTCAAGCCCCATCACGTGGCGGGTGTTCGCCACCAGGAACGGCAGCGCGTCATAGACACCCGGCGCATCTTCATGAGGGATACCGGCCTTCATGGAGCGGTAGGTTCCTACGCCAATAAACAGGGCATCATAATCACGCTGCAGCTGCGTGAGCGAGACATCGCGCCCCACTTCGCAGTTGAGTTCAAACCGGATCCCCATCGCGGTAAATATCTCTCTGCGCCGCGCGAGCAGGGATTTATCCAGCTTGAAGGCAGGAATGCCAAACGTCAGCAGTCCGCCGATTTCCGGATGGCGGTCATACACCGTCACGCTCACGCCGCTGCGCACCAGCACGTCGGCGCACGCCAGCCCTGCCGGGCCCGCGCCAATAATGGCCACCCGCTTGTCCACCGGGAGGACGCCGCTCATGTCCGGCGTCCAGCCCATCGCCAGCGCCTGGTCTGAGATGTAGCGCTCGATATTACCAATGGTCACGGAACCAGACTCATCGCGCAGCGTGCAGGCTCCCTCGCATAAGCGGTCCTGCGGGCAAACGCGGCCCGTAATTTCCGGTAAACAGTTGGTTTGGTGGGAGAGCTCTGCCGCGCCGGTGATATCTCCCGCGTTGACGCGCGCAATCCACTGCGGAATAGGGTTGTGCAGCGGGCAGGTCCACTCGCAGATGCTATGCTCCCCGCAGGTCAGACAGCGGGATGCCTCACGCCTGGCCTGTTCAGCCCGAAACGGCAGATAGATTTCGTTAAAATGACAGGCGCGTTCCTGCGCCGGCAGCTTGTCTGGCTCGCCCCGTTTAGGGGTATTGTGCATCTGCTGTAGTTTGGTTTGCGGCTGAACCTGTTGCACCGCCTCGCCGTGCCACGGCTGCGCTTCCAGTCGCGCGGTGCGCGTGCGCCGCGCTTTCGACAGGTTATCCAGCACGGCGGGTGTGGCAAGCGTGAGCACGTCAGCCGGGCAGTTTTCAATACAGGCAGGCCCCTGTGGCCGCGTCAGGCAGAGATCGCATTTATGTGCCGACGCCTTCACGCTCGCGTTTTCCAGCGGCGTAACGATGATTTCCATCGTGCCGAACGGGCAGGCTACCACGCAGGCTTTGCAACCAATGCATTTGTGTTGATTCACCTGTACGCTGTCGCTGTGCTTGCTGATAGCCCCGTTCGGACAGCTGTGCGCGCAGGGAGCATTTTCGCAGTGGTGGCAGGTAACGGGACTGTTCTTCCCCTTTGATTTGAGGACCGTTATGCGGGGATGAAAATGGCGCTCGCTCAGAACATGTTGCTCATCGTTGTGCGCCATCACACACGCGACCTCGCAGGCACGACACCCTATGCATTGCTGGCTGTTGGCCATAATAAAACGATTCATAACAATACCTGTTTTTGGTTCAATAACCTTATTCTTTCTATATGTACTGTATTTAGCCACGGTGACGTGTTCAGGCAATGTTCAAATGCCCAGAAAGCCGAACTATCTCCAGTGAACCTGTGGCAGATCAATTTATTCAGGAAGCTGATTTGTGACCGTTAAACGCCCTGTTTCCGGAAGCCTGGCTCGGGCTTTCTTTTCGATGATTGTGTTATCCGTTATGACCAGCGCCATCGCGCTGATGACCCTCGCCAGCAGCCAGCGAGACGCGGAGGCAATTAACATTGCGGGCTCGCTGCGTATGCAGAGCTACCGCCTGGGCTACGAGATGCAGCGCGCCAGCCCATCACTGATGGAACACCGTGAAGCCTGGCAGCAGACGCTGAGCGCCCCTGCGCTGCAAACGTTGAACCGCTGGTATGTGCCGGACGATGTTAAACAGCGCTACCACCAGCTGCATCTTGCCTGGCAGGAGATGAGCCAGCGCATCGCCAGCGGCGACACCGCATGGTATCAGGCTCACATCGAGGATTTCGTCGGCCGTATTGATGCCTTTGTGCTGGCGCTTCAGCACTACACCGAACATAAAATTCAGCTGGTGATCCTGATGTCGCTGGCGGGCGGACTTAGCATTTTGCTGCTGGCGATGGCGACGCTGCGGCGGATCCGCCGTCAGGTGGTACTGCCGCTGAACAATCTGGTCGCGGCCAGCGAGCGTATCGAACAGGGACAATTTGATACGCCCGCAGCGGATACCGCCCTGCCCAACGAGCTGGGCCAGCTTTCCCGCGCGTTTAACCATATGTCTGCGGAACTGCATTCGCTTTATCGCTCGCTGGAGCAATCCGTGGCGGAAAAAACGCAGCACCTGAATGAGGCGCACCAGCAGCTCGAAATGCTGTTCAAATGTTCTCAGGCGCTGAATACCGGACAGATAGACAGCCATTGTTTCAGGCATATTTTGCAGATCGTGCATGAGTACACGCAGATAAATTATCTGGCACTGCGGACCAGTGACGACTGGCAGCTGTTTGAAGGCAGCGAAGCCGAAGGCGCGGAGCTGCACAGTTTGCCTGTTCTGATGCAGGACACCCTGTATGGCGAACTGCGCTGGCAGAGCGAGACCGGGGGCGTGTCACTCCCGTTGATGAAGAGCGTGGCGACGATGCTGGGGCGCGGGCTTTACTTCAACCAGGCGCAAAAACACTATCAACAGCTGCTGCTGATGGAAGAGCGCGCCACCATTGCCCGCGAGTTGCATGATTCGCTAGCGCAGGTGTTGTCCTATCTGCGCATTCAGCTTGCCCTGCTCAAACGCGCCGTCCCGGAAGAGAATGCGCAGGCGCAGACCATCATCACGGACTTCTCGCGCGAGCTTAACAACGCCTGGCACCAGCTGCGAGAACTGCTCACCACCTTCCGCCTGACGCTCAACCACGCGAACCTGCCCGCCGCGCTGCAGGAGTCTCTCGAGGGGTTGAAAACCCAGACGAAGGCGAAGCTGGTTCTGGACTGTCGACTCTCATCCCTGGCGCTGGATGCGCAAAAACAGGTGCATCTGCTGCAGATTGTGCGTGAAGCGGTGCTGAACGCCATCAAACATGCCGACGCGAGCGAGATCACCGTCAGCTGCATTACCGCTGCTGACGGTACGCACAGCGTGGCTGTACGCGATAACGGTATTGGCATTGGCGAGGCGAACGAACCGCCGGGCCATTACGGGCTGAACATCATGCGCGAACGTGCGGAACGGCTCGGCGGAACGCTGCGCTTTTTACAGCCGAAAAACGGCGGAACGGAGGTCACCGTCACCTTCCGCACGCCCGCAGCGCTGGCGGGTAAATAACGGTAAAGGGGAACGCGCAGGGAAAAGCGCATGATAATTTACATTATCTCCTTTATTTCTCCACGTTTGACCTGGGCCTAACCGCTAAAGTTATGCGGGCAATAAACAATAATGACGTGCAGCAAAACGAGGTCACATTTTCATGGCGAATTTCTTCATCGATCGCCCCATTTTTGCCTGGGTACTTGCCATTCTGTTATGTCTGACGGGCGTTCTGGCGATTACTTCACTTCCTGTTGAGCAATACCCCGATCTGGCGCCGCCAAACGTGCGTGTCACGGCAAACTATCCTGGCGCATCAGCCCAGACGCTTGAAAATACCGTCACCCAGGTGATCGAGCAGAACATGACGGGTCTCGATAACCTGATGTACATGTCCTCACAGAGCAGCGCCACCGGTCAGGCCACGGTGACGCTAAGCTTTACGGCGGGAACCGATCCGGATGAGGCGGTGCAGCAGGTGCAAAACCAGCTGCAGTCGGCCCTGCGTAAGCTCCCGCAGGCGGTGCAGAACCAGGGCGTCACCGTACGTAAAACCGGTGACACCAATATTTTGACCATCGCGTTTGTCTCCACCGATGGCTCGATGGATAAGCAGGATATCGCTGACTACGTGGCCAGTAATATCCAGGATCCGCTCAGCCGCATTAACGGCGTGGGGGATATCGACGCCTACGGCTCGCAGTATTCCATGCGCATCTGGCTGGATCCCAACAAGCTGAACAGCGTGCAGATGACGGCCAAGGACGTGACTGACGCCATCGAATCGCAGAATGCCCAGATCGCCGTCGGTCAACTGGGCGGTACCCCCTCTGTCGATAACCAGGCGCTGAACGCGACCATTAACTCTCAGTCCCTGCTCCAGACGCCCGATCAGTTCCGTAATATTACCCTGCGGGTCAATCAGGACGGCTCTGAAGTGCGGCTGGGCGATGTCGCGACCGTGGAAATGGGCGCGGAAAAGTATGACTACCTGAGCCGCTTTAACGGCAACCAGGCATCCGGTTTAGGGGTGAAGCTGGCCTCCGGCGCGAACGAAATGGCAACCGCGCAGTTGGTATTAGACCGACTGGACGAACTGTCGCACTATTTCCCGCACGGGCTGGAATACAAAGTCGCCTACGAAACCACCTCCTTCGTTAAAGCCTCCATTGAAGACGTGGTGAAAACCCTGCTGGAAGCGATCGGGCTGGTGTTCCTGGTCATGTACCTGTTCCTGCAAAACTTCCGCGCCACGCTGATTCCCACCATTGCCGTTCCGGTGGTGCTACTCGGCACCTTCGCCGTGCTGTATGCCTTTGGTTACAGTATCAATACCTTGACCATGTTCGCGATGGTGCTGGCGATTGGCCTGCTGGTGGATGACGCCATCGTGGTGGTGGAAAACGTCGAACGCATCATGAGCGAAGAAGGGCTCTCGCCGCGCGAAGCCACGCGGAAATCGATGGGGCAAATTCAGGGCGCGCTGGTCGGTATTGCGATGGTGCTCTCAGCGGTGTTTATCCCGATGGCCTTCTTTGGCGGCACCACCGGTGCGATTTACCGCCAGTTTTCCATCACTATCGTCTCCGCGATGGTGCTCTCGGTACTGGTGGCGATGATCCTCACCCCTGCCCTCTGCGCCACCCTCCTCAAGCCGTTACATAAAGGCGAGCATCACGGGCAAAAAGGCTTTTTCGGCTGGTTTAACCGCATGTTCAACCGCAACGCGGCGCGCTATGAAGCGGGCGTGGGCAAGATCCTGCATCGCAGCGTGCGCTGGATGGCGATTTATGTCCTGCTGTTAGGCGGAATGGTGTTCCTGTTCCTGCGTCTGCCAACCTCCTTCCTGCCGCTGGAAGATCGCGGCATGTTTATCACCTCCGTTCAGTTGCCGAGCGGTTCTACACAGCAACAAACGTTGAAAGTGGTGCAGAAGGTTGAGAACTATTTCCACACCAAAGAGAAAGATAACGTTGTTTCCGTCTTCTCCACCGTCGGCTCGGGCCCGGGCGGGAACGGGCAGAACGTCGCACGCATGTTCGTGCGCCTGAAAGACTGGGATCAGCGCGACAGCGACACAGGCTCCTCGTTTGCCATTATTGAACGCGCGACGAAAGCCTTCAGCCATATCAAAGAAGCGCGCGTATTTGCCAGCAGCCCTCCTGCCATCAGCGGTCTGGGGAGTTCCGCCGGGTTTGATATGGAACTGCAGGATCACGCGGGCGCAGGCCACGACGCGCTCATGGCCGCCCGCGATAAGCTGCTCGATCTGGCAGGTAAAGATCCCCAGCTGACCCGCGTTCGCCACAACGGTCTGGACGACAGCCCGCAGCTGCAGGTGGATATCGACCAGCGTAAGGCGCAGGCGCTTGGCGTCTCCATTGATGACATCAACGACACGCTGCAAACGGCCTGGGGCTCAAGCTACGTCAACGACTTTATGGATCGCGGCCGCGTGAAGAAGGTCTACGTTCAGTCTGCCGCCAAATACCGCATGCTGCCGGACGATATTAACCGCTGGTACGTGCGTAATAACGCAGGCGGCATGGTGCCGTTTTCCGCCTTCGCCACTTCGCGTTGGGAAACCGGCTCGCCGCGCCTCGAGCGCTATAACGGCTACTCGGCGCTGGAGATCGTAGGTGAAGCCGCGCCGGGCGTCAGTACCGGTACCGCAATGGATATTATGGAAAAACTGGTGCAGCAGTTGCCAACCGGGTTTGGCCTGGAGTGGACGGCGATGTCGTATCAGGAGCGGCTCTCCGGCGCGCAGGCCCCTGCGCTGTACGCCCTGTCGCTGCTGGTGGTCTTCCTCTGCCTTGCCGCGCTGTATGAGAGCTGGTCAGTACCGTTTTCGGTGATGCTGGTGGTGCCATTGGGCGTCATCGGCGCGCTGCTGGCAACCTGGATGCGCGGCCTGGAGAACGACGTGTACTTTCAGGTGGGTCTGCTCACCGTTATCGGCCTGTCGGCGAAAAACGCCATTCTGATCGTAGAATTTGCCAACGAGATGAATGCGAAGGGCCAGGATCTGTTAGCCGCAACGCTGTACGCATGCCGCCAGCGCTTACGCCCGATTCTGATGACCTCTTTGGCGTTTGTCTTCGGGGTACTGCCGATGGCGACCAGTTCGGGTGCCGGCTCCAGCAGTCAGCACGCGGTCGGTACTGGGGTGATGGGGGGAATGATTTCAGCCACGATTCTGGCTATTTATTTCGTGCCGCTGTTCTTTGTGCTGGTGCGGCGTCGCTTCCCGTTGAAGGAAAAGCCTGAGTAACCAATGAAATAAAAAAGGCGGCTTTCGTAGCCGCCTTTTTAAAGTGTGATTCATTCACACTATGGTTATTTTACTTATTTAAGTGCTCTTGCAATTCTTACTGAATGTCATTTACGAAGCATGCCTTCGATAAAATCTTTCCAGTTCCCCAGTTCACGTTCAATCATAACACCCTCTCTTATTATTATGCGCATTCTACGGAAACCTATCATCATTGTGAAGACTATTTAACCAATTGCAGTGATTATACCCCGCGCCCCCAGTGGATTTATGATAAATATGAACGTCCTCCCTTAAATTTTGTGTGACCGCCAGCAATATTTTGAAATAACCCTACGAGCAGATGAGCAGATATTTAGCCACTGACTTTATTAGAGATTTAAACCTGATAGACATCTATGCTTAAATGATGAAAGAATATTCAGCTTACAGGTGTGAGGTGAATTAAGGAGAATTGTAAATCAAGAGAATTCCTGAATGTGTTATATTCCACTTAAGGATATATCTTCGAATTTATTGAACATGCTTTCTGCGTAAGGACAAAAGGATTCACTATGGTTGTGATGTACGGCATTAAAAATTGCGACACCATCAAAAAGGCACGCCGCTGGCTGGAAGCGAACAACGTAGAGTACCGCTTTCATGATTACCGTGCCGACGGTCTTGATGCAGAATTTCTGCATACCGCGATCGGCGAACTGGGCTGGGAAGCGCTACTCAATACCCGGGGCACAACCTGGCGTAAACTGGATGAATCCGTCCGCGCCGGTATCACCGATGCAGACAGCGCGGCAAAACTGATGCTTGAAATGCCAGCAATTATCAAACGCCCATTGCTCTGCAAGCCAGGTCAGCCTATGCTGCTGGGTTTCAGTGAAACCCTTTATTCTGACTTTTTTCGTTGAGGTGTAGTCTATGTCATGCCCGGTCATTGAGCTGACTCAGCAGCTTATCCGCCGTCCTTCCCTTAGCCCGGACGATGCAGGTTGTCAGGCATTAATGATTGAGCGTCTGCGTGCCATCGGTTTTACCGTTGAGCGCATGGATTTTGGCGATACGCAGAACTTCTGGGCCTGGCGCGGCCAGGGGGAAACGCTGGCGTTTGCCGGGCATACGGATGTGGTTCCCGCGGGTGATGCAGACCGCTGGATCAATCCCCCGTTCGAACCCACCATCCGCGACGGTATGCTGTTTGGCCGCGGTGCGGCAGACATGAAAGGCTCACTGGCGGCCATGGTCGTGGCCGCAGAGCGTTTCGTTGCCCAGCATCCTAATCATAAAAATCGTCTCGCGTTTCTGATCACCTCTGACGAAGAAGCCAGCGCGCACAACGGTACCGTAAAAGTCGTTGACGCGTTGATGGCGCGTAACGAACGTCTGGACTACTGCCTGGTGGGCGAGCCATCCAGCACCGAAGTGGTGGGAGATGTCGTGAAAAACGGTCGCCGCGGGTCCATGACCTGTAATCTGACCATTCACGGCGTGCAGGGGCACGTGGCCTATCCTCACCTGGCCGACAACCCGGTGCACCGCGCCGCGCCGATGCTGAACGAGCTGGTAGAGATAGAGTGGGACAAAGGCAACGAATTCTTCCCGCCAACCAGCATGCAGATTGCCAACGTCAAAGCCGGAACCGGCAGCAACAACGTCATCCCTGGCGATTTCTTTGTCCAGTTCAACTTCCGCTTCAGCACGGAACTGACCGACGAGATGATCAAAGCCCGCGTGATCGCACTGCTGGAAAAACACCAGCTGCGCTATACCGTGGAGTGGTGGGTGTCCGGCCAACCGTTCCTGACGCAGCGCGGAAAGCTGGTGGATGCGGTAGTGAACGCCATCGCACACTATAATGAAATTAAGCCACAGCTGCTGACGACCGGCGGCACCTCTGACGGACGCTTTATCGCCCGTATGGGTGCACAGGTTGTCGAACTGGGTCCAGTAAACGCGACCATTCACAAAATCAATGAATGCGTCAACGCGGCAGATTTACAACTGCTGGCCCGTATGTATCAACGTATTATGGAGCAGCTCGTCGCTTGACGACTGCTTAGAGGATTAGCGAATGGACTGGCTTTCAAAGTACTGGTGGATTCTGGTGTTGGTGTTTCTGGTAGGCGTGCTGCTGAACGTGATTAAAGATCTGAAGCGCGTTGACCATAAAAAGTTTCTCGCCAACAAACCGGATCTTCCGCCACATCGTGATTTTAACGATAAGTGGGACGATGAAGACGACTGGCCGAAAAAGGACCAGAAGAAGTAATCGTTAAGCTTCCCCTCTCCCCGGGAGAGGGGGAAACCTCACATAAACTCAACAATATCATCATCATCCGGCTTACCGCCGCTGAGCGCTTCATCAAAGTAGTGCTTCGGTACGGTATAGCGCAAACGATCGAGCGCGAACTGCATGCTACGGTCGTCAATCGCGTGGCCCAGCTCGTCAACGATATCCAGCGTCACATCCCCACCTTCGCGAATCAGCGCTTCCTGGGCGGCAACCGCATGCGAGAGCTCAATCACGCGGTCTTCACCACCGTGGATCAGGTGGATCGTGGTCTGCGTGGTCGCGCTGGTCGGTAACGTCGCAAAGCGGCCGTTAAACGCGATGACGCGTGAAACCAGACCCGGCTGCGCTTTCACGCTCTCCAGAGACATAATTGACCCCTGTGAAAAACCAATCAGCGCCGTTGCGTCCGCGCCCACGCCGCTTTGCTGCTGCCAGTAGCGTACGGTATCGATGAAGGTCGGCATGATGGCATCGATGCGCGCCTGACGGTTCTCTTCCGTCACACCCTGAACAGAGAACCACTGGCGTCCGTTCGGACCACATGGCTCTACGCCACCGATGCTGACAATCAATGCCTCCGGAAAAATGGGCGCAAACCAGCTGCCAATCTGCCCCATATTGACGGCGTTATCGCCAACGCCATGAAACAGCAGCAGTAACTGTTTAGCCGGTTTTTCAGGGCTTTGAACAACAAAATGGTCGTGTTTCATGGCGATCTCCTTAAGTGATGAGCAGGATTCTACGCCTCTCTGGGGTAATGACCATGCCACTTTACTGATGAAGTCATTGAAAAAATTGCCATTGCAAAATGTCGTCTTTCAACTGCTGGCTGCGCGTTTCATCAAGACTTTCAAGCGCTTGAGCTGTTTCTTTGCGCAGGTTTGCCAGCAAGGATTTTTGCCCGGTATTTTCCATTTCCCCCGCCAATTTACCGCGCAAAAGCGGGAGGGGCATGTCCACATTTAACAGCAGGCGGGTTAACGCTGCAACGGAGGTCGAGAACGCACGATGCGCAAAGGCAAATCCCGCCAGCTCCTGCCAGTCGTCATCATTAAGGGTAGCTTCCCAGCCATCTGATACCGGGATCTTTTCGCCATTCCAGGCCGAGAGCACCCGGGCATCTCGCCGCAAACGCTGATGTGCCTGCCCGCACAGCTGATGCCCCGCCTCGCTGAGCGGCAGCAGCGCCATTGCGGTAAAGCAGCCGCTGCTCGCTTCGCGGTGGCTGCCTATCCGCACCAGCACAAAGCCGCACTGCTGCCAGAAGCGCCACAGCTCGTCGGTATAGCCAAAACTCACGGAGAGATAATCCTCCCCGCTGGCGCTACGAACAAGCAGACGACCAATACCTTCCCGCTGACGATGAGGATGAACGGCAATACGCGTGATCCGTCGGCCCTTAAGCGTCGCCGCCAGAGGTGAGCCGCCGTGTGCCGCCAGAGACTGCGCTACCAGATTCCCACGCGGGCGACGAAATCCCGCCCACACCGCGCGGCTAAGCTCAGGGGATAAGCCGCCCTCCTCCACCAGCCAGAGAGCGCCGGCGAGGGCTGAGTCGGTTTCAGCAACGGTAAAATGCTGGCCCGGCGCGTCCATCATCCGGCGTAAATCAAGCGGGGACGTCCGGTAATGCGCGGCACATAACAACTCATAAACGCCTGCCACAAGCGCCGGATTGCTTTCCCACATTTGCGGCTCCAGCGACGTTAAACGCACGTCACCTTCCGGTTTCTGGTCGATGAGCGCATCGTCAAACAGCAGAATGTCAGACACCACCCGCTCGAGGGGGCACCCGGCCGCCCAGCGAACCGGCGTTGATAAGGTTAAAGACTTCAACCCGCTGAACCGGGCGCAAAACTTCAGCAGAAAACCCCGTCCGGTTCCTTCATAACCCTGAACGGTAGTGGTCAACAGAACGCGGGGAAAACGCTCAACCAGCTTTTCAAGAAGCGGTCCCGGAATGGCGGCCGCCTCATCGACAATCAGCCAGTCGGCCTGAAGCGTCGAAGCGAGTAGCGCATCCGGCGCCATAAAGTGAAAATGCTCTCCCGCAAAACGGGCTATAACATCCGTTGCCCCTTTCGCCGGTGCAGTCACTACCGCAGTGCCCGGAATACGCCTGAGCAACATTCCTGCAAGCGCTGACTTTCCGCGTCCGCGAGGGGCCGTGACCGCCACGACGCCCGTATTCATAGCCATGAGCGTGCGCAGAATGTCAGCCTGCTCACGCTGCGGGTCGCCGCTGGCTGGCTGCCAGTCAGGGATATCAGGAAACGGAGGAAGCGCTAGCGGTTGGTTTTGGCACCACAGGATGGTGTCAGGGTCGGCGGCGATGGTGCGCTGGAAATGGTGCACAAAATGCGGCGTGGCGATAGGCTCGGCGCTGTCGCTCCAGCGAACGGAGTCGCTGTCCGGTGTTTCCGCCCAGATGGAGAAAGGCGGAACCAGCAGCACCAGCAGGCTCCCGGCGCGCAGCGTTCCGCTGAGGGCGGCAAAGGCCGCGACATCGAACCCCGCGCGAGCATCAAAAACCGCGTGCTGGAACTCTCGCCCCAGCAGCCCGCTGATGGCTTTCGACGGGTGTTCATCCAGCCAGAGCCAGTCTCCGGGGTGGGCATCGCGCAGGGCGACCGCCTGCGTCAATGTCCAGTGCGCATCGCCGGTGAGTACAACCAAACGACGATGACCTTTACGCCTGAGCTGGCTAATCAGATGTTCAAACGGCAACATTACATCGCTTTGCCGAAGGTATTACATTGCGCAGGATCACCGCTGTCGAAGCCGCGTTTAAACCAGCTGTAACGCTGCTCCGATGTCCCGTGAGTGAAACTGTCCGGCACCACTCTCCCCTGGCTTTGCTGCTGGAGGCGGTCATCGCCGATGGCCTGCGCGGCGTTCAGCGCTTCTTCAAGGTCGCCCGTTTCCAGAACGCCCTGCTGTTTCATGCTATTGCCCCAGACGCCGGCGAAGCAGTCTGCCTGCAACTCCATACGCACGGAAAGACGATTCACCTCCGCCTGGGAGGCATTCTGCTGAAGCTGGCGCACTTTAGGCTCAATGCCGAGCAATTTTTGCACGTGGTGGCCGACCTCATGCGCGATCACATAGCCCTGGGCGAAATCGCCGTCGGCGCCCAGTTTGCTTTTCATGTCATCGTAAAATGAGAGATCGATATAGACAGTGCTGTCCGCCGGGCAGTAGAACGGCCCCATTACGGACTGTCCGGTACCGCAACCGGTGCGCGTCGCACCGCGGTACATCACCAGCTTCGGCTGCTGATAGGTACGCCCCATTTTCTCGAATTGCTGGCCCCAGGTTTCTTCTGTTGTCGCGAGAATAACGGAGGTAAATTTGGCCGCTTCATCTTCGTTCGGACTGATGGAGCGCTGAGAATATTGCTGTTGCTGGAGCGGCTCCCCGGTCATCAAACCGGTGAGATCGACACCGTAATACCCCGCGACCAGCACCACAATCAGCAGGATGATACCGCCCTTTCCACTGGGCAACCGGAAGCCGGGACCGCCCATTGAAGGGCCGCCACCACCACTGCTGCGCCTGTCTTCTACATTGTCACTTTCACGACGCCCTTGCCAGCGCATAACCACCTCGAACTATTCCATTAATAATAGCTATGATCGTAGGCGGTTAATGACAGGATTACCATAGTAAACAAGGGTAAGACGCCAAAGGATGTGAATATCCTTTGGCAATTGAGGAGATTAGTCGAGCTTAACGCCTAAACGGTGAGCAACCGCTTCGTACGCTTCAATCAGGCCACCCAGGCTCTGACGGAAACGGTCTTTGTCCATTTTATCCAGGGTTTCTTTATCCCACAGGCGGCTGCCGTCCGGGGAGAACTCATCGCCCAGCACCACTTCGCCTTTGAACAGACCGAACTCCAGCTTGAAGTCGACCAGGATCAGACCCGCGTCATCAAACAGCTTTTTCAGCACGTCGTTCGCCTTGTAGGTCAGCTCCTGCATGCGCGCCAGATTCTCTTTGCTCACCCAGCCGAAGGTTTCGCAGTAAGATTCGTTGACCATTGGGTCGTGCATGGCGTCGTTTTTCAGGAACAGGTCAAACAGCGGTGGATTCAGTTCGATACCTTCTTCAATGCCGAGACGCTTCACCAGGGAGCCTGCGGCACGGTTACGAATGACGCACTCAACCGGAACCATGTCCAGTTTTTTCACCAGACATTCCGTATCGGACAATAACGCTTCCATCTGGGTCGGGATACCCGCTTCGGCCAGTTTGCTCATAATGAAGTGGTTGAACTTGTTGTTCACCATGCCTTTACGATCGAACTGCTCAATGCGTGCGCCATCCCCTGCTGACGTATCATTGCGGAACTCGAGCACCAACAGATCCGGGTTTTCCGTGCTGTATACGGTCTTCGCTTTGCCACGATACAACTCAGCTTGCTTCTGCATCTTCATTACTCCTGGTGTGATGATTTGTGTTCAAAACTGGGCATATTATGCCACGCACACGTTTGCGTAGCACGAAAATAAAAAGGGCTGGATTCACCAGCCCTTGTATTTATTTGCTGAATGCTGCCTGGAAGACAGCGACCAGCGCATCGTTCTGCGACTGGGTCAGCGTGTGACCTTTTGGATCGATAAACTGCAGGCTACTGCGGTTATCGAGGTCACCTACCTGAATTTTGTAGTCACCGGAGGCAAGCTGAGGATCTTTCGCGCCCAGTTCCTGCCAAGCGCTGTCAGACAACGGCTTGTAGGTTGCGGTCATGCTACCGGTTGAACGCGTGCTGTCGGTCACTTTCATGCCCACTTTTTCCAGCGTCGCTGGCAGACGCTGCCAGGTCTGGTTAAACGGTGCACGAACCACCAGCATTGGCAGGCCGGTATCATCCGCCGCGCTCTGCACGTCGTAGGAAGAACCACTGCGGTTCTGCGCTGCGTTAGCGGCGTCAGTCGCGTTCTTATCCAGACCTGCTGCAATGACGTTCAGCATTTCGGTGCTGTAACGCTGCATGGAGGCTGCATCAGCAACCGGTTTACCCGCCTGCTCCAGGTTTAACAGCTTAACGGTAACCGCCTGCTGATAGCCCTGCGGTTTAACGGAGACTTGATAACGACCACGGTACTGCTGATCTTCATCCAGGCGGTTCCACTCGATCCAGTCCGTTGTTAACGTCTGGCTCGCATCATCGCGTTTATCAATCGTGTAGTTCTTCGACTGAATAACGCTGACAACCTGCGGCCACAGCGTGCTGTTGCGGCTGTTTTCAACCATCAGGGATGCCGTATCACCGGTAAACTGGGTACGCGCGCCGCTCACCAGCGCCAGAGGCTGAGCAGGTGGACGAATATCAAGCGCTTTACCGACAAGACCACTGCCGTTAGTGACGGGAATATTATAATCGCCGTTTTGAATCGGCAGGATCATACCAGCCGGTGCGTGAAGTTCAGCAAGCGGCGCCGCATCCAGATAGGATTCATCACCGCTCACCTGGCGCTTGTAGCGCGAGTCCGAACTACAGGCAGCGAGCAGCATAACAAGCGAAACACTCGCAACCTTCGCCAGGCGCGACTTCTGTACTGAATAAGCCATCAAATCTCCCTAAACTTTACAGCAAACCGGCATGCTTCAGCGCGCCAGCGACAATTTCACGACCGTGGTCGGTAATCGGTGTCATTGGCAGGCGCAGCGTGTCGGATGCTACAAGTCCCAATTCCTTACACGCCCATTTCACTGGGATCGGATTGGGTTCGACAAATAATTTATTGTGCAATGGCATCAGACGCTGATTAATCACGCGAGCTTCATCAAAATGACCGGCCGCGGCCAGTTTGCACATTTCCGCCATATCGCGGGCCGCAACGTTAGCCGTTACGGAGATCACGCCATGACCACCGAGCTGCATAAAGTCCAGCGCGGTCGCATCGTCGCCGCTCAACAGAATAAAGTCGTCTGAAACCAGCTCTTTGATCTGATGAACGCGGCTTAAGTTCCCTGTCGCCTCTTTAATCCCGATAATATTTTTTACTTTCGAGAGACGGCCAACGGTTTCCGGCAGCATATCGCAACCGGTACGGGACGGCACATTATACAGAATTTGTGGCAAGTCAGTATGTTCTGCGATGGCTTTGAAATGCTGGAACAAACCTTCCTGAGTTGGACGGTTGTAGTAAGGCGTGACGGTCAGACAGCCAACGATGCCGCTGTCGTTAAAACGTTGAGTCAGGCTGATAGCCTCTGCGGTTGCGTTAGCCCCAGTTCCTGCGATGACCGGGATACGTCCGTCAGCCAGCTCCAGGGTCAGCATAACCACATCGCCGTGCTCGTCGTGGCTCAGCGTTGCGGATTCACCGGTAGTCCCTACCGAAACGATCGCCGAGGTTCCATTGGCGACATGGTAATCAATGAGCTTCTTCATGCTTGACCGGCAGACATTACCTTTTTCATCCATCGGTGTAACAAGCGCGACAATACTTCCCGTGAACATGAGCCATCCTCTGTGCGAACAAGAGCCTCAATGTTACGTTTGGAACTGTAATAAAAGCAAGCGACCTGAGGCGCTCAGGCGGTTGTATGCATGTTTTTTTTATGCTTTCCTTAGGAAGACTTAACCAAGCAAAGGAAGAACAGGTTTGACAACCTCATCACAACATTACCTGGTTATCACTGCGCTGGGTGCTGACAGGCCGGGTATCGTGAACACCATCACCCGCCACGTAAGCAGCTGCGGCTGTAATATTGAAGACAGCCGTCTCGCTATGCTTGGCGATGAGTTCACGTTTATTATGCTGCTTTCCGGCACATGGAACGCCATTACGTTGATTGAATCAACCCTGCCGCTGAAGGGTGCCGAGCTGGATTTGCTGATTGTCATGAAGCGCACCACCGCGCGCCCGCGTCCGGCACTGCCGTCCACCGTCTGGGTGCAGGTTGAAGTGCCTGATTCACCGCATCTGATTGAGCGTTTTACGGCGCTTTTTGACAGCCATCAGATGAACATTGCCGAGCTGGTTTCCCGTACGCAGCCAAGCGATGACCCTGCTCTTCCGGTGCTGTTTATTCAAATTACCGCACACAGCCCTGCATCACAGGATGCGTCAAATATCGAGCAAGCGTTCAAAGCCCTCTGTACAGAATTAAACGCGCAGGGCAGTATAAGCGTCGTAAATTATTCGCAGCACGAACAGGATGGAGTTGAGTAATGAATCCACTGAAAGCCGGTGACATCGCACCGAAATTTAGCTTGCCGGATCAAGACGGCGAGCAAGTAAATTTGACCGACTTCCAGGGACAGCGTGTTCTGGTCTATTTCTACCCGAAAGCCATGACGCCCGGCTGTACCGTACAGGCCTGCGGCTTGCGCGACAACATGGATGAGTTGAAAAAAGCCGGTGTAGAAGTGTTGGGCATCAGCACGGACAAGCCAGAAAAACTGTCACGATTTGCGGAAAAAGAGATCCTGAACTTCACGCTTCTTTCCGATGAAGATCACCAGGTATGCGAGCAGTTCGGCGTCTGGGGTGAAAAGACCTTTATGGGTAAAACCTACGACGGTATTCACCGCATCAGCTTCCTGATTGACGCTGACGGTAAAGTTGAGCACGTGTTTGACGACTTCAAAACCAGCAACCACCACGACGTGGTGTTGAGCTGGTTGAAACAAAGTGCCTGAAAGTGAGTGTCGGGTGGCGCCTTCGCCTTACCCGACCTACAAGGATCAGTAGGCCGGGTAAGCGCAGCGCCACCCGGCAAAACTACTTCTCTTCCACCGCCGGCACATCCGGCCACGCGTGGACGACCGCTTTGATCAGCGTCGCCAGCGGAATCGCAAAGAACACGCCCCAGAATCCCCACAGCCCGCCGAAAATCACCACAGACAAAATAATTACCAGCGGATGCAGGTTCACCGCTTCCGAGAACAGCACCGGCACCAGCAGGTTGCCGTCCAGCCCCTGAATGATCAGGTACACCGCGAAGCAGCTCCAGAACTCCGTGCCCAGACCAAACTGGAACAGCGCGACGCCCACCACCGGGATGGTCACGACAAACGCACCGATATACGGGATCAGAACCGACAGCCCCACCAGCACCGCCAGCAGCAGCGAGTAGTTCAGGCCGAAGATGAGGAAGCCAATCCAGGTCGCGACACCCACCACAATCATCTCCAGCACCTTGCCGCGAATGTAGTTGGTGATCTGCTGGTTCATCTCCTGCCAGACCTGCCCTGCCAGACCACGGTTGCGCGGCAGAATGCGCCTGACGGCGTTCAGCATCTGCTCTTTATCTTTTACCAGGAAGAAGACCATCAGCGGCACAAGCACAAGGTAAACCGCCAGCGTCAGCAGGCCGACCAGCGAGGCCAGAGAGTATTTCACCACCGAGTCGCCCATCGTCATGATGCGCGCGCGCATGTTTTCGGCCATCGCATCAATAATCCCGGCATCCATCAGCGCGGGGTAACGACGCGGCAGCGTGGCGGCGAAATCTGAGAGTTTATTCAACATGCCGGGCATATCGCGGATCAGGTAGATCCCCTGCTGCCAGGCAACCGGCATCACCACAAATGCCATCAGTAACAATATGCCGACAAACAGTACCAGCACGATGCTGGTCGCCCAGCGGCGGGAACAGCCGATATTTTCCAGACGCGCCGTTGGCCACTCCAGCAGATACGCCAGCACAATCGCCACCAGCAGCGGCGCAAGCAGGCCGCTAAAGAAGAACAGAATACCGAACCCGGCAACCAGAATAACCAGCAAAGCAATGGCTTCCGGGTCGCTAAACCGACGCCGATACCACTGCATTAACATTTCGAGCATACAACCCTTCCCTGAATCGAATGGCGGGAGTGAGAGCTGAATTGTATCTAACTGTCACAAAAAAGACTTTCGCTTTTTGTATCACTGTAACGATTCGCAAAACCCTGATGAATGGGATTTTCTTCATGTCGCAACACGGCTACACTCGCAAGTCAGTGGAGATGAACGATATGCCGGTTCATCGGTCAAATTGACACATCCAAAATACAGGACAGTGGTTATGTTCAGGCAGTTGAGAAAAACACTGGTTGCGACACTTATCGCCGCACTGACTGTCGGTCAGGCAGCACCCGCCTTCGCTGATTCGGCCGACTCGTTGCCGGACATGGGTACCACAGCAGGAAGCACGCTCTCCATCGGTCAGGAGATGCAGATGGGTGATTACTACGTTCGCCAGCTGCGCGGCAGCGCGCCGCTGATCAATGACCCGCTGTTGGTGCAGTACATCAATGGCCTGGGCATGCGGCTGGTCGCGCACGCCGACTCGGTAAAAACCCCTTTCCACTTCTATTTAATTAATAACGACGAAATCAACGCCTTCGCCTTCTTTGGCGGTAACGTGGTGCTCCATTCGGCGTTATTCCGCTATTCCGATAACGAAAGCCAGCTGGCATCCGTCATGGCGCACGAAATTTCGCACGTTACCCAGCGTCATCTGGCGCGTGCGATGGAAGATCAGAAACGTAACGCCCCGCTGACCTGGGTGGGTGCGCTGGGCTCCATTCTGCTGGCGATGGCCAGCCCGCAGGCCGGGATGGCGGCATTGACCGGTACGCTGGCGGGAACGCGTCAGGGGATGATCAGCTTTACCCAGCAAAACGAACAGGAAGCGGACCGCATCGGGATTCAGGTGTTACAGCGTTCAGGCTTTGACCCGCAGGCCATGCCGAGCTTCCTCGAAAAACTGCTCGATCAGGCTCGTTACTCCTCACGCCCACCGGAAATCCTGCTGACGCACCCGCTGCCTGAAAGCCGACTGTCGGACGCCCGTAACCGAGCTAACCAGATGCGTCCGGTTGTGGTGCAGTCCTCACAAGATTTCTACATGGCAAAGGTGAGAACGCTGGGGATGTACAATTCCGGGCGTAACCAGCTCACCAGCGATCTGCTGGACGCGCTCTCCAAAGGCAACGTGCGAGAGAAAAACGCGGCTCAGTATGGTCAGGCGCTGCAGGCGATGGAGGCAAGTAAATATGACGAGGCGCGTAAAGCGCTGCAGCCGCTGCTGGCCGCCGAGCCAAACAACCCGTGGTATCTCGACCTCTCAACCGATATCGATCTGGGACAGAAAAAAGCCACCGACGCCATCAACCGCCTGAAAGGGGCAAAAGACGTTCGCACCAACCCGGTGTTGCAGCTTAACCTGGCGAACGCTTACTTACAGGGCGGTCAGCCTGCCGAAGCGGCGACCATTCTGAACCGCTACACCTTTAACAATAAAGACGATCAAAACGGTTGGGATCTGCTCGCTCAGGTTGAAGCCCAGCTCGGTAACCGCGATCAGGAGCTGGCGGCACGTGCCGAAGGCTTTGCGCTGGTCGGTCGTCTCGATCAAGCCATTTCTATGCTGAGCAGCGCCAGCTCGCAGGTCAAACTCGGCAGCCTGCAGCAGGCCCGCTACGATGCGCGCATCGATCAGCTGCGCGCTTTGCAGCAGCGCTTCAAGCCGTACGAAAAGATGTAATAAGGAAGAAAAAACATGACAGACGCGGTAAAAATCTACCATAACCCTCGCTGCTCCAAGAGCCGGGATACCCTCAGCCTGTTGAAATCTAACGGTGTTGAACCAGAGGTGGTGCTGTATCTCGAAACGCCGCCGGATGCACAAACCCTTCGTCAGCTGTTGCACATGCTGGGAATGGGCAGCGCCAGAGAGCTGATGCGCAAGAAAGAAGATCTGTATAAGTCGCTCAATCTGGACGACTCACGTTTGTCAGAGGACCAGCTGGTGCAGGCGATGGTTGAGAATCCAAAGCTGATTGAACGCCCGATTGTGGTGGCGAACGGCAAGGCGCGCATTGGACGTCCGCCGGAAGACGTGCTCGAGATCCTCTAGCCCTTATGCCGCAGCGCTTCCAGAAAGGCCTGCGGCGTACTTTCCCCCAGTTTTTTCTGCGCTTTTCCCCGGTTGTAAAACTCGCACAGCGCGATCAGCACCTTTCCTGCGGGTTCATCATTCACACGTGGAATAATATCGCGTAATGGCACCGCCACCTGAAGCGCATTCTGTTTTTGTGGATGCGTATTAACAGCGACGTTCTGCGCCGATGGCGTCACCTCAAAACCAAAAGTCTCAATAGATTGGATATCAGCCGGGCAGGCATCAAGCAGCGCCTGCGTCCAGGTGTTAAGGAGCTGAGGCGAGAGTCCCGCATAAAGCCGGGCATAGCACCAGCCGCTCATCGGTTCACGCGCCCAGAGCAGGTGTTGCTCCCCGCCATCGTCCATATGCAGCGACAAAGGCAGATGATGCAGCGTCAGCGCGTGCGGCATAATGCCTGCCTTCAGCGCCTTTTTCCCCTGCAACGGAGCCCCTTTTTGTTTTGCGGATGCCGGTTTGAGGTAGCGATTCAATGTCGCCCGGGAAACGGGGATCCCCAGCACGTCATTGACCATCTGCAGCAATTCATCTAACGGCGCGCCCGAGACGTCACGCAGGGCATTCACCAGTGCGATCTGCTCTTGTCTCATCGCTTTGTGTATCACTTTCGGTGTCGTCTGCTTATCCGAAACCTGCTCGCGGTTACGCCAGCGCCTGACGGTAGTGACCGAGATCCCAAGCTCAACGGCAAGCTCTCTGTCGCTTTTATCTGACTGCTGAAGATAGCGACGGATGCGCGGCGTGGTGGTGGCATTAGCGTGCAGTTTAATTTCCATCCCGATAATTCCATTAACTAATCATATGAGATTTATATAACACCAGCGAACGCTTTGTGACCGATTTCACCTTTCGCTCGCCGCGCTTCACTGATAATCCACAGACATAACATAAACAACGCCACTCAATCTTGTACGGAGTTCACAATGAACAATGTTCTGGGATTTCTTGAAGCAAAACTGATGCCGCTGGCGGCCAAAACGGCCCAGCAGCGTCATCTTGGGGCCATTCGCGGCGCCTACGTGTCATTCATGCCGTTTATCATCGTCGGCTCTATTCTGCTGGTGATCTCCTCTTTCCCGAATCAAACCTATCAGCAGTTTATGTCTCAGGCCTTTGGTGAGAGCTGGAGCGCCATTATTGAAATCCCGTTCAACGCGGTGTTCTCCACCATGTCGCTGTTCATTAGCTTCCTGGTGGCGTTCCGTCTGGCGGAGCACTACGGGGAAGACCGTATCTCCTGCGGCATTCTTTCGCTGGTCGCCTTTCTGATCCTCACGCCGTTTATTAAGGTGGCGGAAAACGGCGGTATTACCGTCATTCCGGTGGAGTGGATTGGCAGCAAAGGGCTGTTCGTGGCGATGATTGGTTCCCTGCTGTGGACGGAGCTGTTCTGCTGGCTGAAGCGCAAAAAACTGGTGATCAAAATGCCGGACGGCGTGCCGCCAGCGGTCCAGGAGTCGTTCGCTGCGCTGATCCCTGCTCTGCTGGTGATGATTCTGGTGCTGGGTATCCGCATCGTGTTTGAAAACACCCACTACAACACCATCCACCAGTTTATTTACGACGTGGTTGCCACGCCGGTGCGCCACTACGGCACTTCATACTTTGGCGCGCTGATGACGGTGTTCAGCATCACCATTCTGTGGTCAGTGGGCATTAACTCTGGCTCGATGATCAACGGCATCATTCGCCCGCTGTGGATGGAGAACCAGACCGACAACATCGCGGCGATTCAGGCAGGCACGACGCCGCCGCACATTATCACCGAACAGTTTTTTGACATGATCTGGATGGGCGGTGCGGGGGCCACGCTGTCGCTGGTGATTGCGATGCTGATTTTCGCCCGCAGTAAAAACATGCGCGAAGTGGCGCGCCTCGGCGCGGGCGCGTCGGTGTTTAACATCAACGAGCCGATTCTGTTTGGCCTGCCGGTGATCATGAACCCGATCATGCTTATCCCGTTCAACCTGGTGCCGCTGGTGCTGGTTACCGTGCAGTATGCGGCGATGAAGATTGGCGCGGTTGCCGTCACCACCGGGGTGTTTATTCCCTGGACGCTGCCGCCGGTCATCAGCGGTTTTATCGTCACCGGGCACCTGAGCGGCAGCGTGATGCAGCTTATCAACCTGCTGATTGGCGCCATGCTGTACCTGCCTTTCATGCGTATCGTGGACAAACAGTACCGCGCGGCGGAAATGGCCACCGTTACGCAAACCGACACCACCCTTGCAAAACAGGAGTAAAGCATGTGGGGAATTATCGCGACCTGGAGAATGGCGCTTGAAGGCGTCACGGAATCTGCGTCTGCGCTGGCTGCGGGCAAACCTGTCGCCCCGGCGGTGGTGGATGCCGTCGCCGCCGTCGAGGACTTTCCGTTTTATAAATCCGTCGGCTACGGCGGACTGCCTACCGAAAACGGCGAGGTGGAGCTGGATGCCGCCTATATGGACGGCGACACGCTGTCCTTTGGCGCCGTGGGCAACCTGGTGGATATCGCCAACCCGGTGCGCGTCGCTCACGCGCTCAGCCGCCAGCGTTACAACAGCCTGCTGGTCGGCCAGGGCGCGCGGGAATGGGCGCTGAGCCAGGGCTTTGCCGACAAAACCATGCTCACCGACCGCGCCATGCAGCACTACCGCAAGCGCTGCCGCGAAACGCTGGATAAGGGCTTAAGCCCTTACGACGGACATGACACCGTCGGCATTATCGGCCTCGATAAACAGGGTTCGATGAGCGTCGCCACCTCCACCAGCGGGCTGTTTATGAAAAAACGCGGCCGCATTGGTGATTCCCCCATTATTGGCTCCGGCTTTTACTGCGACAGCGAAACCGGTGCCGCCACCGCCACGGGCGTCGGTGAAGATCTGATGAAAGGCTGCACCAGCTACGAAATCGTCCGCCGGATGGCGCAGGGTATGACGCCGCAGCAGGCGGCGGATTCCGTGGTGTTCGAACTGGAGGACAAGCTGATGTCGCGCTTTGGCCGCGTGGGCGATCTTTCCGTGGTATGCATGAACAACAGGGGCGAATTTGGTGCCGCCACCAACATCAAAACCTTCTCGTTCGTGGTGGCGACGGCTCGCCAGCCCCTCACCGTTTTTCGTACCGAACGCCTGCGGGAGAAAACGCATTTTCACGCGGTAGACGATGAGTGGATGCAGGCCTATGCCGCGCGGATCCGCGCGCCGATTGAGGAGCAGTAATGATTACGTATCAGTTTATCACCGCGCTTTCTGACGCGAAGCCGCAAAGCCATTTGATTGCCCGCGCGAGCAGTCAGTTTCTGCCGCAAAATGCGCTTGTCGCGGAAATGCGCGAGTCTGATGGCATCGCAGATACCCGCTTTGGCTGCGCCCCGTTTGCCCGGATCACCCTGCTGCCGGATGCTCTCTGGCAGGACAGCCTGACCGAAGGATTACTGACGGCGCTGCGCCCGCTGCTGGCCTCGCCCGTCAGTCCCGAGGTGATACTCGATGTGACTGATATCGACGATGTGGTGCTGGCGCAGGTGCTGCGTTTTCTCTTTAATCAGGCGCACGGGCTAAGCGATTTGCAGTTGAAGAAAACCAGTGACAAGGTCCGTCTTGAACATATCACCGCGCTCTGCTTACCCGAACAGCAGGACCGACTGGCGGTTATTTTCCGCCAGCAGCAGGCCATCGCCTACGGCATGGTCGCGGCGCGACGTCTGGCGGATATCCCGTCCGACCGCTGCACGCCGCAGTTTGTCGTCGAAGAGGCGCAAAAACTGTGTGCCGCCTTCCCCGCCCTGCGGTGTGACGTGCTGGATGAAAAGCAAATTGTTGAGCAAGGTCTCGGGCTGCTTCATGCCGTCGGCAAAGGGGCGACCTGTCCGCCGCGTCTGCTGGCGATTCATTATGACGGCGTCAACGACGGCCCGGTGCGCTGCTATGTGGGCAAAGGCATTACCTTCGATACCGGCGGCCTGTGGCTGAAGGACGGCGCGGGCATGTACACCATGAAATACGACATGTGCGGCGCGGCCAACGTGCTGGGGCTGATGCTGACCGTCGCAGAGCTGGCGCTGCCCGTTCGCATCATGGGCGTGCTGGCGCTGGCGGAAAATGCCATCGGGCCGGACGCCATGCAGCCCGGCACAGTGGCAACGGCCTGCAACGGCACCACGGTGGAAATCAACAACACCGATGCCGAAGGCCGACTGGTGCTGGCAGACGCCATCGCCTGGGCCAGCCAGCGCCATCCGCAGGCGCGCTATATTATTGATATGGCGACCCTAACCGGTGCGGTCGTGAAGGCGCTGGGATATGAGTTGAGCGGGCTTATGACGCAGGATGAACCGCTACGCGCGGCGCTGACGCTGGCGGGTAAGCAGAGTGGCGATGAAGTGTGGTCCCTGCCGCTGGACGCCCGGCTGAAAAAGCAAACCGATAGCGCGATTGCCGACCTGTGCAACACGCCGACCAACAATGCGGCGATCAGCGCCTCAGCGGCGTGGCTGCTGCATCACTTCTGCCCGCCGACCATTCCGTGGGCCCATCTGGATATCAGCGGTACGGCGTTGTGGCGTGAAAACGGACGGAGCGTGGCGTCGGGAAGACCGATTCCACTGCTTGTTGAGCATTTAATGGGAGATCTTTAGCCGGGTGGCGGCTGCGCCTTACCCGGCCTACAAAGTGCGGCGATTTTTTTGTAGGCCCGGTAAGCGCAGCGCCACCGGGCGAGCAAATTCAAAGCTTGAGAATATCTTTCACAAACGGAATGGTCAGCTTGCGCTGGGCGGTAATAGAGGCGCGATCGAGCTGGTCGAGCGTGTCAAACAGCGTGCGCATTTCGCGATCAAGCCGTTTAAGCAGGAAGCGGCCTACGTCTTCCGGCAGCTCAAATCCACGCTGCTTTGCGCGCAGCTGTAACGCCTGAAGCTTATCTTCATCCGACAGCGGCTGGAGCTTGTAGATTTGTCCCCAGTCCAGACGAGACGCCAGGTCCGGCAGCCCCAGATTCAGCTGACGCGGTGGACGATCGCCGGTGATCAGCAGCCGGGTTTTACCCGATTCCAGAATGCGGTTGTAGAGGTTAAAGATCGCCATTTCCCACGGCTCATCACCCGCCACGCATTCGATATTATCGATGCAGACCAGCGAGAGATGTTCCATTCCCTCAAGCACCTCAGGCACGAACCAGGTACGTTTATCCAGCGGCACATAGCCTACCGCGTCACCGCGCGCCGAAAGCTCCGCGCAGGCGGCATGCAGCAGGTGGCTGCGCCCCGCGCCTTCGCGTGACCAGATATAGATGTATCCGCTGTGATCCTGGCGCAGCACGTTTTGCAGTGCAGCCAGTAAAGAGGGGTTATCACCCGGCCAGAAACTCGCGAAAGTTTCGTCGTCAGGGAGATAAAGTGGCAGAGAGAGCTGTGCCGGTCCGTTCAGAAGTACCTCAACCAGATCTTACATAAAATCGGAACGGAGTTTAGCACGGAACCTGCAAGGAGAGAACCGGGCGGATCGTCCACCCGGTTAAAGGATCAATGTGGCGCTTTTTCGCTGTCGTCAGCATCCAGAATTTCTTCCTCAGGACGCAGAACGGAAATCAGCTTAAAGATCAGGCTCAGGCCCACGCCCACGATGGTCGCCAGCGCCATGCCCTTCAGCTCTGCCGCACCGATGTGCACCTTCGCACCGCTCACGCCGATAATCAGGATAACGGAGGTGAGGATCAGGTTCTGCGCCTTGCTGTAATCCACTTTGGACTCAATCAGCACGCGAATACCGGAGGCACCGATCACGCCGTACAGCAGAAGAGAAACGCCGCCCATCACCGGCACCGGGATGATCTGAATCGCTGCCGCCAGCTTGCCGACGCAGGAGAGCATAATGGCGATGATCGCCGCACCGCCGATAACCCAGGTACTGTAGACGCGGGTAATCGCCATCACGCCGATGTTCTCACCGTAGGTGGTGTTTGGCGTAGAGCCGAAGAAACCGGAGATGATGGTGGAGAAACCGTTCGCAAACATGGAGCGGTGCAGGCCCGGGTCGCGGATTAAATCGCGCTTAACGATGTTCGCCGTCACCACCAGGTGGCCAACGTGCTCCGCAATCACCACCAGCGCGGCTGGCAGAATGGTGAAGATAGCGAACCACTCAAAGCGCGGGGTGTAGAAGGTTGGCAGCGCGAACCAGTGCGCTTCGGCAATCGGGGTGGTATCCACAACGCCCATTGCGAAGGAGAGCGCATAGCCCGCCAGCACGCCGATCAGGATCGGGATAATCGCCATGAAGCCGCGGAACAACACAGAACCAAACACCGTCACGCCCAGCGTTACCAGCGAGATGATAATGGTTTTGGAATCCGGTGACTGGCCGTCAGCAGGCAGCAGGCCGGCCATGTTCGCCGCAACGCCCGCCAGCTCCAGACCGATAACGGCAACGATTGCGCCCATCGCCGCAGGGGGGAACATCACGTCCAGCCAGCCGGTACCCGCTTTCTTCACAATGAAGGATACCAGGCAGAACAGCACGCCACACATGATAAAGCCGCCGAGCGCGACCTCATAACCCAGCGGCAGCAACAGCAACACCGGCGAAATAAAGGCAAAGCTCGACCCCAGATACGCCGGGATTTTGCCTTTACAGATGAAGAGGTACAGCAGCGTACCGATGCCGTTGAACAGCAGCACGGTAGCCGGGTTAATGTGGAACAGGATTGGCACCAGCACGGTTGCGCCAAACATGGCAAACAGGTGCTGCAAACTAAGCGGGATAGTCTGTAAAAGCGGCGGTCTTTCACTCACCCCGATAGCACGGCGCGTCATAGTGTTTTCCTCTGTGTAGTATTGTTGGTGTTTTATTCAAAAAAAAGCCGACTATCAAAGTCGGCTTATTTATCGTTATTCGATTATTTCGTACCAAAGATCTTATCGCCGGCATCGCCGAGCCCCGGGATGATGTACCCGTGCTCGTTCAGCCCCTGGTCGATAGAGGCGGTATACAGCTCAACGTCCGGGTGCGCTTTCTCCAGCGCCGCGATCCCTTCCGGTGCCGCTACCAGCACCAGCACTTTGATGCTGCTGCAGCCCGCTTTTTTCAGCAGGTCGATGGTGGCGATCATAGAACCGCCGGTTGCCAGCATTGGGTCAACCACCAGCGCCATACGCTCGTCGATGTTAGACACCAGCTTCTGGAAGTAAGGAACCGGCTCAAGGGTTTCTTCGTTACGGTAGATCCCCACCACGCTGATACGTGCGCTTGGGACGTGCTCCAGCACGCCTTCCATCATGCCGAGACCGGCACGCAAGATTGGCACAACGGTAATTTTCTTACCTTTGATCTGCTCAACCTGTACCGGGCCGTTCCAGCCTTCGATGGTCACTTTTTCCGTTTCCAGATCGGAGGTCGCTTCGTAGGTCAGCAGGCTGCCCACTTCAGAAGCCAGTTCGCGAAAACGCTTCGTGCTGATGTCATGCTCACGCATCAGGCCCAACTTGTGTTTAACGAGTGGGTGTTTCACTTCCACAATCTTCATTCTCTTTCTCCTCTGAGGTGGCATCCGCAAAAAAATCGCGGGATTATACCGCTTTTTTCGGATTAGGCCATACCCATGTTGCTTGACAGGGATCAAGCAAAGACAAAAAACCGGAGATACGTCTCCGGCTTAAGTGTGGGTTCTGCCCGGTGGCGCTGCGCTTACGCGGGCCTACGTGTAGTGTAGGTCGGGTAAGCGTTAGCGCCACCCGACAATTACAGGTTATCGCCGTTGCTCGCAATCACCTGCTTATACCAGTCGAACGACTTCTTCTTGCTGCGGTTCAGCGTGCCGTTCCCTTCGTTATCTTTATCGACAAAGATAAAGCCGTAGCGTTTTTTCATTTCGCCCGTACCGGCAGACACCAGGTCGATACAGCCCCACGGGGTGTAGCCCATCAGATCTACGCCGTCTTCCACCACCGCTTTTTTCATCTCGCGGATATGCGCGGAAAGGTAATCAATACGGTACTGGTCGTTCACCGTGCCGTCGCTCTCCTGCACGTCAATCGCGCCAAAGCCGTTTTCAACGATAAACAGCGGCAGCTGGTAGTGATCCCAGAACCAGTTCAGGGAGTAGCGCAGCCCCACCGGGTCAATCTGCCAGCCCCAGTCGGATTTCTGCACGTACGGGTTAGAGACCAGGCTCTTGCTCTCGTCGTAGTCCAGCTGCGGATTGTCCGCCGTCGCCTTGGTGGCGAAGGACATGTAGTAGCTGAACCCGATGTAGTCCACGCAGCCCTGCGTCAGCGCCGCTTTATCTTCTTTAGTAATATCCAGCGCGAAGCCGCGACGTTCGAAGTAGTTGAGCAGATGCTGCGGGTACCTGCCGCGCACGTGCACGTCGGTGAACCAGTAGCGGCGGTGCATGGCGTTCATCGCCATCATCATATCGTCCGGGGCGCAGGTCAGCGGATAGATAGGGCACATGGCAATCATGCAGCCGATCTGCAGCGACGGGTTAATCTCGCGCCCCGCCTTCACCGCCAGGGCGCTGGCCACCAGTTCATAGTGCGCGGCCTGGAACATCACCGGCTCGCGGTCTTCACCGGGCGCGTATTTCAGGCCAGAGTTGGTAAACGGGGCAAAGTCTTCGTGGAAGTTGGCCTGGTTGTTGATCTCGTTAAAGGTCATCCAGTACTTCACCTTATGCTGGTAGCGCTGGAACACCACTTTTGCGAAGCGCACGAAGAAGTCGATCAGCTTTCGGTTACGCCAGCCGCCGTATTCGGTGACCAGGTGGAACGGCATCTCGAAGTGGGAAAGCGTGATAACCGGTTCGATGCCGTGCTTCAGGCACTCGTCGAACAGATCGTCATAAAATTTCAGGCCAGCCTCGTTAGGCTCAAGCTCGTCCCCTTTCGGGAAGATACGCGTCCAGGCGATGGAGGTACGGAAACATTTGAAGCCCATCTCGGCAAAGAGTTTGATGTCTTCTTTATAGCGATGGTAGAAATCGATGGCTTCGTGATTAGGGTAATTTTTCCCTTCCAGCACGCCGTTGGTGATTTCACGCGGCACGCCGTGCGCGCCCGCGGTCATGACATCGGCCACGCTCACGCCCTTGCCGCCCTCTTTCCAGCCGCCTTCCAGCTGGTGCGCCGCTACGGCCCCACCCCACAGAAAACCTGCTTTAAATCCTGACATTCGCTTTCCCTCATTCTGCGTTATTTTCTGCAAAAACAATTACAGAAACCGGTTTCAGTTCGATGATGTGCAAAGGGAATACCCGTTGCAAGCAGTTCTCAGAAACCGGTTTCATTTTCGTGAACAGAGTCAAGTTTGGCTGCATTCCCGGAGCACGCAGAAAAAAAGATCCCCACGTCCAGAATAGGCTCGCAAACGTTTGCCTGGACTGTTAGAATTGCGCCGATTTTTCTTACTAGCTATGCAATCGCGTGGGGATTTAAGCCGTGACCAACAAAACTTCTCTCAGCTACAAAGATGCCGGTGTTGATATTGACGCAGGTAATGCGCTGGTTGACCGAATCAAAGGTGTGGTGAAGAAAACCCGCCGCCCGGAAGTGATGGGTGGCCTGGGTGGCTTCGGCGCGCTGTGCGCACTGCCGCAAAAATATCGTGAACCAGTTCTGGTCTCGGGTACTGACGGTGTAGGCACCAAACTGCGCCTGGCGATGGATTTAAAACGTCACGACACGATCGGTATCGATCTGGTCGCGATGTGCGTGAACGATCTGGTGGTACAGGGCGCGGAGCCGCTGTTCTTCCTCGATTACTACGCAACCGGCAAGCTGGACGTGGACACCGCAGCCAGCGTGATTAGCGGTATCGCCGAAGGCTGCCTGCAGTCCGGCTGTGCGCTGGTCGGCGGCGAAACCGCAGAAATGCCGGGCATGTACCACGGCGAAGATTATGACGTCGCAGGCTTCTGCGTCGGCGTAGTAGAAAAATCAGAAATTATCGACGGCAGCAAAGTGGCCGATGGCGATGTGCTGATCGCACTGGCCTCCAGCGGTCCGCACTCCAACGGCTACTCCCTGGTACGTAAAATTCTCGAAGTGAGCGGCTGCGACCCGCTGACCACCGAGCTGGACGGTAAACCGCTGGCTGACCACCTGCTGGCGCCGACCCGCATCTACGTCAAAAACGTACTTGAGCTTATCGAGAACGTCGACGTTCACGCCATTGCCCACCTGACCGGTGGCGGCTTCTGGGAAAACATTCCGCGCGTTCTGCCGGACAACACCCAGGCGGTGATCGACGAATCCTCATGGCAGTGGCCAGCCGTCTTCAACTGGCTGCAGACCGCTGGCAACGTGAGCTCTCACGAAATGTACCGCACCTTTAACTGCGGCGTGGGTATGGTTATCGCCCTGCCGGCAAGTGAAGCGGATAAAGCCGTTAAGCTGCTGACTGAAAAAGGTGAAAACGCGTGGAAAATCGGTACGATTAAAGCTTCCGATTCCGAACAGCGTGTGGTCATTGAATGAAAAACATCGTGGTGCTCATTTCCGGCAACGGAAGCAATTTGCAGGCAATCATAGACGCCTGCAAACAGAAGAAAATCAATGGCACCATTCGGGCAGTCTTCAGCAACAAGGCCGACGCGTTCGGCCTTGAGCGCGCGCGGGAGGCGAACATTCCTGCGCACGCGCTGGAAGCCAGCCAGTTCGCCGGGCGTGAAGCCTTTGATCGGGAACTGGTGCAGGAGATTGATGCCTACGCGCCGGACGTGGTCGTGCTGGCGGGCTATATGCGTATTCTGAGCCCCGCTTTTGTCGAACACTTCGCCGGACGTCTGCTGAATATTCACCCTTCCCTGCTGCCGAAATATCCGGGCTTACACACCCATCGTCAGGTGCTGGAAAACGGCGACGAGGAGCACGGTACCTCTGTCCATTTCGTGACCGACGAGCTGGACGGCGGCCCGGTGATCCTGCAGGCCAAAGTGCCGGTCTTTGACGGCGATAGCGAAGACGACGTGACCGAACGCGTACAGACCCAGGAACACGCCATTTACCCGCTGGTGGTAAGCTGGTTTGTTGAGGGCCGTCTGGAGATGCGCGACGGCGCAGCCTGGCTGGACGGCGTGAAGTTACCCCCGCAAGGTTATGCGGCCGAAGAGTAGTTTGTTATGTCGGGTGGCGCTGCTGCGCTTACCCGACCTGTACGTTGCATTACCCGATATTCCCTTCTCCAACCCTCTAAATTCCCCAACAAAAAAAATAACTGTCATACTTTTCTGGCACTGTTGGACATATCGTGGAAATGCTCGCCATAATAAGGACGAGACGGATTTACCACGTCCTGTGATTGAACTGGAGTGTGAGCTGTAATGGGTCAGGAAAAGTTATATATCGAGAAAGAGCTAAGCTGGTTAGCATTCAACGAGCGTGTACTCCAGGAAGCGGCAGACAAAAGTAACCCGCTGATCGAGCGTATGCGTTTTTTGGGCATTTATTCCAACAACCTGGATGAGTTCTACAAGGTTCGCTTTGCTGAACTGAAGCGGCGGATCATCATCAGCGAAGAGCAGGGTCTAAATTCCCACTCACGCCATCTGCTTGGAAAAATCCAGTCTCGCGTTATGAAAGCCGATCAGGAATTTGATGGCCTCTACAACGAGCTGCTGCTGGAAATGGCGCGCAACCAAATCTTCCTGATTAACGAACGCCAGCTCTCCGCCAACCAACAGACCTGGCTGCGCCACTACTTTAAACACTATCTGCGTCAGCACATCACCCCTATTCTGATTAACCGCGAAACCGATCTGGTCCAGTTTCTGAAGGACGATTACACCTATCTGGCGGTCGAAATCATTCGTGGTGAGAATATCAGCTACGCGCTGCTGGAGATCCCGTCCGATAAGGTTCCGCGCTTTGTGAACCTGCCGCCGGAAACCCCGCGACGCCGCAAGCCGATGATCCTGCTGGATAACATCCTGCGCTACTGCCTGGACGACATTTTCAAAGGCTTCTTCGATTACGATGCGTTAAACGCCTATTCGATGAAGATGACCCGCGACGCCGAATATGACCTGGTGCATGAGATGGAAGCCAGCCTGATGGAGCTGATGTCCTCCAGCCTCAAGCAGCGTCTGACGGCCGAGCCGGTCCGTTTCGTCTATCAGCGCGATATGCCGGATGCGATGGTTGAAATGCTGCGCGAGAAGCTGACCATCTCCCGCTACGACTCGATCATTCCCGGCGGGCGCTACCACAACTTTAAAGACTTTATTGGCTTCCCGAACGTTGGCAAAGCCAATCTGGTGAACAAACCGCTGCCGCGCCTGCGTCATCTCTGGTTCGATAAATTCCGTAACGGATTCGACGCCATCCGCGAGCGCGATGTGCTGCTTTACTATCCGTACCACACCTTTGAACACGTGCTGGAGCTGCTGCGTCAGGCCTCGTTCGACCCGAACGTGCTGGCGATCAAAATCAACATTTACCGCGTGGCAAAAGATTCCCGCATCATCGACGCAATGATCCACGCGGCGCACAACGGCAAAAAAGTCACGGTCGTGGTCGAGTTGCAGGCACGCTTCGACGAAGAGGCGAACATCCACTGGGCGCGCCGTCTGACGGAAGCGGGCGTGCACGTTATCTTCTCCGCGCCGGGGCTGAAAATTCACGCCAAGCTGTTCCTGATCTCCCGTAAAGAGGGTGACGACGTGGTGCGGTACGCCCACATCGGTACCGGGAACTTTAACGAGAAAACCGCGCGTATTTATACCGACTACTCGCTCTTAACCGCCGATGCACGCATCACCAACGAAGTGCGTCGGGTATTCAACTTTATTGAGAATCCGTACCGCCCGGTCAGCTTCGACTATCTGCTGGTGTCACCGCAGAACTCGCGCCGCCTGCTGTACGATATGATCGATAAAGAGATCGCCAACGCCCAGAAAGGGCTGTCGTCGGGCATCACGCTGAAGCTCAACAACCTCGTAGATAAAGGTCTGGTGGACAGGCTGTACGCGGCGTCCAGCTCCGGCGTGCCGGTTAACCTGCTGATCCGCGGCATGTGTTCGCTGATCCCGGAACTGGAAGGCATCAGCGACAATATTCGCGTGATCAGCATCGTTGACCGCTATCTGGAACATGACCGGATCTACATTTTCGATAATGCAGGCGACAAGCGGGTTTATCTTTCTTCTGCAGACTGGATGACGCGCAATATTGATTACAGAATTGAAGTAGCGGCTCCGCTGTTGGACCCGCGCCTGAAACAGCAGATCCTCGATATTATCGAGATTTTGTTTAGCGATACGGTGAAAGCACGTTATATCGACAAAGAACTCAGTAATCGCTACGTACCGCGCGGCAATCGCCGAAAAGTGCGGTCGCAGCTGGCGATTTACGATTACATCAAATCACTCGAGCAACCCGATTAACCTATGCCGATAAATGATAATACGCCACGACCGCAGGAGTTCGCCGCGGTCGATCTTGGTTCAAACAGTTTCCACATGGTCATCGCCCGTGAGGTAGATGGTGCGTTACAGATCATCGGTCGTCTGAAGCAGCGCGTGCATCTGGCCGATGGCCTGGACGCGCGCAGCATGCTCAGCGAAGAGGCGATGGAGCGCGGCTTAAACTGCCTGTCGCTGTTTGCTGAACGCCTGCAGGGTTTTTCCCCCTCCAGCGTTTGCATCGTGGGAACGCATACGCTGCGTCAGGCGCTGAATGCGTCGGAGTTTCTCAAGCGCGCAGAGAAGGTTATCCCCTACCCGATTGAGATCATCTCCGGCAACGAAGAAGCGCGTCTGATTTTTATGGGCGTGGAGCATACGCAGCCGGAGAAAGGCCGCAAGCTGGTGATCGACATCGGCGGCGGCTCAACGGAGCTGGTGATCGGTGAAGACTTCGAGCCGCGTCTGGTAGAAAGCCGCCGCATGGGCTGCGTGAGCTTCGCGCAGATGTATTTCCCGGGCGGCACCATAACCCGCGAAAACTTCCAGCGCGCGCGCATGGCCGCCATCCAGAAGCTGGAAAACCTGGCGTGGCAGTATCGCATTCAGGGCTGGAACGTGGCGCTGGGTGCCTCCGGCTCGATTAAAGCCGCCCATGAAGTGCTGCTGGCGATGGGTGAAAAAGACGGGATCATTACCCCCGAGCGTCTGGTTCTGCTCACCGAAGAAGTGCTGAAGCATAAAAGCTTCGACGCCCTGAGCCTGCCGGGCCTGTCCGATGAGCGGAAATCGGTCTTCGTGCCGGGGCTTGCGATCCTGTGCGGCGTGTTTGATGCGCTGGCGATTAAAGAGCTGCGTCTTTCTGACGGCGCGCTGCGCGAAGGCGTGCTGTACGAGATGGAGGGCCGCTTCCGCCATCAGGACATTCGCAGCCGCACCGCGCAGAGCCTGGCGAACCAGTACAACATCGACCGCGAGCAGGCGAAGCGCGTACTGGAAACCACGGAGCAGATGTACGATCAGTGGCAGGAGCAGAACCCTAAGCTGGCGCATCCGCAGCTTGCCGCCCTGCTGAAATGGGCCGCGATGCTGCACGAAGTGGGGCTGAACATCAATCACAGCGGGATGCATCGTCATTCGGCCTATATTCTGCAAAACAGCGATCTGCCCGGCTTCAACCAGGAGCAGCAGACCATGATGGCCACGCTGGTTCGCTACCACCGAAAAGCCATTAAGCTCGACGATCTGCCGCGCTTCACGCTGTTCAAGAAAAAGCAGTTCCTGCCGCTTATTCAGCTGCTGCGCCTGGGCGTGCTGCTCAATAACCAGCGTCAGGCAACGACGACGCCCCCAACGTTAAAACTGAAAACAGACGATCATCACTGGACGCTGAGCTTCCCGCACGACTGGTTTAGCCAGAACGCGCTGGTGCTGCTGGATCTGGAAAAAGAGCAGCAATACTGGGAAGCGGTCACCGGCTGGCTGCTCAAAATTGAAGAAGAGAGCGCCGACGTCGCGGCGTAATGTCTCAGGCGTCTGCCTGAGACGCCTCTTCTTCAGACAAGGATCCAAGTGCAACCGGCTTGCCGATCAGATAACCCTGGACATAATCGATACCTAGCGCGTGCACCGCGCTACGTATCTCTTCAGTTTCTACATACTCCGCCACCACCAGCATGTTCTTCATTCGCGCCAGATGGCAGATCGACGCCACTATCTGATAATCCAGACTGTTGCTGACGATGTTGCGAATAAAGCTGCCATCGATTTTGAGAATATCGGCGTCCACGCTTTTCAGTCGCGCATAGCTCGCGTAGCCGGTACCAAAATCATCTATCGCAATGCGCACCCCCATTTTTTGCAGCTGTCTGAGGTTTTGTTCCGCCTGGTGGGTGTTGCCGAAGGTGCTGCACTCCGTCACTTCGACGATCAGCTGCCACGCCTCCACGCCGTATCTGGTGAGCAGGCGGCTCACCTCAAGCGGGAACTGCGCCCTGCATACGGTTGAAGGCGCCAGATTAATGGCAAAACGTTGACCGGGCAGCCTGTCGCGATGCTCTGCCTGGAAGCGGAGCGTGTGTTCCAGTACCCATAAGTCAACGCGTGATGACAGTCCAAATTCCTGCGCGACAGGCAGGAATCGATCGGGAGACATTAATTCCCCGTTCTCGTCCGACATCCTGAGCAGCACTTCATGATAGCAATCGCCGCGCAGGCCGCGAACGGGCTGAACCATCAGAGTGAACGCGTTTTTATCGAGCGCGCTTTGCAGACGGCTCATCATCGCGACCTTATCTTTCAGGCTGCGCTGTAAATGTACGGCACCACGCTGCTGGAGGTTCTCAGGGTGGTTGGTCGATAGCGACAGATCGGCGACAACGCCCAATTCCCCCAGAACCAGATAAAGATGGTTAACCGGTGAGCGGACATAGCAGTAGCTGACGCCCACCTGAGGCTGCAAGGGCATGCCGTCCCACAGAAAGCGGAACTGCTTGATATGTTCATCCAGCGTATCAATACGCTGCTGATGCGACTCGGCGTTAAGCCTCACCGCCAGGTCGCAACCGGTCAGATGATAGACCCGCTCATTGTGCTGAAGCGTGCCATTAATCCAGTGCGCCAGCTGCTGCTTGTACTGAATACGCAGCAGCACACCGTAGTTACGCCCCAGCACTTCCAGCTCGGGGATACGCAGCAGGCACAGCGCCGACCACGGGTTTTTAGCAAGCTCGCGCGTCAACGCGCGCAGGTTGGGCATGTGCACCACCGGGTCGAGCAGCGCAAGCCTGCGGGAGCGCATATTCACGGCGCGCTGGCGTGTCGCCAGCATCGACATGTAAATCACCACAAACGAAAAGACCAAATAGCTGGATGAGGTAATGGCCAGCTGAATGTCATAGGCCTGGTGCAGCGGAATGTAGCGGTAGAAAAAGTGAATCGACACCAGCAGCACCGGCGTCCAGATTATCGACATCAGCTTATAGCCAAAACGCATTGCTCCCCAGAGCATCACCGGCATCAGTAGCGATAAGGTGTAGTTAGTGCTGAAAATAGAGCTGTTTTCATTCATCGGCTGCAGCAGCAGCGAAAGCAGCGCAACCAGTGCGATAGCCCAAATCAACAGCTCAACGGCCGTTACTTTTTTGTCTATCTGGGCGCGGATTTGGGACATAAGCCCGTTAATGTAGCGAGGATGGCGTATCACGCGAATGAGCAGATAGCTCAGCGGAACGCCGGTCAGTCCGCTGACCAGCAGCGCCTGATAGTTAATGAGCGTTCGAATGTTAAGGGGGTTTAATCCCGCAAGGCTCTGACGGCTCTCATAGATGCCAAGATAAACCGCAAACTGAAACAGCAGCAAAAACAGCGTTGCCGGGCAGAAAACCTGCCAGAAAATGCGCTGCGCCATCAGTCGTATATCCCCATAAGCCGTCATATTGCGGCGTGGAGCAAACACGCGGTAACCGCCCCAGCTGAGCACTAAAGGGATGAAAAAATGGAAAATCCCGGCGACCGTTTCAAACAACCCAACAGAGGCGTAGTAGCGGAAAAATAGCGCCAGCACGATCCCGGGAATGGCTTCCAGACCAAAAAACATCATCAGAGCAAGCAGGAAAAAGAGAGGCAGATAGTAGAGTGTCACAATACCGTCGCCCAGCTGCGCGAAGGTATTTACCACACTGAGAACAGGCAACAGCGCGATGGGTAATATAAACGGCAGAGCCCACCAGCGATCTTTATTTTTTTTCAGGATAGGAAGAAGTTTCATAGATGCCCGTTTAAAACCCTTTCGCTCCAGAGGGTATAAGAAGACAGGCATCCAACCTGACATACTCGTCGTCCGGCAATGTACGGAACGGACGCAGTGGAGGAGGGATTTTAATTATCGGCGCAGGGAAACCGTTGACATAAATCAAACTAATTTATTCAAATTAACCTTCATTATGATTTTTTAGACTCTTTTTCCTGAACTTATCATTACGTTAAATAGATATATTATTTTTAATAACATGGGTTAATGTAAACATTGACGGTTATTTACACATCGCAGAATTGACCCTTTCTTCCCGCTGTGCCTTAATATCCGCATCGCCCGGAAGGGTATACCCAGGAAAAACACAGTGAGTCAGGCCACGCGTATGCACAAACGACACCGATTTAACACCCGGATGACCCGCATCATACTGCTCATCAGCTTCCTGTTTTTCTTTGGCCGCTTTGTTTACTCCTCCATCGGCGCCTGGTATCACCATCAGGACAAAATACAGTCGCAGCAAACCAGCCTGACCGTCGAAACGCCCGAACGCTAGCCTTGCGGATGCCGTTGCAGGATCCGAATAATGCCTGAAATTCCTTTGCTCAGGATCTTATCCTGACGCATCACGACAGCCAGCTGCCGCTGCAGTACGGGCGAGAGAGAACTGACGCATAATCCTTCGCGGTCTGCCCTCTGTTTCACCGCCATTTTCGGCACGATGCTGTAGCCAAGCCCCGAACGCACCATCCGTTTGATAGCCTCAATGCTGCCGAGCTGCATAGCCGGTGCAATCGTTAATCCACTGGCCTCAAACCAGCCGTCAATCAGTGCCCGGGTTCCGCTGCCCGACTCAAAGGCAATCAGCGGTTGCGTATGGAGTGCATCAGGCCTTAAGTCTGTAAACATCGCCTGCTGCTCCAGCGACGCGATAAACACGAATTCTTCGTCCATCACCGGCATCACGTCCAGCGCCCTCCCGCTGACGGGCAGCGTCACCAGTCCCATATCGAGTCGGTTTTCTTCAATGGCGCGAACAATATCGATCGTATTGCCCGTCGTCACGCCCACGCGTAAAAGCGGATAGTCACTGCGCAGCTGCTGCAGCAACGGTGGCAGAAGATGTATACAGGCGGTCGCGCCCGTGCCAAGCGTAACGGTGCCGCTAACGTCGTGACTGAACTCGCTAACGGAACGAAGGGTTTCATCAACTGCCTGTTCAATGCGCTCCCCGTGCACCAGCAAAGCCTGCCCGGCAGCGGTAGCCTTAATCCCTCGCCCGGTCCGCTCCACCAGACGCGTTTGTAAAAACTGCTCCAGCTGGCGTATTTGCAGGCTGACGGCGGGCTGGGAAATGCCCAGCACATCCGCCGCCGCTGAAAAGCTGCCGCGCTGGATCACCAGACGGAACGTGGTGAGATGGCCCAGATTAAGCGTCGTCATCAAAGTTTCTCTTATACCGCGCATAAGGTTGCTGACCTGCCAGCACAATACCGCGCTCGCTATGCTCTGGACAACTGCATAACGGAATGAAAGACAATGGAAACACCTGCCCTGCCTCGCCACCTTGCCCTCGCTGCCGGGTGCAATCAACTCATCAACTGGGGGATCTCGTTTTATATGCCCGGCACTTTTGCGCTGGCGATTTCAGCCGACCGTGGCTGGTCGTCACCGCAGATTTACCTCGGCCTGACGCTGGCGATGCTGGTGATGGCGGCGGTTTCGCCGTTTGTCGCCCGCCTGCTGGCGCGATTTGGTGGCCAGACGGTGGTGATGAGCGGCACGTTGCTGATTGCTGTTAGCTGCGCAGGGATGGCGTATACCCAGACGCTGTCTGGTTGGTACTGCGCCTGGCTGGTCAGCGGTATAGGGATGCGCCTGTCGCTGTACGATGCGCTGTTCGCCGCGCTGGTGAACCTCTACGGGCAGCAGGCGCGAAGAACAATCTCACGCGTCACGCTGGCGGGCGGGCTGGCCTCCGCCGTTTTCTGGCCGCTGGGCGATGCCCTGCTTCAGGTGATGAGCTGGCAGGAGGCGCTGCGCGTCTATGCTCTCTTCGGCCTGATGAGCGCGGCGCTGATAAGAACGCTTCCCCGGCATCGGCTGGCGGTGACGACAAAAGTCACCGCGCCGCCGCTGTACAACGAGCGGCGCAACGGCTGGCTTTATGCCGCCTTCATTGCCCTCATCACCTTTGTCTCGAACGGCACCTCCACCCATCTGCCCGAGTTTATTGCCCACTTCGGCCTGCCGGTCGCCATCGGCATGCTGTGGGGGATCGGCCAGACGGGTGCTCGCTCGCTGGAAGTGCTGGCGGGTGCCCGCTTAACCCCCTTCAAACTGACGCTTTTTACCGCGCTCACCATGCCGCTCTGCTTTCTTCTGGGAATGAGCAGCGCCCTGTTTGTGTGGTGTGCGGCCGGGTTTGTGCTGGGCTATGGCGCCATCAACGGGCTGGTCACCATCGTGAAAGCCACCCTGCCGCTGGAGCTGTTTAGCACCGAAAGCTATGCCCGCCGCACCGGCATGCTGCTTATCCCCGGCCAGCTGATGGCGGCAGCCTCACCGTTTGCCTATGCGTGGCTGAATAAAACGCTGGGGATCGCGGGTGCAATGTGGGTTTCAACGGGGCTGACGCTGGTGATTGCCGGGCTGGCGATAGCGATTGTGCGCCGTCCCGGCAGGCAAAGTGTATCGCACTGTATCCAGACCCCTGCGCTGACAAACGGGTACAAAACGCCGCCTCCGGCAAATATCTCCGATACATAAAAATGGTTTTCTTTCCCTGTCGCCATTCAGAACCGATGAGGAGAGAAACCGATGATCCGTCGTTATGCACTTATCCCTCTGCTTGTCCTGGCATCTGTAGCCCATGCCTGGGCCACACCGCTGGACAACCTGAGCGCCGCGGACGTTAACGGCCCCGCCGCCGTTGCGCCGCTGGCGCAGCCGCAGCCGCCCGCAAAGCTGATCGTCGATCCGCCGCTTGCCGGGCCGCTAAGCAAAGGCGCGGTGTTTATCCAGTACCGTGCCGAAAACCTGCGCATCGAGCCGGTATTCGGCCCCGAAGCGCTCAAGGTCACCCCGCGCATCGGGCACATTCACGTGGTGGTGGATGACGCGCCGTGGCACTGGGCTGACGCCAGCGGAGAGCCGGTGATCCTGGTAGGGCTGCCCGCCGGTAAACACAAGGTGACCCTTATTCTGGCCGACCCGACGCATAAGCCGCTCGACCACAAAACCGTTGAATTCACCGTCCCGCCCCACGCGGCGGTCCATCACTTTTAAGGAGTCTGAAGATGAAAGCACTGTCTGTAGTGACGGCAGGCCTGCTGGCGCTTTCCGCCAGCGCCTTTGCGCAGAGTAAAACCAGCGTGGTGCTGGTCCACGGCGCGTTTGCCGACGGCAGCAGCTGGAATAAAGTGATTACCCTGCTGCAGAAACAGCACGCAGAGGTCATTGCCGTCCAGCTCCCGCTCACCTCGCTTAAGGATGACGTTGCGGCCACAAAACGGGCCATCGCCCGTGCACAGGGTGACGTGGTTCTGGTGGGCCATTCGTGGGGCGGCACCGTGATTAGCGAGGCGGGCAACGATGCGCGGGTAAAATCGCTGGTGTATGTGGCGGCGTTCGCGCCGGACTCCGGGCAGTCGACGGCGGACCTGGCAGGAAGCTACCCTTCACCGCCGGGCAGCGCGGGCATCGCTAAAACGGCGGACGGCTATTTATACCTGCCGACAGGAGCCGTCAGAAAGGACTTCGCGCCTGACGTGAAGCCCGACGCTCAAAACACGATTGCAGCCACGCAGGGGCCAATTAAGGCCGAGGCGTTTGGTGAAAAGGTCGCCCACGCGGCGTGGCATGACAAACCGAGCTGGTATGTGGTCAGCAAAAATGACCGAATGATCAACCCCGATCTTGAACGGGCGATGGCGAAGACGATCCACGCGAAAACCGCCGAGGTGGCTGCGAGCCACGTGTCGATGGTCAGCCAGCCGCAGATCGTTGCCCGGACAATTGAGCAGGCGAGGCGGATGCACTGAGAAAAATTCGCCCGGCGGCGCTACGCTTGCACGGGCCTACGATTTCGTAGGTCGGGTAAGCGCAGCGCCACCCGACAAGAAAGGCCGTCTCAGCCCCCCCTCCCTGCGGGATAATCCCGATTAATCCACGCGTGATCCTCCTCCCAGGTGAACATCCATTTGCGCACCGGCCCCGCCATCACGTTGAGGTAATAGCTGTCATACCCGGCCATTGTCGCGACCGGATGGTAGCCCTTCGGCACCATCACTACGTCGCGATTGTAGACCGCCATACACTCATCCAGCGTTCTGTCGTCGGTGTAAACGCGCTGCATGCAGAACCCCTGCTCCGGGTTCAGGCGATGGTAGTAGGTCTCCTCCAGATACGTCTCCTGCGGCGGGTTATCCGTGTCGTGCTTGTGGCTCGGGTACGAGCTGGTGCAGCCCTCACTGGTCCACACCTCCACCACCAGCAGGCTGTCGGCGGGCCTGTCTTCCGGCAGAATGTTGTGCACGTAGCGCTGGTTGTGACCTTTTCCGCGCGCTTCGCCGTCGATGTCCTGCGGGGCTATCAGCCGCGTCGGATACGTGCCCTTGCCCGGCGCGGCGCAGACCGCCAGCTCCAGCTTCGTCAGCGCCTTCACGTGCACCGACTCCTGCGGGGTGACGTAAACCGCCCACGGCTTGATGCGCTCGAAGGGGCTCATCCGTTCGCCGATGTCATTAAACTGCGCGGAAGGCGTGCTGATGGAGGCCCGCCCGGCGACCAGCACCAGGCAGCGCTCTTCGCGGACGGCGGGCAGCGTCAGCGTCTGCCCCTCCTGCAGCTCATACGCCGCAAAGCCGACGTACCCCCACCCTGCGCTTTCCGGCGTGACGGACTGGGTGCGCCCCTCCGCATTCGGCTGTTGCCAGCGTGATAACAGACGTGACATGTCCCCTCCTCAGATAAGCCCGGCGTCGCGCGCCAGACGGCTCAGGTTGTTATACCCCAGACGGGCGTAGGTCAGCGGATGGGCAATCGCCGGATCCTGCTCGGCCTCGACCACCAGCCAGCCGTGATAATCCTGCGCCTTCAGCAGCCGCATAATCGGCGAGTAATCGACGCAGCCGTCGCCCGGCACGGTAAACACGCCGCTCAGCACCGCATCGAGGAAGCTGGTTTTGCGGTTTTTGACGTCCGCCAGCACGTCGGCACGCACGTCTTTGCAGTGAACGTGGTTGATGCGCGACGCCCAGCGCTGCGCCACCGCCAGCGGATCGGCCCCGGCAAAGGTCAGATGGCCGGTATCCAGCAGCAATCCAACCTCCTCCCCGGTGTGGATCATCAGGTTGTCCACGTCCTCAGCGGACTCAATCACCGTGCCCATATGGTGATGGTAGGCAATCTGCACGCCCTGTTGCTGCGTATAGCGGGCAAATTCGGTGAGCTTCTCACCGTACTCTTTCCAGCGCGCCTGCGGGAAGCGCGGACGCAGGTGAACCGGGGTTTGCTGCTCGCCGTGAATGCAGCCGCTCACTTCCGCAAAGACCAGCACCTTCGCTCCCAGCTCGCGCAACAGCGTCAGATGGGACTGCACGGCGGCGATCTCCTCCTCCACGCTGCGCTCCAGCAGGCGGCCGGAGTACCAGCCGGAGACCAGCTGCAGGTCGTGGCGTTGCAGGATGGGGCCGAGCAGGCGCGCTTCGCGCGGGAATTTATTGCCCAGCTCGAAGCCCGCAAAACCGGCCTCTTTCCCTTCGCTCAGACAGGTCTCCAGCGACGTCTCCGCGCCGAGAGAAGGCAGATCGTCGTTCGTCCACGTCAGCGGGTTAATGCCCAGTTGTACACTCATTGTCGTCTCCATTATGCGTGTCCTCGCTCGCGCCACCAGGCGATAAGCTGCAGGTAGTTGTCCCGAATGCGCGCCACCAGCTGCGCATCGTCAATATCGTGCTTCAGCCACGCGCGGGACGCATCGCCAAACAGCGTGCGCCCCACGGCGAAGCCTTTCACCAGCGGCTGCCCCGCTGCGGCTTTGAAGTCGGCGCGCAGCTGTTCCGCCGGAGCGTCCAGGCCGAGGATCACCACCCCGCGGCAGTGCGGGTCCCGGCGTTCGATAATCTCGCTCAGCGCCGTCCAGCCGTCGGCCGAGAGCGGTGGCAGCTTCCACCAGTCCGGGTAAATGCCCAGGTTGTAGAAGCGGGAGATGGCGCGCAGATAGAGCTCGTCGCTGCGCGGCATGCTGGCGGGCAGGATCACCTCCAGCAGCAGCTCGTGACCGGACTGGCAGCAGGCGTGGTACACCTCGGCGATTTTCTGCTCCTGCTCCAGGCGCAGGCCGTGGGCATCTTCCGGGTGGAAGAAGACCAGGCACTTCACCACGTGCTCCTGCGGCCAGCTGATAAGCTGGGTGCCAATGTTGCCGTGCTCCATCTCCAGCGGCCGGGAGCCCGGCAGCTCGATGGGGCGGCCAATCCACCACCCTTCCCCGGTGATCGCGTTCAGCGCGTCCTGACCAAAGGTGCCGTCGCACAGCAGACCGGCTTTGCCCTCCAGCCCGGCGCGGCTCGCCGCCTCGCGGCTGGCCTGCAGGATCAGCTGCTTCAGCGCCGGAATGCGCTTAAGCGACGCGCCGCACTGCATCGCCATATCCTCAAGCTGGCTGCGGTGGTCGAAGGCCATCACGCACAGCTCAGGCCATTCGCGGCGGCGGGTGGTCACCCGGTGGAGATGGTTAAGACGCGGGTCAAGATCCGGGCGCGGCACATCCGCAGCGCGGGAAAGATAGTCATCCAGCTCGATTTTGCTCGGCATCGCCGGGGCGCAGCCGTGGCGCGAGACCACCAGCGCGCCGCAGGCGTTGGCGTAGCGGCACGCCTGCTCCCAGCCCTCGTCGTTCAGGTAGCCGCGCAGCAGGCCGGACATAAACGCGTCCCCCGCCCCGAGGACGTTCAGCACCTCCACGCGCACGCCGGTCACCGTCAGGCCGTCGTCCAGCCGGGACGGAATGGCGTCGGTGTAGACCGAGCAGCCGAGCGCGCCGCGTTTGCAGACCAGCGCAGCTTCGCTGACGGCGCGCACCTGCCCCAGCGCCTGCAGGGTCTCCGTGCTGCCGCCCGCAATGTGAAACTCCTCTTCGGTGCCGACAATGACGTCAAAGAGGTACAGCACTTCCTGCAGCTCGCGGGTGACCTTATCTGCGGCGATAAAGCGCGTTTCGCCGTCGCCCAAGGCGGTCAGCCCCCACAGCACCGGACGGTAGTCGATGTCCAGCACCGTACGCACGCCGTGACGGCGGGCATAGCCCAGCGCCGTCAGCACCGCCTCGCGGGTCTGCGGATGAGAAAGGTGGGTCCCGGTGATGGCAAGACAACGTGCGGAGGCAATGTAGCGTTCGTCCACATCGCTGGCGGTAATCGCCATGTCCGCGCAGTTATCGCGATAAAAAATCAGTGGAAAGGTGTCCCGGTCTTTAATGCCGAGGAGCACCAGCGCCGTGAGGCGTTGTTTATCGGTAATCAGATGGCTGGTATCGCAGCCCACCTGGTTGAGCTCTTCCCGCAGGAAGCGGCCCATATGTTCATCGCCGACGCGCGCCAGCATCGACGAGCGTAAACCCTGACGGGCGGTGCCGTACGCCACGTTGCCCGATGACCCGCCGAGATATTTGGCGAAGCTCGACGCGTCCTCCAGACGGGCACCAATCTGCTGGCTGTAGAGGTCTACCGCCACGCGGCCCATGCATATCACATCAAACTGCTTTTCCACGTTGATACCTCATCAGACAATGTCGTTCACGTTCAGCCAGCGGCCTTCCCGGTGCGAGAGTGCAATCGCGTCCAGCACGCGCGACACCTTCCAGCCCTCTTCGAAGTCCGGCCACATCGGCGCGTCGGCGGCAATCCCGTCCACCAGGTCGCGCACCTCCACCGTTTTTTGGTCGTTAAAGCCAATCCCGTGTCCCGCGCCCATGCAGAACGAGGCGTAGTCCGGGTGCGCCGGGCCGACGAGCAGCGTGCGGAACCCCTGACGGTCCACCGGATCGTCATGCAGATAAAGCTTCAGCTCGGCCATGCGCTCCTGGGTGAAGCTGATGGCGCCTTTCGTCCCGGTGATGACGTACGACAGCCCCATCTTGCGGCCGCAGGCAACGCGGGAGGTTTCAATCACGCCCTGCGCCCCGCCCGCAAAACGCACCATCGCGTGGGCCTGATCCTCGTTTTCAACGGCAATCATCTCTGACGATCCGGCCTTCGCCGGGCGTTCAGGGACTACGATCTTCAGGTCGCCGCTGACCTGCTCGATATCCCCCACCAGGTACTGGGCCATATTGACGATGTGCGCCGCCAGGTCGCCCAGCGCCCCCAGCCCGGCGGTCTCTTTAAAGCAGTGCCAGTGAATGGGCGACAGCGGGTCGGCCATATAGTCTTCGTTGTGGGTGCCGTAGAAGTGGATCACCTCGCCAATCTCGCCGCGCGCGATAATCTCCTTCGCCAGCTGCGCCGTCGGGTTCTTCATGTAGTTGAACCCCACCAGCGTTTTCACCCCGGCCCGCTTCGCGGCGTCGACCATCTCGCGCGCGTCGTGGGCGTTAAGCGCCAGCGGCTTCTCCGAGTAGACGTGCTTGCCGTGGCGGATCGCCTCCAGTGCCATCTCCTTATGCAGGTGGTTGGGTGAGCAAATATCCACCACGTCAATGGCCGGGTCGGCCACCAGCGCCCGCCAGTCGCCCGTGGAGCGGTTGAAGCCAAACGCCCGCGCGCGCTCTGCCGCCAGCTCCGGCGTGACTTCCGCTACCATCTCGCGCACCAGCCTGCCGCGCAGGTTGAACACCGTCGCGGCCTGGGCATAGGCGATAGCGTGCGCCTTGCCGATATACCCGGTGCCAATCAATCCAATACGAACCTCTTTCATCGTGTTCCTCACAGTGCGCCGCGACGGCTTTTGGCATAGGTATCGAATGCCACCGCCAGAACGATAATTAATCCGGTGATAATCTGCTGGTAGTAGGCCGAGACGTTCATCAGCACCAGACCGTTAATCAGAATGCCCATAATGATGGAGCCGATAATGGTGCCGCCGATGCGCCCGTAGCCGCCCATCAGCGAGGTGCCGCCGATCACCACCGAGGCGATGACGCGTAGCTCAAAGGAGATCCCGGCCACCGCCTCGGCGCTTCCCAGACGCGCGCTCAGGATGAAGCCCGCCAGCCCCGCCAGACAGCCGATCAGCACGTAGACGCTGACCAGCACGCGCTTGACGTTCACTCCCGCCAGGCGCGCCGCCTCCGGGTTGCCGCCGATGGCGTAGACGAAGCGGCCCCAGCGGGTTTTATGCAGCGCCAGATAGCCGCCGACGGCGACGATGGCGAAGATCCAGATAGGAATAGAGATGCCGAGCAGCTCCCCGCGTCCCCACCAGCGGTAGCCGGGGTCAAAACCGGCAATCGGCGCGCCGTCGTTAATCACCAGCGTCAGGCCGCGCCAGATGGTCATGCCGCCGAGGGTGACGATGAACGGCGGCAGGCGCAGTCGGGTGACGCCCAGACCGTGCAGGAAGCCAATCGCCGTGCCCATAGCCAGACAAATCCCCAGCCCAATCAGCCAGCTCATGCCGCCCCAGGCGTTCGGGTCAACGGTGGTGAAGTTGTCGCCTTTGATCACGTACGCCGCAGTCATGGCGCACACCGCCAGAATGGAGCCCACGGAGAGGTCGATCCCGGCGGTGAGAATGACGAAGGTCATCCCCACGGCCATGATCCCGTAGATAGAGACTTCGGTCAGGATGTTGAAAATATTGCGTTCAGAGAAAAAGTTGCTGTTCTGCGACTGGAAGAAGATCAGCAGCAGGATCATGAAAATCAGCACCCCGAAGCGCTCGAAGAAGGCGATGGGATCGATGCGTCCGGCGCGTTTGACCGGGGCCTGCGTTTTAGAAATCATCTGCGTCATGAGAAACTCCGTTATGCCGCGTTCAGGGCGTTGTGGTTGATGGCCATCATCGTCATCAGCCGTTCTTCGTTAGCGTCGTCACCGTGGATCTCACCGGTCACCCGGCCTTCGCTGAGGGTGATGATCCGGTCAGACACCGCCATCACTTCAGGCAGATCGGAGGAGATCACGATCACCGCCACGCCCTTTTTCGCCATGTCAAACAGCACCTGGTGCACTTCCGATTTGGTCCCCACGTCGATGCCGCGCGTCGGCTCATCGACGATCAGCACCCGCGGGTTAAGCGCCATGCAGCGCGCGAGGATCACTTTTTGCTGGTTGCCGCCGGAGAGCTTGCGCACCTCCTGCTCGCTGTTGACCATTTTGATCTGCAGCGCCTGCCGGTAGGACTCAATCAGGTCGTCCTCTTTGCGGGTGTTCACGAACCAGCGCCACTGCAGCAGCGAGGAGAGGCAGGAGAGCGACAGGTTGTCGCGAATCGACAGCCCCAGTACCGCCCCCTCTTTTTTGCGGTCTTCCGGCACCAGCGCCACGCCCTGATCGAGGGCATACAGCGGGTCGCGCGGCTGGTACGGCACGCCGTCCAGCTCAAAACTTCCGGAGGTAAACGCGTCTGCGCCAAACAGGCAGCGGGCCACTTCGGTACGTCCCGCGCCCACCAGCCCGGCAATGCCTAAGACTTCCCCGGCGTGGACGTGGAAGCTGATGTCGTGCAGAGCAATGCCGTGCGGATCCAGCGGCGGCTTTTCGCGGCTCAGCCCCTTCACCGCCAGGCGGACGGGTTTATCTTCATGATGGGTTTCGCTGGCGGGACGACGGTTAAAGGCCACGTCGCGTCCGACCATCAGGCGGATCAGCTGTTCGACATTGGTCTCCGCCACCGCGCCGGTGCCGGTGAAACGGCCATCCTGGAAAACGGTGAAGCGATCGCAGAGCTGGAATACTTCGTGCAGACGGTGGGTAACGTAAATAATGCTCACGCCGCGGTTTTTAAGCTCCCGCACCACGCGGTGCAGGCTTTCCACCTCGCTGTCGCTCAGCGCGGCGGACGGTTCGTCCATGATGATTAACCGGGCGTTAAGGGTCAGCGCGCGGGCGATCTCCACCATCTGCTGCTGGGCGACGCTCAGACGGGCGACAGGCGTGGTCGGCGCAACGTTCAGCTGCAGGTAATCGAGAATGACCTGTGCCTCCTGGTTTACCGCCCTTTCGTCGACGATCAGGTTACGTTTACGCGGCTCACGCCCGAGAAACATGTTTTCCGCGACGGTCATGTTGGGCAGCAGGTTGAATTCCTGATAGATGGTGATAATGCCCTTGTTCTGGCGCGCCACCGGGGAGTCGTCCACCGGCAGCGTTTCGCCGTTGAACCAGATATCCCCGCGCGTTTGCGGCTGCGCGCCCGCGAGCGCCTTCAGCAGCGTGGATTTCCCCGCCCCGTTTTCCCCCAGCAGGGCGTGAATTTCTCCACTGCCGACGGTCAGCTGAGCGCTGCTCAGCGCCCAGACGCCGGAAAAGCTTTTTGCCAGGTCGGTCACTTTCAGTAAGGGTTGCGACATCAGTCTGCTCCTCCTCATGATGAGCCGCCAGAGGCGGCTCGGGACATATTAGTTACCGGCCTCACCGATACGCTCAGCCTGCTGCAGGTTCTCTTTGGTGATCAGCGTCGGCGGGTAGTCGGCCCCGGTGATGGCTTTCTTCTCACGCACGTTGGCCACCAGCTGGCTCATCGCCGTCTGCACCGCAAAGCCCGGACGCTGATCCGCCGTTACCGCCAGCCAGCCGTCGCGCACGCGAGCCAACGCTTCCGGCACCGCATCGAAGCCGGTCACGAGGATCTCGCCCGGCTTCACGCCCTGGCTCTGCAGCGCTTCAATCGCCCCCAGCGCCATATCGTCGTTGGCGGAGAGGATCACCTGCGGGCGCTTCGGCAGCGAAGGCAGCACGCTTTCAACGATGCGCATCCCTTCCGAACGCATCCAGTTTCCGGTCTGATCGGCGACGATCTTGTATTTATCCCCGCCCGCCTTCAGGCTGTCGCGGATCCCTTTGGTGCGTTCAATATTGGAAGAGGAGCCCGGCTGGCCGGTGAGGAGAATGATGTCCGCGCCGTTGGGGAATTTGGTTTTAACGAAGTCACCAACCGCCTGGCCGCCCTTGTAGTTGTTGGCGCCAAAGTGCGGCACTTTCTTCTGGCTGTCGACGGAGCGGTCAAGGGTGACGATCGGCAGCTTCGCATCCTGAATTTCATCCACCGCGCTGGAGACCGCGTTGACGTCGTTCGGGGAGACGATAAAGCCCTGCGCTCCACGGGTGATGGCGTTTTCCAGGTCAGCCACCTGCTTCGGCGAGCTGCCCTGCCCGTCCAGCACCTGAAGCTTCACGCCCATCTCTTTTGCGGCTTTCACCGCCGTGCGCTGCATGTGGACTTCAAACGGCATGGCCAGGTTTGGGGTACTGAAAACAATTTGCTCGTTTTCGGCGAGGGCGGCCCCGGACGTCATGGCGATGAGGGCGGCTACGATCAGTTTTTTCATTATTATGTCTCTCTGTGTAGGGTTGTTGTGTTTAGAGGACGATCTCGCGCTGGCTGCGCAGCGACTCCAGCGCTTTATCCGCGAGGTACAGCGCACGTTCACCATCATCGCCGCTGCAGTCAGGCACCGCTTCGCCGCGCAGGACCGCAACAAAGTGTTCCCATTCCGCGGCGTAAGCGGATTTGTAGCGCTGCAGGAAGAAGTGTTCCGGCAGCGCGCTGGTGCAGCCCTGTTTGCCGTAGTGCTGCACCTGGTTTTCCAGAATGTTGCCCGCGCACAGCAGCCCTTCGGAGCCGTGCAGCTCCAGGCGCTGGTCGTAGCCGTAAGATGAACGGCGGCTGTTAACGATGGTCGCCATCGCGCCGGAGGCATATTTCAGAACGATAAACGCGGTATCGATATCCCCCGCCTCGCCAATCGCCGGATCTACCAGGTTGCTGCCCTGGGCATACACCGACACCGGCTCTTCGCCCATGATGAAGCGGGCCATGTCAAAGTCATGAATGGTCATATCGCGGAACATACCGCCGGAGACGCGCACGTATTCCGCAGGCGGCGGAGACGGATCGCGGGAGATGACGAGCAGCGATTCCGGTTTGCCGATGCGCCCGGCCTGCACGTCGGTTTTCACGCGGCGAAACTGCGGGTCAAAGCGGCGGTTAAAGCCGATAAACAGCGGCACGTCGTACTCTTTGACCACCTTCAGGCAGTCGCGCACACGGGCGAGGTCAAGGTGTACCGGCTTTTCGCAGAAGATGGCCTTACCGTGGCGGGCGGCCATTTCAATCAGATCCGCGTGGGTATCGGTGGCGGAGGCAATCAGCACGGCGTGAACGTTAGGGTCGGTCATCGCCTCGTTCAGGCTCTGCTGGCGGGCCTGATACTGCGCGGCGAGACGGGTGGCAAATTCCTGATTCGGGTCAACCACGGACCAGAGCGTGGTCGCGCCGTGGCTGGCGATGTTAGCTGCATGTACCTGGCCAATTCGGCCAGCGCCCAGTAAAGCAATGTTAAACATAACGGCTCCCGGTGTTGGTGAATGCTGTGAACTAACGACCCTATAAATAAAACATTTATTTCATTTTTATAAATAGTGAAAATTATGTTTTTGAGTGAGGGTTAACACTTTTGAGATGAATGAGATAAATTTTGTTATCAATCTCACAACATGGAAGGACGTGCGGCAACTCCCCTCACCCCGGCCCTCTCCCTCAGGGAGAGGGAGTAAAAAACCACACCGAGCCGTCCCCTCTCCCCTTTGGGGAGAGGGTTAGGGTGAGGGGAAAATGAAATGAAAATTTCGTTATGAAGAGAAAACTCAATACTGGCGGGCTTTTTTCACCTGCGCCTGCGTTTGCTCCGCAGCCTCACGCACGGCAGACGACGCCGCCACCTGCGCATCACCGGTTCGCCACCAGGAGGCGTAATCGTGGGTCATGGTCTTCGGCAGCACCTTGATGTCCAGCAGCGTCGGGCCAGGATGTGCCCGTGACGCCTCCAGCGCCGCCAGCAGGCTTTGCTCATCGTTCACCCGCCACGCGCGGCAGCCGTAGCTTTCCGCGTTTTGCGCAAAGTCTACCTTCACCAGCGGCCCGTCAAGCCGCCCGGTTTCCGGGTTGCGATGGCGGTTTTCCGTGCCAAAGCTGCCCATGCCGTGCCCCATCTGCAGGTTGTTAATGCAGCCGAAGCTGGCGTTATCAAACAGCAGAACGGCGATCTTAATGCCCTCCTGAACGGCGGTTTGCAGCTCGGAGTGCAGCATCATGTAGGAGCCATCCCCCACCATGGCGTACACCGGCAGTTTGGGTCTGGCGAGCTTCGCGCCGAGGGCCGCCGCAATCTCGTAGCCCATGCAGGAGTAGCCGTACTCCAGGTGATAGCTGTCCGGCGTTTTGACCTGCCAGAGACGCTGTAAATCGCCCGGCAGCGAACCAGCCGCGCCCACCACAACGGCGTTATCTTCAACATGCTGGTTGATCAGCCCCAGCACCCGCGTCTGGGTCAGGCGGGTGTTGAGCGTCTCGCCGTATTCCGCCAGCTGCGCGTCCAGGTGTCCCGCCACCTCGGGCGCGTCGTCAGGACGCCACTGGCGATCCCACAGGCGGCGGCACTCGTCGCGCCAGGCGGACTTCGCCTCAGCTATCGCCTCTCCCCAGCCGCTGCGATACTCGCCGAGCGCGTCGGTTAATGCCTGGAGCCCGGTTTGGGCATCGGCAATCAGCGCGATCGCGTCCAGCTTCAGGGCGTCAAACTCGGCCACGTTCAGCAGCAGGAATTCGACGTCCGGATGGGAAAAGAGCGCCTTGGAGCCGGTGGTAAAATCGGTCAGGCGCGTGCCGACGCCGATCACTAAATCGGCCTGCGGCGCGAGCTGGTTGGCGGCCATTCCGCCCGTCACCCCTACGCCACCCAGGTTAAGTGGGTGGTCACTTACCAGCGCCCCCTTTCCGGCCTGGGTTTCGGCAAACGGCAGCCGCAGCGTCTCGACAAAGTCGCGAAACGCCTCATGCGCGCCGGAATAGCGCACGCCGCCGCCGCACACCACCAGCGGACGACGCTTGCGGGCGATCAGCGCCCGCGCCTGCGCCAGACGCTGCGGGTCAGGCGGACGGCGCTCGATGTGGTGCACGCGACGCGCGAAGAAGCTCAGCGGGTAGTCCCAGGCCTCCCCCTGCACGTCCTGCGGCAGGCAAATGGTCACCGCGCCGGTATCGGCGGGGTCAGTAAGCGTTCGCATCGCGCTTAACATCGCGCTCATCAGCTGCTCGGGGCGGTTAATGCGGTCCCAGTAGCGGGAGACCGGACGGAAGCAGTCGTTAGTGCTGATGCTGAGGTCGTGATACTGCTCGATCTGCTGCAGCACCGGGTCCGGCTGGCGGCTGGCGTAGATATCGCCCGGCAGCAGCAGCAGCGGGATACGGTTCGCCGTGGCGGTGGCCGCCGCGGTCAACATATTGGCAGCGCCCGGCCCGACGGAGGAGGTGACGGCAAAAATGCGCTGGCGGCGGTGCTGTTTGGCGAATCCCGTCGCCATATGGGCAATCCCCTGCTCGTTGCAGCCCTGCATCACCTGCAGATGGCCCGGGTCCTGCTCCAGCGCCTGGCCGATACCCAGCACGTTGCCGTGCCCAAAGATGGTGGCCACGCCCTCCACGAAGGGCGTTTCGTTGCCGTCCACGCTGACGTACTGTTGATTGAGGAACCGGACCAGCGCCTGGGCCATGGTCATACGTTCGGTTTGCATAAAACCTCCTGTCAGCCCAGCGTCGGCATGGAGAACGCAGCGCCTGTCTCCTGCTGCATTTCCGGCCAGCGCGCGGTGATGGTTTTCATTCGGGTGTAGAAGCGCACGCCGTCGCTGCCGTGGACGTTGAGCGCGCCAAAAATCGAGCGCTTCCAGCCGCCGAAGCTGTGGAACGCCATCGGCACCGGGATCGGCACGTTGACCCCCACCATGCCCGCCTGCACCTCTTCGCAGAAGCGGCGCGCGCAGCCGCCGTCGCGGGTGAAAATGGCCGAGCCATTACCATATTCATGGCGGTTAATCAGATCCACCGCGCTGGCGTAATCTGCTACGCGTACCACAGAAAGCACCGGACCGAAGATCTCTTCTTTATAAATGGTCATCTCCGGGGTGACGTTATCGAACAGCGTCGGCCCGACGAAGTAGCCCTGCTCGTGACCCTTCACGCTGAAGCCGCGGCCGTCCACGCGAAGTTTCGCACCCTGCGCTTCCCCGCTGTCGATATAGCCCAGCACCTTGCTGCGGTGCACGGAGGAGATGAGCGGCCCCATTTCGTTTTCCGGCGACTGGTCCAGGCCCGGCCCGACGCGCAGCGCGGCAATCTGTTTCTCCAGCCGGGTGCAGAGTTCATCGGCGGTTTTATCCCCCACCGCCAGCACCACCGAGAGCGCCATGCAGCGTTCCCCCGCCGCGCCGTAGGCCGCGCCCATGATGGCATTGGTCGCCATCTCCATGTCGGCATCCGGCATCAGAATGCAGTGGTTTTTCGCGCCACCCAGCGCCTGACAGCGCTTGCCGTGGGCGGACGCGGTCTGGTAAATGTATTCCGCAATCGGCGTGGAGCCGACAAAGCTCACCGCCTGCACGCGCGGGTCGGTCAGGAGCACGTCAACGGACTCTTTATCGCCCTGCACCACGTTGAACACGCCGTCCGGCAGGCCGGCCTCTTTAAGCAGCTGCGCCAGCGCCAGCGCCAGGGAAGGATCTTTTTCCGACGGCTTCAGCACGAAGGTGTTGCCGGTCGCCAGCGCAATCGGGAACATCCACATCGGCACCATCGCCGGGAAGTTAAACGGCGTGATCCCGGCGCAGACCCCGAGCGGCTGCATCAGCGAGTGGCTGTCGACGCCGGTACCGACGTTCGCAGAGTGTTCGCCCTTTTGCAGATGCGGGATGCCGCAGGCAAACTCCACCACCTCCAGGCCGCGGGTCAGTTCGCCCACCGCGTCGGAGAAGACCTTGCCGTGCTCTTCGCTGATGATGCGGGCCAGGCGATCCATGTTCTCTTCCAGCAGCGCCTTGAAGCGGAACATCACGCGCGCGCGCTTAAGCGGAGCATGGCGCGCCCACGCCGGAAACGCCTGCTGCGCGGCGGCAATCGCCTGTTCGGTTTCCTGCGCCGTACTCATTACCACCTGGCGGATCTGCTCGCCGGTGGCCGGGTTGAAGATCGCCTGAACGCGCTGGCCTGAACCGGTGACACATTCGCCGTGAATAAAATTCGCTACCGTCTCCATCCTTAACCTCTCGCTGTTGATACGTGACTGTTACCTGAACACTGTGTACTGGACACTATATATGAAACAAATATTCCATTTTAAGTTGAAATAAAATAAATGATGATTATTGTGATCAAGGATGGATTTTTATGTTAACAGCCAACAACACTGACGCCGCGTGCGCTATTAAGGAATTTCGGGCGAGGAAATGACTGAAGTTTCTGTTTCATTTTTGCTGCCAGATGGATGGCCGACATTTAAAAGACGCGGTTTTGCGTTTAGAATCATAAGACTGTATTTGGGGGATAAGATGACGACAGCAACCAGCCTGAACGAACTGCAGCAGCAAATCCGCGATCGCTACGATAGCCTGAGCAAGAGGCTGCAGCAGGTCTCCCGCTACGTGCTGGATAATACCAACAGCGTGGCCTTTGATACGGTTGCCGTCATTGCCGAGCGTGCCGACGTGCCGCCCTCGACGCTGATCCGCTTTGCCAACGCCTTTGACTTCACCGGCTTCAACGAAATGAAACAGCTGTTTCGCATGAACCTGGTGGAGGAGACCGCCAGCTACAGCGACCGCGCCCGGCTGTTCCGTGAGATGGAGAGCGAGGCCGTGCCGGAAACGCCGCTCGATATCCTGCAGGAGTTCGCCCGCTCGAACGCGCAGGCGCTACAGCAACTGGCCGCCCGCGCCGAACCGGAAATGCTGGAGCGCGCGGTACAGCTATTGGCCGACGCCGACACCATCTACATCGCCGGGCTGCGCCGCTCCTTTAGCGTCGCGGCCTACCTCACCTACGCCCTGAGCCACCTGGAGTGTCGCCCTATCCTGCTCGACGGCATGGGCGGGATGCTGCGCGAGCAGATCAGCCGCATTAAGGCGCGCGACATCGTGGTGTCGATCAGCTTCTCGCCATACGCGGAAGAGACGGTGATGGTCAGCGAAACCGCCGCCAGCGTCGGCGCACGGCAGATCGTGATTACGGACAGCCAGATAAGCCCGCTGGCGACGTTCAGCGATCTCTGCTTTGTGGTGAAAGAGGCGCAGGTCGATGCATTCCGGTCTCAGTCGGCGACGCTGTGCCTGGTGCAGTCGCTGGTGGTGGCGCTGGCGTATAGGTTAGGTGAAGGGGAGAAATAAGAATTCAGTCGCCATAAACGCTGCACCGATTCTTACACATGAAGGTTTAACGCCATATTAGCGATACTCGTTCAATATGGCTTCCCCATGGCATATCGACAATTGATAATTCCCCGGAATGTTTTCTTTAATGAGCATTTAATTTATTGGCGACTGTGGATGATGCCGTTATCTACAGTGTACGCGACCATGTTTTCCGAAGGTATAGATCTTTCACATTTTGATTTGCGCTGCTCACACATTCCGTACAGGATTTCTTAAAAGGTTGAACTATTTGGTGTACCTAATTATTTGATGTGGATCTACTTTCTAAAACATCATAATCATTTTTAGAGCTAAAACCTTTAAATTCGCATTTTTTGTATGGTTTAATTTTTGATACATGCCCTATTTGCAGATAAGATTAATAATTATCTATACAAGAAAGGATGATACATGACTTTACATGGAAAGTTTACAATAAATGATGCTGACTACTCGCCACTTGCATTTGATGGTATTGGTGTCTTTATGGCATTTTCTGGTAACGGTGCATACAGGAACAAAGGAGCATGTGGAATTATTCCAAACGTTGGACCATTACCAAAAGGTAAATATTATATCGTAGACAGGCCTAAAGTAAGTATGGCTAACAGGTTTAGAGCCTGGGGTGTCGATACATATAAAAGCATTTTTAGTTATCATGTTGATCATTCAGAATGGTTTGCTTTGTTTCGCGATGATGGGAATATAGATGATTCTACATTTTACGAAAGCGTAGCCAGAGGTGGATTTAGGTTACATCCGGGTCAGATATCAGAGGGGTGTATAACGCTACCTGGCCAATCAGATTACAGCAGACTAAGAGATGCACTGTTAAGAACAAAGAAAGAAAAGATTAAGGGCATCGATTTAGAGTCATATGGGACAATTGAGGTAATTATTGGTGGTTATCAAAAAACTTGTCCTTAGTTCCCTTAGAATGATTCTATTCATCGGGATATTCGCCATTGTGTCCTGGTTAGATGTTTCTTACTTAGCTGAACACCCACTAATAAGTAATGAAATAGCCATTAAAATTTCCTATATATTTAGAAACAACCCAACCCCAGAAGATATTTACTATAGTTATGATTATGCATTAATTGCATTTAACATTCTTATCTCTCTCTTTTTTTATATTGTAACAATGAAGTTAGTTCAATTAACAAGGAGTAAATAAAATGCCTATCCCTCCCTATCTGTGGCTAAAAGATGATGGCGGCGCAGATATCAAAGGTTCTGTAGATGTTCAAGATCGTGAAGGCTCTATAGAAGTAATCAGTATGGGTCATGGTGTTAATCTTCCCGTCGATACAGCTAATGGAAAGATCACCGGAACACGTCAACATTCATCATTTAACTTTGAAAAAGAAATTGATAGTTCTAGTCCCTATCTCTACAAAGCAGCTGCCACAGGACAAACACTTAAAAGCGCAGAAGTCAGGTTTTATCATATAAATGATGCTGGCCAGGAGGTGTGTTATTACACCGTCTTGATGGAAAATGTAAAAATAACGGGTGTTAATTGTGGTGTGCCCAATGTTAAATTATCAGGTAATGATAAGTTAAATCATATGGAATCCGTCTCTATGCAATATGAGAAGATCACATGGCGTATTGTAGATGGAAATATCCAATTCTCTGATTCGTGGTACGAGAGGCCAACGGCCTAAATTTCAGTCACGTCCTGTGCCGCATTGCATTTTAGAAACTATGCTCTTTGTTGCTAACAGCTGCCAGAGAGTGCCAGATACAAAAGCAAAAAAGCCCGCAATGACGCGGGCTTAGAGGTACTTTATTGCTTTTACGTGCAGGCTGTTACCAGACGTAAAATCATTCCCACTCAATCGTAGCCGGTGGCTTACCGCTGATGTCATATACGACACGAGATATGCCATTGACTTCATTGATTATTCTGTTAGACACGCGGCCTAAGAAGTCATATGGCAGGTGCGCCCAGTGCGCGGTCATGAAGTCAATGGTTTCCACCGCACGCAGGGAGACAACCCAGTCGTACTTACGACCATCGCCCATCACGCCGACGGAGCGAACCGGCAGGAACACGGTGAACGCCTGGCTCACTTTGTTGTACAGGTCAGCTTTGTGCAGCTCTTCAATGAAGATAGCATCCGCGCGACGCAGCAGGTCGCAGTACTCTTTCTTCACTTCGCCCAGCACGCGCACGCCCAGACCCGGACCCGGGAACGGGTGACGGTAGAGCATGTCGTACGGCAGACCCAGTTCCAGACCGATCTTACGCACTTCGTCTTTGAATAACTCGCGCAGCGGTTCAACCAGGCCCATCTTCATCTCTTTCGGCAGGCCGCCCACGTTGTGGTGAGATTTGATGACGTGTGCTTTACCGGTTGCGGAGGCCGCAGACTCGATCACGTCAGGGTAGATGGTGCCCTGCGCCAGCCACTTCACGTCTTCCAGCTTCAGTGCTTCTTCGTCGAACACTTCCACGAACACGCGGCCGATGATCTTACGTTTCGCTTCCGGATCGTTCTCGCCTTTCAGCGCGTCCAGGAAGCGCTGCTCGCCTTCCACGTGAACGATGTTCAGACCGAAGTGGTCGCCGAACATGTCCATAACCTGCTGGGCTTCGTTGAGACGCAGCAGACCGTTGTCCACGAAGACGCACGTCAGGTTTTTGCCGATGGCACGGTGCAGCAGCATCGCGGTCACGGAGGAGTCCACGCCGCCGGAGAGGCCGAGGATCACTTTGTCATCGCCAACCTGCTGGCGGATACGCTCAACAGCGTCGTCGATGATTTTTGCCGGGGTCCACAGGGCTTCACACTGGCAGATGTCGCGCACGAAGCGCTCCAGCATGCGCATACCCTGACGGGTGTGGGTCACTTCCGGGTGGAACTGCACGCCGTAGAAGCGTTTTTCTTCGTTCGCCATGATGGCGAACGGGCAGCTTTCGGTGCTGGCAACGGTCACGAAGTCAGACGGGATGGCGGTGACTTTGTCGCCGTGGCTCATCCACACGTCCAGCAGCGGTTTGCCGTCTGCGGTCAGGGAGTCTTCGATACCGCGCACCAGCGCGCTGTCGGTGACGACTTCTACCTGCGCATAGCCAAACTCGCGCTCGTTAGAGCCTTCAACGTGGCCACCCAGTTGCATTGCCATGGTCTGCATACCGTAGCAAACGCCGAATACCGGCACGCCAGCTTCGAACACGTACTGCGGCGCGCGCGGGCTGTTCTCTTCGGTGGTGCTTTCCGGGCCGCCGGACAGGATGATGCCGCTTGGATTGAATTCGCGAATCTGTGCTTCCGTGACATCCCACGCCCACAGTTCACAGTAAACGCCCAGTTCACGTACGCGACGCGCCACCAGCTGAGTGTACTGAGAACCGAAGTCCAGGATGAGAATGCGATGTTTATGAATGTTTTCCGTCATTGACGCTAATTCCGAGGCAAGTGAAACAAAAACAGAGCGCCCGGCAGAAGCCGGGCGCGGAAACTTATCAGGAGCCCAGACGGTAGTTCGGGGACTCTTTGGTGATCGTCACGTCGTGAACGTGGCTCTCCTGGATACCCGCACCGCTGATGCGTACGAATTCCGCTTTAGTACGCAGCAGGTCAATGGTACCACAGCCGGTCAGACCCATACAGGAGCGCAGGCCGCCCATCTGCTGGTGAATGATCTCCTTCAGACGGCCTTTATAGGCAACGCGACCTTCGATACCTTCCGGTACCAGTTTGTCAGCAGCGTTATCGGTCTGGAAGTAACGGTCGGAGGAACCTTTGGACATCGCGCCCAGGGAGCCCATACCGCGGTAAGATTTGTAAGAACGGCCCTGGTAGAGTTCGATTTCACCCGGGGATTCTTCGGTACCGGCCAGCATGGAGCCTACCATCACGGCAGCTGCGCCCGCGGCGATCGCTTTAGCGATGTCGCCAGAGAAGCGGATACCGCCGTCAGCGATAACCGGAATACCGGTGCCTTCCAGCGCTTCAACCGCGTCAGACACCGCGGTGATCTGCGGAACACCCACGCCGGTGACGATACGCGTGGTACAGATGGAGCCAGGGCCGATACCCACTTTCACCGCGCTGCAGCCAGCGTCAGCCAGCGCGCGAGCGCCTGCGCCAGTGGCCACGTTGCCGCCGATGATCTGCAGGTCAGGGTATTTAGCACGGGTATCGCGAATACGCTGCAGAACGCCTTCGGAGTGGCCGTGAGAGGAGTCAATCAGCAGGACGTCAACGCCCGCAGCAACCAGCGCGTCAACGCGCTCTTCGTTACCGGCACCAGCGCCAACCGCAGCGCCAACGCGCAGACGGCCATGCTCGTCTTTACAGGCGTTAGGTTTACGTTCTGCTTTCTGGAAATCTTTAACGGTGATCATGCCGCGCAGGTGGAAGCTGCTGTCAACAACCAGCGCTTTTTCAACGCGTTTTTCGTGCATTTTTGCCAGCACCACGTCGCGGGTTTCGCCTTCGCGAACGGTAACCAGACGCTCTTTTGGCGTCATGTACACGCTGACAGGCTGGTTCAGGTCAGTCACGAAACGCACGTCACGACCGGTGATGATACCGACCAGCTCGTTCTCTTCGGTCACAACCGGGTAACCGGCAAAGCCGTTACGTTCGGTCAGAGCCTTCACTTCGTGCAGCGTAGTGGTTGGCAGAACGGTCTGTGGGTCAGACACGATGCCGGATTCATGTTTCTTCACCAGGCGAACTTCTTCCGCCTGACGTTCGATAGACATGTTTTTGTGGATAAAGCCAATGCCACCTTCCTGTGCCAGGGCGATAGCCAGGCGCGCTTCAGTCACGGTGTCCATTGCCGCAGAGAGCATAGGAATGTTCAGGCGAATGGTTTTCGTCAACTGCGTGCTGAGATCGGCAGTATTCGGCAGAACGGTGGAGTGAGCGGGAACGAGGAGGACGTCGTCAAACGTCAGTGCTTCTTTAGCGATACGTAGCATGGGCAATATCTCTGACCTGGGTGGTTAAATATTGCCGTGGCATTATACAGAGCGTAACCGATTGCATCCACACTTTTTTAAAAAAAATGCTTGCGCTCACCTCTCAGCAGGTTACTATCGACTGAATAACTTGCTGATTTAGAATTTGATCCCGCTCACATGTTATCCTCTCAATCCCCCTCAATTTATACTGTCAGCCGCCTTAATCAGACGGTGCGTTTGCTGCTTGAGCAGGAAATGGGGCAGGTCTGGATCAGCGGTGAGATCTCTAACTTCACGCAGCCGTCCTCCGGTCACTGGTACTTTACCTTAAAAGACGACACCGCTCAGGTGCGCTGCGCGATGTTCCGCAACAGCAACCGTCGCGTGACGTTCCGCCCTCAGCACGGCCAGCAGGTTCTGGTTCGCGCCAATATCACCCTGTATGAGCCGCGCGGCGATTATCAAATCATCGTCGAGAGCATGCAGCCTGCGGGCGAAGGCCTGCTGCAGCAGAAGTATGAACAGTTAAAAGCCAGGCTCTCTGCTGAGGGGCTGTTCGACCAGCAGTATAAAAAACCACTGCCCTCCCCTGCACACTGCGTTGGGGTCATCACCTCGAAAACCGGTGCGGCACTACACGATATTTTGCACGTGCTGAAGCGTCGCGACCCTTCCCTGCCCGTCATCATCTACCCGACCGCCGTTCAGGGTGACGATGCGCCGGGCCAGATTGTGCGCGCCATTGAGCTGGCGAACGCCCGTCAGGAGTGCGACGTGCTCATCGTCGGACGCGGCGGCGGCTCGCTGGAAGATTTATGGAGCTTTAACGACGAGCGCGTGGCGCGGGCAATCTTTGCCAGCCTTATCCCCGTGGTGAGCGCCGTCGGCCACGAAACGGACGTGACGATAGCCGATTTTGTCGCGGATCTGCGCGCGCCTACGCCGTCGGCGGCGGCGGAAGTGGTCAGCCGCAACCAGCTGGAGCTGCTGCGTCAGATTCAGAACGGTCAGCAGCGTCTTGAGATGGCGATGGACTACTTCATTGCCAACCGTACCCGCCGCTTTACCCAGCTTCATCATCGTCTTCAGCAGCAGCATCCGCAGCTGCGTCTGGCGCGTCAGCAGACTGTACTTGATCGTCTGCGTCAGCGCATGAACGTTGCGGTGGACGCGCAGCTTAAGCGCGCGGTATCGCGCCAGCAGCGCGTAACGCAGCGCCTGAATCAGCAGAACCCGCAGCCGAAAATTTATCGCGCGCAAACGCGGATCCAGCAGCTGGAGTATCGTCTTGCGGAGACTGTCCGCGCCCGACTGAGCGCTACCCGCGAACGTTTTGGCAATGCGGTGACCCACCTTGAAGCGGTCAGCCCCCTCTCCACGCTGGCGCGCGGCTATAGCGTGACGACGGCAACGGACGGCAAAGTGCTGAAGCAGACCAAACAGGTGAACGCTGGCGATGTGCTGACGACGCGTCTTTCCGACGGCTGGGTAGAAAGCGAAGTGAAATCAATTAAACCGGTGAAAAAGACGCGTCAGCGTAAAACCGGATAATTCTTCGCCGGTTACTTACTATACTGCTGCTATTCCCTTTTTTAATAAGGAGAGCAGCATGCCCCATCTTCATAGCGTTATTCCCCCTTATATTCTTCGTCGTATTATCGAAAGCGGTTCCGAGCCGCAGCAACGCTGTGCCCGTCAGACCTTAACCCACGTCCAGACGCTGATGGCCCACATGCCCGGCAAACCCGCCGCGCCGCACGTGAATAAAGCCGGACAGCTGGAGCGCGATATTTACGACGCGAAGCAAACCCAGGAGCTGCCGGGTACGCAGGTGCGTTACGAAGGCCAGCCGTCGAACGGCGATGTGGCGGTGGATGAAGCCTACGATTATTTGGGTATTACGCATGATTTCTTCTGGAAAGAATATCAGCGTGATTCGCTCGATAATAAAGGGCTTATTTTGACCGGCACCGTACATTATGGCCGGGAATATCAGAACGCCTTCTGGAACGGTCAGCAGATGGTATTCGGCGACGGTGACGGGGAAATATTTAACCGCTTTACCATCGCCATCGACGTGGTGGCGCACGAGCTGAGCCACGGCGTGACCGAGACCGAAGCCGGCCTTATCTATTTTGAACAGTCGGGCGCGCTGAACGAGTCTCTGTCGGACGTGTTTGGCTCGCTGGTCAAACAGTACCATCTGAAGCAAACCGCCGATAAAGCTGACTGGCTCATTGGTGAAGGGCTGCTGGCAGCAGGAATTAACGGCAAAGGGCTGCGCTCAATGTCTGAACCCGGCACCGCCTATGACGATCCTCTGCTCGGCAAAGACCCGCAGCCTGCGCACATGAAAGACTTCATTAAAACGCGCGAGGATAACGGCGGCGTGCATCTGAACTCCGGCATCCCTAACCGGGCGTTTTATCTGGCCGCGACGGCGATCGGCGGCTACGCCTGGGAAAAAGCGGGTTATGCCTGGTACGACACGGTTTGCGATCGCAATCTGGCGCAGGATGCGGATTTTGAGGCCTTCGCAAAACTGACGATCGCGCACGGAGAGAAACGCTCCGGCAGCGACGCTGGTGCGGCCATTAAACAAGCCTGGGAACAGGTGGGAGTGTTGTAAATGCAGGTTCCGGAACTGACGGATGACGCCGTGGTTGAGCTGGCCCGGGAAGGCGGCGTCGCTTTTATTCCCAAGCTGAGCGGGCAGCGTACCATCGCGCTTTCGTCGCTCAATGAGGCCCAGCGCCAGCGCCTGGTGAGCATCCTGGAGCAGGCTTTTCCACGCGGCCAGCCGCCGGGGCAAGCCTCTTCCCCCGGCAGCGGCGACCAGCGCTATTTCCGCATCCAGATTATCTGGACCGGGCAAAATCAGGCGCACTACGCCGATATCATCGTGCTTGTGCCCGAGCAGGAAGCGCCCGAGTCGCTGGTCGAGCTGTGGCAGAAAGGCGAAGGCTGCGTGTGCGATTAACCTTCGGCCCGAACAAATTCCACGCGTTTTTTAGAGATAAGACCGTGGCCATTCTGGCAGAAATAGTCCACCGCCCCGCAGGCTTTTAATACCTGAAGTGGCTGATGGCACTCCGGGCAGCGGGCTTCAAGCGCAATATCCTTATTACAGCTGTCGCAGTGCGCTACCCCGTTCAGGGGCTCCAGCGGTGCCTGGCAATCCGGGCAGGTAATCGTCATGGTGACTCCTTTAAAGCGTTCAGATCTGCGGTAATTTTACCACGTTACGTTCAGTGCGGGCCACGCAGCTGCTGCTGTAACGCCAGCAGCAGCGTCACTTCCTCTATCCTGCGGCGCGTCGTGCGGCTCACCTCGTGCGGATCCCGTTCAAACAGGCTGTTGGCACCCAGGATATGCTCTGCAAGACAGTGCTCGTAGATCGTGCCGGGAATGTTCCAGCGTTGACGCGTGTCGCCATTTATCAGCTCCAGCACATCTTCTGCGCCGCGTCGGTCATGGTTGATGATGCGCCCGTCACGCAGATAAAAACGTAAACCTTTTTGCCCACCCGCAGGGCCCGCGTATTTGTTAAGCCAGATATCCACCGGCACGCCGCTGATTTGCCCCTGAAGATGCGCCTCGCCTTCCGCCGTGGTCAGGTCGCCTTTTGCAATATCGCGACCCAGGCGGTCTTTAGCCGTGACGACCCGCAGCGTCATCTCATCATTCCCTCCCAGATAGCGCACCGTTTCGCGCAGCATCGCCAGCACGTGCGTACCGATATCCAGAATCACGCCATCAGGGTGGCGAAGCGTACGCGCGTCCGGCTCGCCCGTGGCAAAGTTAAGCGCGATGGGCTCCCCTGCAGCGTTATATCCGCTCGGCTCCTGCAAAAAACCGTCGATTTTGACGATGTCTGAGATATCGCCCACCAGCGACCGCTTCACCGTTTCGATGCGCGCCATCCAGTGGTCGAGCGCCAGCACGCGGGAGGCGGCATCGGGGTTAGCCAGCAGCGCGTTGAGTTTTTCTATTTGGGGAAGCGTGGCGACAATCGGTTTTTCAACCACGATGCGGGAAACCGATGAGGCGAGAGCGTGTTCAAGCACCTCAAGATGGTGCAGCGACGCCGTGGTAATAAACAGGGTATCAAGCGGCTGGGAGAGGAGTTCAGCCAGTGTGGCACAGCGCGTTACGCCCTCCGGCTGTTTTACGAGCTGGATATCAAAACCCAGACAGTGAGGGAGATTATCAAAGCGTTTTCGTATTGCGGGCAGGTAAGCTGTTTCAACGACTGCGCCAAGACCAACAAACCCTAACAGCATGTTCTTACCTCGTCGAATAAATTGCCGGGGCATAACGCCGCCCCGGCAAGCTCGAGGTTTATGAGGCGTTAGCTGCCGGTTTAGTCTGCGCATTTTCCAGCATGCGGCGCACCGGAACAATGAGGACGATCAGTACCGCGGCACAAATCAGCAGCGCGACGGAGCAGCGAGCAAAGAGATCCGGCAGCATATCCAGCTGATCGGCCTTCACGTGACCGCCAATCAGGCCCGCCGCCAGGTTACCCAGCGCGCTGGCGCAGAACCACAGCCCCATCATCTGGCCGCGCATTCTTTCCGGCGCCAGCAGCGTCATGGTCGCCAGACCGATCGGGCTCAGGCACAGCTCCCCGAGCGTCAGCATCAGAATACTGCCCACCAGCCAGAACGGCGAAACGCCTGCCCCACCGTTGTTCAGCACGTTCTGTGCGGCCAGCATCATCAGGCCAAAACCTGCCGCGGCGCACAGAATACCAATAACAAACTTGGTGATGCTGCTCGGGCGAATGTTTTTGCTCGCGAGCTTCGGCCATGCCCAGCTGAACACCGGGGCCAGCAGGATGATGAACAGGGCGTTGATCGACTGGAACCACACCGCCGGGATTTCAAAATCGCCAATCATGCGGTTAGTGTAGTCGTTTGCAAACAGGTTGAACGACGTTGGCTTTTGCTCAAACGCAGACCAGAAGAACGCGGCGGAGACCAGCAGGATAAAGCAAACCAGCAGTCGGGCGCGCTCTTTGCGATTCAGACCTGCGAAAAGGAACAGGTAGATAAAGTACAGCGCAACGGACGCGGCAATCACGTAGACCAGCACGCTGGCTACCGCGACTGGGTTAATCACAATCACGCCCTGCGCGATCAGCGTCACGATAACTGCCACGCCGACAGCCAGCACCAGCAGCCATGCGCCCACGCCGTTGCGTTTCACTACCGGGCTGTTCCAGGTGGAGTCGAGGCCGACTTCACCGTCATAGCGTTTCATTGCCGGAACGGCAAACAGGCGGAAGATAATCAGCGCCACCAGCATCCCGATGCCGCCAATACCAAAGCCCCAGTGCCAGCCGTGGGTTTTGATCAGCCAGCCGGAAATCAACGGCGCGATGAACGAGCCCATGTTGATACCCATATAGAACAGCGAGAAACCGCCGTCACGACGCGCGTCGCCTTTTTTATACAGGGTGCCGACCATCACCGAGATACAGGTCTTAAACAGCCCGGAGCCAAGCACGATGAACATCAGGCCGATAAAGAACAGGTTGTTCCCCATCACCGCTGAAAGCGCGATCGACAGGTGACCGAGCGCAATCAGGATCGAACCGTACCAGACGGCTCTCTGCTGACCCAGCCAGTTATCGGCCAGCCAGCCGCCCGGCAGCGCGGCCAGGTACATGGTACCGGCAAAGATACCGACAATCGCCGAGGCGTTTTCACGCGCCAGACCCATCCCGCCGTCATAGACGGTGGCGGCCATAAACAGGATCAGTAACGGACGAATGCCGTAAAACGAGAAACGCTCCCACATCTCGGTGAAGAACAGGGAACCGAGCGGATACGGATGGCCGAAGAACGTTCGGCTCTCTTTTGGATTAACAGAGGATTGCATAATTCTCCCGAAAAGGTATGTGTCGTGCTTGTAAACACCAGTAAGTACGCCGGTCTGTTACGTATCAGACCGATTTTTTACATGTGGCGAAAAATTAGTTAACCATTTGATAACCAGACGCTAGTTTTGTCCAGTACTGAACCCTGGACTTTAAGACGAAAATTCGATGATTGTCTACTTTTCTGGATTTAAAGATGGTTGGGAGTGAATAGTGATTGACTTCACACAGGGTTAGCCATTGCTGTGAAAGCGCAAAAAAAACCGCGACGGAGGCGGGTTTTAGGGAAATTGGCAATGTTTATTTATTGTAATAAAAGAATTTTTCAAACAAGGAAATTAGCTTGTGTACACGAAAAACAACAGTGTCTATCTATTTTGTGCAATCAGCGAGCAATACCCCATCCTGTGTATTTTCCGCACTACTTAAAACCAACCATTCAAAACATGCCACCAGCGGTAAGCTGGTGGCCGAATAAGAATTACCAGCGTAATTCCGAAGTAGGGAAAAATGAGACCGACTGTACCACTTCATTCATATCGTATCTGACTTGCATACTAACAGGGCTATGCAACCCGTTTATTGCATACAGGTCCGCACGCCCGATATCTCGTTTCATAACTACTTTAGGGGGCATGCTGCGTATTGGCTGCCCAAAAACAGCATGAACCCTTCCTATTGTCATATTTTTCTCAAGCCCAAAGGGTAAATCGTTAGGAAAATCCCAGTTTTTAATTTCAGGCCGCTGCAGATTCAAGATCACATCTTGAAGAATTCTTCCCTCTCTCTTAAATGACAGATAAACCCCCTCTAAAGCCATATCAAGACTAATATCATATGCCCCTGAAAATCCGGTTGGCGGGGTCTTATAGGGAATAAGTTTAGCATCACGTAAGTCACTATATGACTTACCCAGACTATGGATTAACACTTCTACATTCACGGTCATTTGTACAGTCCCACGTCACTATTTAGATTATGTATTTTCGTTCTGGCCGCTTCTAACTGTCCCTCTGTCGCACCATGCTCTTTCAACGCCGGTTTGATAGCGTCCAGATTATGATCCACCGCAGCCCGTAAGTTACGCGAGTCCAGTTCGATTTGCGCCGGTGTATTTCGCCCGCCGTAAGTTTCACTGATCTTCTGATGCACCTCTTTAGGAACAATAATTGCAGCCACATTCTCAGCCAAGGCATCCAATTCGGAAGGTCTCAAGTCAGGATTATCTCGGGCAAGAGCCACACGAACTGCTGCCGCCGACGGCATGTGATCCGCCTCATACATCCCCTGCCGCGAACGACGTTTAAAGTCACTGTATAACTCGACCTCCAGAAACTCCACTGGCGGTTTGCTCAGGTAGATATATATTGGCGGCAGGTCAGGGAACGGCAGGATTAGAATGTAATCCGCGAAACTCTTTTCCTCCGGGGCCGGGCTGGTGGTCGCCGATATGCCGGTATTATCCGGCATTGGGTCAACAATCACCGGGTTCGGCAGCACAGGCCGCGTCTGGTTGCCGGTATTCCACGGCGTTTTCTCGTCTGTCCGGTCAGGCGTCCACACGATGGTGATGCGCGGTTCTTCCTCCGTGGTGAAGGTGTATGCCTGCGCGCTACTGTCGTACTCCATTTTTCTGACGCGAACATTATCCCGGCCTGGCGGCGTGTGCCAGCCATGCGGCACCGGGTTCCCCCTGCTGTCGTTCTCCCACGTATAGCGAACACGGCTCGGGGCTTCACGCATCTGCGCCAGGCGCATGCGGTCAATATAATCCTGTTCGCCGTCGTTCAGCCTGCCGGGCATCATACCCACCAGCAGTCCGACCACGGGAGCACCCGCTCCGGCGGCAGCTATCTCACCCAGCCCGGCGGCACCGCGTACCGCCCAGGTGCCGTATGTCAGCGCCCTGCCGCTTATCAGTTCCAGCAGGCTTGCGCCTGCTGTGGCCGTCTGTGCGCGTGCAGCGGCAGCTGCGGCGGCAACGGCGGCCTGATAATCCATCTCCTCATGGTTACCGTTCCACCAGCGATACAGGGCGCTGCGTTTCTTCGGTTTGGGGATATCGTCTGGCTTTTTCTTTCTTGCGGTTTGGGCGTGCTGCGGGGCATCTGAATCGGTTGCCGGGTCGCTGACGGGCATGGCCTGAAAAAATGCCATATCAGCAAAATGGGTGTGGGGTTCGCGCTGGTCACCGGCATCATTGCAGCCTTCACCGCGAAGGCAGGATTTTGCAAATACCCGGTTACGCTCCCTTTCCTCCTCTCTGCGTTTTTCCTCCCTCTCCTGCTCTGCCCTGCGTTCGGCCAGCACCGCGGCGTGCTTTTCCCTGGCAATTTTTTCCGGTGATGGCCCACTACCCAACCAGTCCCCTACTGGCGCGATGATGAAATTTGTTCCCGGCGGGCATCCACACATGACGTTAGAGCGATCGACTGCGGCGGCAACACCATAGAATTTTACACGGGGTTCACCATCGAGAATGGTTCCGGGCTTTCCGCATTTTTTACAGGGTGTGGTTTTATCACCAACCCTGATAACCCCTCGCCCGTGTTCGGTACAGTTCGGCAGGGACCCAATACAGGTTGCCCCGGTAGAGGTTTTATCTCCTGTCAACGCCTGCCCACGCCCGTAATTATCGGTTCGATATCCCATGCGTTACGCTCCGGTAACTGTCAGAAAATCCTCCCCTGACGTAATCCCTCCACGCCTGACCAGGTAAATATGCCCTTGCGGGATACTGATAATTTCATCGCCGTTAGCTTTCACAAGGTGTTTCCGTTCCTGTTCCCTTCCCTCTGCGATTATCGCGCGTACTCCATCGTCCATTGCGGCGATTTCTTCCGCTGTAAATGGCGATTTTGCCTGCTGGGCTTTTATTTCTGGCGTTAATTCGTTGGTGCATTGCTGATTCATATAAATTCCCTTTAATTCCAGCCAATTAAAAATTCAAATAATTCTACTATGAATAAGGGTTTATCATTTTTATTCAGCATTTTTGGTTCATATCGAATAATCAAATAATTTCCTGACAAGAAATAATTACCATGAATATTGATATGTAATTTTCAGTGGTATTTGAATTACGCTTTACGCTATTAAGTATCCTCTGGCAGGGATTGCGGTATACCGCTTCCGCTGCGCGCATCCACCGCTTCTTTCGTTATAACTACGCAATAAAAATAGCTCCTTTTTTAATAGGCCAACTTAAATTAAGGGATTTCTTTCTGCCCGATTGCCATCGGAACATATTCATTTACAAGCACGTAGAATTAGCGGCGGTTCCATCTGGCGATGAGTTAGCGATGGCATAACTTATCGGCTTCTCGCAGCACAATAGTATCGGCCCCTGACCGCCAGCCAAGGCGTGCAGTTCATTCCAGATATGGGGGACATCCTACTCCCGAAACCATCGAAGATGGCCGCGATTCGTTATGCTATCTCAGACAAAAAAAACCCGCATGGTTAGCGGGTTTAGGTAATGCATCAAACTTAGTGAGGCCTGATGATGATTATTTGCTTTTCTTAATGTGCTTAATCAAACGCTTACGCTTACGCATCTGGTTTGGCGTCAGGGTATTACGCTTGTTAGCAAACGGGTTTTCCCCTTCCTTGAACTGGATGCGGATAGGCGTACCCATCACGTCCAGCGATTTACGGAAGTAGTTCATCAGATAGCGCTTGTAGGAATCCGGCAGGTCTTTCACCTGGTTGCCGTGGATCACCACGATTGGCGGGTTATAACCACCGGCGTGGGCATATTTCAGCTTCACGCGACGGCCGCGCACCAGCGGCGGCTGATGGTCTTCCGCAGCCATATTCATGATGCGCGTCAGCATCGCGGTGCTCTGACGACGGGTGGAGCTGTCGTAGGCTTCGCGAACGGATTCGAACAGGTTACCGACGCCGCTGCCGTGCAGCGCAGAGATAAAGTGCACGCGGGCAAAGTCGATAAAGCCCAGACGGAAGTCGAGGGTCTCTTTCACCTGCTCGCGCACTTCGTTGCTCAGGCCATCCCACTTGTTGACCACGATCACCAGTGAGCGCCCACTATTCAGAATAAAGCCGAGCAGAGAGAGATCCTGGTCGGAGATCCCTTCACGCGCATCGATAACCAGCAGCACCACGTTGGCATCTTCAATCGCCTGCAGGGTTTTGATAACGGAGAATTTCTCCACCACATCGGTGATTTTCCCGCGCTTACGCACGCCCGCGGTGTCGATGAGGACAAACTCACGTTCATCGCGCTGCATAGGGATGTAGATACTGTCACGGGTGGTGCCCGGCATGTCGTAAACGACGACGCGCTCTTCACCCAGAATACGGTTAGTAAGCGTAGACTTACCTACGTTTGGACGACCGACGATGGCCAGCTTGATCGGCAGATCCTGCGGGTTGAAGGTGTCTTCAGGCTCTTCTTCGCCCTCTTCACCTTCTTCAAACTGCGCCCAATACTCAGCGTCTTCGTCCACTTCTTCCGGCGGGTTCACTTCGTCAACCCACGGTAGCAGCACGGTTTCCAGCAGGCTGGTTACACCACGGCCATGCGATGCCGCAATGGGGTAGATGTCACCCAGACCTAAAGACCAGAAATCCGCAACGGCCTGATCGGCATCGATACCGTCAGTTTTGTTCGCGACCAGGAAAGTTGGTTTTTCGCGCGAACGCAGGTGTTTGGCAATAGCGGAGTCCGCCGGCATCAGGCCAGCGCGCGCATCTACCATGAACAACACTACATCCGCTTCTTCAATCGCCAGCAGCGACTGCTCCGCCATGCGGGTTTCAACGCCGTCTTCTGTACCGTCGATACCGCCGGTATCAATACAGATGAACTCGCGTCCTTCCACCTCTGCACGACCGTACTTACGGTCACGCGTCAGCCCCGGGAAATCCGCAACCAGCGCATCACGGGTGCGTGTTAAACGGTTAAAAAGAGTGGATTTTCCAACGTTAGGGCGCCCGACAAGCGCGACCACAGGTACCATGTTTGAAGCCTCATAAAATTCAAATAAACGTCGCTTTTGCGGCGTTTTTAAAAATGTCAAAACGGCTCCTGAGTGAACAGGAGCCGTTTAGTATACTACAACCGCCGGGTAATTAACGCGTGATCGCGTACAGCGTGCCGTCTTTTGCCTGAATCAGCAGTTTGCCGTCAGCGACTACCGGATCGGTCAGGAAACCAGAACCATCAACTTTTTGCTGTGCAACAAAGCGACCGTTTTCTGGATCAATCCAGTGCATATACCCTTCGCTGTCACCAACCACCAGGCTGCCGTTGTACAGGGCTGGCGCGGTCAGCAGGCGGTGCAGCAGATCGCTCTGCGTCCACAGCGTCACGCCGCCTTCGGTGCTCAGCGCCAGCAGGCGATCGTTCTGGTCAACCATATAGATGCGGTTACCGTCAACGATGAAGTCATTCACGGAGCCCAGCTCACGTTTCCACATGATCTGGCCGCTGCGCAGATCCAGCGCGGTCAGGTTGCCGTTATACGCCAGCGTATAAACAACACCGTCAACAATGACCGGCGTGGTGTCCACGTCGCTCAGACGGTCGATTTCTGTTGAACCGGTCGCCTGGGAGATACGCTGCTGCCAAATCATCTGGCCCTGCTGCATCAGCACCGCGCTCACACGGCCGTTATCACCGCCAACAATCGCAGCACCGAAAGCCGTTGCCGGGGCGGATTCACCACGCAGAGACAGCGCTGGCATATCCAGGTTAACGGTCCATTTCACCAGACCGTCCGCTTCGTTCAGTGCCTGCAGCTGGCCGTTGCTGGTATGGATCAGCACCAGGCCATCACTCACCACAGGACGAGACAGAGACTCACCGGCAACGGTCGTTTGCCATGCAACAGAACCGTCACTGGTGTTCAGCGCATAAACCTGCGCTTTTTCGCTTCCCACGTAAACGTGACCGCCAGCGACGGTCAGGCCGCCGGAAAGCAGCGCAGGTTTACGGGAGAACCAACCGTCTTTTTCCGCCAGGTTGACGGACCAGACTTCTTTCCCGTCATCGGCGTTCACCGCTTTCACGGTACCTTTGCGGTCAGCGGCATAGACAACGCTGTCCGCATACGCCGGATGCAGGTTGGAATAGAAATCACCAATCCCACTGCCCACGGAGACGTCCCACGCGGTGGATGGGGTAAACTGGTTTTCAACCGTTGGCAGCGGGGACATTTTTACAACATCTTCTTCGCCACTGAACAGTGAACAACCACTCAATAACGTAACAGAAAGCAGTCCTGGCAGAAGTAATTTACGCAATTGCATCGGGTCCCTCTCAGACGGACAAATTATTTATTTTCATCTGCATCATTTCGCTCAGCGCAGGTGAAGCTTTGCTATCTACGCCAGCTTGCCACGCTTTACGCGCGCCCGCTTTGTCACCTTTGCTCAGCAGTGCTTCACCGCGCAAATCAGCAACGATGGCAGCAAAACCGTCGCCTTTGATGGTATCGAGCGTTTTCAGCGCGTAATCGACTTTTTTCTGCTGAACCTGGATACGTGCCAGACGCAGGTTGATCACTGCTTTCAGGTTTTCATCGCTTGCAGCAGCAAGGCCCTGAGTCAGTTGTGCAGCGGCTTTGTCCAGTTCGTTTTTATCAACGTACTGCTGAGCCACTTCCAGCGCGGCCAGCGCGCCGTAGGTGTTTTTGTTGTCAGCCGCAAATTTCTCCGCTGCCGTCAGCGTTTGCGGCTGGTCGGCACGAATTGCGCTAACGGTATTTTCGTAGCTCAAAGACGAACCGCGAGCGGCATCAGCCTGATGGTTGTTCCAGTAGCGCCAGCCTACCAGCGCACCTACACCCAAAATAACCCCAACAACCAATGCTTTGCCGTTTTCAGCAAAGAAGCGTTTAATCGCGTCGACCTGGTCGTGTTCGTTCTCGTACATTTCCACGCAGTCTTTCTCCTTAGCCCAATAGAGTGCGCAAGTGCGCCGCAACGCCGTCCTGCGTTACCGTTGTTTGCTCACCAGAGCGCAGGTCTTTCACTACCACTTCGCCGTTAGCCACTTCGGACTCGCCCAGCACCAGTGCAATACTTGCGCCCCACTTATCGGCACGAGCAAACTGTTTTTTGAAGTTGCCGCCGCCATGGTTGGTCATCAGCTTAACGCCCGGCAGCGCATCGCGCACGCGTTCGGCAAGCTGCATCGCCGCAGACTGCGTATCCGCACCTGAGGCCACCAGGTATATATCGACAACGGAATCTGCTTTAAATTCCGGATTAACTGCCTGAACCAGCAAAACAAGTCGCTCAAGACCCATCGCGAAGCCAACAGCAGGCGCTGCGCGACCGCCAAGTTGCTCAACCAGACCGTCATAACGACCGCCCGCACATACGGTACCCTGCGAACCGAGGCTGGTAGTTACCCACTCAAACACGGTGCGGTTGTAGTAGTCCAGACCGCGCACCAGGCGCTGGTTCACGGTATAGGCAATGCCTGCCGCTTCAAGCAGCTTGCACAGGCCCGCGAAGTGTTCGCGAGATTCTTCATCCAGGTAGTCACCCAGGGCAGGCGCATCGTTCAGCAGTGCCTGAACGTCTGCGTTTTTGGAATCAAGAACGCGCAGCGGGTTGCTGTACATGCGGCGTTTGCAGTCTTCGTCCAGCTTCTCTTTATGCTGTTCCAGGAACGCCACCAGCGCATCGCGGTAGTTAGCGCGAGCTTCCAGAGAACCGATAGAGTTCAGCTCAAGGGAAACGTGATCGGCGATACCGAGGGCACGCCACCAGCGGGCGGTCAGCATAATCAGTTCGGCGTCAATATCCGGGCCCTGCAGGCCAAAGACTTCCACACCCAGCTGATTGAACTGGCGATAACGACCTTTCTGCGGACGTTCGTGGCGGAACATCGGGCCGATATACCACAGGCGCTGCTCCTGATTGTACAGAAGACCATGTTCGATGCCGGCGCGTACGCAGCCCGCCGTACCTTCCGGACGCAGGGTCAGGCTGTCGCCGTTGCGGTCCTCAAAGGTGTACATCTCTTTTTCAACCACGTCGGTCACTTCGCCGATCGCGCGTTTGAATAACGGGGTCTGCTCTACAATCGGCAAACGGATTTCGCTGTAACCGTAGCTGCCGAGCACCTGCTTCAGTGTGCCTTCAATGCGCTGCCAGATGGCGGTTTCGCCAGGCAGATAATCGTTCATGCCGCGGATGGCTTGAATGTTTTTTGCCACGTTTATTCTCTTTCTATATACAAAAAAAACCCAAAGAATGGGTTCAATCATACATGGGAAGCTCGCGGCTTCCCATCACGTTATTTTTCAACCTGCTGAACGTTGATGCGCTGCGTCTCGTCCATCATTGCGGCTTTGGCACGAATCCGTGCTTCGAGCTGGTCGATCATGTCGCTATTATCCAGACGATCTTTACGAACGCCATCTTCATAGAGACCACTTTTCTTGTTACCGCCGGTCACGCCCAGTGTTGACACCAGCGCTTCACCCGGACCGTTCACCACGCAGCCGATGATGGAAACGTCCATCGGGGTAATGATGTCTTCCAGGCGCTGCTCCAGCGCATTCACCGTACCAATCACGTCGAACTCCTGACGTGAGCAGGTTGGACAGGCAATGAAGTTGATCCCGCGGGCGCGGATACGCAGTGACTTCAGGATATCGAAACCGACCTTGATCTCTTCCACCGGATCGGCCGCCAGCGAGACGCGCAGCGTGTCGCCGATCCCTTCGGAGAGCAGCAGGCCCAGACCGATCGCAGACTTCACAGAACCGCTGCGCAGGCCGCCCGCTTCGGTGATCCCGAGGTGCAGAGGCTGCTCGATCTGCTTTGCCAGCAGACGGTAAGACTCTACAGCAAGGAACACGTCGGACGCTTTCACGCTAACTTTGAACTGATCGAAGTTAAGACGATCCAGATGATCAACGTGACGCATGGCGGATTCGAGCAGCGCCTGCGGCGTTGGCTCACCGTATTTTTCCTGCAGATCTTTTTCCAGGGAACCGGCATTCACACCGATACGGATAGGAATATTTTTGTCGCGAGCGCAGTCCACCACCATGCGGATACGCTCTTCGTTACCGATGTTACCTGGGTTAATACGCAGGCAGTCGACGCCATATTCAGCGACTTTCAGTGCTATACGGTAGTCGAAGTGAATATCAGCCACCAGCGGAACGCTGACCTGCTGCTTGATGAGTTTGAACGCTTCGGCGGCATCCATCGTCGGGACGGAGACGCGAACAATGTCCGCGCCTACACGCTCTAATGCTTTGATCTGATTGACCGTTGCTTCCACATCCGTGGTGCGCGTATTGGTCATCGACTGGACGGCGATAGGTGCACCGTCCCCGATTGGCACATTCCCAACGTAAATCCGTTTCGATTTTCTACGTTGAATCGGAGCCTGGTTATGCATGAAAAATCTCCCGCGTTGCCCGTCTGTTACTGTGCTGCTGATTGTTCGGCATTAACGGTAAGACGCGCAACCTGGTTAGTTCTGATAAAGCGGCTCAGGTCGACAGGTTTTCCTTGATACTGGATCTGTACCGCTGCCGGAGCGCCGATTTTAAGTTTGTAAGGTGCCTGACCCGTTAGGTTTAACGTGCCATCTTTACGCTGCAGGCCGCTGAACAGCTTTTTGCCTGTCGCGTCAGTCACTTCCAGCCAGCAGTCGGCGCTGAAATTCATCACCAGCGCGTTAGGATCGACTGCAGGCGTCGCAGTGGCTGCCGGGTCGGTAGGCAGTGGTGCCGCAGCAGTATTATCCGCTGGTGCCGTCGCCGCAGGGGCGGTATCCACATTGGCCTGTGAAGGTGAAACAACCGCGTTCTGATCCTGCGCCTGCGTGGCTGGTGCGGCGTCAGGCGTGGTGGCAGGAGCCTGAGCGGTATCGGTCGCAGCTGGTTGCGGCTCGCTGGACGGAGCCGCGCTGTCCGTGTTCAACGGCACGCTCTGTGCGTTGTCATTGCCGGATTGATTAAGCTCGGCAGAAGACTGATCGGCCATCGTAGTGATCTCTTCCTGCTGCGCCTTGTGGTTTTGCCACCACCATGCGCCCGTCAGGCCGACCACAACAAACAGCACCAGCCAGGTAAAGCTCATCAGCCAGCCGTCACGTTTTTTACGGCGTTTCCCCAGAGAGAAGGTCTGCATCGGCGCAACTTTTGCTGCACGGACCGGTGCCTGCTTCTCCATCATTGGCAGTAATTCTTCTTCGGGGATATGCACCAGTTTTGCGTAAGAGCGGATATAACCGCGCAAAAATGTTGAAGCCAGATCGGCAGGCGCCTTATCTTCTTCAATATCGCGAACCGTGGAAACCTTCAGGCACAAGCGTTCTGCAACGGCTTGCTGGCTGAGTCCGAGTTGTTCACGGGCGTTGCGAAGACGAACGCCAGTGGAGAGTGCTTCATTTTGGTCGTGAGTGGCTTCAGTATTCATTCGCTACAACTACTGGTACGTGAAAAATAAGGGTTCAGGTGCCGGTGAGTCACAATGCCACCCGCACCGCGAAACTTCTGGTCAGTTAACCTTGAACAGACAGTATAAGACTGTCAGCCGGTAGATGACAGTGCAGCTCTGCCCGCCTGGCTAAACTGTTGTTACGTCGTTACATACTGCCCGAAAGTCATATGAAACGCACCGTAATTATTAATCAAACATCACGAATCTGACTGATTATTCAGTAAGATTATGCTTCACGGCGCAGATCATGCGCCGTGACTGCATAATAATCAAACAGCTTTGACCGCGATTGTCTCGCCCTGCACGCGTTTACGCAGCGTACGTTTGGTACGGTCAATCACATCACCCGCCAGCTGTCCGCATGCGGCATCGATATCATCACCTCGCGTTTTACGCACGATGGTGGTGAATCCGTACTCCATCAGCACTTTCGAGAAACGATCGATACGGCTGTTCGAGCTACGGCCGTATGGCGCGCCCGGGAACGGGTTCCATGGGATCAGGTTAATCTTGCACGGCGTATCTTTCAGCAATTCTGCCAGCTCATGCGCATGCTCGGTACCGTCGTTGACGTGATCAAGCATCACGTACTCGATGGTCACGCGGCCCTGGTTGGCATTGGATTTCTCCAGGTAGCGGCGCACGCCAGCCAGGAAGGTTTCGATATTGTACTTTTTGTTGATCGGCACAATTTCGTCACGGATCGCATCGTTTGGCGCGTGCAGGGAGATCGCCAGCGCAACGTCAATCATGTCGCCCAGCTTGTCCAGTGCAGGCACTACGCCTGAAGTAGACAGCGTGACGCGGCGTTTAGACAGACCAAAACCGAAGTCGTCGAGCATGATTTCCATCGCCGGAACCACGTTGGTCAGGTTCAGCAGCGGCTCACCCATCCCCATCATCACCACGTTGGTGATTGGGCGGGTACCGGTCACTTTCGCTGCACCCACGATTTTTGCCGCACGCCACACCTGGCCGATAATTTCAGACACGCGCAGATTACGGTTAAAGCCTTGCTGCGCGGTAGAGCAGAATTTGCACTCCAGCGCGCATCCTACCTGAGAAGAGACGCACAGCGTGGCGCGGTCATCTTCCGGAATATAAACCGTCTCAACGCGCTGATCGCCGACGGCAATCGCCCATTTGATGGTGCCATCAGACGAGCGCTGCTCTTCCACCACTTCCGGTGCGCGGATTTCAGCCACTTCTTTGAGCTTGTTGCGCAGGACCTTGTTGATGTCTGTCATGTCATCAAAGTTGTCGCTGCAATAGTGGTACATCCATTTCATCACCTGGTCGGCACGAAACGGCTTCTCACCCATATCTTTGAAGAACTCGCGCATCTGCTGACGGTTCAGATCCAGCAGGTTGATTTTTCCATTTTTATTTGGAACCGCAGGAATGGCGACTTCGGAGGTATTCACTAATTCAGACATAATTTTATCCGGCCTCGTTGTTACACGTTATGGCCCATGGAGGGTTGAAAAGAAACGCCCCGGAAAGCAGTCTGCTCGTCCGGGGCGTTGCATTGTACAAAGTCTGACGCAGGGATGCCACGTTTGCACGCGGCATTTACGAAAATATTAACGAGTGCGAGCGCACACTTCGCCTTCTGCGAAGAAGAACGCGATTTCGCGCGCGGCAGATTCAACGGAATCAGAACCGTGGGTGCCGTTCTCGGTGAAGCTGTCTGCGTAGTCAGCACGCAGCGTACCCGCCAGCGCGTTGTCCGGGTTGGTTGCGCCCAGCAGATCGCGGTGACGCTGAACTGCGTTTTCGCCTTCCAGCACGGATACCACGATTGGACCGGAGGTCATGAACTCGACCAGGCCGTCAAAGAATGGGCGACCTTCGTGCTCAGCATAGAAACCGCGAGCCTGTTCAACGGTCAGGTGCAGCATTTTGGTGCCAACGATCTTAAACCCTGCTGATTCAAAGCGAGCGAAGATGCTGCCAATAACGTTTTTTGCCACCGCGTTTGGTTTGATGATGGAAAAAGTACGTTCAATAGCCATGATAACCTCTGTCAATGTTCTGTTGTTTTGCATACCTGAGTATGGTGTGGCGCGGATTATAATGAGCAATAGCGCCATTGCCTATGGTTCTGCATAACATTTTTTTAAAATGAGACGAAGATTAGCAACAGGTCGAATTTCGCATACCGTAATGATGGTGTAAACAGATCGGGCAATGCTTTTCATCAGACGTAAATGACCAGAAATGACGGTGACACGTCTGGCAAACTGCCTCAAATGCTGGAGTGGCGATGCTTTTCGCTATCCCCTCCATATGCGTCACGTTTATCGCGTCATGCTGGCATACCGCTTCGCACCCTCCACAGCCGGTACAGCACCCGGTTTCCACGACCAGCACGCCGTTCTCGAAACGAATCGCGTTTTCCGTGCAGCTTCGCCAGCAAGCCCCGCAAAGCATGCACTTTCCGGTGTCGAAAACGATATCTGACTCGCTGAATTCCGGGAATACCCTGCGCAGCTCTCGCTGGCCGGGCACGACGGTACACCCTCTCACATCTTCCCGTGGAACGTGCATAAGCGTACGACGGGCGATATTAACCTCACCGTTCGGGACAGGCTTAAACGTCCAGGACCTTTCACCACGGCGGCGGAGCACAAAATTAAGCCGGGCAAGCGCCAACATCCATTCAGGGTGCTGCTCCGCCTCGATACTGATAAAACGAACGTGGTATTGCGCATGCCACAGAAGCAGTTCATTCACCCCTGGTGCAGGTTCAGTAAAAGGCCCTACAAGGGTATCCTCCCGCAGAAAGCGTTTTCGCGGTGCGATACCGGTAATGGCGGCTGTGGGGCAGACAAACAGGCAGTTACCGCATTCAATACAGCGACTCTCATCAACCGAAACGCCCGTTTCCGTAAAAGCAAAAACCTGCGCAGGACAAGCGTCCGCGCAGGCGCGGCAGGCAGCGCGGCGAAAACGGCGACGGACGCACGCATGCGTCACGTCCATCGCAGGGGCAAACGTTAATCCGCCCATCAGCCAATACTGAAGAAAACGAAGCGCAGCATCAGCTCACCCACAATCAGTAACGCGCTTCCCAGCAGCACCGGGCCTCGCACAGCTTTCAGCCCCCCCACGGCAAAGCACAGCATACCCGCAACGGAAACGCACCAGCTCAGCAGATGCACGGTGCGCAGTTGCTCCAGCATTCGTAACGGAGCGTGCGGGAAAGTCACCACGGCGTTGTCTGCGGCCGTTATGTCTGCCAGCCAGACGGGTTGCATCACCAGGCGCGCCAGCACCAGCAGCGTGATAATAATCACCGCTGCACGCAGGGTCGCTCGGGAAGGCGTCCCGACGGCCATACAGGCTGAACCGATAATGCCCACCGAGCCGATAAATAACACCAGCGTGTTAATGTGTTGCCAGGTGACAACGGACGCATGCATGTAGATCTGTGCCATGCAAAACACATCCACCAGTCCGACAAGACCCGCGACAGCTAAAAGCAGCTTCCATCCCGGCTTTTTGGCAAACATCAGCAGCGTCGCGAGGCCAAGAGCCACAAGGTAAAGGCTGGCAAAGACAATTTCACGGCTCAGCCAGGAACTGGAAACATGGCGCAGCGCGTTGAGTGCATTGAGCGGATACCCCATGTGCAGCGCCGAGGCGAGCAGGCCGAGGCTCGCCAGCACAAACGCCCCGACAGAAGGCAGCAGCGCGCTACGCTGTGAAACATGCGCGCCTCCGAATGCCAGCCATAGCGTCACGCCAACCGATCCCTGCAGGAACAGCGTAAAAATCAGCAGCGGTAACTCATGCATGACGCTTCTCCTCTTTCTCTGCGCCCTGATGCGCCTTGATCACCAGGTTTGGTTTTGTGAGGGAAGAATCAGGCAGGCCTTTCACGTCACAGACCGTACCGTATTTCGCCCGAAGTTCATCTATCGGACCGAATTTGATTGCCTCCAGCGGACAGGTTGCCACGCATACCGGTAGTTCCCCCTTTGCCTGCAGATCCACACAGAAATCGCATTTCGACATCTGTCCGGTCTGCTCGTTGAGCTGCGGCGCGCCGTAAGGACAGGACCACGCACAGTAGCCGCAGCCGACGCATTTATCCGTATCGACGCGCACGATGCCGTCGCCCGGACGCTTGTGCATCGCGGTGGTCGGACAATTTTTGGTGCAGATGGGGTCCGCACAGTGGTTGCAGGAAATAGAGAGTGTGTAGGCAAAAACGTTATTGCTGACGCCGCCCTGCCCGGTCGGGATGAAATTCCCGCCGTTAACCTCGTACACGCGGCGGAAACGGCGTCCGACCTCAAGGTTGTTTTTATCTTTGCACGCCACCTGACAGGCTTTGCAGCCCGAGCAGCGTGAAGAGTCGATATAGAAGCCCAGCTGTTTGTCGCTCACCGGCGCGTAGTGTTTAAACTGACTCATGCTTTTGCCACCTCCACCAGCATGGTTTGATGTGAATTCCCTTTCGCCAGCGCGGTAATACGGGCTGAACTGAGCACGTTCGCGCAACCGCCTTTATCAATACCCTGCTCATCTGGCTGCCACCAGGCGCCTGCCTGCATGGCCACAACGCCTGGAATGATGCGCGGCGTAACCTCCGCCGGGATCTCACAAATGCCGCGCGCGTTATGAATGCGCACAATATCCCCTTGCCCAATGCCGCGCTTTTGCGCGTCCTGAGGATTGATCCACAGCTTTTGCTGCTGGGCTTCCACCAGCCACGGGTTGGCATACTGGGTGGAGTTAGCGCGATTTTTCCCTTTCCAGGTGATCAGCTGGAGCGGGAAGGTTTCCGCCAGCGCGTCCTCCGGCCCTTCATGGGCGGGGACGTAGTGCGACAGCGCCGGAATTTCCGGGTGATGCATGTCGTACAGACGCTTCGAGAAGATCTCAATTTTCCCTGACGGCGTCGGGAACGGATGATTTTGCGGATCGCGGATGTTGTCTTCAAAGGCGACGAACGGCTCACTTTTGAAAAGATGCTGACGCGTCTTTTGTAGCGTCACGAAGTCCGGCAGGTTTTCCTCCGGCATGGACAGCCGCGTCTGCTCCCAGATGTGTTCAATCCACCCTTTTTCGTCACGCCCCTCGCTGAACGCAGGCTCAATGCCGAGCTTTGCAGCAACCTCACGCAGCCAGTCGTAATCCGAACGGCGTTCGAATTCAGGTTCAATTAGCTTTTCGGACAGGATCAGATAGCTTGCCGTGCTCCAGGTTTCGCCGATATTCCAGCGCTCCATAAAGCTGGTTTCCGGTAACAGTAGATCGGCATATTTAGCGCTCGGCGTCATGAACAGATCGCTTGCGACGATAAACTCGATTTTCGACTCGTCTTCCAGGACACGGGTGGCCTGATGAAGGTCCGGGTTTTGGTTAGCCAGATAATTGCCCGCCAGCGAGAACAGGATGCGGATATTGCTGTCCAGCTTCTCTGCCTCTTTCAGGCCGTCCTCTGCCGTCACCTTCGTGGCATCGTCAGCCGCCTGCACCCAGTTCATCACCGAAATTTTGGCTTTGACTGGGTTATCCGGCATCTCCGGCCCGGTCGCGAATTTTCGGTTAGCGCAGCCGCCATAGCCTGCCGCCCAGCCGCCTTTCACCCCGACATTCCCCGTCAGCGTCGCCAGCAACGTCGAGCCACGCGCGGTGCGCTCGCCGCAGTTATGTCGCTGTGGACCCCAGCCCTGGATCAGCGCGGCTGGTTTGGTGGTTGCGTAGTCGCGCGCCAGCTGGCGGATGGTCTGCGCAGGCACATGGGTAATTTTCTCTGCCCACTCTGGCGTTTTCGCTACGCCATCTTTTGCGCCGGTCAGGTAAGCCATCAGAGATTCATTTTCAGGAACCCCTTCCGGCATGGCGTCTTCGTCAAAGCCCAGGGTATAGCGCTGAATAAACTCACGATCGTGCAGATTTTCCGTAACGATCACGTACATCATCGCATCCATCAGCGCGTTATCGGTCGTCGGAAGCAGCGGGATCCACTGGTCGGCCAGCGATGACACCGTGTCCGAATAGCGCGGATCGACGACGATAAAGCGGGTGCCGTTTTGCTTCATCTTCTGGAAGAAGTAGTTACTGTGACCAAATATCGTCTCAGTGGGGTTATGCCCCCAGAGGATAACCAGCTTAGTGTCCAGCAGCGTGTCCAGCGAACTGCCGCTGGCGGCGGTGCCGTAGATATACGGCGTTGCCGCCGCCGTGTTGCCCATGCTGACCGAGTGATAGCTTTCGAGATACCCACCCGTTAAATTAAGCAGGCGACGGACCATTTTATCGCCTGAAAACGTTCCGCCGGAAACTGCGGTGCCCACGTGCACATAGCGCGATGCGGCGCCGTATTTTTGCGTAATGGTTTTTAATTGACTGGCAATAAGCGTGGTGGCTTCATCCCAGGTAATACGTTCGAATTTTCCTTCTCCACGCTTACCCACGCGTTTCATTGGATATTTCAGCCGATCGGGATGATAAACAAATTTTCTGTATGCGCGGCCACGAACACAGGCACGCATTACCGGCATTTGAGGATCCAGTTCATTATCCGGACGCGTGGCGATCCGCGTTACCACACCGTCGCTCACGTGCGCCCGAATATCGCATTTTCCCCCGCAGTCAAAGGTGCTGCAGGTTTGAATGACCTTTTCTTCTGGCGTATTGATCGCAGCCGACGAAGCTGTCGCCTGTACTTTGCCGGCTTTCACCACAAACGGCAGAGCGGCAAGTGCGGATCCGGCCTGAATAAAGTGACGCCGGGAGAGAGCGGGATTGAGTCTCTCTCTCAGCTTCTTATTTTTCTTCATTGTTCGTTCCTTCAAATAAAAACGCATTCTCGTTTTTTTGAAATAACGAACATTGATAATTATCAAGCTAACTCTTCTGGCTTAATTAATTATCCATTTCGAAATTTACCGTCGCCATTTGCCCTGATTCATCCATAACAATTAATTGATATTTCCCAGGTAAAGATAATTTGAGCGAATGATTATAATTATGGCTTTCTAAAGGTTCGCCATTTAAAAACCACCATCGCTGCCCTTCTCCACCGCTGGTTGAGATTGAAAGCGTTATATTTGCCTCCCCCGGGAGATGTTTAATAACGGCACCTTCCCTGACACCAGACAGCATAAGCGGTGCGATATTACCGTTATCCAGCGGCGGACAAACCGTTGATGCAGCAGGGAGGCGCGCCGCCCTTTTTTCCGCAGCGGGCAGCCACGGCTCCAGCGGCAGCGGCCAGACATCCAGGACTTTTTCAGTCGCATCAGGGCAATCTGCTGCCACACGTTTACCCGTTTTATCCAGCCAGACCGGGAAACGAATGCCGCGTATGCCTTCCTGCTCCGGCAGGAGCAGCGTGGGCGGTTCACTCCCTTCCAGCAGCCAGGTCGACAGGCGACGTCGGCAGTTTTCACTGCCTTCCGGCAGCGACTGACCGCCCGGCCAGCAGATCACGCCCCGCCCGACGCTCTTCGGGCGCGGATCGCGCGGCAGGCGGGCTTCGTCTACCGTTGAGCGTGACTGAAGCAGGTTATTCACCTGGTTTAATAGCGGAACCGCGCTGGCGAAACCGAACTGCCCCGCCACCGGCGTGCCGTCCGGTCGTCCGGTCCAGATGCCAATCACGTAACGGGCATTCAGACCGATGGCCCAGGCATCTCGGTAGCCGTAGCTGGTGCCGGTTTTCCACGCCAGCGGCGCAATTTGCGGCAGCGCATTATCCGGCAGCGGCTGCGCCTCGTTCGCCAGAATACGGCGAATAATCCACGCCGAACCTTGTGACAACAGCGGACGTTCAATCAGCGGGTCGCCCGGCTGTAACCGCAGCCTTCCCGCCTTGCCGTGTCGGGCAAAGGCGCTGTAGGTCGCGGCGATATCGGCCAGCCGCGCGCCTGCCCCGCCGAGGATCAGAGACAGATTTGGCTGCGCCCCTGCGGGCAGGATCAGCGGCAACCCCGCGTTGCTCAGCATCCCGGCAAACCGTTTTGGCCCGTAGGCTTCCAGAACCTGTACCGCAGGCAGGTTGAGGGAGCGCACCAGCGCTTCACTCATGCTGACGGGTCCATGGAACCCGCTGTCAAAATTCCCGGGACGATAATCACCGGTTTTTCTGGGAACGTCCTGAAGCAGGGAGGCGGGATGGATCAGGCCATCGTCCAGCGCCATACCGTAGATAAAGGGCTTTAACACCGATCCCGGGGATCGGATCGCGTTGACCATATCCACGTGGCTGAAACGCGTGTCATCGTTAATATCCACCGACCCGACCCAGCCGCGCACTTTCATATCGGTGTGATCCACGACGATCATCGCCAGCGAGCTGCGTGCCGGCAGGCGCGATTTCCAGTTCATCGCCAGCTCTTCCAGCTGCCGCTGTAGCCCGGCATCCAGCGTGGTGACTACTTTAGTGTCGCGGCTTTTGCCGAGCATCATGCGCGCAAAGAGCGGTGCCAGCTGCGGCATCTGCCGGGGCGCTAGCCATACCGATTCTTCCCGCGATTCTTTGACCTGCTTCGCGGACCAGACGCCCTGCGTCACCATGCGGTCGAGCACTTTGTTGCGCGCCGCTTCGGCCCGTTCAGGCCAGCGGTCCGGACGTAAGCGGCTGGGTGCCTGCGGCAGTACCGCCAGCAGCGCGGCTTCGGAATAGCTGAGCTGCGACGGCGGTTTGCCGAGATAGGTCCAGCTTGCAGCCCCGACCCCCTGCAGCGTGCCGCCAAAGGGGGCGCGGTTGAGATAGAGCGTCAGGATGTCGCGTTTAGAGAGGTGCCACTCCAGCTGCATAGCCCGCCAGAGCTGACGAATTTTACCGCCAAAGGTGCGCGGATGCGGATCCAGCAGGCGTGCTACCTGCATGGTGAGCGTACTGCCGCCAGAGACGACTTTGCCAGAACTGAGATCCTGCCAGGCGGCGCGCAGGACAGAGAGCGGGTTTACACCAGGATGCTCCCAGAACCAGCGATCTTCGTACTGGATTAGCGCCTCAAGATAACGGGGAGAGACGTCTTCAATCGTCACCGGATAACGCCAGATACCGTCGTGGTCGGCGAAACGCCAGAGCGGCGCGCCCTTCTCGTCCACCACCACGCGCGCGGGGTTAACCTCTTTTAGAGGCAACGGCCACAGGCGGTCGGCGGCGATAATCAGCCCCCATAAAACGAGAAGCGCTCCCGCCAGCCAAAGCCAGCGGGAGCGTGTCAGACGAGCTAACTGCATATCACGGAACAACAATCAGCGGGCCACTGGCCGCACCCGTTGCCCGCCACTGCGGAACGTACATAGACTCCACCATCGGGACCGGCACCTGATAGGTTCCCGGCGTCACGGCGCGCGCCAGGTAAACCAGCGTCACAGGTTGACCTTCATTTACTGGCACGGCAGCCACAAAGCGGTCGTCGCGGAACTCCATATGCTGAATATCCGCCTGCTGCATCTGGCTGAGCAGGTTCTGTACCTCACTGCCGCTGTCCTGCAGGCTGGCGCTGCTGTTCGCCAGGTTCTGGTTTTCCAGCTCCAGACCCGCAGGGAGGAGATCCACCACCAGCGCATCCGGCACGTTCTGGCTGGCTTTCACTTCCAGCCACACCAGCACCAGTTCGCCGCTCTTCAGGGAAGAGAGCGATTTACTGCTACCGTCGGTTGCCAGGATATGACGTTCAACCTGCAGCACGTTCGAGCTCGGCTGAGGGGCATATTCCGGATAGCCGGTGCTGTCCAGGCGCACCCACATCGGTGTCGTTCCGGTATTGGTCACCTGAAGCGCACCAAGCTGGTCGCCGTTCACGTTTTGGATCTGCGATTTATCGCTGCTCAGCGCTTGTTCTGAAAGAGAGGTCGTTGCCTGCCACGCACCAGACAAGGTTTGCAGCGAACGTCCCGCCAGGAACAGCGCATTGCTCTCCTGCGTTGACAGCCAGCGCTGGCTGAAGGCCTCTTCAGACAGAGCATTCAGCAGCGTATTTTGCGCATCCGGCAACAGCTTGTACTCCTCCAGAAGGGAGAGCATCAGCGCGTTGTCACGCAACTGGCTGCCGTAATCGGCCATCCAGGTTTTGCTGTCGTTACGCGGCGTTTTGACCGCCAGATCCAGCGCCTTCTGGCTGCGCGGCGCATCGCCCATCAGTTTGAGCGCCATGCCCAGCTGCATCAATGGCAGACCAGATGCCGCCTGAGCGCGGCGATCCCAGATTTCACGCAGCGCGCCGAGCGGTGCTTTTTGCTGACGCGCCAGCACCAGCGAAGCATAAGCCTGCACCGCAAACTTGCTGGCCTGGGTGTCGTCGCTGTAGCGGATGGACATCATGCCCGGATCCTGCAGATAGCGCAGCAGGCGGCTATTGGCATTATTCACTGCATCAGCTGGTACGCTGTAACCCTGCTCGCCCGCGCGCACCAGGAAGTCGGTCACGTAGGCCGTCAGCCAGTACTCTTCCGGACCGTTTTTATCCCACAGCGCGAAACCACCGTCATCACGCTGCATCTGCAGCAGACGGGAGATGCCAATATCAATCGCTGCGCGGCGTTTATCGTCCGTGTCACCTTTAATGCCAAGCGCCGACAGCTGCGCCGCGTTGGTGTAGAGCGACGGGAACAGGCCGCTGGTAGTTTGTTCCAGGCAGCCATACGGATACGCCTGCAGTTCACGAATATAGCGCGCAAGGTTCAGCGGCGGTTTGCCGCTCAGCAGCAGTTGCCCCTGCAGCGTTGCAGGCGAGAAACCGTTGCTATGCTGCGCTGGTGCAGTCCAGGACTCGCCGGGGTTCAGCATGGCACCGGTATTCACCGTCTGCGCCGGGAACGCCGGGCGCACGCCGATTTTCCAGCTCTTTTGCTGCGGCGCAAAGGTCTCGCCCGGAAGCTGCAGGCCCGTAACCTGTGCTGTCACCTCACCGTCACCATAACCCTCCAGCGCACGCACCGGAATAAAGATCGTACTGCGCGCCCCCGGAGGCAGCTGAACCGGCTGCGGCTGTGCGCCCTCCAGAGACAGTTTGCCGGTAGAGGACAGTGCGACGTTCAGCGTTTGCGGCTTGTCGGTCAGGTTGGTGATATCCAGCGTCAGCCGCGAGGTATCTCCGCTTGCCAGGAAGCGCGGCGTGTTAAGTTCGGTAATGACCGGTGCGGCCACCACAACCTTGCTTTCACTGCTGCCGAAATCGTCCTCCGTCCAGGCCTGCGCCATCAGACGCAGCTCGCCGTTGAAGTCCCCAATCGGCAGCGTAATCGTGCCTTCTCCGTTGGCATCGAGCGTCACCGGCTGTGCCTGCTGGGCAATAATGGTGACGTGATTCACCGGCGGTTTGCCGCCGCGCTTCAGTTCATCGCCGTCACCACCGAAGCGCAGCGCGGCCAGGCGGCCCTGCCCTTCAATGACCTGGCCGTAGATATCGTAGATATCCGCGCCGTAGCGCTTCTGGCCGAAGAAAGCCTGCCACGGATCCGGCGTGACGTAATCGGTGATGTTCAGCACGCCGCTGTCCACCGCCGAGACCAGCACGTTCACTTTCTGCGGCACCGCCCCCTCTTTCACGCTGGCTTTCACCTTCACCGAGAGCGTCTGGTTTGGACGCATCTTCTGCGGGTTATCAAGCGCAATATTCAGGCGGCGATTTTCGTCGCCCATCGGCAGATGCAGCAGGCCGACCGCGCGCTTCGGCGTGGCTGATTTGGATTTATCGCCTGGACGAACCACCAGCGTACTCAGATAGAGATCGTGACGTTTCCAGGCCTTGTCGACCGGGATAGCAAGATCGAGCCCGTTTGCCGGTACGTCGATCTCTTTCCACCACAGCGGTCCTTCGCTAGATTCGATCATCGCATAGCCTTTGCCCGCAGCCGGTGCTGCAATGTGCAGGTTGATGGTATCGCCTGGCTGATAGGCGGGCTTATCCAGCTTCAGGGTCACGCGGTCAGGACGCGCTGCCCCGGTGCCGTCGCTGTTATCCTGCCAGCTATACCCCGCCCAGAAGCGCACGCTGCTGACCATCTCATCAGGCGCTTTAACCTCCAGACGATATGAGCCCCACTCCACTGGGAAGGTGACTTTACCCGTCTCGTCGGCCTTGAGGGTCAGCTCCTGCTCGCCTTCGACCAGGTCTTTCTGATCGAACTGAGACTGCCAACCTTCGCTCTCAGACCAGTTCCAGAAGTAGTCCCGACGCTCGCGGATCAGGCGAACCTGTAACCCGGACACCGCTTTTTTCGCGCCGCTGGCATCAGCGTAAACGATATCGAAGCTGGCATTGCCGTTCTCGTCAACAATCGGCTGGTTAACGGTGGTATCAGTGCGGTAGTCGTAAACGGCCTTGCTGGCGAACTGAGGTCGAATACCCGGCAGTTGAGCCGCCGGCCAGATGGCCTGCTCAGCGCGACGCGTCACCGGACGGCCCCCGGACTCCAGCAGGCTGGCCTGCAGAATCAGCTGCAGCGGAGAGTGCACCTCTTTCCACTGGCTTTCGGTAGAAACCTGTCCACGCCCCTGCTCATCAAGCGTAAGCTGAACTTCATCCAGACTGCGGCTCAGGTTCTCCTCGGCGATATCGCCAAACTGGAAGCCTGGCAGCGCAGCCACCGCATCACGCAGCGGACGCAGGTACAGCTGGCCCTGCAGCGAATTACCGTTGGCCGGTGCGCCATACAGGTAATAGCCCACTACGTTAAAGTCCACGTTATCCTGCTGTGATACCGGGGCTTTTTGCCCGGTCAGGTTGAGCGCCATACGCTCCGGCATGAAGTCTTCAACGTTGAAGTCCCACAGCCGCTGCAGGTTGTCGCCGGTGTTGGCGCGGATATGCCACATACCGGTCTGCGCCCCGCTGTCCAGCGGATAGTTAAAGCGATAGAGTCCGTTCTCTGGCTTGACGACAATCGTACGCGCGACCTGTCCATCCGGACGCAGCACGTCAAGCTTCACAGGCTGATCGGGAAGCGGTTTTCCGTCGCTGTCGCGCAGCAGGCCGTTGAGGATTACCGTTTCACCCGGACGGTAGAGATCGCGTGGGCCAAACATGAAGAACTGCTTGCTGTAGCCGGGGCTACCGGCAATATCGAACTCCGCCAGGTCGAGCGCAGGCAGCTTGAGATCGAGCAGCGTGGTCTGGCCGTCTTTACTGGCCAGGATCAGCGCGGCCTCTTTGTCGGTTTCAAGCTTCGCATGGCCGTCCGCATCGCTGTTTGCTTCGGCGAGCGTCTGACCTTTGTCATTCAGCAGCGTCACGGTCACGCCGGACTGCGCGGCACCGTTTTCCAGGCTCTGGGTGAAGATGTCCAGGCGGTTATGATAGCGGTGAGCGGAAAGACCAATATCGCTCAGGGTAAAGAGCGTCGCGGCGTTGCTGTAGTTGTAGTGCCCTGCCTGGTTCATGACCGCGATATAAACGCCAGACTGCTGGAGCGGTTTAATATCTTTCAGAGGCAGCAGCAATTTTTCGCGCGTATTGCGCGCCGGATTAAGGTCGAATCGACCGGTGTAAACCAGCTCCGCCATCTTCAGCAGGTTATCGGATTCCCAGTTGGTCAGAGAATTGCGGTATTCCCACTGGCTGACAAAGGAAGCCAACGACTCCGGCTTCACGCGGTAGAAGTTCACGTCCACGTTGTTAACGTTGAGCGCCATCACCGGCAGGCCTTCCACCACTTTACCCGGCAGGAGTGAGCCGCGGCTGGCAAAACCGACCGTCGGTTCGACATCCCGGGTGGTTAAGGCTTTTTCATAATCGATGCCAAAGGTCGCTTTATTCAGCGCCTGCAGGTCGCGTTCAACGGTGACGACCAGGCTGCGGTTAGGCTCAAGATGGCGCAGTCGAAGCTCTTTCAGGTTAGGCGCAAGTTCCCACGCCCCGTCAACCTTGCCGCTTTTCTTATCCACGACGTGCGCTGTTTTCGCGAAATCCTGATCGGGATTCAGCGGCACAGAAAAGGTCAGCACCAGCGTGGCGGCACCGTCGAGCTGAACTTCAGAGGTATCCAGCAACGTCAGCGCTTTTCCCTGACTTTGAGCGGCCAGTTTAGCCAGCGTTTCTGCATTGGGCTTTTCCGCAGCTTTCGGTGTTGATTCGGTGGATGCCGCGGGAGCCGCAGCCTGAGATTTATCGTCGCTGTTATCACAGCCGACAAGCGTAAACGTGGTAAGCAGCGCAAGAGAGAGCGCGGCTAAGCGAAACGGTTTCATCCTTTGTCCCTGGCCCATGGAGCCTGTTGGTCGTCGTCCGGATAAGTATTATCCGCAAGTTTCATTAATTCAAAAAGTCCAATTTTAGGATCTTGAAAGCGCCTCGCAGAATGGCATCACGCCTCTACCCCGTGATGGAACCGCGATCACAGCACCATACGTCACATGTAACCTTTTACGTCATTTGTTTTTAAAACAAGAAGATAGCTGGATAAGCGCGCCTGAAGGCTGCTAGTTTTATGACCATGACGCACCCCGAGTGCGCGGTTCAAAAAGAGAGAAAGCCATGAAACGAGCCGTGAACGCCCTACAAAATTTCGGAAAATCATTGTACGGACCGGTACTTATCTTACCGATTGTCGGTCTTTTTATCGCCTTTGGTAACGTGCTGGGTAACGGCAATCTTGCCGAGTACCTGCCGTTTCTGGGCCATCCTCTGATTCAGAATATCGGCCAACTCATCGCGAAATCTGCCGTATCGGTACTGGTTAACCTGGCATTGGTGTTTGCCGTCGGTATCCCGATTGGTCTGGCGACGCGCGATAAAGGCTATGCCGCGCTGATTGGGCTGGTGACCTTTGTGGTGTTCATCAATGCCATGAACGTCACGCTGCAGCTGCAGGGCGCGCTGGCGCCAGCGGCCCAGATGAAAGCGGCCGGGCAGACCATGGTGCTGGGCGTGCAGGTGCTGGAGATGGGCGTTTTCGCCGGGATCCTCACCGGGGCGCTCTCCGGCTATCTGTATAACAAATACTCCGGCGTACAGTTCAACGGCGCGATGGCGATTTACTCCGGCCACTGTTTTGTCGCCATCGTCATGCTCCCCGTCTCCATGCTGCTCGGCGTAGTGATGAGTGAACTGTGGCCGTTTGCCCAGCACGGCATTAGCGCCCTGGCGCTGGCCATCAAAGGCTCCGGGCCGTTTGGCGTAGCAATTTACGGTTTCCTGGAACGCATTCTGGTGCCCACCGGCCTGCACCATCTGGTTTATACGCCGTTCCTCTATACCGAGCTGGGCGGCACGCAGGATGTGTGCGGCGCAACCTATCAGGGCGCGCGCAATATCTACTTCGCCGAGATGGCCTGCCCGGACGTGAAGCCGCTCAGCAGCACCGTGGTGTGGGACGCGCGCGGCATCAGCAAGATGTTCGGCCTGCCTGCCGCCGCGCTGGCGATGTATATGACCGCAAAGCCGGAGCGTAAAGCCATTGCGAAAGCCATTCTGATCCCGGCGGCGCTGACCTCGCTGCTGGTCGGCGTGACCGAGCCGATTGAGTTCTCCTTCCTGTTCGTTGCCCCGCTGCTCTTCGTGGTGCACGCGGTGCTGACCGGCATCGGCATGATGCTGTTCTCGCTGCTGGGCGTTCACGCCATCGGCGCCAACGGGATTATCGACTTCATCCTTTACAACCTGCCGCTCGGCACGGAGAAGTCCAACTGGCCGATGTACATCGTGGTCGGGCTGATCATGTTCGCCCTCTACTTCGTGGTGTTCCGCTTCCTGATCCTGCGCTTCAACATGAAAACGCCAGGCCGTGAGGATGACGATAAGGAGACGCGCCTCTACAGCAAGCAGGAGTATCAGGCCAAAGGCAATAACGACGGGCTGGGCGAATCCATCGTGGTGGGGCTGGGCGGCCGGGAAAACATTGAAGTGGTGGATAACTGCTACACCCGCTTACGCGTCACGGTGAAGGACGTCGACATCATCGACGAGCCGCGCCTGAAGGCGACCGGCGCGAAAGGGATTATCAAACAAGGTAACAACGTTCAGGTGGTCTACGGGCTGCACGTCAAAAAAATGCGAGAAGCCGTTGAGACGTTTCTCTGAAAGGAGCTAAAGATGTTTACACCCCCATTCATTCTGTCGATTGCCGGCGGCGGTAGCACCTACACGCCGGGTATTGTGAAAAGCCTGATGGTGCGCCTGCAGGATTTCCCGCTGGCCGAAATTCGCCTCTATGACATCGACGAGGCGCGTCAGAACACCATTGCGCCCGTCGTCGAGAAGGTCATTCGCGACCACAGTCAGAGCATCAAATTTACCGTCACCAGTGACCCGGAAGTGGCCTTCAGCGGCGCGCATTTCGTCTTCGCCCAGATGCGCGTCGGCCAGTACAAGATGCGCGAGCAGGATGAAAAGATCCCGCTGCGCCACGGCGTGGTCGGCCAGGAGACCTGCGGACCCGGCGGGCTGGCCTACGGGCTGCGTACGATCCTGCCGATGGTCGAGCTTATCGATCTGGTCGATCGCTACGCGCATGAAAAAGCCTGGATCGTGAACTACTCCAACCCGGCGGCGATCGTTGCGGAGGGCGTGCGCCGCCTGCGGCCAAATGCGCGGGTGCTGAACATCTGCGATATGCCGGTGGCCGCGATGCGCAATATGGGGGCGATTCTGGGCGTCGATCGCCGCAAGCTTGAAGTCGACTACTTCGGCCTGAACCACTTCGGCTGGTTTACCCGCGTACTGGTGGACGGCGAAGACAAGCTGCCCGAGCTGCGCAAGCATATCGCGAAGTTTGGCCTGCTGACGGAAGATGCGGCCAAAACCGACCCGCAGCATTCTGATCCCTCCTGGGTGAAGACCTGGCGCAACATTAAGCCTATCATGGACAACTTCCCGGAGTATCTGCCGAACCCGTATCTGCAGTACTACCTGATGCCGAACCAGATTGTGGAGCATCAGAACCCGGACTATACCCGCGCCAATGAAGTAATGGACGGGCGCGAGAAAAAGCTGTTCGCCGCAGCTGAAGAATATAAGCGCACCGGGATCCTGCCGGATGCCTTCCACGTGGGCGTTCACGGCGAGTTTATCGTCGACGTCGCCTGCTCTCTGGCCTTTAACCTGCGGAGCCGCCATCTGGTGATGGTCGAAAACCGCGGAGCGATTACCAACCTGCCGTACGATGCCGTGGTGGAAGTGCCCGCGTATATCACCTCCGAAGGCCCGGAACCGATCCGCGTCGGTCAGGTGCCGCTGTTCCATCAGACCCTTTTGCAACAGCAGTTGGCCTCTGAACAGCTGCTGGTTGAAGCGACTATCGAGGGCAGCTATGAGAAAGCCCTGCAGGCGTTTACCCTCAACCGCACCGTGCCGACCATGGTACACGCGAAGGCGATTCTGGATGAGATGATCGAGGCCAACCGCGACTACTGGCCTGCGCTGCAAAAAGCCTGGCAGGACGGCGAAACGGTGAAAAAATAGGGGCTTGCTCGCGAGTTGAACGTGGTTTGCTTGTCGGTGTCAGAAAAAACACCGACAATCCTGTTTTACGGAAAAGAATGGAGGCAACCCATGTCCACCTCATATTTTGTCGCCGCCGACTGGCTGATTGAGCACGGTGACGATCCGGAAGTCCAGATTATTGACGCGCGTATGGCCCCGCCGGGGCAAGAGCATCGCGACGTGCCCGGTGAATACCGCGCAGGGCACCTGCCTGGCGCGGTATTTTTTGATATCGAAGCCCTCTCCGATCACAACTCTCCCCTGCCGCACATGCTGCCGCGCCCGGAAGCATTTTCCGTGGCGATGCGCGAGCTGGGCGTCAGCAAAGACAAACACCTCGTTGTCTATGATGAAGGTAACCTCTTCTCCGCGCCGCGCGCGTGGTGGATGCTGAAAAACTTCGGCGTGGAAAAAGTGTCGATTCTGGCGGGCGGACTGGCCGGCTGGAAGCGTGACGAGCTGCCCCTTCAGCAGGGCGACGTGACGCTGCCGGAAGGCGAATTTGACGCCACGTTCGACGCGCACGTGGTGAAACGCCTGACCGACGTGCTGGTCGTGAGCCATGAAAAAACGGCTCAAATCGTCGATGCCCGTCCCGCGCCGCGCTTCAATGCCGAAGCGGATGAACCGCGTCCGGGGCTAAAACGTGGACATATTCCGGGCGCGCTGAACGTGCCGTGGGGCGACCTGGTGTTTGAGGGCGAGCTGAAAACCACCGACGAGCTGCGCGCCATTTTTAACCGTGCAGGCGTGGATTTGCATCGTCCGATTATTGCCAGCTGCGGCTCCGGCGTCACGGCCTGCGTGGTGATCCTGGCACTCGCCACGCTCGGCGCGAACGACGTCACGCTTTACGACGGCGCCTGGAGCGAATGGGGTGCGCGAGACGATCTGCCTGTCGAACCCGCAAAATAATGGATAACCGCCTGGCCACGTTGTTAACGCGCGGGGCATCGCTGACCCGTGCGGAGTATCGCGTCCTCGCCCACCTTACGGAGCATCCGCTGCTGGTGGGCAACATCACGGTCCGAGAGCTGGCGCAGACGACGTTTGTTTCTACTGCCACCATCATGCGGCTGTGCCAGAAGCTGGGGTTCAGCGGTTTTAGCGAGTTTATCTGGCACTGCAAGCAGTTGCTCTCCGACACGCCGCACATAGCCGCTCAGGGGCAGTCGCTTCCTGAACTCCCGGCGCTGTTTAATCAGTTTATCGCCAACTATCAGCACACCTTCCAGTGGGTCACGCAGGAGAAGCGCCAGCAGTTTGCCGACCTGCTGCGCCAGAAAGAGAGCTTCTTTCTCTACGGCGCCGGGTTTTCCTATCTGTTTGCGGAGTACCTGACCAAGAAGCTGCAGGTGCTGGGCAAAACGGCGTTTATCTCCGGGCCGGGGGACAGCCGGAATATTTTCCTCAGCAACGCCGCCCGCTATCAGGTGTTTATTGCCGTCTCGCGCAGCGGCGAAACGGAACAGGTGCTGGATAAAGCGCGGATTGCCAAAAATGTCGGCATGACCATCGTCGCGTTTACCCGCGCCTCCGCCAATTCGCTGGCGGGGATGGCGGACGTGCATTTTGCCCTCTATGACGAAGCGGTACACTTCGCCGCCGAAGCCGCGGGGGTGACGTCGTTTGAGTCGAATCTGGTGCTGCTGATGGATTTACTGCTGCTGGAAGCAACGGGGTGATATTCACCCCGCCGTAATCAGATGATGCGGTTAGTTTTGAGATCGCGCAGGAAGCCGCCCCAGCGACGCTCGTAGAACGGCGTGATGTGCTCGGTAATAAAGTGGCTGATGCCCTTCTCACCGTTCTTCACCTGGCAGATATCGATCGGCTCATCGCCCGGCAGCGTGTCGGTCGCCACGCTTCCCGCGGCCTGAACGATCTCGTCGAAATCTCCATCGGCTTCAATACCGATCAACAGCACCGGCTGTTCGTCCGCGCGCTCTTTAATAGAGCAGAGAAACGCACGCCTGACGGGCTTGAGCGTTTTGAACAGCGTGGTCAGGGAGTCAATCATCTGCGCGGGCGGCTCGGCCACCTCAGACAGCAGCAGCGTTTCGCCCCCTTCCAGCACCTCCTGGGTGCTGAGCGGGTTGCCCTCTTCGCCAATCAGGTGGCTGATTTCTCGCGGCGTGAACTCTTTCCCGGTCGGCAGTTTAGCGTTGAGGAACAGCGTCTGCCCCAGCGTCATCTCGAACAGCGTGCGCACCGGCATCACCACGAACGCCTGTTCGTCTTCTACCGCTTCCTGCAGGGCTTCCAGTGAGGTGAAGAACGGGATCACCGACGTGCCGTCGTCTTTCTCCCAGTGCAGCAGATCCAGCGCGCTGTCTTCGACAACCTGCTCACCTTCCGCCGCGGTGCCCGGCACCCAGACGGTGGATTCCAGCAGCGTGCGGAAAAATGCCGGACGGTGGGCGGGCTCGGTCGCCGCCTGCTCCAGCAGAGTTTCTAATTCGTTTTTGGTTTCGGACATAGTTTGGCTACTTCACAATTGCCCGGCGGCGCTTCGCTTGCACGGGCCTACGGGTTTTGTAGGCCGGGTAAGCGCAGCGCCACCCGGCAAAAAAGATTACTCAGCCGTCAGCAGGTTCGCCACGGTACGCACGCCCAGACCGGTCGCGCCCGCGGACCACTGCTCAACCGCCGCTTTACGGTACGTTGCGGAGCAGTCGATGTGCAGCCAGCCTTCGTGGTAGTTCTCAACGAAGTGGGACAGGAAGCCTGCCGCCGTGCTTGCACCCGCCGGGTACGCCGCGCTCGCGGTGTTGTTCAGCTCGGCAAAGTTGGACGGCAGCTGGCTGCGGTGGAACTCGGCCAGCGGCAGACGCCAGAACGGTTCGTTTTCCGCAGCGGCGCTTGCCAGCAGGCGAGCGGCCAGCTTGTCGTCAAAGCTGAACAGCGCATGGTAGTCGTTGCCCAGGGCGGTTTTTGCCGCCCCGGTCAGGGTCGCCATGTCGATAATCAGCTCTGGCTTCTGTGCAGAGGCGTCGATCAGGCCATCGGCCAGCACCAGACGGCCTTCGGCGTCGGTGTTCATCACTTCGACGTTTTTACCGTTGCGGTAGCGAATGATATCGCCCAGCTTGAAGGCGTTACCGCTCACCATGTTGTCCGCGCAGCAGAGATAAAGCTTCACGCGCTTGTTCAGACCGCGGGTGATCGCGAACGCCAGCGCGCCGGTGATGGTTGCCGCGCCGCCCATGTCGGACTTCATGGAGTCCATGAACGCGCTCTGCTTCAGGCTGTAGCCGCCGGTATCGAAGGTGATGCCTTTCCCGACCAGGCAGGCAAAGACCGGTGCCGCTTTATCGCCGGTTGGGTTGTAATCCAGCGCCAGCAGGACCGGAGGACGCTCGGAACCACGGCCCACGGTGTGGATGCCCATGTAGTTCTGCTCGCGCAGGTCTTCACCTTTGGTGATGCGGTAGGACATTTTGTCGCCCGCCACGCCGCACAGCAGGTCGACCGCACGCTGTGCCAGCTGCTCCGGACCAAGTTCTTCCGCCGGGGCGTTGATGGTGTCGCGCACCCAGTCGATAATTTGCAGGCGGCTTTCCAGCTCTTTCTGACCGGCGGCATCGAGGTTTGCCCACTCAATTTTGCGGGTGCCTTTCGGGCCTTTGTAGCCTGCCCAGAATGCCCAGCTGCGGTCGGTGTCCCAGCCTTCGCCGTCCAGGGAGACATGCTTAATGCCCAGCCCGTCAATTTTACGCGCGGCGCGCTGGATCAGGCCCAGATCATCTTTGCCCGTCAGGTGCAGGGTAATACCGTCGTTGTTGATGCTGTAGGTGGCTTTTTCGCCCCAGCGTGCGTCAGCAGGCTGATTCGAGAGCGTAATCTTCATCGCTTCGGTCATTTTATTTATCCTTATTAGCAAACGGGCCGCCAGAAGGCAGCCCGTTAAGTGATTTACTCTGCTTCATCTAACCAGACTAACAGAATCGCCTCCAGAATTTTTTCATTGGATGCGTTTGGATCGTCGTCAAAATCCTCTAAATCGCAGATCCACTGATGCATGTCGGTGAATCGTACGGTCTTCGGATCGAGATCCGGGTTTGCGTCGTAGAGCGCTTCGCCGATTTCACGGCTGTCTGTCCAATTCAGTCCCATATCAATGCTCGCGTGCGTGGTTGATGGTGTAGCGTGGGAATTCCACGACCAGATCTTCATCGGTCACCGCAGCCTGGCAGCTCAGGCGGCTGTCTGGCTCCAGACCCCATGCTTTATCCAGCATGTCGTCTTCGTCTTCGGTACTCTCGGCGAGAGAGTCGAAACCTTCACGCACGATGCAGTGGCAGGTGGTGCAGGCACAGGATTTTTCACAGGCGTGTTCCACTTCGATACCTGCACGCAGGGCAACATCGAGAATGGTTTCACCGGTCTTCGCTTCCAGAACAGCACCATCCGGACAGAGGTCCGCATGAGGCAAAATTACAATCTTTGGCATATTAAACCTCGTCCACGGACTGGCCTTTCAGCGCGACGCGGACAGATTTGTCCATGCGGCGAGCAGCAAAGTCCTGGGTTTGTTTATCAACGTTTTTAATGGCTTCTTCTATTGCGTCAGCGTCATTGCCTTCTGCGACAGCGCTTAAGTGCGCGGCAGCGTCGTCAATCACCTGGCGCTCAGCGGCGCTTAACAGCGCGGCATCGGCAGCAAGCGCGCCGTGCAGGCTTTCCAGCACGCGTGCGGCTTCAACTTTTTGTTCAGCCAGCATACGCGCCTTCACATCCTGCTCGGCGTAGCTCATTGAGTCCTGAATCATGGAGGCGATTTCGCCATCGGTCAGGCCGTAAGACGGCTTCACCTGAATGGATGATTCCACGCCGGTGGATTTTTCCATCGCCGTCACGCTCAGCAGGCCGTCCGCATCCACCTGGAAGGTAACGCGAATATGCGCCCCGCCCGCAGGCAGCGCCGGGATACCGCGCAGCGCAAAGCGCGCCAGTGAGCGGCAGTCCTGCACCAGTTCGCGTTCGCCCTGCATCACGTGGATGGACATCGCGGTCTGGCCGTCTTTGAAGGTGGTGAACTCCTGCGCGCGCGCCACCGGAATGGTGGTATTACGCGGGATCACTTTCTCCACCAGGCCGCCCATGGTTTCTAACCCTAGCGACAGCGGGATGACGTCCAGCAGCAGCATTTCGCTGTCCGGCTTGTTGCCGACCAGGATATCGGCCTGGATTGCGGCGCCCACGGCAACCACTTTGTCCGGGTCGATGGAGGTCAGCGGCGTGCGGCCAAAGAATTCGCCCACGCGCTCACGCACCAGCGGCACGCGGGTCGAACCGCCCACCATGACCACTTCCAGCACCTCGTTCGCCTCCACGCCCGCATCTTTCAATGCGCGACGGCAGGCCAGCAGGGTACGCTTAACCAGCGGGGCAATCAGATCGCTGAACTGGTCGCGGGTGATCGCACCCTGCCAGCCCGCAACGTTTACGGTAACCGTCTGCGCATCGCTCAGAGCGATTTTGGCGTCAATAGCCGCATCCAGCAGCTCACGCTGCACGCGCGCATCGCTGCGATCGCTGATGCCCGCCTGCTCGCGAATGTAGTCAGCCAGCAGATGGTCGAAGTCATCGCCGCCCAGCGCGGAATCCCCGCCGGTCGCCAGCACTTCAAACACCCCGCGGCTTAAGCGCAGAATCGAGATATCAAAGGTCCCGCCGCCGAGATCGTAAACCGCAATGACCCCTTCCTGACCGGAGTCGAGGCCGTAGGCAATCGCCGCCGCCGTCGGTTCGTTCAGCAGGCGCAGCACGTGCAGGCCCGCCAGACGCGCGGCGTCTTTGGTGCCCTGACGCTGTGCGTCGTCAAAATAGGCCGGAACAGTAATGACTACGCCGTCCAGATCGCCGCCGAGCGTTGCGATCGCACGCGCCGCCAGCGCTTTGAGGATGTCGGAGGAAACACGAATCGGGTTCAGCAGACCGGCCGCGGTCGCGATCATCGGCAGGCCGTTTTCACTGGCCTGCAGCTGATACGGCAGATGCGGATAGCGGGTCTGAATATCGGTCAGCGAGCGGCCCATCATGCGCTTTACGGAGCTGATGGTGTTGGCCGGATCGCGCGCGGCGTTGGCGCGGGCGTCATAGCCGACCGCGTGCCCCTGCTGCTGGTAGTGGACCACGGAAGGCAGCAGATGGCGGCCCTGCTCGTCAGCCAGCGTTTCCGCCTGGCCGCTGCGCACGGTCGCCACGAGGGAATTGGTGGTGCCCAGATCAATACCCACCGCCAGACGACGCTGGTGCGGTGCGGCACTTAAGCCAGGCTCACTAATTTGTAATAAGGCCATAATTGCTTCCGAAATTAAAAATCGAGCAGCTTTTCTTCGAGTTGTTCAGCACTGCTTCGCAGTTTATCGAGAAAACGGAGTTTGCGCACAGTATCTGCCGCCGCGTCCCAGGTCTCGTTGTTCAGTTGCTCCACCATCTGCTGATGGCGGGTATCGAACATGCCCTTCACGCGCGTGATGAAGCTTTCCAGACGCGCTTCGTCTTTGGCCTGTTCAATCTCATCCAGCTCTTCGCGAAGCTCCAGCTGTTCCATCAGAAACGCGGTGTCGCGCACGGTATGCTGTTCGCTCGCCAGGTCAAAACCGTGCAGCGAAAGCAGGTACTCGGCACGGCTCAGCGGATGGCGCAGCGTCTGCCAGGCCTGGTTGATGGTCGCAGATTGGGAAACCGCAGCCAGTTGCTCTGACTGAGTACCACTGGCGAATTTATCCGGGTGGTACTGACGCTGCAGATCCTGGAAGCGGATCGTCAGCGCCTGCAGATCAATCGGGTATTGAGCGGGTAGTCCGAAGAGAGTGAAGTAATCCATAACAATCTCAGGGGTAGCCTGTTAGAACAAACCCCACGCGTAGCGGGTAACGCTACGGTGGGGTTTCGGATGACGCGCGGTTAAACGTGGAAGCTTTCGCCGCAACCACACTCGTCTTTGACGTTCGGGTTCGTGAATTTGAACCCTTCGTTCAGGCCTTCTTTGACGAAGTCCAGCTGAGTGCCGTTGAGGAATTGCAGGCTTTTGCCATCGACCACCACCTTCACGCCCTTGTCTTCAAACACGGTGTCGTCAGACGCCGGCTCGTCAACAAACTCCAGTACGTAAGCCATACCAGAACAGCCGGAGGTACGTACGCCCAGTCGCAGGCCAAAGCCTTTACCACGGTTCGCCAGAAAAGAGCTTACTCGCGCGGCAGCGCTGTCGCTAAGGGTAATCGACATACTCAAACCTCAATTATTTTGCTTCACGTTTGCTTTTGTAATCCGCAATGGCGGCTTTGATCGCGTCTTCTGCCAGAATTGAACAGTGAATTTTCACCGGTGGCAGTTCGAGTTCTTCAGCAATATCCGTGTTCTTGATTGCCTGTGCTTCGTCCAGAGACTTGCCCTTCACCCATTCGGTGACCAGGGAGCTGGACGCGATAGCAGAACCGCAGCCGTAGGTCTTGAAGCGCGCGTCTTCAATGATACCTTCATTGTTGACTTTAATCTGCAACTTCATCACGTCGCCACACGCCGGTGCGCCAACCATGCCGCTACCGACAGATTCGTCGCTGTTGTCAAAAGAGCCAACGTTGCGCGGGTTCTCGTAATGATCGATGACTTTTTCGCTGTATGCCATGATTGAATTCTCCTTATGTACCGATTAGTGATGTGACCATTCAATGCTGTTCAGATCCACGCCCTGCTTGAACATTTCCCACAGTGGAGAAAGGTCGCGCAGACGGCCGATGGAGTTGCGAACCAGCTTGATGGTGTAGTCAATCTCTTCTTCGGTAGTGAAACGACCTAAAGAGAAACGGATAGAGCTGTGTGCCAGCTCGTCGGTCATACCCAGCGCGCGCAACACGTAGGATGGCTCCAGGCTTGCAGACGTACAGGCAGAGCCGGAAGAAACGGCCAGGTCTTTCAGCGCCATGATCAGCGATTCGCCTTCAACATAGTTGAAGCTGACGTTGAGGATGTTCGGAGCGCCCTGCTCGAGATCGCCGTTCAGATATACTTCTTCCATATCTTTCACGCCGTCCCACAGACGGTTACGCAGCGTGCGCAGGCGCGCCATCTCTGTTTCCATCTCTTCTTTTGCAATGCGGTATGCTTCGCCCATGCCCACGATCTGGTGAACAGGCAGCGTACCGGAACGCATGCCGCGCTCGTGACCGCCGCCGTGCATCTGTGCTTCGATGCGGATACGCGGTTTACGACGAACGTACAGCGCGCCGATCCCTTTCGGGCCATAGATTTTGTGGCCGGAGAAAGACATCAGGTCCACTTTCAGCTGGCTCAGGTCGATAGGCAGTTTGCCCACGCTCTGGGTCGCGTCCACGTGGTAGATGATGCCGCGCGCGCGGCACATTTCGCCGATGGTCGCGATGTCCTGTACCACGCCGATTTCGTTGTTGACGTGCATGATGGAAACCAGAATGGTGTCATCACGCATGGCCGCTTCGAGCTCTTTGAGGTCAATAATACCGTTGCTCTGTGGGGCGAGATAGGTTACTTCGTACCCTTCACGCTCCAGCTGGCGGCAGGTATCCAGCACGGCTTTGTGTTCGGTTTTGCTGGTGATGATGTGCTTGCCTTTTTTCTGATAAAAGTTGGCTGCACCTTTGATCGCCAGGTTGTCGGATTCGGTCGCACCGGAGGTGAAAACAATCTCACGCGGGTCGGCACCGACCAGGTCAGCAATCTGATTACGGGCGATATCAACCGCCTCTTCAGCATGCCAGCCAAAACGGTGTGAACGGGAAGCTGGGTTACCAAAGTTTCCGTCCAGGGTCAGACACTGCATCATTTTCTCGGCAACACGCGGGTCCACCGGCGTGGTTGCGGAGTAATCGAGATAAATCGGTAATTTCATTGCTCTTTAAACTCCGTACATCGCTTCAATGCAAGGAATCAGGCAACCGGCTGGATGTACGACCGAGTACGCGGGGCGTGACCGCCCCGGCCTGATTCTGAAATCTTTATCGTTTTATTACGCGCGTAATTTGACGTCGATAGCGTCCTGCGCGCGGGTGCTGCGTTGTGATTCATGGCTATGCTGACGACCCGACACGTCCAGAACTTCCTGGTTATTCACCAGTTCACCCAGGGTGATGTTGTTCAGGAAACCGGTCAGACGGTCGCTCAGATCGCGCCACAGCGCGTGGGTCAGGCATTTGTCGCCGCCCTGGCAGCCGCCTTTACCCTGGCAACGGGTCGCGTCAACGGATTCGTCAACGGCGCTGATCACTTCGCCAACTGCAATACTGCCCGCGTCTTTACCCAGCAGATAGCCGCCGCCTGGGCCACGAACGCTGGAAACCAGTCCATTTTTACGCAGTCTGGAGAACAGCTGTTCCAGATAAGAGAGGGAGATCCCCTGTCGTTCAGAAATATCAGCCAACGGAACCGGGCCCGCTTCGGAGTTGAGCGCAACGTCCAGCATCGCGGTCACGGCATAACGCCCTTTAGATGTCAGTCTCATGTCTTACTTAACCTCAAACTCGCCCCTGCCCGGGGTTTTTTATTGTAAAATGGGGGTATTGCATAGCAGGGCCAAGTCTGACATTCCTGACTAAAATGGTCAACTATTTACTTGACTGTTTTAGTCAGGTATTTAACCTTCCGTGCCGTTTTACCTGGGTGCGGCCTGATGCCCTCACCCCGGCCCTCTCCCACGGGGAGAGGGAGAAAACAAACCGGCACTATTCCTTATTCTTCTGCTCAATCGACGCCAGAATTCCGCGCAGGATGTTCAGCTCCTGGCTTTCCGGGCGCGCGCGGGTAAACATACGGCGCAGCTTGTTCATCACCTGGCCCGGGTGACCTTCGCGGATAAAGCCGGTTGAGAGCAGCGTCTGCTCCAGGTGACCGTAGAAGCGCTCAAGGTCGTCCACCAGCGGGTAGGCGCTCTCTTCCTGAGGCTCGGTACGCTCTTTTTCCTGCGTTGCCAGCCATGCCATACGCACTTCATAGGCGATAACCTGCACCGCCATCGCCAGGTTCAGCGAGCTGTATTCCGGGTTCGCCGCGATGGCAACGTGATAGTGGCACTTCTGCAGCTCGTCGTTGGTCAGGCCAACGCGCTCGCGGCCAAACACCAGCGCAACCGGAGCCTGTTCAGCTTCTGAGACACTTTTCAGGCCGCATTCGCGCGGGTCCAGCATCGGCCATGGCAGCGTGCGGGAGCGCGCGCTTGTGCCGACAACGAGGCTACAACCAGCCAGCGCTTCATCAAGGGTATCGACGATCTGGGCGTTGCCGATCACGTCGCTGGCACCGGCCGCCAGGGCGATGGCCTGCGAGTCTGGTTTTACCAGCGGGTTAACCAGCCACAGGTTCGTTAAGCCCATGGTTTTCATAGCGCGGGCCACGGAGCCCATGTTGCCGGTGTGCGATGTTTCGACCAGCACGATTCGAATGTTTTGCAGCATAATTTAGATGTCTGGATTCTGTGTCTGAAGAATATTCGGGCATATTATCATAAACGGGAGACATAATCCGATCCCGCTGCTATACTCTGCGCCGATTTTCCTGTTCTTTAACATCCAGTGAGAGAGACCGATGCATCCGATGCTGACCATCGCCGTGCGCGCAGCGCGCAAGGCGGGTAATGTAATTGCCAAACACTACGAAACCCCAGACTCCGTAGAAACCAGCCAGAAAGGCAGCAATGATTTCGTGACTAACGTCGATAAAGCCGCAGAAGCGATTATTATCGAAACAATCCGCAAATCTTACCCACAGCACACCATCATCACCGAAGAAAGCGGTGAACATGAAGGTACCGATCAGGATGTTCAATGGGTTATCGATCCACTGGATGGCACCACCAACTTCGTCAAACGCCTGCCACACTTCTCTGTTTCTATCGCAGTACGCATTAAAGGCCGTACTGAAGTCGCCGTTGTTTACGATCCAATGCGTAACGAACTGTTCACCGCTACCCGCGGTCAGGGCGCACAGCTGAACGGCTATCGTCTGCGCTGCAGCAACGCACGCGATCTGGACGGCACCATCCTGGCGACCGGTTTCCCGTTCAAGGCGAAACAGCACGCGACTACCTATATGAATATCCTGGGCAAACTGTTCACCGAATGCGCAGATTTCCGTCGCACCGGTTCTGCTGCGCTGGATCTGGCCTACGTGGCGACCGGCCGCGTTGACGGTTACTTTGAGCTGTCACTGAAGCCGTGGGACTTTGCGGCGGGCGAGCTGATCGCACGTGAAGCTGGCGCGATTGTTTGCGACTTTACCGGCGGCCACAACTACATGACCACCGGCAACATCGTTGCGGGTAACCCACGCGTTGTTAAAGCCATGCTGGCAAATATGCGTGAAGAACTGAGCGATGCGCTGAAGCGTTAATCCAGTTTGTTAAGCCCGGTGGCGCTACGCTTACCGGGCCTACAAAATCCATCAGTACGCTAGAAAGGCCGCAACCCCCTTCCCACCGGCACCGCGCTCATCCACATCGTCACCGCCGCCACCAGCAGAATCATCCCGCCCGCCAGCGCGAGCGTAGTCCACCCTACCTGTCGCCACAGCACCGGCGTTTTATTGCCGCTGAGTTTGATCGCCAGCTGACGGAAGCTGTGAACCAGCAGCGCTAACGACGAAATGGTGAGAGACGTCCCTGCCGCCATCGCCAGCGCCGAGAGCATTCCCCAGCCAAACACGCCAATCACCTTACTGAACAGCAGCACCATGATTGCCCCCGAGCACGGGCGCATACCCATCGAGAGAACAATCATCAGCCGCGCGCGCCAGTCGTCGCCGTTCTGTAATTGTTCCTGCGTGGGAAGATGCTGATGCCCGCATCCGCAGTTTTCATCATGAACGTGGTGCGGCGTAAAGGTCTTGAATTTCGGTTTTTGCAGCAGCACGCGCAGCTTTTTCAGCGCCCGCCAGCAGAGGATCAGCCCCAGCACGCCCACCAGCGCGTAGCTCCCCTTCTCCAGCCAGAAGCTACTCATGTGTAGCTGACGGGCAGGAAGCTGTAATAGCGAAAGGACCACCACGACGAGCGCAATCGCCACGCCGCCCTGAAGCAGCGAGGAGGCCAGCGTCAGGCCGATACTCGATTTCAGCTTCGACGGATGGGTAGCAAGCCAGGTGGTGATGACAATTTTGCCGTGCCCCGGCCCCAGCGCGTGCAGAACGCCATAGATAAAGCTGAACGCCAGCAGGGAACCGCCCGCTTTGGTCGGGTTCTCCGCCACCGCCTTCAGCAGCCCGCTCATCTGTTGATTGACTTCACGCTGCCAGATGATGCTTTTCATCATCACCTGCGGCCAGGCCTGCCACAGCCAGAGCGAACCGCAAACGGCGAGCAGGAGAAAGAGCGCCAGCGGCCAGAGATGAAGCCAGCGGCGCGGTTTTTGGTGCGAAGAGGAGATCACTGACATTGTAACGTCACCTCCTGCGCAAACTGTTTACCCAGCTCCATGTCCTCCGGTGGTGCGTCTTCTTTGTCGAGAGAGACCGCAAAGTTCAGCGTCTCTTCGCTGGGCTTTGGCGTGTGGACGGTAAGTTTGCATTTCTTTTGTAGCGATGCCGGAAGCTGGACGTCGCTGTCCTCGGCATAACTCATATCGACATAGTAGCTGGGGTCAAAGGTAGAAAAACGATACTTTTGCCCTGCCAGTAGCTGAGGGTGCGCCAGCGGGAGAATAAACGTCAGCACCGCCTGATGCCCGTCGCGCGTCATGCCGTATTCCGTTGGACGGTTCAGAAATTTGACCTTTTGCCCGTTGTGCCAGAACTCGGTGAAGTAGTGCTGGCCGAGCACGTTGGCCATCACCTCTGCCGCCAGCTTTTTCCAGATCTCATCGCCGGGCTTTGCGTTTCCCGCATCATAGAGCAGATCTGCCGAGGTGATTTCATCCATCGTCCAGCGCATTTTCAGGCCACTGAGCTGCGTGCCGTCCGTCACCAGCTCGGTTTTCAGGCTGATAAAACTGTGAGGATGTGCGCTGGCGGTAAAGGTGATAACCGCCAAAAATAACGCCATCGCGCTTTGTTTAACTATTTGCATCAATTCCTCACGTCAAAAATTCTGTGATGTTCCCCAGCAATCCTGAGTGAAAGGCCTGCCGGTGCGCTTTTCAGCGTCCATCCTTTAGCTATTCTTATCAAACATTCACACTGGATACCCGACAGATGATGACGACGCTTGAAATTCCATCTGTGCTTTCCAGTTCGCAGCGCCGCTGCCAGGTGCTTTTGATGCTTTACCTGCCCGATGCTGCCGTCACCGCACAGAGCATTATCGCTGCCAACGGCGTGGACGACGCGATGGCACGGCAAGATATAGCCGAGACGCGCGATGAAATCCAGCGCTATCATCGGCTTGATATCGTCACGCACCTCGACGGCAGCTACCGAATTGAAGGTTCTGTCCTGAATCAGCGTTTATGCCTGCTGCACTGGCTGCGCAGGGCGCTCCGGCTTTGCCCGCAGTTCGTCTCGCATCAGTTTACTCCCGCGCTTAAAACCGCACTTAAACAGCAGGGCATCGCTCGTCCACTCTATGATGACACCAACCTGCGCGCATTGATCAGCTTCTGTTCGCGAAAGCTTCAGCGTCCGTTTGACTGCCGCGACGTGCAGTTTTTACAGCTTTTTTTGCAATACTGTCTGTTCCAGCATCATCTGGGCAATACGCCGCAGTTTTCCCACGTTCAGCGCAGCTGGACGCAATCGCGAGGGGAATATTTCACCGCGCAGGAAATCGTGCGCCACTGGAAACGGCGCGTTCCGCAGGGAACGCACAGCGATGAACAGCTGTTCCTCGCGCTGCTGTTTATGATGCTGCGCACCCCCGATCCGGTGCTTGACAGACATCAGCAGGATCAACGCCTGCGTCGCACGATAGTGCGGATGATCGCGCGCTTTCGGGCCCAAACCGGGATGAACTTTAGCGATGAACAGGGGCTGACCGATCAGCTTTATATCCATCTTGCTCAGGCGCTGGATCGCTCACTGTTTGAAATCGGCATCGATAACAGCCTGCCGGAAGAGATCCATCGTCTCTATCCCCGGCTGTTACGCACCACCAAAGAGGCGCTGTTTGAACTGGAGGCGGAATTTGGCCTGCGTTTCTCTGATGAAGAGATGAGCCTTGTCGCGGTGATTTTCGGTGCCTGGCTGATGCAGGAGACCGATCTGCATGAAAAACAGGTGGTGTTACTGACCGGGGAAGATAAAGCATGCGAAGCGTTGATTGAGCAGCAGTTGCGCGAGCTGACGCTGTTGCCGCTCAATATTCGTTATCTGACCCTGCACGCGTTTCAGAAGGAAGGCGCGCCCCGTGAGGCTGCGCTGGTGATCACCCCTTACCCAACCGCCCTGCCGTTGTTCTCGCCGCCGCTTATCCATGCCGTTGAGACATTGAACGCGCAGCAGCAAGAACATATTCGCGCGATGCTGGAGTCCTAGCTACGCGCGAGCCGTCACTTTAGGCCGAACGATCATTGCGGGTAACGCAACGAGCGCCATCACCCAGAACACGCCGTGCCCCAGGTGCTGATACAGGAACCCAGCAAAGACCGTCATCACGGCGATACTGCCGCCCATTGCCACCGCAGAGTAGACTGCCTGCAGTCGAATCACATCCCCACCCTCACGCGCAGAGATGTAGCGCATCGCCGCCAGGTGGCACACGGTAAAGGTACCGCAGTGCAGAATTTGCGCCACAATCAGCCACGGCAGTTCGGTCGTCCAGCCCATAATCCCCCAGCGCACCACGCCGCAGACGGCGGAAAGCAGCAGGAGGTCTCGCGCGCCGAAGCGGCGGAACAGCTTTTTGCTGAGCGCAAAGATGATCACTTCCGCCACTACGCCGAGCGACCACAGGTAGCCTACCGCAGAAGCAGAGTAGCCTGCCCCCTGCCAGTAGATGGCGCTGAACCCATAATACGCCGCATGCGCCCCCTGAAGCAGGCAAACGCACGCCAGAAAACGCCAGCTCTGAGCGACCAGGCTCCGCCAGGCCGGCCAGCCTGCGCTCTCCTGGTGACGGCTTTCGCCCTGCGGCATTACCGACGGACGCAGCAGCATCCCCAGCAGCATGGAGGCAATACCCACGCTCAGTAACGCAAGGATGGCGTGATAGTCGTACAGGCTGACCAGCTTACCCACCAGCGCCGAGCCGATCACGAAAGCAATCGATCCCCACAGGCGTACGCGGCCATAGTCCATGGTGATCTGCTTTTGCCAGGTGTTCGCCAGGGCATCCGTCAGCGGCACCAGCGGTGAGAAGAACAGGTTGAAGCCAACCATAATCACCATCAGCCAGGCAAACTGGTGGCTCACCCAGAAGCAGGCGACAAAGACCAGAGTGAGCAGCGCAAGTATGCGCACGGCTTTAATCAGTAAGGAGGGATCGCTGACGCGCGGCGCAATCAGCAGACTGCCCAGGAAACGCGCCACCAGTCCTGCACCCAGCAGAACGCCGATGGTCTCAGGGGTGAGACCAATTCCCTTGAGCCAGACGCTCCAGAAAGGCAGAAAAATACCGTAGCTAAAGAAGTAGGTGAAGTAGCTGAGCGCCAGCCAGCGCGTGGAATGCAAGACCATGAATCCCTCCCGAAATGGAGGCGATAGTCTGGCGTGTATCCTGCAATTTGGCAAGTCGTTAGCGCGCTATAAATTAACGATAAATTAACATCATGGACAGCCGGTCGGCGTATGGCGAGAGCGGCAAAATTGTATTACGTTTAAAGAACATCGCCTGAAGAGGTCGTTTGCCATGAACAGCTTACGTTATTTCGATTTCGGCTCCTCACGTTCTTTCCTGCTTTTGATTGCCCGTATTGCGATCGTCGTCCTGTTTATTATTTTTGGCTATCCCAAACTCACGGGGTTTAGCGGCACCGTTCAGTATATGACGTCGCTCGGCGCCCCCATGCCCATGCTGGCCGCGATTATTGCGGTGGTGATGGAGGTTCCCGCGGCGATTCTGATCGTGCTGGGCTTTTTCACTCGCCCCATTGCGGTGCTCTTTGTCGTTTATACGCTGGGAACGGCGGTGATAGGCCACCATTACTGGGATATGACCGGTGATGCGGTTGTGCCGAACATGATTAACTTCTATAAGAATGTGAGTATTGCCGGTGCGTTTATTTTGCTGGCCATTGTTGGTCCGGGAGCCATTTCCCTCGACCGGCGTTAAGCCATAAAAAAGGCCGCAAGCGCGGCCTTTTTTATTTCTGTAGGGTAGAAGGATTATGCGTATACCGGGAAGCGTGCGCAGATATCCAGCACTTTACCTTTGACGCGCTCGATAACCGCTTCGTCATTGATGTTGTCCAGAACGTCACACATCCAGCCAGCCAGCTCTTTCACTTCCACTTCTTTAAAACCGCGACGAGTCACGGCCGGAGAACCGATACGGATACCGGAGGTCACGAACGGGCTCTTCGGATCGTTTGGCACGCTGTTTTTGTTCACGGTGATGTTGGCGCGGCCCAGGGCAGCGTCAGCTTCTTTACCGGTCAGGTTCTTATCAACCAGGTCCAGCAGGAACAGGTGGTTTTCAGTACCGCCAGACACCACTTTGTAGCCACGGCTCAGGAACACTTCCACCATCGCTTTGGCGTTCTTAGCAACCTGCTGCTGGTAAACCTTGAACTCAGGCTCCATCGCTTCTTTCAGCGCTACTGCTTTTGCGGCGATAACGTGCATCAGCGGGCCACCCTGCGCGCTTGGGAACACGGCAGAGTTCAGTTTCTTATACAGATCTTCGTCACCGCCTTTCGCCAGGATCAGGCCACCGCGTGGACCCGCCAGGGTTTTGTGGGTAGTGGTGGTCACAACGTGAGCGTGTGGAACCGGGTTCGGGTAAACGCCTGCCGCGATCAGGCCCGCAACGTGCGCCATATCAACGAACAGGTAAGCACCGATGCTGTCTGCGATTTCACGCATTTTTGCCCAGTCAACGATCCCGGAGTAAGCAGAGAAGCCGCCGATGATCATCTTCGGTTTGTGCTCTTTGGCCTGCTTAGCCATGTCTTCGTAGTCAATTTTGCCGGACTCATCAATACCGTAAGGGATGATGTTGTACAGTTTGCCGGAGAAGTTAACCGGGGAGCCGTGAGTCAGGTGGCCGCCCTGCGCCAGGTTCATACCCAGAACGGTATCGCCCGGCTGCAGCAGCGCGGTGTAGACCGCGAAGTTAGCCTGAGAGCCTGAGTGCGGCTGCACGTTCGCGTAGTCTGCGCCAAAGAGTTCTTTCGCACGGTCAATCGCCAGCTGCTCAACGATATCAACGTACTCGCAACCGCCGTAGTAGCGCTTGCCCGGATAACCTTCAGCGTATTTGTTGGTCAGCTGAGAACCCTGCGCCTGCATCACGCGTGGGCTGGTGTAGTTTTCGGAGGCGATCAGTTCGATGTGCTCTTCCTGACGTACTTTTTCCTGCTCCATAGCCTGCCACAGTTCGGCATCATAATCGGCAATGTTCATTTCACGCTTTAACATCCGCATCTCCTGACTCAGCTAACAAGTAAATTTTGGCCTGAAAAGGCAGTCCTGTTGGACGACGGGCAACAGTATAACTGAATAGTTCTGCGATAACAGGTCTTGACAAACGATTTTACGCAAACGTTTACCTCCACGCCACGCAAGGGTTTGAGGAATAAAGCTCTCGTCATTTTCAACGGATTTCTTTTCAGGTTTGTGATGCATATTTTTCATCTTGCAAAGAACCATTTACAACGCAGGGTTATTTTTTATAAGATGCATTTAAAATACATCATTAAATGTGACATCAGAAGGACGCGCTCATGCTCGACGCTCAAACCATCGCTACCGTTAAGTCCACCATTCCCCTGCTGGTGGAAACCGGCCCTAAACTCACCGCCCATTTCTACGATCGCATGTTCTCGCACAACCCGGAGCTCAAAGAAATTTTCAACATGAGCAACCAGCGTAACGGCGACCAACGTGAAGCGTTGTTTAACGCCATTGCAGCCTACGCCAGCAATATCGAAAACCTGGCGGCATTGCTACCTGCGGTAGAAAAGATTGCGCAGAAACATACCAGCTTCCAGATCCAGCCCGAGCAGTACAACATCGTTGGCGGCCACCTGCTGGCGACGCTGGACGAGATGTTCAGCCCGGGCCAGGAGGTGCTGGACGCCTGGGGTAAAGCCTACGGCGTGCTGGCAAACGTGTTTATCAACCGTGAAGCACAGATCTACAGCGAAAACGCCAGCAAGAACGGCGGCTGGGAAGGCACGCGCGCGTTCCGCATCGTTGAGAAAACGCCGCGCAGCGCGCTGATTACCAGCTTTGAATTTGAGCCGGTGGACGGCCAGCCGGTTGCCGATTACCAGCCAGGCCAGTATCTGGGCGTGTGGCTGAAACCAGAAGGTTTCCCGCATCAGGAAATTCGCCAGTATTCCCTCACCCGCAAGCCAAACGGCAAAGGCTACCGTATTGCCGTGAAGCGTGAGGACGGCGGTCAGGTCTCAACCTGGCTGCACAACGAAGCCAGTGTGGGCGACGTGGTCCATCTGGCCGCGCCGGCGGGCGATTTCTTCATGGCCGTTGAAGCGAATACCCCAGTTACGCTGATCTCTGCGGGCGTCGGCCAAACGCCAATGCTGGCGATGCTCGATACGCTGGCAAAAGCAAACCACGACGCGCAGGTCAACTGGCTCCACGCCGCAGAGAACGGCGACGTGCACGCCTTTGCGGATGAAGTGAAAACGCTCGGGGCGTCCCTGCCGCGCTTCACCGCGCATACCTGGTATCGCCTGCCGACGGAGGCTGACCGTCAGGCCGCACGCTTCGACAGCGAAGGTCTGATGAATTTAAGCCAGCATGAAGGGGCGTTTAGCGCGCCGGACATGCAGTTCTACGTCTGCGGGCCGGTGGCGTTTATGCAGTATGCCGCGAAGCAGCTGGTTGAGCTGGGCGTGAACAAAGACAACATTCATTACGAATGTTTCGGGCCGCATAAGGTGCTGTAATGAAAAAGCCCCTCGTTCGAGGGGCTTTTTTTCGCCGGGTGGCGGCTTCGCCTTACCCGGCCAACAAAACCGTTGGCATTGTTAAATCGCGGCGTCGTCTTCTTCGCCGGTACGGATACGGATCACGCGCGCCACGTCAAAGACGAAGATTTTCCCGTCGCCAATTTTGCCCGTCTGCGCGGTGCGGATAATGGTATCCACGCAGGTATCGACGATATCGTCGCTGACCACGATTTCAATTTTCACTTTCGGCAGAAAGTCGACCATGTACTCCGCGCCACGGTAAAGCTCGGTGTGGCCCTTCTGACGACCAAAACCTTTCACTTCCGTTACTGTCATCCCGGTGATGCCGACTTCCGCCAGCGCTTCACGTACATCATCCAGTTTGAAAGGTTTAATAATCGCATCAATCTTTTTCATGGTGGGTCCTTAAACTCTTGCCTGTAAGCTGCCTCGTAATCGATTGCTCACAGTACCATACGGCATTACTCTTTAAAATCGTTTGCTTCCAGCTCGTGGCGCGACAGCAGCTTGTAGAACTCGGTGCGGTTGCGTCCGGCCATGCGCGCCGCGTGGGTCACGTTACCCTTTGTAATCTGCAGCAGCTTGCGCAGATAGTTCAGTTCGAACTGGTTACGCGCTTCGGCAAAGGTCGGCAGGGCCGTGTTTTCCCCTTCCAGCGCCTGCTCCACCAGCGCGTCGCTGATAACGGGCGACGACGTCAGCGCCACGCACTGCTCAATCACGTTCACCAGCTGGCGCACGTTGCCAGGCCACCCGGCGGTCATTAGCCTTTTCATTGCATCAGTGGAAAACGCGCGCACGAAGGGTTTGTGGCGATCCGCGGACTGGCGCAGCAGATGGTTTGCCAGCAGCGGGATATCTTCCGCGCGCTCGGCCAGCGCAGGAATTTTCAGGTTCACCACGTTCAGGCGGTAGTAGAGATCTTCACGAAACTCATTGCGCGCCATCACTTTTGGCAGATCCCGGTGGGTGGCGGAGATAATGCGCACGTTGATGTCGATATCGCGGTTGCTGCCGAGCGGACGCACCTTTCTCTCCTGCAACACGCGCAGCAGTTTCACCTGGAGCGGCGCAGGCATATCGCCAATCTCGTCGAGGAACAGCGTGCCGCCTTCCGCCGCCTGGAACAGCCCTTCACGGCTGCTCACCGCGCCGGTGAAGGCACCGCGGGCGTGACCAAAAAGTTCAGATTCGAGCAGCTGCTCTGGAAGCGCACCACAGTTAATGGCAATAAACGCATTTTTACTACGCGGGCTGGCGTTGTGGATCGCCTGCGCCAGGATCTCTTTCCCGGTACCGCTCTGGCCGTTGATCAAAACGCTAACGTCAGATTGCGCCACCATGCGCGCCTGCTCAAGCAGACGCAGCATGATGGGGCTACGCGTCACGATAGATTCGCGCCAGGCGTCATCACCAGAAGGCGCGGCATGCTCCAGCGCGCTGTCGATGGCTTTATAGAGCGCGTCTTTGTCCACCGGTTTGGTGAGGAAGCTGAACACCCCTTGCTGGGTTGCCGCGACCGCATCCGGGATCGAGCCGTGGGCGGTCAAGATAATAACCGGCATGCCGGGCTGCTGCTTCTGGATCTCTGCAAAAAGCTGCAGGCCATCCATTTCGTCCATCCGCAGGTCGCTGATCACCAGATCAATCTTCTCGCGGCTGAGCACTTTCAGCCCCTCCTGCCCGCTTTCCGCCGTCACAACGCTGTAGCCTTCACTGACCAGGCGCATCCCCAGCAGCTTTAACAGCCCGGGATCGTCATCGACCAGTAAGAGATTGGCAGGTTTACGGCTTGTCATGGCTTCACATCCTCTTCTTTCTGCGCGTCACCGTCGGGCGACGCGGCAGAATTTCCTTTCGACGAGTCCGGCAGATAGCTGCCTGCGGGTTTACGCGTCGACAGTTGCCTTTCAATATCGGTCAGATTTTCAAGCTTGCGCGTGGTGGTCTCAAGCTGAGTGCGCAGATAATTCTGCTGCTGGCGAAGCGTATCAAGCTCGCCGTCCGTTGACTGCTGTAATTTGCTATAGCGGGTACGTTCTTCAGACAGTTGAAGCTGTAACGCCTGGCCGTCCCGCCAGAGTTGATATATCGGCCGCACCTGCGCCGGAATGCTGGAACTGAACGCGTCCAGACGCGTGATATTCGTACGACGCTCAACGGGCGTGATTTTGGCATCGCCAAGTAGAATGGCACGTTTAAAGGTTGCCTGCCATGCGTTGTCGCCCCACATCGTGGCTTGCGCCCGTGCCTCAACGGGTTCCAGACGCTGCGCACAATCAATGCCGCGTAGCCAAAACAGCGGGTTGGTATCAACTTCATGCCCAGATAAATGCCAGATGCCCTCGCAGGGGGTGGTCAGGAAATCCGCCAGCTGATTTTCAGGCCATTTTTCTTCCGGCTTTGCACTGATTGCGCTCTTCGGAGCATGGGTAACACACCCTGCCAGCAGTAAACACGGCAGACTCAGACATATTGTATTGCGGGAAAACATCGCGCGTGCGGCGCGGAAAAAAACGTGTGACATACTCACCAGACTTAGATTCATTTTATTGATTTTCCGGCTTAAGAGGCAGTTCGATACGAAAGCACACATCAGACCGTTCATCACTGACGATGTTAAGTTCGCCGTGCATGCGTCGTATGCCGTCGCGGGCAATACTGAGACCCAGACCACTTCCTTTTACCGCACCTTTTCGCTGATGACTGCCCTGGAAAAAGGGTTCAAAAATCATCGTTTTTTCTTCATCCGGAATTGGGGTGCCCGTATTCGCTACGTCGATAAACACCCGGGAACCCGCCCTGTAGCTTCGGATATAAATGTTACCGGATTCAGTACCATAGTGCACCGCATTGGAATAAAGATTATCCAGAACGCTCATTAACAGCATGGGCTCTGCAAGACAAGCGGGCTCGCGAAGATCGACCTGGGTATGCATCATTTTAGCTCTTGCTGGCAGGCTATGGGCGGAGATCACCATATCCGCTATCGGTGCAATTTCCACGTTTTCCAGTACCACTGCCCCGTCCGCCAGCTTACGGTTGTAGTCCAGCAGCTGCTCAATCAGCTTTTGCAAATTGCGGCTGCTGTCATCGAGGATGTCGACAATCTCTTTTTGCTCAGGCGTCAGCGGGCCGGCCACTTCGTCCGCCAGCAGCTCGGTACCTTCTCGCATGCTGGCGAGAGGCGTTTTGAGTTCGTGGGAAATATGACGGAGGAACTGATGACGCTGCGTTTCCAGCCACGCCAGACGTTCGGAAAGCCAGATGATCCGCTGACCCACTGAACGCAGCTCGCGCGGCCCGGTGAAAACAACCGTATCACCAAGAGACTTCCCCTCACCCAGACGGTTAATCATCCGCTGTATGCCCTTCACCGGACCGATAATCATGCGGGTGAACAGCAGAACCAGAGCAAGACTGACCAGGAACAGGACCAGCGCCTGCCAGCCAAAGAATTGACCGCGCTCGGCGATTTCCTGCTGCAGCTGCTGCCCGCGAGAGAAGATCACCGTGCGTGTAGACTGGACCATTTCCGTATTGGCATTCGCAAACGCTTCCAGCCGCGCGGCGGCGGCGGCATCCGGGCCGCTATTTTTACACTGCAACTGAGCCAGATCGTTCAGGTCCTGACGCAATGCCTGGTAGAGCTTGTCGTCCGGCAGCACGCCCGCGTGGGCATCCAGCATTTCGCTGTAGCGTTTACGTTGATTCTGGTAAACCCGCTCCAGCGTGCGATCATCCAGCACGCAATACTGGCGATAGCTACGCTCCATCTCCAGTGCGGCGTTAGTCATTGCTTCACTGCGCCTTGCATCAATGAGCGTCGTGCGATTCGTCAGCGCCGCCTGCGCGCTTAGCGCATTGAGACTTTGCCAGGCCTGCCATGCCAGTATCAGTAAAGGGAGCAGGATCAGCAGGAATGCCATCATGACGAGCTGTCGCAGGGAGCGAGGAAAAACAGACCAGCGTTTCAACGCATTACTCTCTTAATGGGGGTTTACGCAGAGCGTAACTGAGTCTGCCCTTCAGATACAACAAAGCCGGGTAAAAACCCGGCTTTGTTGTGGAATGAGGCGGTGCCTAACTCGACGTTTCGCCCTGACCTGATAAAGCATAGCTATGATCAGTAGTTGGACGGCAGGCACCTTTTTGTGCGTCATTCTAAGTTTATGTAGCACGTCCCGAAGGGGCTGACATAAGAAGGTGAATGAGCCACTGACTGATATTATGCAACAGCCGTGCCAGAATGCAAAACAATAATTTAACATTATGAATTTAAAGAATTTTATACATCCAAACTATTACTTGTGGGCAGAATGATTTCCAGGCTAAGTGTCGCTATTTAACAACACCTTTAGGTCTCGATTTCTCTACCTATATTAATCAATAAGTTAAGTGTCACCTTTTGGAGACACCCGTAAGGCAGGATTGTCGCAATTTTGCGACACGCATAAAAAAGCCCGGTGGCGCTCACGCTTACCGGGCCTACAAGGTTAGGGTGCTAAAACTTAACCCAGCTGCTTACGCGCGTTGCGGAAGATACGCATCCACGGGCTGTCCTCGCCCCAGTTTTCCGGGTGCCAGGAGTTGCTCACGGTGCGGAACACGCGCTCCGGGTGCGGCATCATGATGGTCGCACGACCACTTTCACTGGTGACCGCCGTAATACCGTTGGCGGAGCCGTTCGGGTTCGCCGGGTAGGTTTCTGTCACCTTGCCGAAGTTATCGACAAAGCGCAGCGCCACCAGACCTTTACTTTCCAGCTGAGCCAGATGGGCAGCATCACGCACTTCTACCTGACCTTCACCGTGGGAAACGGCGATTGGCATCTGTGAACCGACCATTCCCTGCAGCAGCAGAGACGGGCTTTGGGTCACTTCCACCAGGCTGAAGCGCGCTTCGAAGCGGTCGGACTGGTTGCGCACAAAGCGCGGCCAGGATTCGCTGCCCGGGATCAGTTCGCGCAGGTTAGACATCATCTGGCAGCCGTTACACACGCCCAGCGCCAGGGTCTGCGGGCGGTGGAAGAAGGTTTCGAACTCGTCACGCACGCGGCTGTTGAACAGGATGGACTTCGCCCAGCCTTCGCCCGCGCCCAGCACGTCGCCGTAGGAGAAACCGCCGCACGCCACCAGCGCCTGGAAATCTTCCAGACCGGTACGCCCGGCCAGCAGGTCGCTCATGTGGACGTCGATGGCGTCAAAGCCCGCGCGGTGGAAGGCAGCCGCCATCTCAACGTGGGAGTTAACGCCCTGCTCGCGCAGCACGGCTACCTTTGGACGCGCGCCGGTCGCAATGTATGGCGCAGCAATGTCTTCGTTGATGTCGAAGGAGAGCTTCACGTTCAGGCCTGGATCCTGGTCATTCGCTTTCGCGTTATGCTCCTGATCGGCACATTCCGGGTTATCGCGCAGGCGCTGCATCTGCCAGGTGGTTTCTGCCCACCACATGCGCAGCGTGGTGCGGCTTTCGCTGAACACCGCGTGGCCGTCAGCTTCAATCACGAAGCGGTCGCCCTGGACGGCTTTACCCACATAGTGCACGCAGTCTGCCAGGCCATGTTTTGCCAGAATGGCTTCCACCGCGTCGCGATCGGCGGCGCGTACCTGAATCACCGCGCCCAGCTCTTCGTTGAACAGCGCCGCCAGACGGTCTTCGCCAAGCGTGGCAATGTTCGCCTCAACGCCACAGTGGCCGGTGAAGGCCATCTCTGCCAGCGTCACCAGCAGGCCGCCGTCGGAACGGTCGTGGTAGGCCAGCAGCTTACGCTGCGCCACCAGCGCCTGAATCGCGTCGTAGAAGCCTTTCAACTGGGCCACGTCGCGAACGTCGGCTGGCTTGTCGCCGAGCTGGCGGTATACCTGCGCCAGCGCGGTGGCACCCAGCGCGTTGTGGCCTTTGCCCAGGTCAATCAGCAGCAGGGCGTTGTCTTCGATAGAAAGCTGCGGCGTAACGGTGTGGCGCACGTCTTCCACGCGGGCAAACGCGGTGATCACCAGCGACAGCGGAGAGGTCATCTCGCGCTGCTCGCTGCCTTCCTGCCAGCGGGTTTTCATCGACATGGAGTCTTTGCCCACCGGAATGGTCAGGCCGAGGGCAGGACACAGCTCCTCGCCCACCGCTTTCACGGCTTCATACAGGCCGGCATCTTCGCCAGGGTGACCGGCTGCGGCCATCCAGTTTGCGGAGAGCTTAATACGTTTGATGTTGCCAATCTGCGTCGCCGCGATGTTGGTCAGCGCTTCACCGACCGCCAGACGGGCAGAGGCCGCGAAGTCCAGCAGCGCCACCGGGGTGCGTTCGCCGAGAGCCATCGCTTCGCCGTAGTAGCTGTCGAGGCTCGCAGTGGTCACGGCGCAGTTAGCGACCGGGATCTGCCACGGGCCGACCATCTGGTCGCGCGATACCATACCGGTCACGGTGCGGTCGCCGATGGTCACCAGGAAGGTTTTCTCTGCCACAGCAGGCAGGTGCAGCACGCGGTTAACCGCTTCTGCCACGGTAATGCCCTGGCGATCCAGCGCTTTGCCCGCCGCTTTGCGAGTTGTTACGTCGCGGGTCATCTTCGGCGTTTTACCGAGCAGAACGTCGAGCGGCAGATCGATCGGCTGGTTGTCAAAGTGGGTGTCGCTTAAGGAAAGGTGCTGCTCTTCGGTCGCTTCACCGATGACGGCATACGGCGCGCGCTCGCGGCGGCACAGCTCGTCAAACAGCGGCAGCTGATCAGCCGCAACCGCCAGCACGTAGCGCTCCTGGGATTCGTTACACCAGATTTCCAGCGGGCTCATGCCCGGCTCGTCGCTCAGGATGTCGCGCAGGTTGAAACGGCCACCGCGGCCACCGTCGCTCACCAGCTCCGGCATGGCGTTAGACAGGCCGCCCGCGCCCACGTCGTGGATGAAGAGGATCGGGTTGGCATCGCCCAGCTGCCAGCAGCGGTCGATCACTTCCTGGCAGCGGCGCTCCATCTCAGGGTTGTCGCGCTGCACGGAGGCGAAGTCGAGATCCGCGTCAGACTGGCCGGAGGCCATAGAAGAAGCCGCGCCGCCGCCCAGACCGATGTTCATCGCCGGGCCGCCGAGCACAATCAGCTTCGCGCCGACGACAATCTCGCCTTTCTGCACGTGATCGGCACGGATGTTGCCGATCCCACCCGCCAGCATGATCGGTTTGTGGTAGCCGCGCAGCTCTTCGCCGTTGTGGCTGTCCACTTTCTCTTCATAGGTACGGAAGTAACCGTTCAGCGCCGGACGGCCAAACTCGTTGTTGAATGCCGCGCCGCCCAGCGGGCCTTCGGTCATGATATCCAGGGCGGTCACGATGCGCTCAGGCTTGCCGAAATCTTCTTCCCACGGCTGTTCAAAGCCCGGGATACGCAGGTTGGATACGGAGAAACCGACCAGACCCGCTTTCGGTTTAGCGCCACGACCGGTCGCACCTTCGTCACGGATTTCACCGCCGGAGCCGGTCGCCGCACCCGGCCACGGGGAGATCGCCGTCGGGTGGTTGTGGGTTTCCACTTTCATCAGGATATGCGCGGGCTCCTGATGGAAGTCATAGCGCCCTGCTTCGCGATCGGCGAAGAAGCGGCCCACCTCGGAACCTTCCATCACCGCGGCGTTGTCTTTATAGGCAGACAACACGTGGTCAGGGGTTTGTTCCATGGTGTTTTTGATCATTTTGAACAGCGACTTCGGCTGCTGTTCGCCGTCAATAATCCAGTCGGCGTTGAAAATCTTGTGGCGGCAGTGCTCAGAGTTAGCCTGCGCGAACATGTAGAGTTCGATGTCGTTCGGGTTGCGGTTGAGCTTAACGAACGCATCCTGCAGGTAGTCGATTTCGTCTTCTGCCAGCGCCAGGCCGAGACGCAGGTTGGCGTCAATCAGCGCCTGACGGCCCTGCTCCAGCAGGTCTACGCTCTGTACCGGCGCAGGCTGATGGTGTGAGAACAGCTTCTGCGCGTCGTCGAGAGAGGCAAATACGCTCTCCATCATGCGGTCGTGCAGTTCAGCCGCAACCGCCTGCCACTGCGCGTCGCTCAGGGTAGAGGCTTCAACATAGTAAGCCACACCGCGCTCCAGACGGTTAATCTGGCTCAGACCACAGTTGTGGGCGATGTCGGTGGCTTTGGAAGACCAGGGGGAGATGGTACCCGGACGCGGCGTCGCGAGGATCAGTTTGCCGGTTGGCGTATGGCTGCTCAGGCTTGGACCATACTTGAGCAGGCGTTCCAGCTGTACGCGCTCCTCTGCATTCAGGGGGGCATTCAGGTCAGCAAAATGGACATACTCAGCGTAAATATTGCTTACCGGAAGGTCGGCCGCCTGAAAACGTGCCAGCAGTTTGGTAATACGGAAGGCAGACAGTGCAGGCGAACCACGCAGAATTTCCATCATAAGTCTCTCGTCTTCGAAGCGCCGGGGCGCTTACAGTGTGCGCAAGGGGGGAAAACGGGCGTCATTATAGAGAATCCTGAGCGCCGACGAAACCGTTTGCGTCGAAATAAAATTTGCACAGCGGTTTAACAATAGGTGTGACCTGTCTCTCTAATTTGTTGCCAAGTGGCGTAACTTTGCGCAAAATGCCGCTCATTCAATGGCAAACCTTATTCTTAACATGGCTACAGCACACTGAGGCAACCGGCGTCGCAGAGAATTAACTAATTGAAAAAATTAAAGATTAATTATCTGCTCATCGGCATTGTTACGTTGCTGCTGGCAGTGGCCCTCTGGCCTTCTATCCCCTGGTTCGGTAAAGCCGAAAACCGTATCGCCGCCATTCAGGAGCGGGGGGAATTGCGCGTCAGTACCCTCTCCTCTCCGCTGATTTACGGCGACATCAACGGCAAAACCATTGGCCTGGATTATGAACTGGCCCAGCAGTTTGCCGACTATCTGGGTGTTAAGCTCAAAATTACCGTGCGCCAGAACATCAGCCAGCTGTTCGATGACCTGGATAACGACGACGCCGATATCCTTGCTGCCGGGCTGGTGTACAACAGCGAGCGCAGCAAGAACTACCAGCCGGGCCCGACCTACTACTCTGTTTCCCAGCAGCTGGTTTACCGCGTGGGAAGCGTGCGCCCTCGCTCGCTCGCCACTATTAATGAGCAACAGCTGACGATTGCCCCCGGCCATGTCGTGATTGACGACCTGCGCGCCCTCAAAGAGAAAAAGTTTCCTGACCTGAGCTGGACGGTTGACCCAAAACTGGGTACCACAGAACTGCTTGATCAGGTTAAAGACAAAAAGCTGGCCTATACCATTGCGGATTCGGTGGCGATCAGCCTTTTCCAGCGCGTGCACCCTGAAATCGCCGTGGCGCTGGATGTGACTGACGAACAGCCGGTGACCTGGTTCACCCAACTGGATAACGATCAGACCCTCTCTGCGGCCATGCTCGATTTCTATAACACCATCAATGAAGACGGGACGCTGGCGCGCCTGGAAGAAAAATACCTCGGCCACGGTGACGACTTCGATTACGTCGATACCCGCAGCTTCCTGCGTGCAGTTGATAGCGTGCTGCCGGACCTGCAGCCGCTGTTCGAAAAATACGCCCAGGAAATTGACTGGAAGCTGCTGGCGGCGATCTCGTATCAGGAATCCCACTGGGATACTCAGGCTACCTCTCCGACCGGCGTGCGTGGTCTCATGATGCTGACGAAAAATACCGCGCTGAGTTTGGGTGTTAATGACCGTACCGACGCGGAGCAAAGCATCAGCGGCGGCGCGCAGTATTTACAGGATATGATGGCCAAAGTACCTGAGACCGTGCCGGAAGAAGAGCGGATTTGGTTTGCACTGGCCGCCTACAACATGGGCTATGCGCATATGCTGGACGCGCGCGCGCTGACGGCAAAAACCAAAGGTAACCCGGACAGCTGGTCTGATGTAAAACAGCGTCTGCCGCTGCTGAGCCAGAAACCGTGGTACACCAGGCTGACGTACGGCTATGCGCGCGGGCATGAAGCCTATGCCTACGTTGAAAACATTCGTAAGTATCAGATAAGCCTGGTGGGGTATCTGCTGGAGAAAGAGAAAGAGGCGGCAGAAGCTAAACAGCTGGCTCAGAGCTACCCGGTGGTCGCACCGGACGAACTTAATCGTCCGCCCGCTTCAATTCTGCCTTTTGTTGCTTTTTCTGCTGCCGGCGCATTCGAAAGAAGTCACTCAGCAGACCCGAACACTCTGGTGCAAGTACCCCACCGATAGTCTGCACCTGGTGGTTCATCCCCGGATGGCCGAGCACGTCCATTAGCGAACCGGCCGCGCCTGTTTTTTCATCCCGCGCACCAAATACCAGCGTACCGATACGACTGTGCACCATCGCGCCGGAACACATGACGCAGGGTTCAAGGGTGACGTACAGGGTAGTATCGAGCAGACGATAGTTTTGCAGTACCAGCCCGCCCTGACGAAGCGCCATAATTTCGGCGTGCGCGGTAGGATCGTGGCGGCCAATGGGGCGGTTCCACCCTTCGCCAATCACCTGATTATTATGAACCAGCACCGCGCCCACGGGCACTTCGCCCTCTTCCCAGGCACGTTGAGCCAGCGTGAGCGCGTGGCGCATCCAGTATTCATGATTGAGTTCAGGGTTGGACAACGGTTGATACTCCAGTCGAAAAGCGGGCGGCATTATACACAGCCGCTATGGATAAGACTATTCGAGTTGCTGAAGTTCACCTGACGGCGTGACGCGCCAGCGGTGCTGGCAAAAATAGAGCAGCGGGTTGTCCTGCTTGCTGTCGCTGTAGCCGCTGTACAGGCGCAGCGGCGTGCCGATACGCTTCTCCAGTTGGACCACTTTCTCGTGCCCCAGGCAGCGCATAGTCAGCACCCAGCCGCCGTAAGCGCGGGAGATTTGCGTGGCGATAAGATTCACGCGCGGCAGCCATGGCGTATCAAAATAGACCTGCTCGACCAGCGTCTGCGGGGAGCCGGTAATCAGCCAGATGTCGGCATCGTTCGCGTCGAGGTAGCTGGTGAGACGCGCCTGCACCACGGGAAACGCGGCGACATGGCCGCGAAACCAGTGCGCAAAATCCTTTTCGAGCTGTTTAAGCCGTGCTTCGCTGTGACCAAAGGTGCATCCCCAGAGCAGCAGGCTCATCGGCCAGCGCGCTGCACGGCCTTTCACCAGCAGCGCGATGCCAATCACGGGTAAGAGCGGTAAGACGAGCAGCGCATTCAGAGGCTGACGCCGCAGCAGGTAGCGCATAAAGGTGCCAAACATATCCTGCTGGTGCAGCGTTCCATCCAGGTCGAAAAAAACAACGCGACGCGCGTGATTTGCCAAACCTTACTCCTCTGGGTCGTTGAATCCTAACAGCCAGGTAAACAGGAACCCGGCGATTACCGCTACTAAATAGCCTAACAGATAGAGCATCACTTTTCCGGTCACGATGGTTAATGCCAGCGGTAAACCGGAAAGACCAAAGGTGATCACCGTCGCCACTTTCCAGTAGCTGATGAGCGCCCCGCCCACCGCGCCGCCCAGACAGGCGGCAAGGAACGGTTTGCCCAGCGGCAGCGTAACGCCGAAAATCAGCGGCTCGCCAATGCCGAGCAGCCCGACCGGCAGCGCGCCTTTAATCACTTTTTTCAGTCGCGCGTTGCGGGTTTTCATCAGGACGGCAATCGCCGCGCCGACCTGCCCCACGCCCGCCATCGACAGGATAGGCAGCAGCGCGTTATAGCCGTGCGCCTGCACCAGCTCGACGTGGATCGGCACCAGCCCCTGATGCAGGCCGGTCAGCACCAGCGGCAGGAAGGTACCTGACAGCACCGCGCCCACCAGCAGGCCACCACGGTCGATAGCCAGAGAGGCGCCGTGGGCGATGGCATCAGAGATCCACCCGCCTAGCGGCTGAAGGGCCACAATCGCTACGCTGCCGGTGATTAATGTGGTCAACAGCGGGTTGAGAATCAGCTCTATCGAGCCAGGCAGGATCGCGCGCAGCCTTTTCTCGATCCAGCACATCAGGATGACCACCAGCAGTACGGCGATCACCCCGCCGCGACCCGGCTGGAGCGCCTCGCCAAAGAGCGTGATCTGCGCCAGCTGTGGGCTGGATAAGATCCCCGCCATGACCCCACCCATGGCCAGCGATCCGCCAAACACCTTCGCGGTATTGACCCCGACCAGAATGTTCATGATGGCGAATACGGCGCTGCCGAAGATCCCGAGAATCCCCAGCAGGTTCGGATATTGCGTGGCAAAATCCCCGACGATATCCGGTCGCTTGAGGATATTGATAATCCCGGTGATCAGGCCCGAGGCAATAAACGCCGGGATCAGCGGGATAAAGACGTTTGCCAGCTGTCGCAGCGCGTCGCTCATCGGCGCCTTGTATTTGGCTTTTGCCTGCGCCTTGGTGCTTTCGGCATCGTCAAATGAGGCCGTCGCTTCACCGCCCACCATCAGCGCGCGCATAGCATCAACCACCTGCGCCGCTTTCCCCGGCCCGACAATGAGCTGGTGCTGCTGCCCCTGCTTGACGTATCCACTTACGCCGGGGAGTTGCTTCAGGCTCGGTAGATCAAGATCGTCGTCGTTATGCACCTCGACGCGCACGCGCGTCATGCAATTCTCCAGACGCTGAATATTCTTTTCTCCGCCGATCCCCTGCAGGATGCCGCTGGCGAGCGCTGCTGTCTTTTCCATACACGCCTCTGTTAGTTTTCCAATGCAGCCCGTAAGAACCCATTATGCGCATCAAGTTTGGCTCGAGCGGATGCAGCGTCCATGCCGCTTAAGATCATCAGGATGGCCGGTTTAACATCGTGATCGGTTTGTTTGAGTACCGCTTCCGCCTCTTCACGGCCTGCGCCTGTTGCTTCCATCACCATGCGGCAGGCTCTGTCCACCAGCTTGACGTTGGTGGCCTGCATGTCCACCATCAGGTTCTGATAAACCTTGCCAAACTTCACCATCGCGCCGGTGGAGATCATATTGAGCACCAGCTTTTGCGCGGTCCCGGATTTCAGACGCGTGGAGCCGGTGAGCGCTTCCGGCCCGACAACCGGAGAGATGGCGATAGCGGCCACCTGCGCAATCGGCGAGCCCGGGTTGCAGGAGATGGCGACCGTCGTGCAGCCTGTCTGGTTGGCGTATTCCAGGCCGCCAATGACGTACGGCGTGCGCCCGGATGCCGCCAGCCCAACCACCAGATCCCGGGCGGTCAGGTCCAGCGCTTTGAGATCATCTTCACCGAGCTGTTTGTTGTCCTCTGCTCCTTCTACCGCTTTCAGCAGCGCGCCGGGGCCACCGGCAATCAGCCCGACCACCAACCCGTGCGGAACGCCAAAGGTTGGCGGACATTCTGACGCATCCAGTACCCCAAGACGCCCGCTGGTGCCCGCCCCCATATAGATAATGCGCCCACCGGCCTTAAGGGATTCCGCCGCCGCATCGACAGCTTTTGCCACCTCGGGTAATGTCTCTTTCACAGCCTGCGCGACCAGCGTATCCTGTTGATTAAAGCGGTTAACCAGCTCCAGCGTGGAGAGTGCGTCAAGATCCATGGTTTGCGGGTTGCGCGTTTCAGAAACAAGTGAGCCAAGATTCATTTTTTGTACCTCAAGAATTTTTAATTCATAATAATCACACTATAGTGGAATATAAAATTCATTCAGGCGAGCAAAATTCGTATTTGAGTAGATAATCACATTTTCGCCAGGAGACCGTATGAACTGTTTAATTCGCATTCGCCAGCGCTACGCAGGCTTTGCCCAAAGCGACAAGAAGCTGGCGGACTTTCTGCTTTCGCAGCCTGACCACGCGCGCCATCTCAGCTCGCAGCAGCTGGCGAGTGAGGCCGGCGTGAGCCAGTCCAGCGTGGTGAAGTTTGCCCAGAAGATTGGCTTTAAGGGCTTTCCCGCCCTCAAGCTGGCGATCAGTGAAGCGCTGGTGAGCAACCCCAATCCGCAGTCGATGCCGGTGCATAACCAAATCCGCGGTGATGACCCGATGCGGCTGGTGGGCGAAAAGCTGATCAAAGAGAACGTGGCGGCCATGCATGCGACGCTGGATGTGAATACGGAAGAGAAGCTGCTGGAGAGCGTGGCGATGCTGCGCGGCGCGCGTCGCATCATCCTGACCGGTATCGGGGCGTCCGGGCTTGTGGCGCGTAACTTTGGCTGGAAGCTGACGAAGATCGGTTACAACGCGATCGTGGAGCAGGACATGCACGCCCTGCTCGCCACCGTTCAGGCAATGGATCCTGACGATTTACTGCTGGCGATCTCCTATTCCGGTGAACGTCGAGAGATCAATATGGCGACAGATGAAGCGCTGCGCGTCGGCGGTAAAATTCTGGCGATCACCGGTTTTACGCCAAACGCACTCCAGCAGCGGGCAACGCGCTGTTTATATACCATTGCCGAGGAGCAGGCCACGCGCAGCGCGGCTATTTCGTCCACCAGCGCGCAAATGATGCTGACGGACCTGCTGTTTATGGCGCTGGTCCAGCAGGATCTGGAACACGCGCCAGAGCGCATTCGTCACAGCGAAGAACTGGTAAAGAAACTGGTTTGACGCGTATAATGCCCGCCCAGTTTGTGTTGTTTCTGAGAATTTCCTGATGGCGCTGTTAATTACCAAAAAATGCATTAATTGCGATATGTGCGAGCCCGAATGCCCTAACCAGGCCATTTCGATGGGCGACAGCATTTATGAGATTAACAGCGACCGCTGCACGGAATGCATTGGCCACTATGAAACGCCGACCTGTCAGAAAGTGTGCCCGATCCCGAATACCATCCTGAAGGATCCGGCCCACGTCGAGAGCGAAGAGCAGCTATGGGATAAGTTTGTCCTGATGCACCACGCGGACAAACTCTAGCTTTCAATGATCACCGTCGCGCTGGCGTAGTGGCGTTCATCCGCGATCGTCACGTGCATGTGATTCACCCCCAGCTTTTCCGCCAGCTTTTGCGCTTCCCCCCACAGACGCAGGCTCGGTTTGCCCAGCTCATCGTTAAACACCTCGAACTGGTTAAACGCCAGGCCGTTACGAATGCCGGTCCCGAAGGCTTTGGCCGCCGCCTCTTTTACCGCAAAGCGCTTTGCCAGAAATCGCACCGGCTGCTGATGCGCTTCCCAGATGGCCCACTCGTTATCGCTCAGCACGCGCCTTGCGAGGCGATCGCCGCTCCGGGCGATCACCGCTTCAATGCGGGCTATTTCAACGATATCGGTGCCTAAGCCCAGGATAGCCATTACTGACGCGCTTCCAGCATCAGGCGTTTCATCTCTGAGACCGCCTCTTTCAGGCCGCTCATCACCGCACGGCCAATAATGGCGTGGCCGATGTTCAGCTCGTGCATTTCCGGCAGCGCGGCAATGGCCTTCACGTTGTGGTAGGTCAGGCCGTGACCGGCGTTAACCTTCAGGCCCAGGCTGGAGGCATACGTAGCCGCTTTGGCGATACGCTCCAGCTCTTTGGCCTGTTCAGCATCGTTTTTGGCATCGGCATAGCAGCCGGTGTGAATTTCGATATACGGCGCGCCCACGTCTGCCGCCGCTTTAATCTGGGCGAAATCGGCGTCGATAAACAGAGAAACCAGGATACCGGCATCCGCCAGGCGCTTGCAGGCATCGCGCATTTTGTCGAGCTGCCCGGCCACATCCAGACCGCCTTCGGTGGTCACTTCCTGGCGTTTTTCCGGCACCAGGCAGCAGAAATGCGGCTTGGTCTCACAGGCAATGGTGAGCATCTCTTCGGTGACCGCCATCTCCAGATTCATACGGGTGTCCAGCGTCTGGCGCAGAATGCGCACGTCGCGGTCAGTGATATGGCGGCGGTCTTCACGCAGGTGAACGGTAATGCCATCAGCGCCAGCCTGTTCAGCGATAAACGCCGCCTGAACCGGATCGGGATACGCCGTGCCGCGCGCATTACGCAGCGTGGCGATATGATCAATGTTGACGCCTAACAGTAATTCAGCCATGACAATCCTCGGTTTTCTTTTCGATTCTGTGGTCTAACGTTTCGGCACAAACTGCCTGAATAATTCGCGGCTCTTTAAGGGCTTGCCGCCAAGATACGGCTTGAGGGCAATCCGGGTAAAGCGTTTTGCTGCGCGCAGGGTATCCTGATCGGGAAACTCGCGCTCATACAGCGCCCGGAGCTGGCGCCCGGTAAAGGTGCTGTTGTCTATCACGATACTGGCAATGAAGCCCTTTTCTTCACGGTAGCGGTAGGTCATGGTGTCTTCCACTTCGTCACCGCTGCCCGCGCAGTGCAGAAAATCTACGCCGTACCCGAGATGTCCCAGCAGCGCCAGTTCGAAGCGGCGCAGCGCAGGCTCGGGCGTGCCGGTTGCGCCAGCCAGCGCCTGGATACAGTGCAGATAATCGAAGAAAAGTTCCGAGAAGCGAGTCTCATGTTCAAGGACGCGAGAAATGAGTTCGTTGACATACAGGCCGCTGTAGAGCGTGATGCCAGAAAGGGGAAGCGCCAGGGAGACGGCTTCAGCACTGCGCAGGGTTTTGACTTCCCCTCGCCCGCCGAAGCGAACCAGCAGCGGCGTGAAAGGCTGGAGGGCACCTTTCAGATTAGAACGTTTGGAACGTGCGCCTTTCGCAACAAGGCGCACGCGGCCCGACTCTTCCGTGAAGACGTCCAGCATAAGGCTGGTTTCGCTCCAGGGACGACTATGCAGAACGAAGGCGCGCTGCCATCCTTCCATCATACTCGTCGTCTTTATTTACTGATCTTCGCCGTAACCGAGGCTGCGTAGAGCACGCTCATCATCGGCCCAGCCAGATTTCACTTTCACCCACAGTTCGAGGTGAACCGGCGCTTCGAACATCTCCATCATGTCCTTACGGGCTTCGATACCGATGGTTTTGATCTTGGCCCCTTTGTTGCCGATCACCATCTTCTTCTGCCCTTCACGCTCAACGAGGATCAGGCCGTTGATGTCGTAGCCGCCGCGTTCGTTGGTCTGGAAACGCTCGATCTCCACCGTCACAGAGTACGGCAGTTCAGCGCCCAGGAAACGCATCAGCTTTTCACGGATGATTTCAGACGCCATAAAGCGCTGAGAGCGATCGGTGATGTAGTCTTCCGGGAAGTGATGAATCGCTTCCGGCAAATGCTTGCGCACGATGCCCGCGATGGTATCAACGTTCAGGCCGGTCTCAGCAGACAGCGGAACGATGTCGAGGAAGTTCATCTGGCTACCGAGCCACTGCAGATGCGGCAGCAGGTCGGCCTTTTCCTGCACGTTATCAACTTTGTTGACCGCAAGGATGACCGGCGTTTTGCCGTCGCGCAGCTTGTTCAGCACCATCTCGTCGTCCGGCGTCCAGCGGGTGCCTTCAACAACGAAAATAACCAGCTCTACGTCGCCAATTGAGCTGCTCGCCGCCTTGTTCATCAGACGGTTAATGGCGCGCTTCTCTTCCATGTGCAGGCCCGGGGTATCGACGTAGATCGCCTGATACGCGCCTTCAGTATGGATGCCGACGATGCGGTGACGCGTGGTCTGCGCCTTACGCGAGGTGATAGAAATCTTCTGCCCGAGCAGATTATTCAGCAGGGTGGATTTGCCAACGTTCGGACGTCCGACGATGGCTATAAATCCGCAATAGGTTTTTTCTTCGCTCATTCCAGCTCCAGCATTTTTAACGCCTGTTCGGCGGCAGCCTGTTCAGCCTTACGACGGCTTGAACCTGTGCCAACCACCGGTTCACTCAGGCCACTGACCTGGCAATGGATGGTAAATTCCTGATCGTGCGCTTCGCCACGTACCTGCACCACCAGATAAGACGGCAGCGGCAGATGACGACCCTGCAAATATTCCTGCAGACGCGTTTTCGGATCTTTTTGTTTATCGCCCGGGCTAATTTCGTCCAGACGGGTCTGATACCAGTTCAGGATCAGCTTTTCTACGGTCTGGATATCGCTGTCCAGGAACACACCACCAATTAATGCTTCGACCGTATCGGCAAGAATAGATTCACGACGGAAGCCGCCGCTTTTCAGTTCACCCGGTCCAAGACGCAGACATTCGCCCAGCTCAAATTCGCGCGCGATTTCCGCAAGGGTATTACCCCGAACCAGCGTGGCACGCATGCGGCTCATATCACCCTCGTCCACACGCGGGAAACGATGATAAAGCGCATTCGCAATCACGAAACTTAAAATAGAGTCACCTAAAAACTCGAGGCGCTCATTATGTTTGCTGCTGGCACTGCGGTGGGTTAATGCCTGTTGCAACAACTCCTGATGATGAAAAGTGTAGCCCAGCTTCCGTTGAAGCCGATTAATTACGATGGGGTTCATGCGATACCAATAAATGAATGCGTCAAAAATGCAGCACACGAAACCGACCTGAGAAAACCAACGCGGTTTCGTGTGCCGTGGCACCCTTGCAGGGCCAACCTTAAACTTCGGGGGAATATTCTATACACAACGACGGGGGATGTCGTTAGTTCGAAGAGATTTATCGTGGAAATAATTCACGTAGCCGCGAAATAATGCGGCTACGTGTTCTTTTCGTGAGAATTAATGGATCCCGCCAATACGATTCAGGCGTACCCCGGTCGGCCATTCGCCTTCCTGCTTCTCAAAACTCATCCAGATCGCGGTTGCTTTACCCACCAGATTCGCTTCCGGCACAAAGCCCCAGTAGCGGCTATCGGCAGAGTTATCGCGGTTGTCGCCCATCATGAAGTAATGACCTGGCGGTACGATCCAGCTGGCAAGCTGCTGACCCGGCTGCTGGTAATACATACCCACTTGATCCTGCGCGATTGGCACAGTCAGGATACGATGGGTGACATCACCCAGCGTCTCTTTACGCTCAACCAGGCGGATGCCGTTCTCTTTGGTCTCGCCTTTCGGTACCTGGAAGAAGCCGCTGGTCGCTTCGCCGCCGTTACGACGGGCAAAGGTCTGCACAAAATCACTTGGCTCAACGTTTGAGTAAGTGATAGCCAGCGCGTTTTCACATGCGGTACCGGAGCTGCAGCCCGGCTGAACGGTGACTTCTTTCGTGGCCGGATCGTAGGTGACTTTATCACCCGGCAGACCCACTGCGCGCTTGATGTAGTCCAGGCGCGGATCTTCCGGGTATTTAAACACCACGATATCGCCGCGTTTCGGATGACCGGTTTCGATCAGCGTTTTCTGGTAGATCGGATCTTTAATGCCGTAGGCAAACTTCTCAACCAGAATAAAATCGCCAATCAGCAGCGTTGGCATCATGGAACCTGATGGGATCTGGAATGGCTCGTAAATAAACGAACGCACCACCAGCACAATTGCCAGCACCGGAAATACCGAGGCGCCCGTTTCCAGCCAGCCCGGTTTCGGGCCAACTTTCTTGAGGGTTTTCGCATCAATCCCATCGCCAGTGGCTGCCTGTGCGGCAGCCTGACGTTCACGACGTTTTGGGGCGAAGATAAACTTATCCAGACACCAAAGCAGACCTGTCACCAGGGTAGCAATGACCAGGATCAGGGCAAACATGTTCGCCATGCCAACTCCTTAAGGGTTATTTGCCGTCTTTACCAACATGAAGAATGGCAAGGAATGCTTCCTGCGGCAGCTCAACGTTACCGACCTGCTTCATACGCTTCTTACCGTCTTTCTGCTTCTGCAGCAGCTTTTTCTTACGGCTGACGTCACCGCCGTAGCATTTCGCCAGAACGTTTTTACGCAGCTGTTTAACGGTAGAACGCGCGATGATGTGGTTACCAATGGCCGCCTGAATCGCGATATCAAATTGCTGACGTGGGATCAGCTCTTTCATCTTCTCAACCAGCTCACGACCACGGTATGGTGCATTGTCGTTATGGGTGATCAGCGCCAGCGCATCGACGCGCTCGCTGTTGATCAGCACGTCCACACGCACCATGTTAGAGGCCTGGAAGCGTTTGAAGTTGTAATCCAGTGACGCATAGCCACGGGAGGTAGACTTCAGACGGTCGAAGAAGTCGAGTACCACTTCCGCCATCGGGATTTCGTAGGTCAGCGCCACCTGGTTACCGTGGTAAACCATGTTGGTCTGCACGCCACGCTTCTCAATACACAGCGTGATGACGTTGCCCAGGAACTCCTGCGGCAGCAGCATGTGGCACTCTGCAATAGGCTCACGCAACTCGTGAATATTGTTCAGCGGCGGCAGCTTGGACGGGCTGTCGACGTAGATCACTTCTTTCGAGGTGGTTTCCACTTCATACACTACGGTCGGTGCGGTGGTGATCAGATCCAGATCGTATTCACGCTCCAGACGTTCCTGAATGATCTCCATGTGCAGCAGGCCGAGGAAGCCACAGCGGAAGCCGAAGCCCAGCGCCGTTGAACTTTCTGGTTCGTAGAACAGGGAAGCATCGTTCAGGCTCAGCTTACCGAGCGCATCACGGAAGTTTTCGTAGTCGTCAGAGCTGACCGGGAACAGGCCCGCGTAAACCTGCGGCTTCACCTTTTTAAAGCCTGGTAGCGCTTTATCTGCCGGGTTACGCGCCAGCGTCAGAGTATCACCCACCGGAGCACCGAGGATGTCTTTAATGGCGCACACCAGCCAGCCAACCTCACCGCATTTCAGCTCGGTACGGTCAACCTGTTTTGGCGTAAAGATCCCCAGACGGTCAGCGTTGTAGACCTGTCCGGTACTCATAACCTTAATTTTGTCGCCTTTGCGCATGGTGCCGTTTTTAATACGCACCAGTGAAACAACGCCAAGGTAGTTATCGAACCAGGAGTCGATGATCAGCGCCTGCAGCGGCGCTTCCGGGTCACCTTCCGGTGGCGGAATATCACGAACCAGACGTTCCAGCACATCTGGAACACCGACGCCGGTTTTCGCCGAGCAGCGTACCGCGTCGGTCGCATCAATGCCGACGATGTCTTCAATCTCTTCCGCTACGCGCTCAGGATCGGCGGCTGGCAGGTCAATTTTGTTCAGAACCGGCACGACCTCGAGATCCATTTCCATCGCGGTGTAGCAGTTTGCCAGGGTCTGGGCTTCTACGCCCTGTCCGGCATCGACCACCAGCAGCGCGCCTTCACAGGCCGCCAGCGAGCGTGAAACTTCATAGGAGAAGTCAACGTGGCCCGGGGTGTCGATAAAGTTCAGTTGGTAGGTTTCACCGTCGGTCGCTTTATAGTCGAGCGTCACGCTCTGCGCTTTAATGGTGATACCGCGTTCGCGTTCCAGGTCCATGGAGTCCAGTACCTGGGCTGCCATTTCACGATCAGACAGGCCACCGCAAATCTGGATAATACGGTCAGACAGCGTCGACTTACCGTGGTCAATGTGAGCAATGATCGAAAAGTTACGTATGTTCTTCATATAGTTAAATAATTATGCCTTACGAATTCCTGGAGGCCGCTGTTCTTAGCCTGACGTTTTTCAGTGCGAAAACGCAGCATTCTACACTACATCCCCGCAACCTGGAAATGCACTTAGAGCCAAGCATAGCGCGAAGAAACGGCGTTTTCTTTTTTGAGATGTAAATAATGATAAAGCCCGGTGGATCACCGGGCCTCAGAAGAGAGCGTCTCGACACGAAGCTGGTCAGGCGCTAGCGCAACATTGAGGATGACAGGTTGCCACTCTTCCCGTGCGGCAAGCTTTGGCGACAGGCCTTTGGCAAGCCAGAATCCACCTACGCCACCCAGTGCAGCACCACACATAGCAGCCACATCGGTGCCAAACAACATCTGGAAAATACCGCCCATTGCAAACAAACCAACCAGCGGTGAGAGATAAACCAGCATCGCGGAGGTCAGCAGACTGCCTTCTGCAATGCCCAGTTCCACCTTCTGCCCTGCCACCAGCGGCTGTTCGCTCGGAACGGCGATCGTATGCGATGTCTGCGGCCCCAGCTTGTTGAGCACGCGACTGCCGCAACCCGCTCTGGACGCGCAGCTGTTGCATGATGCCTTTACATCACAGCTCACCAGCGCAACACCATCCTGCCACGATACGACCGTAGCCCACTCTTTAATCATTGCGCAGCCCTGAATTTAATGCTGTCGGAAATGCGCTTCGCCGTTTGTGGCGGCAATTCACCGACGATGGTGATCTCGGCGTTATCTCGTACCGTGGTACTCACCGTACGGCGCCCGGTACGGAGCATTTGTTCAGAACTGTTTGCCGTCGCACGGTTGATGTTCACCGAGAAGCTAAACAAGCCATCAGAATAAAGGCGCGATTCGACCGGTGTTTCAATGGTTGGCAACTGGCGACGGCTACTGGAGACTTCACTAAATCCTTGCGGGATCCAGGAAGGAACCCAGTTGAAGTTCACAGAATCACCGGCAGGAACAGAAAGCAGCGGTGGCAGGCTGGCTTTGGCCAGATTCTGCATGCTATTGCCCACCTGATTATTCACGCTGAAGGAGATGACGCGGAACTGTTCCAGCGTTTCACCGTCGCGGTCGAGCAGGTCAACGCGCATAGGCAGCTTGGTTTCAGCATCGATCCAGACGATGTAGCTGTAGCGCGTACCGTCTCTGGCGACAACGCGGATAACCTCGCAGAGTCTGTCGGCAATGCGGGTTTTACCTACCGCGATAAAATCGTAGAAAGGCGCCAGACGCTTGAAATCGGTATAGATAAGCGATGGCAAGGAATCAACGATGTAGTCGCCATTCAGAGTGAAAGGTTCCAGGCCAGGTTCAAAGTAGCTGATTTCGTTGCCACGCTGAACCACTTCCCGGCGTGGGCCATCCATCTGTAAAAGTTGGGCGAGCGGCTGGTTATCAAGACGGGCGTGGCGATAGCGTAAGGATTCGACGCCCTGCTTATTGATGCTGATAAATGCCAACTCGTAATTGAGTGACTGGCTGGCCAGATTCATTTGCTGCAACAACGCCCCGGATGAAACATCAGCCGAGGCGTTGGCAGAGAAGAACAGGCTACCTGTCATCAGAGACATGGCGAACCAAAGTTGCTTCATTACTGCGATTGCGTTCCTAAAGTTTGGTTTCCGGGCACTTGCACAGCAGCCTGCTGGGTTTGTGCCTGCTCAAACTGAAGCTGTTCGGAGTGCAGACGGCGCTGCAACTCATAATCCTGCAACATCGCATTGATGCGACGGCGCTGCTCTTGAACCTGCTGTTGCTGACCGCCGCTTGCGGAAGCATCTGCCGGTACGCCCAGGCTAACCGGGCTGGCTTTGCCCATCATCGGCAGTGTATTAAACACTGGCGCTTCAGGCTGCTGATTGGCTTCAGACTGAGTGTTATAGTGCTGGACGCCAACGATAACTGCAAGCGATACGCAAGCAGCCACACCCATTTGGGTAAGCTGGCTGGCCCACGGACGCACCTTTTGCCAGAACGGCATTTTCTGCCACTGGTGAGGCGCGGGCTGAGCTTCAGGAATCAGCGGAGTGGTCTGATGTACTGGCTCGTTCTCGATGGCCGCCATGACGCGGGCCGAGATATCGAAATGGAGAACCTCGCCGGTATCACCACGTAGGGTGTCACGGATGAGATGATAGCTCTCCCAGGTCTCTTGCATTTCGGGAGAATGAGACAGCTCATTGAGCAGCTCACTATCCAGCGTTTCACCATCCATTAAAGCGGAAAGTTTTTCTTTCTGCATGCCTAATACCTTTTCCAGTATCCCGCTATCGTCAACGCCTGATAAGCGGTTGAACTTTATTATCAATTGCTTCTCGCGCACGGAAAATTCGTGAACGAACCGTGCCGACCGGACAATCCATGATAGCCGCTATCTCTTCATAGCTTAGGCCATCCAACTCCCGTAACGTAATTGCCATGCGTAAATCTTCCGGGAGCGACTCGATCGTGCGAAAAACGATTTGTCTCAGTTCTTCTGACAACATTAAGTTCTCAGGGTTCGAAATTTCTTTCAATGCGCCGCCACTTTCGAAGTTTTCGGCGTCGATTGCGTCCACATCAGTAGAAGGTGGACGACGGCCCTGAGCGACCAGATAATTCTTTGCTGTATTCACGGCAATGCGATACAGCCAGGTATAAAAAGCACTATCTCCCCGGAATGAATCCAGCGCACGATAGGCCTTAATAAAAGACTCTTGTACGACATCAGGAACGTCTCCCGATGGTACATAGCGAGAAACCAGACTCGCCACCTTATGCTGGTAGCGAACCACCAGTAGGTTAAAGGCTTTCTGATCTCCCTTTTGGACCCGTTCAACCAGGACCTGGTCCGTTAACTGCTCGCTCATCCGAGGTAATGTCTCCCCAAACCTAAATTCCACGCGCTATCGAAACGCCACTCTAACAGCATTGTACTTTGAGCAAGCACTGGCTTAGAGCGTCTATTCTTCAATAAGTTCCGTCACGCTTTTGTTTTTGTTCATCGCGCCGCAGACCGATCATTTTCTCTCATTATAAGTCTGATCACGATACGCACCCACTTTCTGACAAGAATCATCAACTTTATCGTCAGAAGAGTAACGCAACACCGGCTTTATTTCACCACAAAATCTGAAGCTAACGATCTGCTTCGCAAAATATTTTCGTTCATTTACCTCTTGTTTAGCTCTGCCTTTACGTTTAGTCACCATAACAACATACAAAAAAAACGTGCGAAACCTCTCAGTCAGGTGCTATTCTGACCAAACACTGTTTAGTAAATTAAACAAACATCATGAACACAACGCCAGAACTTCATTGTGATGTATTGATCATCGGCAGCGGTGCTGCTGGTCTCTCCCTTGCGCTGCGCCTTGCTGAGCATCAGAACGTGATCGTCTTGAGTAAAGGCCCAATGAGCGAGGGTTCAACTTTCTATGCGCAAGGCGGGATTGCGGCCGTATTTGACGAGACGGACAGCATTGCCTCACACGTTGAAGACACCCTCATTGCCGGGGCGGGGATTGTAGATGAACATGCCGCAGAGTTTGTCGCCAGCAACGCCCGACACTGCGTGCAGTGGCTTATCGATCAGGGGGTGCTGTTTGATACCCACGTCCAGCCTAACGGTGAAGAGAGCTACCACCTGACCCGTGAAGGCGGACATAGCCATCGCCGTATCCTTCATGCAGCAGACGCGACCGGAAAAGCGGTTGAAACCACGCTGGTCAGTAAAGCGCTTAGCCATCCTAATATTCGCGTCCTCGAGCGTAGCAATGCGGTTGACCTGATTATCTCCGATAAAATTGGTCTGCCGGGCACGCGACGCGTCGTCGGTGCCTGGGTGTGGAATCGTAATAAAGAGAAGGTGGAAACCTGCCGGGCAAAGGCGGTCGTGCTGGCGACAGGCGGAGCCTCTAAGGTGTATCAGTACACGACAAACCCGGACATTGCCTCCGGGGACGGAATAGCCATGGCCTGGCGTGCAGGCTGTCGCGTGGCGAACCTTGAGTTCAACCAGTTCCATCCAACAGCCCTGTTCCATCCTCAGGCGCGTAATTTCCTGCTGACGGAAGCCCTGCGCGGAGAAGGCGCTTTCCTGAAGCGCCCTGACGGCTCCCGTTTTATGCCTGACTTTGATGCCAGGGGCGAACTGGCCCCGCGCGATATTGTCGCTCGCGCAATCGACCATGAAATGAAGCGTCTTGGTGTGGACTGTATGTATCTGGATATCAGCCATAAGCCAGCAGAGTTCATTCGACAGCACTTCCCGATGATTTATGAAAAACTGCTGGGCCTGGGCATCGATTTGACCCGCGATCCGGTGCCCATTGTGCCTGCAGCCCACTATACCTGTGGTGGCGTGATGGTGGACGATCACGGTCGTACCGACGTGGATGGGCTTTATGCCATTGGCGAAGTGAGTTATACCGGCCTGCACGGCGCGAACCGCATGGCATCAAACTCGCTGCTGGAGTGTCTGGTATACGGATGGTCTGCAGCAGAGGATATTACCAGCCGTATGCCGTATGCCCGTGAAACAGAGCGTCTGCCGGCCTGGGATGAAAGTCGCGTCGAGAACCCGGACGAACTGGTTGTTATTCAGCATAACTGGCACGAACTGCGGCTGTTTATGTGGGACTACGTTGGCATTGTACGGACGACAAAACGTCTTGAACGCGCCCTACGCCGCATCACGATGCTACAGCAGGAGATTGATGAGTATTACGCCAACTTCCGCGTCTCTAATAACCTGCTGGAACTGCGCAACCTGGTGCAGGTCGCGGAGCTTATCGTTCGCTGTGCAATGATGCGTAAAGAGAGCCGCGGGCTGCATTACACCCTGGACTATCCCGATCAGCTGGAAACGTCCGGCCCATCGGTCTTGTCTCCTCACGTTCACATAAACAGATAGAACGCCTGGGTCAGAGCAGTGTAATCTTCGGAATAACGCTGGTCTGGCCCACGGATGACCATTCTGTCGTTGAAACACTCCCCTTCTTTCGGTGAGAGCGCCAGCAATACACGATGCGGCAAACGCCCTTCGGTGTCCGAAATGTCGGTGCGTAAACGCAGTTTCCAGCCGATCTGCCGTGCAATCTCGATAAAGTTATTGCCGGTGCTTTCTGGCAGTACTACGCAGAAAAAACCCTCTTCAGAGATCAGCTCAGCCGCACTGGTTAACAGCGCCTTATGATCGAGTGAACCGGTATAACGAGCCCGTTCGCGCTCGGGCGTACCGCACTCCACGCCGGGTTCGTAGTAAGGAGGGTTACTGACAATGAGATCGTAACGTGACGTTTGCTCAGGCGCCCAGACAAGGACATCCGCACACTCAACGGAAAGGCGTGCCGCCCAGGGAGATTCCGCAGCATTTTCACTCGCTTGCCCTGCGGCCTGCGCATCCAGTTCGACGGCATCAATGGTGACATGTTCTTCCGTACGCTGCGCCAGCATCAACGCCACCAGCCCGCTGCCGGTACCGATATCAAGAATACGCTTAACACCTGCGACAGGCGCCCAGGCACCCAGTAAAATACCGTCTGTACCGACTTTCATCGCACAGCGATCGTGCGCCACAAAAAACTGCTTAAACGTAAAACCATCGCGGCGCAACTGCGCTTTGAGTTGAGACATGTCAGGGCAACCTTCTAAGTGAAACTGGAGTAGCATAGGGGAAAGCGAAGTGGTCGAAAAGCGATATCCATACAAACAGATGAAGATTACAGCCGTAACGTCTATAATCAGCGCCCCACACAGAGGTAGAACATGACTGTAACGACTTTTTCCGAACTTGAACTCGATGAAAGCCTGCTCAATGCACTTGAGAGCAAAGGCTTTACACGCCCGACCGCCATTCAGGCCGCGGCCATTCCGCCAGCGCTTGAGGGCCGCGATGTGCTCGGTTCTGCGCCAACCGGCACGGGGAAAACAGCAGCCTACTTGCTGCCTGTCTTGCAGCACCTGCTCGATTTCCCACGTAAAAAATCAGGCCCACCGCGAATTTTAATTCTGACGCCTACGCGCGAACTGGCAATGCAGGTTGCCGATCACGCGCGTGAACTCGCGGCAAATACTCATCTGGATATCGCCACCATCACCGGCGGCGTTGCGTATATGAACCACGCCGAAGTGTTCAGCGAAAACCAGGACATCGTCGTTGCGACGACCGGTCGCCTGCTGCAGTACATTAAAGAAGAGAACTTCGACTGCCGCGCGGTTGAAACGCTGATCCTCGACGAAGCCGACCGTATGCTGGACATGGGCTTCGCGCAGGATATCGAGCACATTGCCGGGGAAACGCGCTGGCGTAACCAGACGATGCTGTTTTCTGCCACCCTCGAAGGGGAAGCGATCAAAGACTTCGCAGAGCGTCTGCTGGAAGATCCGGTGGAAGTCTCGGCGACGCCGTCCACCCGTGAGCGTAAGAAGATCCACCAGTGGTACTACCGCGCGGACAACCTCGAGCACAAAGTAGAATTGCTGAAACACCTGCTGAAGCAGGAAGATGCTCTGCGCACCATCGTGTTTGTGCGTAAGCGCGAGCGCGTGCACGAGCTGGCTGAAATGCTGCGTAACGCCGGGATCAACAACTGCTATCTTGAAGGCGAGATGGCGCAGATCAAGCGTACCGAAGGCATCAAACGCCTGACCGACGGTCGCGTTAACGTGCTGGTTGCGACTGACGTTGCCGCACGCGGGATCGACATCCCTGACGTGAGCCACGTTATTAACTTCGATATGCCGCGCAGTGGAGATACCTACCTGCACCGTATTGGCCGTACCGGGCGCGCGGGCCGCAAAGGGATTGCGATTTCACTGGTTGAAGCGCATGACTACCTGCTGCTGCAGAAAATTGGCCGCTATGTTGATGAGCCGCTGAAAGCACGCGTTATTGACGAACTCCGCCCGACCACCCGTGCGCCGAGTGAAAAGATGACGGGTAAACCGTCCAAGAAAGCACTCGCAAAACGTGCTGAGAGAAAAGAGAAAGAAAAAGAGAAGCCGCGCGTTAAACAGCGCCACCGTGACACCAAAAATATTGGTAAACGTCGTAAGCCAAGCGCTGCTGCGCCAGAAACGAAAACTGAAGAGTAAAAAAAAGCCGGGAAATTTCCCGGCTTTTTTATTCCACCCCCGTGGCTGAAACCTTACAGGCTTTCAGTAAAGGTACGCGCGATAACGTCGCGCTGCTGTTCTGGGGTCAGAGAATTGAAGCGTACCGCATAGCCAGAAACACGAATGGTCAGCTGTGGGTATTTTTCAGGGTGCTCAACGGCATCCATCAGCGTTTCGCGACGCAGCACGTTAACGTTCAGGTGCTGACCACCTTCAACGCGCACTTCTGGTTTTACTTCCATTGGGATTTCACGGTATTCGATCTCGCCCAGCTTGCTCACCGGAACGATTTCGTCCTCTGCAAAACCCGCTTTCGCTACGACACAGCGCGCTTCGTTTTTCTCACTGTCCAGCAGCCAGAAAGAATTGAGCAGATCGTCATTTGCAGCTTTAGTAATCTGGATACCTGTAATCATGTGTTGCCTCCCTAGGCTACATTAACTGATGTCGGCCTTCGCGGCCAATTGGTAAAACCATTGTTTCTTGTGTGTATATATATCATTCACACCCCAGTGATTTATTGATTTAAATCAACAAAAACACCAACCACATAAAGAGTGTGGTTTGAATTTATTGTTTTAGATCAATTTCACGCCCTTACCAATTCAACTTGCCCTGCATCTTTTCAAAATAAATTTAGCCACTTAGCGCTCTTTTCAGCGTGTAATTTTGCTCACCGGGGTTAAACAGGTAAGCTAGTCACAGATTGAGATTCGCAGGAGAGCGAGATGACAACACCTTTAACCTGGCATGACGTGCTGGCAGAAGAAAAGCAGCAGCCTTATTTTATCAATACGCTCAGCACCGTTGCCGCTGAGCGTCAGTCCGGACAGACGATTTACCCGCCGCAGAAAGATGTGTTCAACGCCTTTCGCTATACCGAACTGAGCGATGTGAAAGTGGTTATTTTGGGCCAGGATCCCTATCACGGCCCTGGGCAGGCGCATGGGCTGGCGTTTTCCGTCCGTCCGGGCGTGGCTATCCCCCCTTCTTTGCTCAACATGTATAAAGAGCTTGAGGGAACCGTGCCCGGTTTTACCCGGCCAAACCACGGCTACCTGGAAAGCTGGGCGCGCCAGGGCGTGCTGTTACTGAATACGGTGCTTACCGTACGGGCGGGCCAGGCGCACTCGCACGCCAGCCTTGGGTGGGAGACCTTTACTGATAAAGTCATCAGCCTGATCAACGAGCATCGCGAAGGGGTGGTGTTTTTACTCTGGGGATCTCACGCGCAGAAGAAAGGGGCGATTATTGACCGTCAGCGTCATCACGTGTTGAAAGCACCGCACCCGTCACCGCTGTCTGCTCATCGCGGTTTCTTTGGCAGTAATCATTTTGTTCTGGCGAATGAATGGCTGGAAAAACGTGGCGAAACGCCAATTGACTGGATGCCTGTGTTACCGGCAGAGAGCGAGTAAGATTTGAATGTGCCGGGTCAGGCCCGGCACATTAAGAGGCTTATGCCTTGTTCTGACGCCACCACTCGGCCAGCAGTACGCCGGTCGCTACGGATACGTTCAGGCTTTCCACATTGCCTGTTCCGTCGATCGAGACGCTCAGATCCGCACTGGAGAGCGCAGCATCAGACAGACCATCGCGTTCCTGACCTAATACCAGCACCATTTTGCGCGGCAGCGTCGCTTTAAACAGCGGCGTACCGGCATGGCTTGAAGTGGTCACAATGGAATAACCCGCTTTACGGAACTGCTCAAGGGCGTCCAGAACGCTGTCGCCGGTGATCGGCTGTACGTGCTCGGCTCCGCCTTCCGCAGTACGGATCGCGGCGCCGGATTCCAGCAGCGCGGCATCCTGCAACAGCACGCCTTTCACGCCAAAGTGCGCGCAGCTGCGCATCATTGCGCCCAGGTTGTGTGGGTTACCCACATCTTCCAGCGCCAGCACGCAGTCATCGGCATCCGCCTGGCTGACCCACTGCTGCACGGTGGTGCCGTTACGTTTTTTGATCAGGAAGCAGACGCCGCCGTGGTGTTCAGTACCGGACGCTTTGGTCAGCTCGGCATCATCCACCACGTGGTAGGCTTTGCGGTTCGCGGCCATCCAGCGCAGCGCTTCTTTGAAGCGCGGAGTCACGCTCTGGATAAACCAGGCGCGAACGATACACTCAGGACGACTCTGGAACAGGGCCTGACAGGCATTCTCGCCATACACGCGGGTCTCTTCCGCACGCTGGCGGCGCAGCACTTCCGGATCGATAAAGCTCTTACCGCTGATACCGCCGTGATCGGCTTTTTCCGGCGTCTCATCGCCAGGGGCGCGAGAAACGGTGCGCCACGGGGAGGCATTATCACGTGAGAAGTCATCACGCGGACGATCGTCGCGTGGACGGTCACTACGTGGGCGGTCAGAACGCGGACGGTCATCGCGTTTGCGATCGTCACGTTTGCGGTCATCACCGCGGTTATTTCTGTCATCGCGGGCGGGGCGACGGCCACCGTCTGCACGAGAAGACGCCGGACGCCCGCCACCTTTTCCGGTACGCGGATTTTGGGTGCGTTTATCAGAGTCATCATCACTGCGGACATACATCACTTTGACCTTGCCGCTTTTGTTTTTCATTTCGTCGTTCATGCTTTTCTCCACCAGCGCTGCGCGAAGCGCGCAGATTACCTGATGTGCCAGCGCATAGCCATAATTTCGTACAAAAGCCTGTGACTATTGTTCTCATTGAATAAAACGCATTGTTGTTTCAAACAGGCTCATTGATAATATGTAACATATTAGAAACATTATCGGCGTTCTGCCGCTGTCCCACGGCTCTATCAGAGGTTAGTTATGAATACCGTATGTGCCAACTGTCAGGCTCTTAATCGCATTCCGGACGATCGGATGGAAGATGGTGCGAAATGCGGACGTTGTGGCCATGAATTGTTTGATGGCGATGTCATTAACGCGACGGGTGCTACGCTGGACAAACTCCTCAAGGACGATCTTCCTGTGGTGGTCGATTTCTGGGCACCGTGGTGCGGCCCCTGCCGCAGCTTTGCGCCGATCTTCGAAGATGTGGCCGAAGAGCGTAGTGGAAAAATGCGTTTCGTTAAGGTGAACACCGAAGCCGAGCGCGAACTGAGCGCACGTTTTCGTATTCGCAGCATCCCGACCATTATGATTTTCAAAAATGGCGAAGTGATCGATATGCTCAACGGCGCGGTTCCAAAAGCGCCGTTTGAAAGCTGGCTAAACGAGTCGCTGTAACAATCGCGGGGCGCATCTTGTGCCCCGTTCTCGCCTCTGCGAAAATAGGGTTTTTCCTGCATTTCGCCCATGAATGATAACGCTGTCCTTAAATTACGCGCCGAACGCCTTGCGCGCGCCACGCGCCCGTTCCTTGCCCGCGGCAACCGTATCCGCCGCTGTCAGCGCTGCCTGCTACCGCTGAAGGTTTGCCTCTGCGAGACGCTTACCCCGAGTACGGCAGAAAGCCGTTTTTGTCTCGTCATGTTCGATACCGAGCCGATGAAGCCCAGCAATACGGGGCGTCTTATCGCCGATATTTTACCGAATACCGCCGCGTTTCAATGGTCTCGTACAGAACCCCCTCAGGCACTGCTCGATTTAGTCACAAACCCCGACTATCAGCCCATGGTGGTTTTCCCGGCGTCCTACGCGGGAGAACAGCGTCAGGTTCTTTCTGCGCCGCCATCCGGTAAACCGCCGCTGTTTATTATGCTGGATGGCACCTGGACCGA
>NZ_JAIHAZ010000050.1:0-829 GCF_019718755.1 Enterobacter sp. RIT637
ATGTGCGTATTGCCATCGGTGCCATTCTTAAAGCCCACAGGGCAGGAGAGCGCCGAGGCGATCTCACGGTGGATCTGGCTCTCCGTGGTGCGAGCCCCGATGGCCCCCCAACTGATGAGATCGGCGATTAACTGCCCGGTCACCATATCCAGAAACTCGGTCGCGGTCGGCACGCCCAGCTCGTTGACCTGCAAGAGCAGTTTACGCGCCAGCTCGATACCGTGGTTCACACGGTAGCTGCCGTTCAGATCAGGATCGGAGATCAGACCTTTCCAACCCACGACGGTGCGCGGCTTTTCAAAATAGGTGCGCATCACGATTTCAAGGCGATCCTGGTGCTTATCGCGCAGCACTTTCAGGCGCTGAGCGTACTCCATCGCCGCATCAAGATCGTGAATGGAGCAGGGACCAATAATCACCAGTAAACGGCGATCTTCACCGTTGAGGATTTTTTCTATGCGTCGACGTGACGCTGTCACGTGTTCCGCCACGCTTGCGGAGACAGGATGGCGCTGCGCCAGTTCGGCGGGCGTCACCAGACTTTCGATACGCGCTGTGCGAAGTTCGTCAGTTTTGTTCATGGAAGTTCTCAGAATTTTTTGCTTCATCGGCAGACTACCGGGAAGTGATCGGCATCACCTGAAACCAATCCCTGCTGAATTCAAGTACGGGGCCACTCTGCCCCGAAGCGTGAACGCGATGATAACTGAAAATAAATCATCGTACTAGCATATTAGTACATACGACGGTTTAACCCCATGATGTCGAGAATTTTCGTGGCGATCTCTTCCACCGAATAGTTGGTGCTGTTCAGCCATGGGATCTGGTT
>NZ_JAIHAZ010000051.1:0-823 GCF_019718755.1 Enterobacter sp. RIT637
GCCTCATACTTCGTGCCGCTGTTGCTGTCACGGTTACTGCTGCGGTAGTTCGCGTTGCTCCACAGATCCAGCGACTGCGTTGCCGCCCAGTTCAGCGACAGGTTCGCCATGTGGCGCGGACAGTCGTTGAGCGCGTAGCCTTTATCCACACCAGATTTCTGCTCGCTGTGGTTGTAGGTGTAGTTCGCGTTCGCTTTCAGATCCTGAGTGATCTGCCAGTCGCCATTCAGCTCGATACCGTAAACATCCGCTTTGCTGACGTTAAAGTATGTATCGACGGAATCCGCTTTATAGCCGTTCACTTCGCACTGGTTGGTGGCGGTGGTTTCGCAAATCGTCTGCTCGGAGAGTTTGTCCTTAAACTGGGTGTAGAAGACGGTGCCGTCCAGCGATACGGCTTCCCCGGTCCAGTAGAGGCCCGTTTCGGCGTTGAGGCTTTTCTCTGGTTTCAGATCGTCGTTACCCACGGTCAGGAACGGGTACGGCGGCGTTGATCCGTGCGGCGTGACAAACTGATCGGAGGTGGCGCGCAGCTCCGGTTTTTTATAGCCAGCGGAGATCCCGCCTTTCAGCGCCCAGGCGTCGGAGATCGCCCAGTTGCCGTACAGTTTTGGTGTGATGTGCGCGCCGAAGTAGCTGTCGTAATCGCCGCGCGCGGAGGTGGTCAAGGTAAAGTCGTTAATCGTCCAGCCATCTTCCGCGAACAGCGCCCAGCCGTTGCGGGTCACTTTGGTGACCGGCTCGACGCCCGGCAACGTTTTGCCCGACTCATAGAAGTGGTCATTCAGCTCTTCGCGGGTGAAGTTCGCGCCGACGGTGAGCT
>NZ_JAIHAZ010000052.1:0-803 GCF_019718755.1 Enterobacter sp. RIT637
TGGATATGGTGCCGCAGAAAAACAACGATACCGACCACGACTTCACAAAAGATCCGATTCAGCCGTACATCGACGGCGAATGGGTTAAAGCACGCGGCACCACGCTGGGCGCAGATAACGGCATCGGTATGGCCTCCGCGCTGGCGGTGCTGGCTGACGATCGCGTTGAGCACGGCCCGCTGGAAGTGCTGCTGACCATGACCGAAGAAGCCGGTATGGACGGTGCTTTTGGTCTGCAGGCCAACTGGCTGCAGGCAGATATCCTGATCAACACCGACTCTGAAGAAGAGGGTGAGATCTACATGGGTTGCGCGGGGGGGATTGATTTCATCTCTACCCTGCCTCTGACCCGTGAAGCGGTTCCGGCTGGCTTCCAGACCTTCAAGCTGACGCTGAAAGGGCTGAAAGGCGGTCACTCGGGCGGCGATATCCATTTAGGTCTGGGCAATGCCAACAAACTGCTGGCGCGCTTCCTGGCCGGTCACGCGGCTGAGCTGGATCTGCGTCTGGTGGATTTCAACGGCGGTACCCTGCGTAACGCGATCCCTCGTGAAGCCTTTGCCACCGTTGCCGTTGCAGCAAACAAAGCCGACGAGCTGAAAAACCTGGCGAACGTCTACCTGGATATCCTGAAAAACGAACTGTCAGTGAAAGAGAAAAACCTGACCGTGGTTCTGGAAGCCGTATCCAGCGATAAAGCCGCGCTGACGACCGAGTCACGCGACCGCTTTGTGCAGCTGCTGAACGCCACACCAAACGGCGTGATCCGCAACTCTGACGTGGCGAAAGGCGTGGTGGAAACC
>NZ_JAIHAZ010000053.1:0-790 GCF_019718755.1 Enterobacter sp. RIT637
ATCTTGAGAACTGGATTACGCTTTCACGATATTTTCATTCGAAAATGACGTCACAGATAACAGTTTGGGAACATTCCCCCAAAATGAAATTCGCAGACATCTACACTATGGCTATCAGGAAACGAGATATGGTTATGCGCAGGTTCGCTGCTTTATTGCTGGTGCTGCTGTTAACAAGCTGTAGCGTGCTGGAAGGAACACCACAGCCCGCCCCGGCCGCCACCAGTTATCCTCAGGAAATTCGTCGTAATCAGACCGAAGGATTACAACGTATGGGTACCGTCAGTGTGCTGGTTCGTGGCTCACCGGCGGATGCGGAGGATGCAATAAAAGCGAAAGCTGTCGCCGCAAAAGCAGATTACTACGTCATTATTATGGTGGATGAAACCATTATTACCGGACAGTGGTACTCGCAAGCCATTTTGTATCGCAAATAACTGTCAGGATTTAAACGACATTTACACTGCTTTGCGTCCATAGACGTTTTCCTGTCCACAATAAACTCCATGCCTGTGACAATGGAAGTGAGTTTATTTGCGAAGGATTGCCCGGCGGATACCGGAGACATGTGAAATGGAGCTGACAATGAAACGATCTCTTGCTTTGACCTCACTGCTGCTCTCAGCGGGGCTGATGAGCACAACCGCGCAGTCAGCCGAATTTGCCAGCGCTGATTGTGTCACAGGCTTAAATGAAATTGGCCTTATCTCCGTGAATAACATTTCAGGGAGCCCGCAAGACGTGGAACGTGTGATTGCATTTAAAGCGGATGAGCAGGGTGCTTCGTGGT
>NZ_JAIHAZ010000054.1:0-790 GCF_019718755.1 Enterobacter sp. RIT637
GCCCAGAATGAGCGCCAGCGCATTTCCGGCGGCGTCGCGGAATCCTTTCATTAAGGCTAACAGCAGGTTAGCCCAGGCGATCCCCATCTGCACCAGCGCCACCAGACGCACCAGCCCCTGGTAATGGGTATTGCCGAAGAGCGCCTGACTGACAGGCGCGGCCGCCAGTAAAAAGACGATGGCCAGCAGCGTGGAGAACCCGAGCACCATCGCCGAGGACGTGCCGACCACCCGACGCAGCGCGGCCGCATCGTCGTGATGCTGCGCTACGTATTTGGTGACACCGTTGAAAATACCGGCCCCGGCAAGCACGCCGAGTACGATGACGAGCTGACGGAAGTTACCGGCCTGCCCGACACCAGAAGGGCCAAACGACACCGCCAGCATTTTTACAACTAGCAGCCCTGCGCCAATCTTGACGAGTGTGGACGCGGCGGTCCACACCGATGCTTTCGCCAGTGACATATCAGCGGAAGTAGCTCAGAAGGGTATTAATCACCGTGCGCTGATTCACCGGCGCGAGGTTGTAGAACAGTGGCAGACGAAGCAAACGCTCACTTTCTTTCGTGGTGTAGCGATCGTCACCGACAAACTGGCCGAACGCTTCACCCGCCGGGCTGGAGTGCAGCGGAATGTAATGGAACACCGCCATAATCTCAGCTTCTTTCAGGTAAGCGATCAGACTGCTGCGATCGTCGTTGTCGCGCAGTTTGATGTAAAACATATGTGCGTTGTGAACGCAGTCTGCCGGGATCGTCGGCAGCTCAATACGCCCTTTTTGCGCCAGCGG
>NZ_JAIHAZ010000055.1:0-789 GCF_019718755.1 Enterobacter sp. RIT637
AGTTATTACTACACTATGATGTGATACGAGCCAGGTGAGGATGATAACGATGAAAAAATGGGCAGTGATAATCTCAGCGGTGGGTTTAGCGTTTGCGGTTTCAGGTTGTAGTAGTGATTACGTTATGGCGACAAAAGACGGTCGAATGATACTGACTGACGGCAAACCTGAAGTCGACGACGATACCGGCCTTGTAAGCTACAACGATCAGCAGGGCAATAAGATGCAGATCAATCGCGACGAAGTTTCGCAAATCATCGAAAGATAAACAGTTAAAGGTCAGTTGCTTACTGGCCTTTTTGATTTTTTTCTTCCCCTTTTGCTCCCCCTCTGCCATGTTTATAGTCCTTCGTCGGGGAGATTCCTGACGCCGTCAATTTAAACAGTATAGGAAGCCGGCTATGCATTATCACCGTATCCCCCACAGCACTCTGGAGATCAGCCAACTGGGGTTGGGCACGATGACATTCGGTGAACAAAACAGCGAAGCCGATGCCCATGCGCAACTCGATTACGCCGTCAGCCAGGGGATCAACCTGATTGATGTGGCCGAAATGTACCCGGTGCCTCCGCGCCCGGAAACCCAGGGATTGACCGAAACCTACGTTGGCAACTGGCTGGCGAAAAACGGCAATCGCGAAAAGCTGGTGCTGGCGTCGAAAGTCAGCGGCCCGTCGCGCAATAACGACGCGGGCATTCGTCCGAATCAGATTCTGGATCGCAAAAATATCCGCGCCGCGCTGGATGCCAGCCTGAAGCGCCTGCAGACCGACTATCTCGATTTATACC
>NZ_JAIHAZ010000056.1:0-789 GCF_019718755.1 Enterobacter sp. RIT637
GTGTTGACATAGAAAATGCCGCTCTCTTCGCGCAAAACCAGTCCGGCACTGGTCACGACGATGTGCAGCGCCTGCCGCCACGGCACATGGGTGAGATGCAGCGAAAGCGCGCCTTTTACGTCCGGTGCAACAATCAGATTGCGGCCCTCAAGCTCCACCAGTGACTGTAAAATCTGCACCACAGGTACGTCATCCACCGCCAGAGTGACGGGTTATGGCACTGCGGCCCATGTCGGCATGCTGAGCATCATCAGCAGGATGATTCTCCTGAGTCGTTTCATTCTTCGTTCCCTCTCGTTGCCATCGCCACGCTTTCGGCTCACATCCCTCGCCAAGCCCGACGACCATTTCCGTTTCATTGAATGTCAGCACCTGCCAGCCCGCTGGCAGTCGTTCGCCCTGCCGTATGCGATGCCAGCGCTCCTGTTCATCCTTGACGATACCCACAGCACTTCCGCTCTGGATCATCCCCTGATAGCGCCAGCGCGCTAATGTCCCTGTGGCACAGCGATCGTCCGGCGGGCGAAAGAGGTCACGCATGCCGGTGAGCAGTGCCAGAGAACACAAAATCAGACAGCGCAGCTCAGTTCGCATCGGTGTTCTCCACCTGCAAAACCAGCTGTAACCGCGTCTCCTCCGGCATGACGGAAAACCCGCTCACTCCCATCCCACGCTGAGCGAGCCGCTCAAATAAGGCCGGAATCTGCGCCCAGTCCACTTTCAGCGTTAATTCCCCTCCGTTGGCGCCAGGCAGCCAGCGCACCAGCCGCACGCCGTCGGTTTGAAAAT
>NZ_JAIHAZ010000057.1:0-778 GCF_019718755.1 Enterobacter sp. RIT637
GCATTTACGTCAAAAACGCCCACGCCAGCCGCGCAGCGCCAGGGTGCTCGGATGGCTGGCGTCACCTGTCTGACCATGCCCCGTTAAGTGCGGAGATTCACTTATGAAAAGTTCATGGCGAGAAGGTAACCAAATTACGCTGCTGGAAAATGGCGATGAGTATTATCCCGCCGTTTTTGCTGCCCTCGATGCGGCAGAGCAAAAAGTTATTCTCGAAACCTTTATCTGGTTCGAGGACGATGTGGGCCGTCAGCTCCATCAGGCCGTGCTGCGCGCGGCTCAGCGCGGCGTTAAAGTCGAAGTGCTGCTCGACGGCTACGGTTCGCCTGACCTCAGCGACAGCTTCGTCAACGAGCTGACCGCCGCAGGCGTGGTGTTCCGCTATTACGATCCGCGCCCGCCGCTCTTCGGCATGCGTACCAACGTATTTCGCCGGATGCACCGCAAAATTGGGGTGGTGGATGGCAACGTCGCGTTCGTGGGCGGGATCAACTACTCCGATGAACATATGTCCGACTACGGCCCGGAGGCGAAGCAGGATTATGCGGTGAAAGTCGAAGGCCCGGTGGTGCAGGATATCTTGCTCTTTGAGCTGGAAAACCTGCCGGGGCAGTCGGCGGTGCGCCGCTGGTGGAAACGCCATCATCGCCCGGAAGAAAACCGCCAGCCCGGTGAGGCACAGGCGCTGATTATCTGGCGCGATAACGACGAGCATCGGGACGATATTGAACGCCACTATCTGAAGATGCTCGCCAATGCGAAGCGCGAAGTGATCATC
>NZ_JAIHAZ010000058.1:0-772 GCF_019718755.1 Enterobacter sp. RIT637
CGTAGTGAGAACCACAGTAATCACAGTTCATATCGATTTCGCCATCTTCAGCCATGATGCTGTCGATCTCTTCGTCCGGCAGAGTACGCAGCGCGCCTGCGCAACGTTCACGGGAACAGGTGCATTTGAACTCCACGTCCTGCGGATCGTAAAGCGTCACCTCTTCTTCGTGGTACAGACGCCACAGCACTTCATTCGCAGGCAGCGTAAACAGCTCTTCTGCTTTGATGGTTTCGGTCAGTGTCGCCAGATGCTCGAAATCGTTGCCCTGCGCATTTTGAGCAGGCAGAACCTGCAGGAGCATACCGCCCGCCGCCAGTTGACCGTCCACTTCACCGGTGCGGATAAACAGGCGCGTTGGCAGCTGTTCGGAACGCAGGAAGTAATCTTCCAGGCACGCGGCCAGCGTATCGCCTTCCAGACCCACAACACCCTGATAGCGCTCGCCTTCTTCTGGCGTAATGGTAATCACCAGGAAACCGTTGCCGACCAGCGTTTTCAAATCAGCACCTTCCGGCACCTCACCCTGCACGCGCGCCACACCGCGCATCTGCTGCTGGTTATTGCCGTTGATCACCGCCAGGGTCATCGGGCCGTCGCCCTGCAGCTGCACGGTGATATCCCCTGCAAACTTCAGCGTCGCTGTCAGCAGGCTGGTCGCCACCAGCAGTTCGCCAAGGATGTTTTTCACCGGCTGAGGATAGCTGTGGTTTTCGAGGATCTGTTTCCAGGTTTCGGATACCGTCCCCAGCTCGCCGCGAACGGCAAATTG
>NZ_JAIHAZ010000059.1:0-767 GCF_019718755.1 Enterobacter sp. RIT637
ATATAGCTGGCGTAACGTGCGTTCACCACCGACGCCATTTTGACCATCAGCGCCGGTAACAACCCCACGCGTTCAGCCAGACCCGCGCCCAGCACCAGCGCCAGTATCGCCCCCAGCGGCGCAAAACCGCTGAAGTTTTTAATCACATTCGGCAAAAACCAGTGCAGCCCTTCGACGCTGAGCAGGTTTTTCACCGCCACCATGCTGCCATCCGCCGGGCTGCGCACGCTAACGTCAAAAGCCGACAGCACGGCGGTGGCGATCATCAGAATCACAATCAAATAGATAAAAAGCAGGAAAGGGTGCGGCACTTTATTGCCGATCCTTTCAACCCAGCCATAGACCTTACCGGATGGCGAATGCGAAGGTATGGAAGACATACTCATGGGCGTTCCTCGGGACTGTTGTGTTGTTGTTTGCGTGTTTTATTATTTTAAAGGTGACGGTGTCACGTTATGTGGGATCGGACACTCGTACGGTCGTTCTTTTATCTGTTGTTCAAACTCATTCCGGCAGGATTGCAGAAGCGACGTGTCCTGCAGCAGATTCAGCGCCGTAGCACCCATCACTTTTCCCGCCAGCAGCATACCTTTATGGGCAATAGAGGTGCGACCCTGCGCCACCAGCTGCCAAGTGTGCAGCGGCGTGCCGACGGTAAAGCAGGGGCTGAAGCACTGCGCCACCGGCATTTTCCAGCTCACGTCGCCCACGTCAGTGGAACCCGCCAGCACATTATCGGTGATGGCGTAGGGCGCGACCTCATCCAC
>NZ_JAIHAZ010000005.1:0-254659 GCF_019718755.1 Enterobacter sp. RIT637
CTGGCGGCTTTAGCGCGGTGGTCCCACCTGACCCCATGCCGAACTCAGAAGTGAAACGCCGTAGCGCCGATGGTAGTGTGGGGTCTCCCCATGTGAGAGTAGGGAACTGCCAGACATCAAATAAGTGAGAAGGCCATCCGAAAGGATGGCCTTTTTGCGTTTCTACGCTACACAAACTGTAGGCCGGGTAAGGCGAAGCCGCCACCCGGCATAACAAACGATTAATGAATCACCTGCGATAAAAATGCTCGAGTGCGTTCTGACTTCGGATGCGCAAAGAACTCATCCGGTGGTGCCTGTTCAACAATCTCCCCGCGATCCATAAAGATCACCCTGTCAGCTACGGTTCTGGCAAACCCCATCTCATGCGTCACGCACAGCATCGTCATGCCGGACTGCGCCAGCCCAATCATGGTATCCAGCACCTCTTTCACCATTTCTGGATCCAGGGCAGATGTCGGTTCATCAAACAGCATAATTTTTGGTTTCATACACAGCGAACGGGCGATAGCCACACGCTGCTGTTGGCCACCCGATATCTGGCCAGGAAACTTATTGGCATGCTCTGCGATACGTACGCGCTCCAGGTAGTGCATTGCCAGCTCCTCCGCTTCCTTTTTCGGCATCTTGCGTACCCAAATTGGCGCAAGCGTACAGTTCTGCAAAACGGTCAGGTGCGGGAACAGATTAAAGTGCTGGAACACCATCCCCACTTCCTGGCGCACGCGTTCGATATTGCGAATATCTTCATTCAACTCAATACCATCAACCACAATACGCCCCTGTTGATGCTCTTCAAGATGGTTAATACAGCGAATAGTCGTTGATTTCCCTGAACCGGAAGGACCACAAAGTACGATACGTTCTCCCTGCTTTACCTTGAGATTGATATCCTTCAGGACATGAAACTCTCCGTACCATTTGTTTACGTTTTCCAGCGTAATCATCGCGTCGGCAGGTGTCATAGTAATCTGGCTCATAATTTCCTCAGTGCGGTGTACGCCCGGTGTTAAAGCGCTTTTCCAGATGCTGGCTATAGCGCGACATGCTAAAACAGAAGATCCAGTAGATCAGGGCAGCGAAGACATATCCCTCGGTGGACATACCCAGCCAGACAGGGTCAACGGTAGCCTGCTGCACGCTGCTAAAGAGATCGAATAATCCGATGATGATCACCAGACTAGTATCTTTGAAGAGGGCAATGATCGTGTTGACCAAACCCGGAATGACCAGCTTGAGTGCCTGCGGGAGAATGACCAGGCCCTGCGTTTTCCAGTAACCGAGTGCCAAAGATTCAGCGGCTTCATACTGGCCTTTAGGCAATGCCTGCAGGCCACCGCGCACAACCTCAGCAACATAGGCAGACTGGAAAAGAATCACCCCGACCAGGGCACGGATCAGTTTGTCTATCGTTGTGCCTTCTGCCATAAACAGCGGCAGCATGACCGACGACATAAACAGAACGGTGATAAGCGGAACGCCACGCCAGAACTCTATGAAAATAACAGAGAGCACACGTACGACCGGCATTTTTGAACGCCGTCCCAGAGCCAGTAAAATCCCCCACGGCAGAGCGCCAGCGATCCCCACAGAAGCAATAATGAGCGTAAGCGTCAGTCCGCCCCACTGGCGGGTTTCGACACGCTCGAGCCCCAGAAAACCGCCATACAACAACACCCAAACAATAATCGGATAAGCAACAGCCCAGCCCGAAATGTATCGGCCACGGTGCGGAAGCTTTTTCCAGAACATTACGGCAATGGAGAGCAAGCCGATAACCAGCGCCAGATTAATCCGCCAGCGCTGTTCGTGTGGGTACAATCCATACATGAACTGACCAAAACGCTCGTGGATAAACACCCAGCATGCGCCCGCTTTCGTACAATCAGCGCGCGTGGAGCCCACCCAGTTCGCCTGCAGGAAAGCCCAGTTAAGCAGAGGCGGGATCAGTTCCCAGATTAACCACAGGCACACAATTGTCAGCAGGCTGTTACTCCAGCTGGAGAACAGGTTCTTACGTGCCCAGATAATGAAGCGCCCACCTGTTGTGCTGGCAGGACGCGAGGAGTGCGACAATATCGCTTTTGTCATCATGGATCCTTAGCGCTCAACCAGTGCGATACGGCGGTTATAAAGGTTCATCAACAATGAAATCATCAGACTGATGACCAGATAAACAGACATGGTAATAGCAATAGTTTCAATCGCTTGTCCGGTCTGGTTAAGCACGGTTCCAGCGAACAGTGACACCATATCGGGGTAGCCGATGGCAGCGGCCAGCGATGAGTTTTTGACAATATTCAGATACTGGCTGGTCAGTGGCGGGATGATGACCCGTAAAGCCTGCGGAATAATGACCTGGCGAAGCGTCACGGTATTTGGCAAGCCCAGCGAGCGTGCCGCCTCGTGCTGTCCGTAAGGTACCGCCTGGATCCCGGAGCGGATAATTTCCGCAATAAATGCGGAGGTATAAATCGAGAGCGCCAGCGTCAGTGCGGCCAGCTCCGGAATTAACACCATCCCACCCTGGAAGTTAAACCCACGCAGATGTGGAATATCCCAGTGCAAGGCCGCACCAAATAGCCAGTGGGCGACTAACGGTAGGCCAACAATCAGTGCAGCGCCAACCGGCCATGTTTTACGCAACTGCCCGGTTTTGATCTGATGCTTACGGTTATAGCGGAACAAGCCGACAGAAATCGCGAGTGCAATAATTATGGCGATGATGAAGGCATAGAGCCCTTCAGCGACCTGCGGAGAGGGAATGTATAACCCGCGGTTGCTCAGAAAAAGGAGATCGAAGGCATCCACTGCCTGGCGCGGACCGGGAAGGTTACGCAGGACAGCGAAATACCAAAAGAAAATCTGCAGCAGCGGCGGGATATTACGAAAGATTTCGATATAAATAGTCGACAGTTTCCGCAGTAGCCAGTTTTCAGAAAGTCGGGCCAGACCAAGGAAAAAACCGAGTACGGAAGCGAACACAATACAGAGCGCTGACACCAGCAGCGTATTCAGCAGACCCACGACGAATACGCGTCCATACGTATCGCCTTCCTGATAATCAATAAGATGCTGAACAATACCAAAACCCGCGCTGCGATCCAGAAAGGCAAAACCGGAGGTGATGCCTCGGTTATTCAGGTTGGTAACGGTGTTGTGGATTAAATAGATGGCGATAACCACAACCACGACAACAGCAATAATCTGGAAAAGCCAGGCGCGGACCGCGGGATGAGAAAAGGACAGCGATCCTTTTACGGCTAAGCGGCGATGGGACATAAAAAACCTCGGTAACCATGACTCTGGACTGGGCACTGCGCTTGCAGTGCCCGTTACAGCAAAGACTTAACGTACTGGCGGTGCGTACTGAATACCGCCGTTGTTCCAGAGATTGTTCTGGCCGCGTTTGATCTTCAGCGGACTTTCCGAGCCCACGTTGCGCTCAAAGATCTCGGCATAGTTACCGACCTGCTTAATGATGTTATAAGCCCACTTGTTATCCAGTTTCAGATCCTTGCCGAAATCACCCTCTTTGCCCAGAAGGTGTGCCATATCCGGCGTGGATGGATTAGCGGCTTTCTCATCGACGTTTTTCGAGCTGATGCCCATCTCTTCGGCGTTCAGCATGGCAAACAATGTCCAGCGAACAATGGAGAACCAGTCCTCATCACCGCGGCGAACGACGGGACCAAGAGGCTCTTTGGAGATCACTTCCGGCAGGACTATCCATTCGGCAGGGTTGCTCAACTTAATGCGTAATGCGTAGAGCTGTGACTGGTCAGACGCCAGGGTATCGCAACGGCCAGACTCCAGCGCCTTAGCCGACTCATCGGAGCGATCAAACGTGACGGGGGTGTACTTCATGTTATTGGCTTTGAAGTAGTCCGCGACGTTAAGCTCTGTATCAGTACCGGCCTGAATGCAAACGGTCGCACCATCCAGCTCTTTAGCGCTTTTCAGACCGGCTTTATTGTGAGTAAGGAAGCCGATACCGTCGTAATAGGTGACGCCGGTAAATGACATTCCCATTCCCGCGTCGCGCGAGGAGGTCCAGGTCGTATTGCGTGAGAGCATGTCAACTTCGCCAGACTGTAGCGCGGTGAAACGTTCCTTTGCCGTCAGTGGGGTATATTTTACTTTGCTGTCATCACCGAAAACCGCTGCGGCAACGCCACGGCAGACATCAACGTCAATACCGGTAAACTTGCCGTTCGCGTCGGCATAGGAAAAGCCTGGCAAACCGTCACTGATACCACATTGTACAAAACCTTTCTTTTTAACGGCATCGAGCGTCGTGCCCGCCTGCGCCTGTCCGGCTACAGCAAACAACACGCTCGCGGCGGCCAGGCTGGCTATCATCGTCTTTTTCATAATGGATCCTGTGTGGCGAAATTTATCGTTATAGAGGCGTTTTAAAACGCTTTTACCTGTCTGTGGCTTTGGCCAACGTTTATAAAGCAAACGTAATGCCAGGTTTTGCGCTCGATTAATTAAAGACAAGTGAACGCATAATGCTGAGTGTAGACAGGCTTAAATAAATCGAATGCCCCGAAACGGTGCGAAATTCCAACCTGCGCCACAAATTAGAGCAAAAGTTGGTTGAAGGATAAGGTTAAAACCAGAGGTAGTTTCGGGTGTGAATATTGGCAGGTTATTTAATGGATTTAATATGTGAATATCATCACGATGGAATTGGCAGCTCTTCTGGATAAACAATAAAGATGTGACGTAAATCTTATCTAAATTAATAGAGGAGAATAAAAGAGGGCTCTTTTTTTACTTATATGAAATTACTGCACTATTTAAAAGCAAAAGCGCGGACAGAGCCGCGCTTTCTGGAATGAGTCATGCCCAGTGGTTATTTGGTCAGAGCCACGATACCCAGCGTCAGACCTGCTATTGCAGCAGCACCGCCAGCGATAGCACCGGCTGTTTCCCAGTTATCCTGGGTGGTGCCTTTCATACAGGTGTTAGTATGAACCAGTCGGCCTTGATCGTCGTATACCGGTACACATGGAGAATCGTGCGCGCAACCAGCAAGCAGCGCAGCGAGAAGTGCAACGGAAATGAATCTTTTCATGATGTTACCTCAGTGTTTTCTCACATTCGCCATAAAGCCAAAACGGCAATTAACGAATTAGTGGCTATTTTACCACCGGCAGAAGTTCGCGGTGCAGGGGGAATAATCTCAAATTATGTGAATTGTAAAAATCATGGAGAAAACTCAGCGAAAAAAAGAATTAATGGAGAAAATATGGAGCTGAAGAAATTTAAAGCTGTTGTTTATCTTAAATAAAAAGGCACCAGAGGTGCCTTTTAGTGATGGGTTATTCTTTATGGTTTGTGAATCGCCGACGGACAACCACGAAGAATACGGGCACGAAGAAGATAGCTAAAAGCGTTGCAGATAGCATTCCTCCCATGACACCCGTCCCGACAGCGTTTTGCGCACCGCTCCCGGCACCGCTGCTCATTACCAACGGCATGACGCCGAGAATAAAGGCCAGCGAAGTCATCAGGATAGGTCGAAGGCGCATTCGGGAAGCTTCCAGCGTCGCTTCAATTATCCCTTTGCCCTCCTTCTCCATCAGGTCTTTGGCAAATTCTACAATCAGGATGGCATTTTTGGCCGATAGTCCAATTGTTGTCAGGAGGCCGACCTGGAAATAGACGTCATTGTTCAGTCCTCGCAATGATGCTGCGAGAAGCGCGCCAATCACCCCCAATGGCACAACCAGCATGACAGAAAATGGAATAGACCAACTCTCATACAGCGCAGCCAGGCATAAGAACACCACTATCAGTGAGATAGCATACAACGCTGGCGCCTGGTTACCTGAAAGTCGCTCCTGATATGACATACCTGTCCAGTCGTAGCCGATGCCAGAAGGCAGTTTTGAGGCGAGACTTTCCATCATGACCATCGCTTCACCGGTACTTTTACCCGGTGCGGATTCACCGAGGATCTCCATTGATGGCATACCGTTGTAGCGTTCAAGGCGGGGAGAACCATACACCCAGTGGGCGCTGCTAAAGGCGGAGAAAGGTACCATTTCGCCATTTGCGCTGCGCACGTAAAGGCTGTTGATGTCTCCCGGCAACATGCGGAAGCGGGCATCGGCCTGAACATACACTTTTTTCACGCGGCCATGATCGATAAAGTCATTGACGTAAGTTCCCCCTAGCGCCGTCGAGATCGTCTGGTTGACATCAGAGAGGCTGATGCCCAGGGCCTGCGCTTTCTCCTGATCGACATCCAGCTTGAACTGAGGGGTATCTTCAAGACCGTTAGGACGCACTCGAACCAGCAGGTCGGGGTGCTCTTTTACCATGCCGAGCAGTTTGTTACGTGCCTGAGTTAACTGAGTATGTCCCAGGTTGGCCTGATCGATCAGCTCGAAATCGAATCCCGTTGCAGTACCTAACTCGATAATTGCGGGCAGGTTAAAGGGAAATACGAGGCCATCTTTGATCTGGCTGAACGCTTTCGTCGCGCGACCCACAATGGCTTCAACGCTGTTCTTCTCACCCGGGCGTTCTTCCCAGGGCTTCAGGCTGACGAAGGCGATACCAGAGTTTTGCCCCTGGCCGCTAAAGCTAAAGCCATTAACGGTAAAGACGGACTCAACATTCGCTTTCTCTTTGGTCAGGTAGTAGTTCTGAACCTGATCAAGAACTTGCTGCGTACGTGTCTGGGTTGCACCGGCAGGAAGCTGAACCATCGTCATAAACACCCCCTGATCCTCTTCAGGCAGGAAGGAGGTCGGCAAGCGCAGGAACAGCACCGCCATGCCGCCGACGATGAGCACGTACACCACCAGATAGCGCCCGGTCTTGCGAAGAATACCGCTCACGCTGTTGCTGTAGTGTTCCACGCTCTTGTCAAAGAGAGTATTGAACCAGCCAAAGAAGCCACCTTTCTTCTCGTGATGTTCACTGGCCACGGGTTTGAGCAATGTGGCGCAAAGGGCAGGAGTGAGGATCAGTGCAACCAGTACGGAAAGCGCCATCGCGGAGACAATGGTGAGCGAGAACTGGCGATAGATAGCCCCCGTCGAGCCGCCAAAAAAGGCCATCGGGATGAATACTGCCGATAGCACCATGGCGATACCGACCAGCGCGCCCTGGATCTGCTCCATCGACTTCTGCGTTGCCTCTTTTGGCGGCAGCTTGTCCTCAACCATGACTCGTTCGACGTTCTCAACAACCACAATTGCATCATCGACCAACAGGCCTATCGCCAGCACCATCCCGAACATCGTCAGGGTATTGATGGAGAAGCCGAATGCTGCCAGAACTGCGAAGGTCCCCAGCAGAACGACCGGAACCGCAATCGTAGGAATGAGCGTTGCCCGCAGGTTTTGCAGGAACAAATACATGACGAGGAAGACAAGAACAATCGCCTCGAACAGGGTTTTCACCACTTCGTGAATGGAGATTTTCACGAACGGCGTGGTGTCATAGGGATCGACAACCTTCAGTCCCTGCGGGAAGAATTGCTGCAGCTGCGCCAGCTTGCTCTTGATCGCTGCCGCCGTATCCAGCGCGTTTGCTCCGGTTGCCAGCTTGATCCCGAGACCCGTAGCCGCCTGCCCGTTGATCTTGGTGACCATGTTGTAGTTTTCGCCGCCCAGCTCAATGCGAGCCACATCCTTCAGGTGCACCATGGAGCCGTCCTGGTTCACCTTCAGCGTCACGCGGCCAAACTCTTCCGGCGATTTTAAACGGGTTTGCGCGATGATAGAGGCGTTCAATTGCTGACCAGGAATAGATGGCGTTCCACCTAGCTGACCGGCCGCAATCTGGTCATTCTGTGTTTTCAGTTGATTGATAATATCCAGGGGCGTCAGCTGATATTTATTCATCGCATTGCTGTCGAGCCAGATACGCATTGCATACTGCGCACCGAACAGTTGCACATCACCAACACCCGTTGTGCGACTAATCGCATCTTTCACATTCGACGCGACGTAGTCAGAGATATCATCCTGAGTCAGGTTTTTATTGTCCGACACGAAGCCCGCAACCAGCAGGAAGCTGCTGCTGGATTTCTCAACCCCAATCCCTTGCTGCTGTACTTCTTGTGGCAGCAGCGGCATGGCGAGCTGAAGTTTGTTTTGAACCTGAACCTGGGCGATGTCCGGGTCTGTACCCGACTCGAAGGTCAGAGTAATGGTGACGTTACCCGCAGAATCGCTGGTGGACGACATATACATCAGATTATCGATGCCGTTCATGTTCTGCTCGATAACCTGCGTCACGGTATCCTGCACCGTCTGAGCGTCAGCGCCAGGGTAGGTTGCTGTGATGGCTACAGCGGGAGGCGCGATGGTCGGATACTGCGCAACGGGCAGTTTGAGAATAGCCAGCCCGCCCGCAATCATCAAAATAATCGCGAGTACCCAGGCGAAAACGGGCCTTTGAATAAAGAAGTTAGCCATGTCGTTGTCCTTAACTGGCTGGCGCTGCAGCGGTGTCAGGTGTCGCTACGACGGTGACGCCAGGACGGACTTTCTGCAGGCCGCTGACGATCACGCGGTCACCATTTTTCAGCCCTTCCGTCACCAGCCAACGGTCGCCAATCGCCTGAGGTGCAACGACGGTACGCGTTTCTACCTGGTTTTTATCATTAACCACCATCACCGTTGCGTCACCGCGCGGTGTGCGGGTCACGCCCTGCTGCGGAACCAGAATGGCATTCGGCTGTGTGCCTTCATCAATGCGCGCGCGGACAAACATACCGGGTAAGAGTTGATGCTGAGGATTTGGGAAAATCGCGCGCAGGGTAATTGAGCCGGTGCTTTCATCGACCGTCACATCCGAGAACTGCAGCGTACCTTTCTGCGGGTATGGCTGACCGTTTTCCATCAACAGCTCAACGGTGCTGGTGGCATCCCCTTTTTCCAGGCTGGTCTGTTTCAGGCGCATAAAATCATTGCTGGACTGAGTCACATCGACATAGATGGGATCAAGCTGCTGTACCGTTGCCAGGGCGGTTGCCTGCCCGTTAGTGACGAGAGCCCCTTCGGTGACGCTGGATTTGCCAATACGTCCGTTGATGGGTGATGTCACTTTGGTATAGGCAAGATTGATACGCGCGCTTTCAACACCGGCCTTTGCGGCAACGACGCTGGCATCGGCCTGTTGCGCCGTCGCAACTGCCTGATCGTATTCCTGCTTGCTGACGTACTGGGTGCCGACCAGTGGGACATAGCGTTTCACCGTCAGATGCGCAATATTCGCTGCCGCCTGCGCTTTCGCCAGTTCGCCTTTCGCACTGTCATAGGCCGCCTGATACGTAGCAGGATCGATTTGATAAAGGGAGTCGCCTGCCTTCACATCACTGCCTTCTGTGAAGTTACGGCGCAGAATGATGCCGCTAACCTGAGGACGAACCTCCGCAACGCGATACGCATCTGTCCTGCCTGGAAGTTCCGTTGTGACTGCCAGTGGGGCACTTTTCACAATATGTACACTTACCTGAGGGGCTTGTGGATGTTGTTGCTGGTTTTCCTGCCCATCGCATCCGGTAAGCAGTGCGGCGCAGACAATAAAACCGGCTAAGGGTAAGAGTCTGAAATGATTCGTCATTACTGTTCCTTTAAATACCCATTAAACCGATATTTGCCGTAAATCGGTGACAGGGGCAGGGTACAAATACAAAAATGTAGCTGCATATAATAATGAGGGTATTTAATGTTTTTTAATTTATAAGTGCGAATGAAGAGGGGGGAAGACAAAAATCAGAATCAAACCGGGTGTATTTGACGATATACTTACTTATGAATAATCAAGTAAATGGTATTTAATGGCCTCATTTATATCTCGCATGAATTTAATTGCTTTCAATTATTCATCTTAATTATAAATTAAGAGAATTGACTTTTTTTGTGCAAAAATAAAACGGGTTTTAGGGAATACTTTGTTACCTGACTCCAACATTAAGTCTTCAACGTGTGAGTAACGAGTAGCTGTCTATGGCGCGTAAAAAGAAAGAAGATGCCCAGAAAACCCGGCAACTGCTGATTGAGGCGGCTATCGGTGAGTTTGCTACACGTGGCGTAGCCAACACCACGCTTACGGACATCGCTGATGCGGCAAAGGTTACACGCGGCGCAGTCTACTGGCATTTTTCCAGCAAAGCCGAAATATTTAATGCCATTTGGGAGCAGCAGATCCCCCTGCGTGACATTATTCGTGACAGGTTATCGCTCACCGAAAATGATGATCCGTTGTTAATGCTCCGTGAGCAATTTATCACAGCGTTGCAATATATTGCGCGTGAACCACGGCAGTGTGCGCTTTTGCAAATTCTGTATCATAAATGTGAATTTAAGAACGATATGATTTCAGAGTGTGAAATTCGTCAACGTATTGGTTTTAACAATGATTATCTGCGCGCGACGCTGGAAAATTGCATTTCACGGAAAGTGATTTCACCGCAGGTCAATGTTGATTTGACGCTGATCGTCCTCCGAGGTTTTTTTAGCGGGATAATTAAAAACTGGTTAATGAACAGCGACAGTTTTAATCTTTATCAGCAGGCACCTGCTCTGGTTGACAATATCCTGGGGACACTTCCTGTGATACGCGTGTCGCCGCAGGATGACGTTTATACCTCCGCGCCAGGCAACATTTCCCCATGTTCACAAAGTGCCTCAATGGTCTGAGCACTGACTGGCTTACCTAGCAGATATCCCTGGAGCGTGTGACAACCCAGCTCTGTCAAAAACGTTTGCTGTGCTTCGGTTTCCACACCCTCCGCCACCACTTTTAGATTTAGCGTTTTTGCCAGCGCCACGATGGCTGAGACAATGGTGGCATCTTCACTTTCCCCACTCAATTCCTGCACAAAAGCACGATCAATTTTCAGTTCACTGGCGGGTAGGCGCTTAAGGTATAGCAGGCTTGAATACCCGGTTCCGAAGTCATCGATGGAGGCTTTCACTCCGGCATTGGTCAGTTCTGTCAGTACCCGCACGCTTTCGTCAGGGTTGCTCATCGCTGTGGTTTCGGTCACTTCAAGGATCAGCATTTCCGGGGGAACGTTGTGACGGGTCAGGCAGTCGAGCACCGTTTTTACCAGTGAAGGTTGTTCAAACTGCAGCGTCGACAGGTTCACCGCCATCGACCAGTTACGGTGCCCCTGAAGGTGCCACTCACGCAACTGACGACAGGCTTCATTGATAACCCAGTTACCGATGGGAATAATCAGCCCCGTTTTTTCTGCCAGCGGCAGGAAGAGTTCGGGCGTCAATAATCCCTGCTTCGGATGTTGCCAGCGTAGCAATGCCTCAAATCCGAGGAGGGGGCCTGCCGGAGCATGGAATTTAGGCTGATAGAGCAAACGAAGTTCATCGCGATCGATGGCCAGCCATAGATCGTTCATCAGCTGCAGATGGGTCTGAGCCAGCGTATTCATGGAGGGCTGGAAAAAATGGTATCCGTTCCGGCCCATATGTTTTGTGTGGTACATCGCCGCATCGGCATTGAACATCAGCTCGCGGTCGGTTTTGCCGTCATGCGGATAAAGCGCGATCCCAATGCTGAGGGTCACCACCAGTTCATAAGGCTCCAGGTTGAACGGGCTATCTATAGCGCGAACCAGCGAACTGGCCAGCGAGGCCGCATCATCCGGGCCTTCACCCTCCGCCAGCAGAACAAATTCATCGCCACCGATGCGGGCGAGAGTGAACTGGCCCTTCAGCGGCAGCAACAAACGCTCCGTCACGGCGACCAGGAGTTTATCGCCGACATCATGCCCGTAGGCGTCATTGATGGTTTTAAACCCGTCGAGATCCATGAACATAAGCGCAAAGTGCGTACCTTCGCGGTCTGCTTTACTGATAGCCTGATCGAGCCTGTCTTCCAGCAGGATACGGTTGGGCAGGCGCGTCAGGGTATCGTGCAGCGCCAGCTGCGCGAGTTCCCGGTTCGCTTCTGCAAGCGACGAGGCCAGAAGGGCAGTACGTGCCTGAAGGCGGGCGTCCAGCATCGACACCAGCAGGGTGATCCCAAGAATAGAGAGCGCGACGACGCTGACCAGCACCGCCAGCCAGCTCCCGTTAATCCCCTCATGATGAACCATTGTGGACATGGGAAACTGCGCCGCCTTCATGCCTGCATAGTGCATTCCGGCGATGGCGATCCCCATCGTGATGGCGGCGCCCATGCGCATCAGCACGACCTGCGCGGCTTCGTGACGCAGGCGGAAGGTCAGCCATAATGCCGCGAGTGAAGCGGCAAGCGCAATCACGACCGAAATGGCCACCCAGACCTTGTCCCAGATAATCCCGGGCATCACTTCCAGCGCCGCCATGCCGGTGTAATGCATGGCAACAATACCGCTTCCCATCACCAGCGCGCCGGGCAGGAGTCGGCGCAAGCGTAATTGCTCGCAGCTCACGAGCCATAGTGCAAACAGAGACGAACCCACGGCGATGACCATGGATAGCACCGTCAGGGTAGCGTTGTAGCTCATGCTCATGGAGAGGTCCATCGCCAGCATGCCGATAAAATGCATGGCCCACACGCCGATGCCCATTGCAATACCGCCGCCAGCCAGCCAGACGCGGGCAGCGACGCCCTGGCTCCCCGCAACACGTGCAGCCATGTTCAGCGCGGTATACGCAGCAAGGATGGCAACAACAAAGGAGAGGACTACCAGGATATGATTGTATTGGCTGACAAGCATGGACGGTTCTACTCGAGTGTGAGTTTACGCAAGAGCGGTTGGGAAGGGCGAGACATTATCACCGTAAGGTAATGACTCAAAGGGATTTAAATCCCCGTTTTTACTGTGTGATTATCGTGTTTTTGGCGATGATTGTAGGTTAGTCGAGCTCAGAACAATTGACCAGTTTTAGAGGATTCACGGAATTCATATTACGGCACTGATCGGTTTCGGTGCTCATCAGTTCAATCCACTGCATCAGCAGCGCATCAAAAATGAAAACAGAGACAGCAAAAACAACCAGCCACCAGTATTTACGAATCATTGTGCTATTCCGCAGGAAAGAACCAGTAAGGTGCTGGAAATATACACGAAAAGTTGCGCTTTAAAAGCGGGAGAAGTGCAGGTTTACAAAGCGTTGACGGTTGCCGTTATGGGCAATAAAAAAGGCGCTTCCCCATGCCGAAGAGCGCCTTTTTAAACAAGCATTTAACTGATTAGTATCAGTTCATGCCGTATTTTTTCAATTTCTTACGCAGAGTACCACGGTTGATACCCATCATCAGCGCAGCGCGGGTCTGGTTACCGCGGGTGTATTGCATCACCATGTCCAACAGTGGCTGTTCAACTTCAGCCAGTACCAGCTCATACAGGTCATTAACATCCTGACCGTTCAGTTGAGCAAAATAGTTCTTCAGTGCCTGTTTAACCGAGTCACGCAGGGGCTTTTGAGTTACCTGGTCCTGGGAGTTAACGGTAGATACGGTCAGTACGTCAGAATTTACGCGTTGTTCGAACATAGTTCTGTCAGCTCTTTATTTCATTACGCAAGATTTTCGAAGTATGCCTCCAACGCCTCCAGCTGTACGCTGGCATCCTCTATGGCGTTGAATGTGCGCCGAAACTGGTCATTTGGAGCGTGCTCCTGGAGATACCAGGAGACGTGTTTACGCGCAATTCGGTACCCTTTTGCCTGACCGTAGTGGTCATGCAATTCCCGAACATGCGAACAAAGCAAGCGCTTGACCTCTGCCAGTGGCAGCGGAGCAAGCAGCTCCCCAGTGTCCAGATAATGCTGGATTTCCCGAAAGATCCAGGGTCTTCCCTGAGCGGCACGTCCTATCATCAGAGCATCAGCTCCCGTATAGTCGAGCACAGCTCTGGCTTTAAGCGGGTCAGTAATGTCACCATTCGCGATAATCGGAATGGAAACTTTCTGCTTAACTGCCCGAATGCTGTCGTATTCAGCTTCACCGTTGAACAAACAGGCGCGAGTGCGTCCATGAATGGTCAGGGCCTGAATGCCACAGTCTTCGGCCAGTTGGGCAATCTCTACACAGTTACGGTGTTCCGGCGACCAACCCGTGCGAATCTTTAACGTAACAGGAACGTCCACTGCGCTGACAACCGCCGTCAGGATTGACTTCACCTGGTCGGGGTATTGCAGAAGGGCTGAACCTGCAAGCTTGCGATTCACTTTCTTGGCCGGGCAACCCATATTGATATCAATAATTTGGGCGCCACTTTCCACGTTGATACGCGCGGCGTCTGCCATCTCTTCAGGCACGCTTCCGGCAATTTGCACGGTGCGAATACCAGGCTCATCCACATGCACCATCCGAAGACGGGACTTATCGCTTTCCCACACTTGTGGGTTAGACGACATCATCTCGGAAACGGTTAATCCTGCTCCCATCTCGTAGCACAACGTCCTGAACGGCCGGTCGGTAATACCTGCCATTGGCGCTGCGATCAGGCGATTTCTGAGCTGGTGGTGTCCGATGCGCATGAGTTAAGAAATGACCATACTGTGACTGCAAGGCGGCGTATATTACGCATTTTTTGCACGAGATGAAAGGCCAAACTTTGAACAATCCACTGCTGTAGATCAAGGAATCGCCGCTAAGACTATTCGGTGAAAATTATTCACCATTTAAATCATTGTGTTATGCATTAATGGTTATTTTATCGACGCTTACAATTTCCCGTAACTTCTCATCATTTCTGAATAAATGAATCACTTCAGCGGGATAATCTGCTGTTTTTAGCAGCAGATTATCCCGCATCTTTGCGATCTACATCGCATTTTAGAACATCATCTCAGCGCGAAAAATGCACATTATTCAAAGACGACACGACCATGAAGGGGTTGTACCGGACGGTTATTATCATGGTGCATGGTATGAGTGAATTTACCCAACTGTTCTGCTGAGACGGTCAGCGGATGTTTAAGCACAATCCAGGTGACGCCCTCAGAGCACGGTGGGGTAGTGAGTGACCCGCTAAAGCGCCAGTACGTCTTATCTTTTGGCAGCAGTTGGTTCATGTCGAGGTTTGGCTTGATGCTGACGTTCTGGTCAACCTGGCCCGGCATCACGCCCCAGAGTTTATCCAGCTCAGCGTTAGCAGCGCCTTTATCAAACATCACGGCAACCACCACCAGTTCACCCTTCTCGTTTTTATGCACCAGGTGCATCTCCATTGCGAACGACTTACCGTGCACCGTGTTTTCACTCGGGGCATGGAAGTGGAACTGCTGTAAGGTCCAGGTTTGATTATCGAGAGTGATGCTGTCGCGGGTGTCCGCCTTTTCAACGGCCTGAATAGTGTGTCCGTTGTTTGTCAGCGTAACGGGACCGTCAATATAGTGCGTTTCCAGCGGGGAGAGATGTGCTTTCGCGGTGGAATCAATGTTAATGGGAGACTGGTTCATCCCGCTTTTACAGGTCTTGTACGCCTCGTCCAGCTCGCCCCAGTGCTCCGGTGCGCCTTCTCCTTGATAGCTCCAGTGTGATGCGATAGCGGAAGCCGAGACCATGCTCAGCGCCAGCAGCGCTGCCTTGCCATAAACGTGTTTCATTATATTCTTCCTATGAATTTTATTATTCAAACCAGCATTTATACGCATGATTTGTGTGGTTATTTTAGCGGAGACAGGCAGAAGGCGGGAGAAATATCACAGGAGAAAAGGCGTGGTCAGAGGACCACGCCGAAGGCTTATTTTTTACGGCCGGTAATGCGGCACCACTCTTCTTTCTCAACCACCGGGTCGAGCGCGAAGAGATCGGCATAGGCTTCACAGACGCTGTCAGCCTGGCTTGCCAGAATACCAGAAAGTCCCAGCAGACCCCCCTCAACGGGCAGCACGCTGATTAACGGTGCAAGTTCACGTAATGGGCCAGCCAGGATGTTTGCCACTACCACGTCGGCTTTCATGGCCTCAGGTTGAGCATCAGGCAGATACAGCTCCAGACGATCGGAAACGCCGTTACGCTCGGCATTATCGCGGCTGGCCTGAATCGCCTGTGGATCGATATCGATCCCGATGGCTTTTGCCGCACCCAGTTTCAGGGCAGCAATCGCGAGGATCCCGGAACCGCAGCCGAAGTCGATCACCGTCTTGCCTTCCAGATCCAGCCCGTCCAGCCACTGCAAACAGAGTGAGGTGGTGGGATGGGTGCCGGTCCCAAACGCCAGGCCCGGATCGAGCATCACGTTGACCGCATTCGCGTCCGGCACGTCGCGCCAGCTTGGGCAAATCCACAGACGCTTACCGAACTGCATCGGGTGGAAGTTATCCATCCACTCGCGTTCCCAGTCTTTGTCTTCCAGCTGTTCGATTTTATGCACAAAGCCTGCGCCCAGCAGCGGATGGTTTTCCAGAAGGGCAACCACCTCTTTCATATCGGTTTCCGCATCGAACAGGCCGATAACGTCGGTATCACCCCACAGGCGGGTTTCGCCCGGCAGCGGCTCAAAGACCGGCGTGTCATGCGTGTCCTGGAAGGTGATTGAGACCGAACCGGCCTCCATCAGCGCATCGCTCAGTTCCTCGGCGTTAGCGCCGGTTGTGTTCAGTTTTAGTTGGATCCACGGCATGGCAAAACTCTTTATTTATCAGTAGAAATCATAGCGGGTTGTGGAACGGGCTGACCGAAACGGTTCCCCACCACAAACGCCAGTAAACTTAGCAGTAACGAAGGCACAATCGGATGGAAGCCCAGGTACTGAATTTTAAACGTTGCGAGTACGGCGTAAAGCACGCCGCCGACAATCATGGCGCTCAGTGCGCCCGCCGCGTTTGCACGCTCCCAGTAGAGCCCTAACACCAGCGGCCAAAGGAAGACGGCTTCCAGGCCGCCAAACGCGAGCAGGTTCAGCCAGATGATCATCTCCGGCGGACGCCATGCGGCTAACAGCATCAGTGCACCTAACACCAGCGTAATAACGGCTGACATGCGCTTCAGGCGTCGCTCATTCTCTGCCTGCTCAGGACGCAGGTTCAGATAGAGATCTTTAATGATCGTAGCGGAACTTTGCAGCAGTTGAGCGTTGATTGTCGACATAATGGCGGCCATCGGTGCGGCAAGGAAAATCCCGGCAGCGAACGGCGGAAGCACTTTGACCATCAGCGTTGGGATCACCAGATCCGGCACGGTGAGATCGGGGAGCACCGCGCGTCCTAATGCGCCCGCCAGGTGCATACCAAACATCAGGATCGCGACAACGATAGTGCCGATAATGATACCCCGGTGCACGGCTTTGCTGTCTTTATAAGAGATACAGCGCACAGCCGTATGCGGCAGACCGATAACCCCGAAGCACACTAATACCCAGAATGAGGTCATAAATGTTGGGGAAAGGATGTCATCCGCGCCCTGCGGTGAAACCAGTTTCGGGTCAATCGCTTCCAGAGTTTCCACGGCATGACTTAGCCCGCCAGCCGCATGAACTATCCCCGCCAGCAGAACGATCGTACCAATGAGCATGACCATTCCCTGCAGCGTATCGTTCAGCACGCTGGCGCGGAATCCGCCAAACGCGGTATACAGCGCAATGCTTACCCCGAAGACGATCAGACCTGTCTCGTAGGGGATCCCCGCAGCCGTTTCCAGCAGCCGTGCTCCGCCGATAAACTGTACCGTCATCGCGCCAATAAAGGCCACCAGCAGGCTTAAGCTGGCCAGCCACACCAGTAAACGGCTCTGGTAACGTGCAAAAAGCATATCGTTGAGCGTCACGGCATTGTAACGGCGCGCCAGAATGGCAAATTTTTTGCCCAGTATGCCCAGCGAGAGCCAGATGGCAGGAAGCTGGATCATTGCCAGTAGTACCCAGCCTAACCCGTATTTATAGGCGGCACCGGGTCCACCGATAAATGAACTGGCGCTGATGTAGGTTGCGGTCAGCGTCATGGCCAGCACGACGCCGCCCATCGAGCGGCTACCGAGGAAATACTCGTTCAGGAAGCTGCCCGTCGTGCGTTTCCGCATGGCGTAAACGGACAAACCAAACACCACTAACAAGTACGCGATAAGCGGCAGAATGACTTCAAGCTGCATCATCGTCCTCCAGCGGAATATCACGATAAATGAATTTCACCATCGCCCAGCACAGCAGGATAAAGACCAGCGGTACCAGCAGACAGGCCATTTCAAACCAGTGCGGCAGGCCGGTGATGCCAATAGCGGAGTCAGGTAAGTAAGCAGTTACTAACCAGGCAGCAAGATAGAGAAGGGTCAGCCACAGCGCCCAGCGCGCTTCTTTATGGGCCTGAACAAAACGCTTGTCCATTTAATGTCCCTTGTGGATGAAGAAAGCGGGGATTGTACATGATGGGGCCTGGCTATCCCCAGAAATAAAAAAGGCCGGATAATCCGGCCTTTTCGCGTTGCTGCAGTCTTACTTCTCGTGCAGACCGAGTTTCTTCTCAAGATAGTGGATGTTAGTCCCACCATTCTGGAAGTGCTCGTCGCTCATGATGCGCATCTGCAGATCGACGTTGGTTTTGATACCGTCGATGATCAGCTCCTGCAGGGCGTTCTTCATGCGGGCAATCGCCACGTCACGGTTTTCGCCGTAGCAGATAAGCTTGCCGATCATTGAGTCATAGTACGGCGGTACGGTGTAACCGGCGTAGATATGAGACTCCCAACGCACACCAAAGCCACCCGGCGCGTGGAAACGCGTGATTTTACCCGGGCTTGGCAGGAAGGTATTCGGGTCTTCGGCGTTGATACGGCATTCCACCGCATGGCCTTTCACCACAACTTCTTCCTGTTTGATGGACAGAGGCTGACCAGCTGCGATACGCAGCTGTTCTTTAATCAGGTCAACGCCGGTGATCATTTCTGTCACAGGGTGTTCAACCTGAATACGGGTGTTCATTTCGATGAAATAGAACTCGCCGTTTTCGAACAGGAACTCAAAGGTACCCGCACCGCGATAGCCGATATCGACACACGCTTTGGAGCAACGCTCGCCGATGTAGCGACGCAGTTCCGGGGTAATGCCCGGTGCTGGCGCTTCTTCGACCACTTTCTGGTGACGACGCTGCATGGAGCAGTCACGTTCTGCCAGATAGATGGCGTTACCCTGACCGTCAGCCAGCACCTGAATTTCGATGTGGCGTGGGTTTTCCAGGTACTTTTCCATGTACACCATGTCATTGCTGAAAGCGGCTTTCGCTTCTGCTTTGGTCATGGAGATGGACTGCGCCAGTTCAGCATCGCTGCGCACAACGCGCATACCGCGACCGCCGCCGCCGCCGGACGCCTTGATGATAACCGGGTAGCCAATGCGTTTAGCATGAGCACGGTTAGCATCCATGTCGTCGGTCAGAGGGCCGTCAGAGCCTGGTACGGTTGGAACACCGGCTTTTTTCATGGCGGTGATTGCAGACACTTTGTCGCCCATCAGGCGGATGGTGTCGGCTTTCGGGCCGATGAAGATAAAGCCAGAGCGTTCAACCTGCTCAGCAAAGTTGGCGTTCTCAGAGAGGAAGCCGTAACCCGGATGAATTGCCACCGCGCCGGTGATTTCAGCGGCGCTGATGATAGCCGGGATGTTCAGATAGCTTTTTACGGACGGAGCCGGGCCAATACAGACCGTCTCATCCGCCAGCAATACGTGTTTTAAATCGCGATCCGCGCTTGAGTGCACGGCCACGGTCTTGATGCCCAGTTCTTTACAGGCACGAAGAATACGCAGTGCAATCTCGCCACGGTTGGCGATAACAATTTTATCCAGCATGTTCGCCTCGTTACTCGATGACGACCAGCGGCTCGTCAAATTCTACCGGCTGACCACTTTCGACCAGAATCGCTTTCACAGTACCTGACTTGTCAGCTTCGATCTGGTTCATCATTTTCATCGCTTCAACGATGCACAGGGTATCGCCTACGTTGACTTTCTGACCCACTTCGATGAACGCCTTCGCGTCCGGGCTCGGGGTGCGGTAGAAAGTACCAACCATTGGGGAACGTACGATGTGACCACTGATTTCTGCAGCTGCTGCAGGTGCGGCTTCTGCGGCTGGCGCAACGGCTGCGGAAAGCGCAGGCTGCTGCACTGGCGCAGCATAAGCTTGCTGCATTACCGGGAAGCTAGCGGCTGGGGCTGCACGGCTGATGCGTACAGACTCTTCGCCTTCAGAAATTTCCAGTTCGGAGATGCCTGATTCTTCAACCAGCTCGATCAGTTTTTTAATCTTACGAATATCCATGAGTGGGTTCCGTACTCTTGTTTAGTTTGATTGTGACAAGCGTTTTACCGCTGTCTGTAAAGCGTATGAATAACCGTCTGCACCCAGACCACAGATCACGCCAGCAGCGATATCTGACAGATAGGAATGGTGGCGGAACGGCTCTCGGGCGTGCACGTTACTCAGGTGGATCTCGATAAACGGGATACTCACCGCGAGCAGTGCGTCGCGAATAGCTACACTGGTGTGCGTAAACGCGGCCGGATTGATCAGGATATAGTCCACATTGTCTTTAGCCTGATGAATACGGTCGATGATTGCGTACTCCGCATTTGACTGAAAATGGTCCAAATCGACATTCAACGAAGCTGCTTCCGTCATCAGACGGTTAACAATTTCACTCAATGTTAGCGTGCCGTACTTCTCTGGCTCACGGGTGCCGAGCATGTTAAGGTTCGGTCCGTTCAAAACTAAGATCTGGAATTTATCCGCCATTGTGCCGCTATCTCCTGCGAATTTCCGGTAAAAAACAAAATATACCTTCAATGCGCGATTGTCACCTAATCAGAGTCTGAAAACTCCATCAGGAAAACCAAAGTCGCACATTATAACGATTTCGTAGCATTTGGCAGCTAAATACTGGTCTTATCAGGGAAGATTATCAACCGCTATCGGAAAAAGATTCACGGTCGATAAGTAATCTGCGGGAAAACGCACAGTTTCGCGAACTATCGCAACCACTGGCGGAACTTCTTGTAACGCCACGCTAAAAGCGCCAGTGCCAGCAGGGCATAGATGACTGGCTGCGGTGATAAAATCTTCACTGACCACAGGTAGTGGACGGGGGCGAGGATCGCGACAAGATAGACGAAGTTATGCAGAAGTTGCCAGCGCCTGCCCAGTTTTCGCTGGGCATATTGCGTGGAGGTCAGCGCTAATGCCAGCAATACCAGCCAGCTGACGATACCCAGCGTCAAATACGGGCGCGTAACCAGTTCGCGGCCTAACAGTGCCAGATTATTAATGCCCAACTCCAGAAGCGCGTAGCTGGTGAGGTGCAGCGTCGCCCAGGCAAAACACCATAACCCCAGCAGCCGACGGGTGCGTATCAAAAGTGGCTGTTTAGCGTAGCGTGCCAGCGGCGATATCAGCAAGGTTGCCATTAAAAATTTCAGAGCCATCCTACCAGTAAAATGTTGAATATCTTTCGCTGGATCGGCGCTGAATGCGCCGTGACTGACCGCCCAGAATAGCCAGATAAAAGGAAGCAACCCGGCCAGGTGCAATAGCACTTTGAGCCAGGTTATGTGCTTAATGGTTAAACGCACTCAGAAGTTCTCCCTTAAGTTCAGCCCGCGATAGAGCGAGGCCACTTCATCCGCGTAGCCGTTGAACAGCAGCGTAGGCTGACGCTTCACATCCAATGCGCCGCCAGAGCCGATAAACCGCTCGGTGGCCTGCGACCAGCGCGGATGATCAACATGGGGGTTCACGTTGGCAAAAAAGCCGTATTCACCGGGTGCCGCCAGGTTCCAGGTGGTCGGCGGACGTTCGCGGGTAAGCTTAATGCTGACGATCGATTTAATCCCCTTAAAACCGTATTTCCACGGTACGGTCAGGCGGATGGGCGCACCGTTTTGCGGCGGAAGTGCTTTGCCGTAAACCCCAACGGTCAGCAAGGTGAGCGGATGCATGGCTTCGTCGAGGCGTAAACCCTCAACATAAGGATACTCAAGCCCGCCGCCGATAAACCGATCCTTCTGGCCTGGCATCTCGTCCGGGGCGTAGCGCGTCTGGAAGGCGACGTACTTCGCATTGCTGGTGGGTTCAACCATGGCCAGCAGCTTGTGCAGCGGGAAGCCCACCCAGGGCACCACCATCGACCAGGCTTCCACGCAGCGCATCCGATAGATACGCTCTTCGAGCGGGAAACGCGTGGTGAGGTCGTGATGATCCAGCGTCAGGGGCTTTGCTACCTCGCCGTCGATTGTCAGGGTCCACGGATCGGTTTTCATGCTGCCTGCATTGGCGGCAGGATCGGCCTTATCCAGACCAAATTCGTAGAAGTTGTTATAGCCGGTAACTTTATCTTCCGGCGTGAGCGTCAGTTTGTTTTGCCATTCGGCCGGTTTCGTAAAGGTGAGCGGGGCACCGGAAGGGGCTTTAGGACGATCGTTGCCTTTAAACCAGTCGAGTAGATCGGCATGAGCCGCAGGCGTAAGGGTTAGCGCGGTGGCGCTGATGCCAAGCATTTTCAGGATCTGGCGGCGCTGTAACATAAAGACAGATTCTGACGTTACGTCGGCTTCCGTCAGTTTTCGGTTTTTCATGGCATCCTCCGTCATGCGTTTTTCTAAGCATGACGGAGGAGAAGCGTTAGCGCGAATATGTCACGAAAAATTGAAGATTAGGCAATTTTCACCAGCGCACGACCGTGGAACTGGTTGTCCATGATTTTACTGGCATATTCAGGTGCCTGGCTGAGTGTAATCTCGGTGGCGCTCTGGGTATAGAATGATTCTGGCAGGTCGCGCACCAGACGTTCCCAGGCTTCTGCGCGACGGGCTGACGGAGTCATCACGGAATCCACACCCTGCAGGCGGACGTTACGCAGAATGAATGGCATCACGGTGGTTGGCAGGGCAAAACCGCCCGCCAGGCCACAGGCCGCCACGCAGCCGCCGTAGTTCATCTGCGCCAGCACTTTCGCCAGGACTTTGTCACCGACGGTATCCACTGCACCTGCCCAAACCTGTTTTTCCAGCGGGCGGGTTTCGGCAAACTCTTCGCGGCCAAGAATGCGGTTGGCACCGAGCTGACGCAGATAGTCATGGGTGCTTTCGCGGCCGGACACAGCAGCAACCTGATACCCCAGCTTGTGCAGCAGCGTCACCGCCGTGCTGCCCACGCCACCGCTGGCACCGGTCACGACAATCTCACCGGACTCCGGACGAATACCGGCATCTTCCAGCGCCATCACGCACAGCATGGCGGTAAACCCTGCGGTACCGATGATCATCGCTTTGCGACCATCCAAACCTTTTGGCAGCGGTACCAGCCAGTCACCTTTCACGCGAGCCTGTGAGGCCAGCCCGCCCCAGTGATTTTCACCCACACCCCAGCCCGTGAGCAGTACTTGCTGACCCGCATGGAAGCGAGGATCTTCGCTGGTATGCACACGGCCCGCAAAATCGATCCCTGGCACCATCGGGAAATTTCGGATGATTTTACCCTTACCGGTAATTGCCAGTGCATCTTTGTAATTTAAACTGGACCAGTCGATATCGACGGTTACTTCGCCTTCGGGCAGTCGGCTCTCTTCAATGGCTTGCACCGAGGCAAGCGTTTTACCGTCCTGCTGTTCTAAGATCAAAGCCTGCATACAGGGTCCCCATTACGATTAAGATGATTGGAAAATAACGTCTGAAGACTATACTCGCTCAGTGCAACGCTATGCCGATTTAACGCAATAAATTGCCAGATACACCCGATTTGGTAGTATGCCGCATCTCAAATGCAAGTTAGCGCTTACTCGCTACCCCATCAACCCACGGAGTAATCTCAAGGATGCGATTAACGACGAAGTTCTCGGCTTTTATCACCCTGCTAACGGGGTTAACGATATTTGTCACCCTGATTGGCTGCTCCTTGAGTTTTTATAATGCCATCCAGGACAAGCTGATTAATCGGGTTGAGTCGGTTGCATCGGTTATTGATACGCGTTTGATTACGACTTCACTCCCGGCACTGTCGCCAGAGCTGGATGAACTGATGGTGCCGGTTGATATTGTTCGGGTAGACATCGATCAGGGAAAGCAGACAGTTTTCAGTCACACCCGGCGGGGGAGCTACCGTCCAGCCGGTACGGTCAGTCAGTATCGGGTCGTCACGGTTGATTCGCTTAAACATCCGGGTATGACCATTCGCATGGTCTATCAGGATCCGATGGCCAACTATTTTCACTCGTTGATGACCACCGCGCCTCTCACCATTGCTGTTGCTTTTATCGTGCTGCTTATTTTTCTGGCGGTTCGTTGGTTGCGCCGTCAGCTTGCCGGACAAGAATTGCTTGAAACACGCTCCGTAAGGATCCTGAACGGCGAGCGTGGCCCGCAGGTGCGGGGCTCGGTCTATGAATGGCCGACGCGCACCAGTAGCGCACTCGATGTGTTGCTCTCAGAAATCCAGTTCGCCAGCGACCAGCGTAGCCGCATGGACACGCTAATTCGCTCTTACGCGGCACAGGACAATAAAACCGGTCTGAATAACCGTCTCTTTTTTGATAATCAGCTGGCGACATTGTTGGATGACTCCGAAAAGGTGGGTACCCACGGCGTAGTCATGATGGTCCGCTTGCCTGATTTCGATCTGCTGCGCGACACCTGGGGACAGCGTGTGGCGGAAGAGAACCTCTTTACGCTGATCAATCTCCTGTCTACTTTTATCATGCGCTACCCGGGGGCGCTACTGGCACGTTATCACCGGAGCGACTTTGCCGTGTTACTGCCGCACCGCACGTTGAAAGAGGCGGAAAGTATCGCCAGCCAGCTTCTGAAAGCCGTCGACTCGCTGCCGCAAAGCAAAATGCTCGACAGAGACGATATGGTACATATGGGGATCTGTGCCTGGCGTGGTGGGCAATCGACTGAGCAGGTGATGGAGCATGCGGAAGCCGCTACCCGCAACGCCGTGTTACAGGGTGCGAACGGATGGGCGGTCTACGACGACTCGCTGCCGGAGAAAGGACGCGGAAACGTGCGCTGGCGTACTTTGATTGAGCAAATGCTCAGTCGTGGCGGGCCACGGATCTATCAAAAACCGGCGGTCCTGAAAAATGGCAATGTGCACCACCGCGAGTTGATGTGCCGTATTTTTGACGGCTCGGAAGAGGTTATTTCTGCTGAATACCTGCCGATGGTGCTGCAATTTGGATTATCCGAAGAGTATGACCGTCAGCAGATAACCCGGTTGATTCCGTTTTTATCGTTTTGGCCGGAAGAAAACCTGGCATTACAGGTTACCGTAGAGTCGTTAATACGCCCGCGTTTTCAACGCTGGTTGCGCGATACATTAATGCAATGCGAAAAATCGCAACGCAAACGCATTATTTTTGAACTTGCTGAGGCGGATGTAGGTCAACACATCAGCCGGTTGCGCCCGGTGGTACGATTGATCAACGCGTTGGGTGCGCGAGTAGCGGTCACGCAGGCCGGTTTAACGCTGGTCAGTACCCGTTGGATCAAGGAACTGGATGTTGAGTTATTAAAATTACATCCAGGTCTGGTAAGGAATATCGAAAAGCGCACGGAAAACCAGCTGCTGGTACAGAGTCTGGTGGAAGCATGCAAAGGAACGCAAACACAGGTATTTGCCGCAGGCGTGCGTTCACGGAGTGAATGGCAGATGTTGACAGAGCGCGGTGTAACAGGTGGTCAGGGGGATTTTTTTGCTGCCTCTCAGCCGCTTGACACCAATGTGAAAAAATATTTGCAAAGATACTCTGTTTGACCTGCCGTTTAATTTGTTTTCACGTAGAATATCGCGCCTGTAGCTTTGAGTATGACGAGCAAAACGCCAGTGAACGACCTGTAACGGGTTACAAATGAACATGAGGGACGCTGCTGTTTACTCAGCCCTGAGGGAATCCGGGGATGCATTTGTAACAAAGGAAACGTACTGCACAAATTTTCACCGCTGCAGATGATTTTTGCGCCTTGTCGCTGCTGCGTGTGGTTGGTAAAGTAAGCGGATTTTGTTTTCCGCCCCAGCTTTCAGGATTATCCCTTAGTATGTTGAAAAAATTTCGTGGCATGTTTTCCAATGACCTGTCCATTGACCTGGGTACCGCGAATACCCTTATTTATGTAAAAGGACAAGGCATCGTATTGAATGAGCCTTCTGTTGTGGCCATTCGTCAGGATCGTGCTGGCTCGCCAAAAAGCGTGGCCGCAGTGGGTCATGACGCGAAGCAGATGCTGGGTCGTACCCCTGGCAACATTGCCGCAATCCGCCCAATGAAGGACGGCGTTATCGCTGACTTCTTCGTGACTGAAAAAATGCTTCAGCACTTCATCAAGCAGGTTCACAGCAATAGCTTCATGCGTCCAAGCCCGCGTGTGCTGGTGTGTGTGCCGGTTGGCGCAACCCAGGTTGAGCGTCGCGCAATCCGTGAATCCGCACAGGGTGCCGGTGCACGTGAAGTGTTCCTGATTGAAGAGCCAATGGCTGCGGCAATCGGTGCGGGTCTGCCTGTTTCCGAAGCGACCGGTTCTATGGTGGTGGATATCGGTGGTGGTACTACTGAAGTGGCCGTTATCTCCCTGAACGGCGTGGTGTACTCCTCTTCCGTGCGTATCGGTGGTGACCGTTTTGACGAAGCCATCATTAATTACGTGCGCCGTAACTACGGCTCTCTGATCGGTGAAGCCACCGCAGAGCGTATCAAACACGAAATCGGCTCTGCGTACCCGGGTGATGAAGTGCGTGAGATCGAAGTTCGCGGACGTAACCTGGCTGAAGGCGTTCCACGCGGCTTTACCCTGAACTCCAACGAAATCCTGGAAGCGCTGCAAGAGCCGCTGACCGGTATTGTGAGCGCGGTAATGGTTGCGCTGGAACAGTGCCCGCCAGAGCTGGCGTCCGATATCTCCGAGCGCGGTATGGTTCTGACCGGTGGTGGTGCGCTGCTGCGTAACCTCGACCGCCTGTTAATGGAAGAGACAGGAATTCCTGTCGTAGTTGCAGAAGATCCACTGACTTGCGTCGCCCGTGGTGGTGGCAAGGCGCTGGAAATGATCGACATGCACGGCGGCGACTTGTTCAGCGAAGAGTAGTCATTGTGAAAGGGTAGCGCATTGCTACCCTTTCTCTCTGACGCGAGAATACGCATAGCCTATGAAGCCAATTTTTAGCCGTGGCCCATCGCTACAGTTTCGCCTTATCCTGGCGGTTCTGGTTGCGCTTGGGGTCATTATTGCCGATAGCCGCCTCGGTACGTTCAGCCAGATAAGAACGTACATGGATACCGCCGTCAGTCCTTTCTACTTTGTTTCAAATGGTCCCCGTGAACTGCTCGACTCCGTTTCTCAAACGCTGTCTTCGCGCGACCAACTCGAACTCGAAAACCGGGCATTACGTCAGGAACTGCTGCTGAAAAACAGCGAACTGCTGATGCTGGGACAGTACAAGCAGGAAAACGCGCGTCTGCGTGAACTGCTCGGCTCGCCGCTGCGTCAGGATGAGCAGAAAATGGTCACCCAGGTGATCTCTACCGTCAACGATCCTTACAGCGATCAGGTCGTAATCGACAAAGGTAGCGTCAACGGGGTGTATGAAGGCCAGCCTGTTATCAGTGATAAAGGCGTTGTGGGTCAGGTTGTGGCGGTTGCCAAACTGACCAGCCGCGTGCTGCTGATTTGCGATGCCACGCATGCGCTGCCGATCCAGGTTCTGCGTAACGACATTCGCGTGATTGCGGCCGGTAACGGCTGTACGGACGATCTGCAACTTGAGCATCTGCCTGCCAACACGGACATCCGTGTGGGTGACGTGCTGGTGACGTCAGGTCTTGGCGGACGCTTCCCTGAAGGTTATCCGGTTGCGGTGGTCTCTTCGGTGAAGCTGGATACGCAACGTGCGTATACCGTCATCCAGGCGCGTCCGACCGCCGGTTTACAGCGCCTGCGTTACCTGCTGCTGCTGTGGGGAGCGGATCGTAACGGCGCCAATCCGATGACGCCTGAAGATGTGCATCGTGTGGCGAATGAGCGTCTGATGCAGATGATGCCTCAGGTTCTCCCTGCGCCTGACGCGATGGGGCCGCCTGCGCCTGTACCGGCTCCTGCTACGGGATTAACGCAGCCGCCACCGCCACCTCAAGTCTCGGGTGGAGGGCAGTAGTGGCAAGTTATCGTAGCCAGGGACGCTGGGTTATCTGGCTCTCATTTCTTATCGCATTGTTGCTGCAAATCATGCCCTGGCCGGACGACATCCTCGTCTTCCGGCCAAACTGGGTATTGCTCATTTTGCTTTACTGGATCCTCGCCCTGCCGCACCGCGTAAATGTGGGCACAGGTTTTGTGATGGGTGCCATACTGGATCTCATTAGTGGCTCTACGCTTGGCGTACGCGCGTTATCCATGAGCATTATTGCGTACCTCGTCGCACTCAAATTCCAGCTCTTTCGTAACCTCGCGCTCTGGCAACAGGCGCTGGTGGTGATGTTGCTGTCACTTGCTGCGGATATCGTTGTTTTCTGGGCAGAGTTTTTAGTGATCAACGTCTCTTTCCGACCGGAAGTGTTCTGGAGTAGTGTAGTAAACGGTGTGCTCTGGCCATGGCTGTTCCTGCTGATGCGTAAAATTCGCCAGCAGTTTGCCGTGCAGTAAAAGGTTTCTATGACGTCTATCTATCTTGCCTCTGGTTCTCCGCGTCGTCAGGAGTTGCTCACTCAGTTGGGCATCTCCTTTGAACGTATCGTTACGGGTATTGAAGAGAAACGTGCTGAGGGTGAAAGCGCTCAGCAGTATGTTTCCCGTCTGGCACGTGAAAAAGCGCAGGCCGGCGTGGCGCAAACGCCGCGTGACCTTCCGGTGCTGGGGGCGGATACCATCGTTATCCTTAACGGTGAAGTGCTGGAGAAACCGCATGACGCTGACCATGCAGCGCGAATGCTACGTAAAATGTCCGGGCAAACGCATCAGGTGATGACGGCCGTTGCGCTGGCGGACAGCCAAAACGTGCTGGATTTCCTGGTCGTGACGGACGTGACGTTCAGAGTGCTTACCGACGACGAGATCGCCGCTTACATTGCCAGCGGTGAACCGATGGATAAAGCAGGTGCATACGGTATTCAAGGGTTGGGTGGCTGTTTTGTCAGGAAGATTAATGGCAGCTATCACGCCGTAGTCGGCTTACCGCTGGTGGAAACGTATGAGTTGCTGAGCAATTTTAACTCACTGCGTGAGGGAAGGGATAATTATGACGGCTGAATTGTTGGTAAACGTAACGCCCTCGGAAACCCGTGTGGCCTACATTGATGGTGGCATTCTTCAGGAAATTCATATTGAGCGTGAAGCGCGACGCGGAATCGTAGGCAATATCTACAAAGGTCGTGTCAGTCGTGTACTACCGGGTATGCAGGCGGCTTTTGTAGATATTGGGCTCGATAAGGCGGCATTTCTTCATGCTTCCGACATCATGCCGCACACCGAGTGTGTAGCAGGTGAAGAGCAAAAACAGTTTGCCGTCCGCGACATCTCCGAGCTGGTGCGTCAGGGACAGGATCTGATGGTGCAGGTGGTGAAAGATCCCCTGGGTACCAAAGGCGCCCGTCTGACCACCGACATCACGTTACCTTCCCGTTACCTGGTCTTTATGCCGGGGGCGTCGCACGTGGGGGTTTCCCAGCGTATTGAGAGCGAAACCGAACGCGAGCGTCTGAAGAAAGTGGTCAGCGCCTACTGCGATGAACAGGGCGGGTTCATCATCCGTACCGCCGCGGAAGGGATCAGCGAAGAAGACCTGGCCTCCGATGCGGCCTACCTCAAGCGCGTCTGGACCAAAGTGATGGAGCGTAAAAAACGCAACCAGACCCGCTATCAGCTGTACGGCGAGCTCGCGCTCGCGCAGCGCGTTCTGCGTGATTTCGCCGACGCGCAGCTTGACCGCATCCGCGTGGACTCGCGCCTGACGTATGAAGCGCTGCTGGAATTTACCGCCGAGTACATCCCGGAGATGCCTGGCCTGCTGGAGCACTACTCAGGCCGCCAGCCGATCTTCGATCTCTATGATGTCGAAAACGAAATCCAGCGCGCGCTGGAGCGTAAGGTCGAGCTGAAATCCGGCGGCTATCTGATCATCGATCAGACCGAAGCGATGACGACCGTGGATATCAACACCGGGGCGTTTGTCGGCCATCGCAATCTGGATGACACCATCTTCAATACCAATATCGAAGCCACGCAGGCCATTGCTCGCCAGCTTCGTCTGCGCAATCTGGGCGGCATTATCATCATCGACTTTATTGATATGAGTAATGAAGACCATCGCCGTCGCGTGCTGCACTCGCTTGAGCAGGCGCTGAGTAAAGATCGCGTGAAAACCAGCATCAACGGCTTCTCTCAACTGGGTCTGGTGGAAATGACCCGGAAACGGACCCGCGAAAGCGTGGAACATGTGCTGTGTAACGAATGTCCAACCTGCCACGGACGCGGTACGGTAAAGACGGTTGAGACCGTCTGCTATGAGATCATGCGAGAGATAGTCCGTGTCCATCATGCCTACGACTCAGATCGTTTTCTGGTCTATGCTTCCCCTGCGGTGGCGGAAGCGCTGAAGGGCGAAGAGTCGCACGCGCTGGCGGAGGTGGAAATTTTTGTCGGCAAGCAGGTAAAAGTACAAATCGAACCGCTCTATAACCAGGAGCAGTTTGACGTCGTAATGATGTAAACCGCAGTTCGCTGCGAGACCAAAGCTGACAAGGAGAGATGCGTGAGGCGATTGCCGGGGATTTTACTGCTTACAGGGGCAACGCTGGTCGTGATTGTCGCGTTGCTCGTGAGCGGGCTACGCCTCGTTCTGCCGCATCTGGATAGCTGGCGCCCGCAGGTGCTGGCGAAAATTGAATCCGCCACCGGCGTGCCGGTGGACGTAAGCCAGATCAGTGCGAGCTGGCAGAATTTCGGTCCAACGCTCGATGCGCGGGATATCAATGCCAGCCTGCAAGACGGCGGCCATCTGAAAATTAAACGCGTGACCCTGGCGCTGGATGTCTGGCAAAGCCTGTTGCATCTGCGCTGGCAGTTTCGCGATCTCACCTTCTGGCAACTCCAGTTTCGGACCAATACCCCGCTGCGAAGCGGCGACGGCGATCGGGGACTGGAAACCAGCCGCATCAGCGATCTCTTCCTGCGCCAGTTCGATCACTTTGATCTTCGCGACAGTGAAGTGAGCTTTATTACCCTTTCGGGGCAGCGTGCCGAGCTGGCGATCCCACAGCTGACCTGGCTGAATGGTAAAGACCGTCATCGTGCTGAAGGACAGGTAAATCTCTCCAGCCTGAATGGGCAGCATGGCGTGATGCAGGTGCGTATGGATCTGCGTGACGACAATGGGCTACTGAACAACGGGAAGGTATGGCTGCAGGCCGACGATGTGGATGTGAAACCCTGGCTGGGTGACTGGCTGCAGCAAAACATGCAGCTGGAAACGGCCCGTTTCAGCCTTGAAGGCTGGATGACGCTGACAAATGGGGAATTCGCCAGCGGCGACATCTGGCTGAAGCAGGGGGGCGCGAGCTGGAAAGCGGAGAACCAGCAGCATCAGCTTTCCGTGGATAACCTCACTGCGCACGTGACTCAGGAGAAAGAAGGCTGGCAGTTTGCTATTCCCGATACGCGCATCACCATGGACAACAAGCCGTGGCCACGCGGTGCGCTGACGCTGGCCTGGATGCCGGAGCAGGATGTCGGCGGGGCAAGCAGCAAACGCAGTGACGAACTACGTATTCGAGCCAGCAATCTGGATCTGACCGCCATCGAAGGGCTGCGCTCCATGGCGGCAAAACTCTCGCCTGACCTTGGTGAGATCTGGCTGGCCACGCAGCCGAGCGGGAAGATCGACGCCCTGGGGTTGGATATCCCGCTTCAGGCGACGGAAAAAACCCGCTTCCAGGCCACGTGGAAAGACCTGGCGTGGAAGCAGTGGAAACTACTGCCAGGCGCAGAACACTTCAGCGGCAAACTGGAAGGCAGCGTGGAAAACGGCAGGCTGACGGTCGATATGCACGACGCCAAAATGCCGTATGAAACCGTCTTCCGCGCTCCGCTGGAAATCGAACAGGGCAACGCCACGCTGAGCTGGCTTAAAAATGACAAAGGTTTTCAGCTTGATGGGCGCGATATTGATGTCAAAGCCAAAGCAGTACATGCGCGCGGGGATTTCCGCTATCTGAAGCCCGAAGGCGATGAGCCGTGGCTGGGTATCCTTGCGGGGATCAGCACTAACGACGGCTCGCAGGCCTGGCGCTACTTCCCGGAGAACCTGATGGGCAAAGCGCTCGTGGATTACCTGAGCGGCGCGATCCAGGGTGGTCAGGCGGACAACGCCACGCTGGCCTATGGCGGTAACCCGCATTTGTTCCCTTACAAGCATAATGAAGGCCAGTTCCAGGTGCTGGTGCCGCTGCACAACGCCACCTTCGCCTTCCAGCCGGGTTGGCCTGCGCTGAAAAATCTGGATATTGAACTCAACTTCCTCAATGACGGATTGTGGATGAAGTCAGACAGCGTTGCGCTGGGGGGCGTGACGGCCAGCAATCTGACGGCAAATATCCCGGACTACTCGAAAGAGAAACTGCTCATTGATGCGGATATCAACGGGCCGGGGAAAGCGGTTGGCCCTTATTTCGAAGAGACGCCATTGAAAGAATCGCTGGCAGCAACCCTTGAGCAGCTCCAGCTCGATGGCGATGTGAATGCTCGCTTACATCTGGATATTCCGCTGGATGGCAAGATGACCACCGCCAGGGGCGACGTGCATCTCAACAACAACAGCCTCTATATCAAACCACTCGAAAGTACGCTGAAGAATCTCAGCGGAGCGTTCAGCTTCGTGAACGGCAATCTCAAGAGCGAACCGCTTAAGGCCACGTGGTTCAATCAGCCGATCAATATCGATTTCTCGACCACCGAGGGCGACAAAGCGTATCAGGTGGCCGTCAATATGGACGCGAACTGGCAGCCCTCCGGAATGGATGTCTTGCCGAAGCCTATTGCGGAGTCGGTCAACGGTGCGGTTTCCTGGAAGGGTAACGTCGCCATCGATCTGCCTTACCACGCGGGGGCGCGGTATACCGTGGACATCACTGGCGACCTGAAAAATATCAACAGCCAGTTGCCAGCTCCTCTGGATAAAAAAGCCGGGCAGCCTCTGCCGATGAAGGTCAAGGTTGACGGTAACCTGAACAGCTTCGACCTGACCGGCAGTGCGGGCGGAACGAACCATTTCAATAGCCGTTGGCTGCTTAACCGCAAGCTTACGCTCGACAGAGCCATCTGGACGACAGACAGTCGCTCGACGCCGCCTCTGCCGGAACAGCCCGGTGTCGAGCTGAACCTACCGGCGATGGATGGTGCTGAGTGGCTCGCATTGTTCCAGAAAGGCGTGGGCCAAAACGTAGATAATACAGCGCAGTTCCCGCAGGCTATCACCGTGCGAACGCCTGTATTGACGCTGGGTGGACAGCAGTGGAACAACCTGAGCATTGTCTCTCAGCCCACCGCTAACGGCTCGAAAGTTGAGGCTCAGGGCCGGGAAATTAACGGTACCTTGACCATGCGTGATAACGCGCCATGGCAGGCCGCGATCCGTTATCTCTATTACAATCCAGCAACTGCAGCGTCTAAAGAGACGCCGACAGGCGCTTCACCGTTCAGCGGCACTTCGCGTGTGGATTTCAGCGGCTGGCCCGATCTCCAGCTACGCTGTGCTGAATGCTGGTTGTGGGGGCAAAAATATGGCCGTATCGATGGCGATTTTGCTATCCAGAACAACACGCTGAGCCTGTCCGGCGGCCTGATTGATACCGGATTTAGCCGTCTGACGATGGACGGCGTTTGGGTGAATAAACCGGGCGAAGAGCGCACTTCGTTAAAAGGTGTCCTCAAGGGCGAAAAACTGGATGCGGCAGCCAACTTCCTTGGTCTGGGTACACCGCTTCGCGGCTCGTCGTTCAATCTTAACTACGATCTGCACTGGCGCGCGGCACCGTGGACGCCCGATGTCGCCTCGCTTAGCGGTATCCTGAAAACCTATTTTGGCAAAGGAGAAATCGCGGACGTCAGCACCGGCCATGCCGGACAGATCCTGCGCCTGCTGAGCTTCGACGCGCTGCTGCGCAAGCTGCGCTTCGATTTTAGCGATACCTTCAACGAAGGCTTCTATTACGACTCTATCCGCAGTACGGCGTGGATCAAAGACGGTGTAATGCACACCGACGATACGCTGGTGGATGGACTGGAAGCCGACATCGCCATGAAAGGCTCGGTGAACCTCGTGCGGCGGGAGCTGGATATGGAAGCCGTCGTGGCACCGGAAATCTCCGCAACCGTCGGCGTTGCGGCAGCCTTTGTGGTGAATCCGATTGTCGGTGCGGCTGTCTTTGCCGCCAGTAAAGTGCTGGGGCCACTGTGGAGCAAGGTCTCCATTCTGCGTTACCGCATTACCGGTCCGATCGATAAACCGCAGATTAATGAGGTACTGCGCCAGCCGCGCAAAGATGCACAGCAATGATTTGACGTGGGCAGGTAATTGCCTCACTCTCAATAAATACGATCTTTATACCGCCACGGGCGGCAACGAACGAGTAGCAATACGATGAGTCTGAACCTGGTAAGTGAACATTTGCTCGCAGCGAACGGCCTGAGCCATCAGGACCTGTTCTCCATTCTTGGTCAACTGACCGAACGCCGTCTCGACTACGGCGATCTCTATTTCCAGTCGAGCTATCACGAATCCTGGGTTTTAGAAGACAGCATCATTAAAGATGGTTCTTATAACATCGACCAAGGCGTCGGCGTGCGTGCCGTTAGCGGCGAAAAAACCGGTTTTGCCTATGCCGATCAGATTAGCCTGGCTGCCCTGGAGCAGAGCGCGCAGGCCGCGCGTACTATCGTGCGCGACACGGGTGATGGCCGCGTAAAAACGCTGGGCGAAGTGCAGCACGCTGCGCTGTACACCAGCATTGACCCGCTGCAGAGCATGAGCCGCGAAGAGAAGCTGGATATCCTGCGTCGCGTGGATAAAGTGGCGCGCGCTGCGGACAAACGCGTGCAGGAAGTGTCTGCCAGCCTGAGCGGTGTCTATGAACTGATTCTGGTGGCAGCGACCGACGGAACCCTGGCCGCTGATGTGCGTCCGCTGGTGCGTCTCTCGATTAGTGTGCAGGTTGAAGACGACGGCAAGCGTGAGCGTGGCTCAAGCGGCGGCGGCGGTCGTTTTGGTTATGACTGGTTCCTTGGCGACGTCGACGGTGAAGCGCGTGCTGACGCGTGGGCAAAAGAAGCCGTGCGTATGGCGATGGTGAATCTCTCCGCCGTGGCGGCTCCCGCAGGGTCATTCCCGGTCGTTCTGGGCGCTGGCTGGCCGGGCGTGCTGTTGCACGAGGCGGTGGGCCACGGTCTGGAAGGCGACTTTAACCGTCGCGGGACATCCGTATTCAGCGGTCAGATTGGGCAGCTCGTCTCCTCTGAACTGTGCACCGTCGTGGATGATGGCACCATGCTCGATCGTCGCGGTTCGATTTCTATCGACGACGAAGGGACGCCAGGCCAGTACAACGTGCTGATTGAAAACGGCGTGCTGAAAGGCTACATGCAGGACAAACTCAACGCGCGCCTGATGGGCGTTGCGCCGACGGGTAACGGCCGTCGTGAATCCTATGCACACCTGCCGATGCCGCGCATGACCAACACCTATATGCTGCCGGGCCAGTCCACGCCGCAGGAGATTATCGAATCCGTTGATTACGGGATCTTCGCGCCAAACTTTGGCGGCGGCCAGGTGGACATCACCTCCGGCAAGTTTGTTTTCTCCACGTCAGAAGCGTATCTGATCGAGAAAGGCAAAGTGACCAAAGCGGTGAAAGGCGCGACGCTGATTGGCTCCGGTATTGAAGCCATGCAGCAGATCTCCATGGTCGGTAACGATCTGAAACTGGATAACGGCGTGGGCGTCTGCGGTAAAGAGGGTCAGAGCCTGCCGGTTGGCGTGGGCCAGCCAACGCTGAAAGTGGACAATCTGACGGTGGGCGGCACAGCCTGACCTGACCCTGCATAAAAAAGGCGCTACTGATGTAGCGCCTTTTTTTTAACGTAAGTTACCCAGCGGTATCTCCGGATCCGGCTCGTGAGTGATGCGATTACGCAAATCACGACGAATGATTTCGATCGACCAGAACCAGACCAGATGGCCGACGATCTCTGACACGTGTTCATACCACGGCAGCTCAAACAGCGGTGGCGTCAGCCCCATCAGCGGGAAGGAGATCATATGAACAAAAAGCTGAGCTAACGCACCCGCCAGCAAACCCTGCCAGAGTTTAATTTTTGGGAAGACTTCAGCAACTACGCAATAACCTACGGCGAACACGATTGAGAAAATAATATGTGTTACGCCGACCCAGTTAAATATATGCCCGGCAAAGGTATAAACCGCCGCGTTAGGATCGACGACGCCCAGCCAGTCGCGTAAAAAAACATAAGGTGGGTTTAAAAAATTGCGGGAACAGTCAATCTGACCTGCTGCCCGTAATAATTGCTCTGGCCCGCATGCGCCGGTAAATAAATCAGTCGGGCTGCGTGGCGGAAGCGGCACCTCGGCTCCCCATTTGACAAACGCGGAGACAATCCCGGCAATCAAACCAATGAACGCGGCGAGTCCATAGCGCCTGCGTGAAGGCGGTGTTTGTTCGAATATATTCATTTCTTTTCCTTGTTTAACGTCATCCTGCGAAATACATTTTATTATTCATGTTGGTAACAAACATATAACAGTCTGATGGGCAGACTGCTTATAAGGTAAATGGCGGGCGGCGGGAGTGTCAATTAGCCATTCCTGAGAGGAGGGCGGGAATATTCCTGAATGAATGTGTGTACTATCAGGGAAATATTCATGCCAAATATTATTATGGCGTTTATTTTATTACTCCTTTCTCCTTCCGCGCATCCCCTGAAACAGCTCCGCCACTTCGACAAAATACTCGGTCAGGTAGTTAATACACACCTGTACTTTGAGAGGGAGTTTGTCCTTCTCGGTATACAGAGCGTAGACCGGACGTGGATCGGACTGGTAGCGCGGGAAGAGGATCTCCAGTACGCCGCTGTTGATCTCATTGATCACCCACATTAGCGGCACGTAAGCGATCCCGGCACCGGCCACCAGCCAGCGGGAGATGGTCATCGGATCGTTGGTGACGAACCGGCCTTCCGGCAGCAGTTTGGTGGAGATCCCTTCCGGGGCAATCAGTTCGAATTCGTTATCCGGGCGTACGCTGTATTCCAGCCAGGAGTGGTTGCTAAGATCGGCAGGCTTCTCCGGAACGCCGTACTGAGCCAGATAGCTTTTTGAGGCGCAGACCACCATCGGCATGCTCCCCAGCCGACGCGAAAAGAGGCTCGAATCCTGTAACGCCCCGACGCGGATCACCACATCTAATCCGTCGGCGATCAGGTCCGGCGCGGGGATACCCGTCACCAGATTTACCGTTAAACCCGGATACTCTTTCAGCATTTCCGCCGTCATGGCAGCGAGAACATTTTGTGCCATAGTTGAAGAACACCCAATGCGCAGCGTACCGATGGGGGTGTTATTGAAGGCGTAGAGCTGTTCGTGCACATCCTGCACTTCATGCATCATTCGACGGCAGCCCTGGTAATAAATTTTACCCGCTTCCGTCAGGCCAATGCTGCGGGTACTGCGGTTAAGCAGCTTTACCTGCAGTTCATCTTCCAGTTTTGACACCGTCTGGCTGATGGAAGAGACACTCATCTGCAATTGACGCGCAGCGGCGGTAAATGAGCCGAGCTCCACCACTTTGGCGAAGACGGACATGCGTTTTAAACGTTCCATTGTTCACTCTGGCTTAAAAGTGATTTAGATCACATATTATAGATAACAGCATAACAGTTACGTTAATATATTATTAATTACATAACGGCTGCGCCATTCTCGCCCGGCGTTTCTTGCTCTCCTGCGATGGCGTGCGCTAAAAAAAATCTGAAGCCTGCACTCTCTCTTATCAAGGTCAACATGAGTCTGTTTCCTGTAATCGTGGTGTTCGGTCTGTCGTTCCCACCGATATTTTTCGAGCTTCTTTTATCACTGGCGATCTTCTGGCTGGTGCGCAAGGTGCTGGTCCCTACCGGGATCTACGATTTCGTCTGGCACCCTGCATTGTTCAATACCGCGCTGTATTGCTGCCTGTTCTATCTGATATCGCGCATGTTTGTCTGAGGTTGATGTGAAAACGCTAATAAGAAAAGTCTCCCGCACTGCCATCACCATGGCGCTGGTCGTTCTGGCGTTTATCGCCATTTTCCGCGCCTGGGTTTATTACACTGAATCACCGTGGACGCGCGATGCGCGCTTCAGCGCCGATGTGGTGGCGATTGCCCCCGATGTGGCCGGGCTTATCACGGCGGTTAACGTCCACGATAACCAACTGGTGAAAAAAGATCAGGTTCTGTTCACCATTGACCAACCTCGCTATCAAAAAGCGTTAGAAGAAGCGGAAGCCGACGTGGCGTATTACAAGGCTCTGGCTGCAGAAAAACGCCGTGAAGCCGGACGTCGTAACCAGCTGGGCGTGCAGGCGATGTCTCGCGAAGAAATTGACCAGTCTAACAACGTGCTGCAAACCGTTCTGCACCAGCTGGCGAAAGCTGAGGCGACGCGCGATCTGGCCAGGCTCGATCTTGATCGTACGGTGATTCGCGCGCCGTCCGATGGCTGGGTGACCAACCTGAACGTCTATGCCGGGGAATTTATTACCCGTGGCTCTACCGCCGTGGCGCTGGTTAAACAGCACTCCTTCTACGTGCTCGCCTATATGGAAGAGACCAAGCTGGAAGGCGTTCGCCCGGGGTATCGCGCGGAGATCACGCCGCTCGGCAGCAATCGTGTGTTTAAAGGGACTGTTGATAGCGTCGCGGCAGGGGTCACTAACTCCAGCAGCTCGAACGATACCAAAGGGATGGCGACGGTAGATTCCAACCTGGAATGGGTCCGTCTGGCGCAGCGCGTGCCGGTACGTATCCATCTGGATGAGCAGCAGGGGAACCTGTGGCCTGCGGGCACCACGGCAACGGTGGTCATCACCGGGGAAAAAGACCGCGATGCCAGCCAGGACTCCATTTTCCGTAAAATCGCCCACCGCCTGCGCGAGTTTGGTTAATCGCTATGGGTATCTTTTCCATCGCCAGCCAGCACATTCGCTTCGCCGTGAAGCTGGCATGTGCCATCGTGCTGGCGCTGTTTGTCGGCTTTCACTTCCAGCTTGAAACGCCCCGCTGGGCGGTGCTGACGGCAGCTATCGTTGCGGCTGGCCCCGCCTTTGCCGCGGGCGGTGAACCTTACTCTGGCGCCATCCGCTACCGCGGTATGCTGCGTATCGTCGGGACGTTTATCGGCTGTTTCGCCGCGCTCACCATCATTATTTTGATGATCCGCACCCCGCTGCTGATGATCATGGTGTGCTGTATCTGGGCAGGGTTCTGCACCTGGATCTCTTCGCTGGTCAAAGTTGAAAACTCCTACGCATGGGGGCTGGCGGGCTATACCGCGCTGATCATTGTCATCACCATTCAGTCCGAACCGCTGCTTGCCCCACAGTTTGCGGTTGAACGCTGCAGCGAGATTGTCATTGGTATCGTCTGCGCGATCGTGGCGGATCTGCTTTTCTCCCCGCGCTCCATCAAGCAGGAAGTCGACCGTGAGCTCGACGCGCTGATTGTTGCCCAGTACCAGCTGATGCAGTTGTGCATCAAGCACGGTGACAGCGAAGAGGTGGATAAAGCGTGGAGCAGCCTGGTGCGCCGCACGCAGGCGCTGGAGGGAATGCGCAGCAACCTCAACATGGAATCTTCGCGCTGGGAACGCGCCAACCGTCGCCTGAAAGCGATCAATACCGTTTCCTTAACGCTGATCACCCAGGCGTGCGAAACCTATCTGATTCAGAATACGCGGCCGGAGGTGGTAACGGACACCTTCCGTGAGCTCTTTGACGAACCGGTCGAAACGGTGCAGGACGTGCACCGGCAGCTCAAACGCATGCGTCGCGTTATCGGCTGGACGGGGGAACGCGATACGCCGGTGACGATTTACACCTGGGTCGGGGCCGCGACGCGCTACCTGCTGCTTAAGCGCGGTGTGACGGGTAATACCAAAATCAGCGCGGCGGAAGAAGAGGTGCTGCAGGGCGAGGTGGTGATCAAGCCGGAATCGGCAGAACGCCATCACGCCATGGTCAACTTCTGGCGCACCACGCTGGCCTGTATGCTCGGCACGCTGTTCTGGCTGTGGACCGGCTGGACGTCCGGTAGCGGCGCAATGGTCATGATTGCCGTCGTTACCGCGCTGGCGATGCGCCTGCCCAACCCGCGCATGGTCGCCATCGATTTCCTCTACGGCACCATTGCCGCACTGCCCATTGGTGCGCTCTACTTCCTGGTGATCATCCCGTCGACACAGCAAAGCATGCTGCTGCTCTGCATTAGCCTGGCGGTAATGGCATTCTTTATTGGGATAGAAGTGCAGAAGCGCCGTCTGGGATCGCTGGGTGCGCTGGCCAGTACCATTAACATTATTGTGCTGGATAACCCGATGACCTTCCATTTCAGCCAGTTCCTCGACAGCGCGTTAGGTCAGCTGGTGGGCTGTTTCCTGGCGATGATGGTGATACTGCTGGTGCGGGATAACTCTCAGGCGCGGACCGGTCGTGTGCTGTTGAATCAGTTTGTGTCGGCTGCCGTATCATCCATGACAACCAACGCCGCGCGTCGCAAAGAGAACCACCTTCCTGCGCTTTATCAGCAGCTGTTCCTGCTGCTCAATAAATTTCCGGGGGACGTTGCCAGGTTCCGTCTGGCGTTAACCATGATCATCGCGCACCAGCGCCTGCGGAATGCACCTGTGCCGGTTAACGACGATCTGTCTGCCTTTCACCGTCAGTTGCGCCACACGGCCGACCATGTGATCGCGGCGTCCAGCGATGACAAACGGCGTCGCTATTTTAAACAGCTGCTTGAAGAGCTAGACATCTACCAGGAGAAGCTCAAGGCCTGGGATGCGCCACCTCAGGTCACCGAGCCGGTCGGGCGATTGGTCTTCATGCTGCATCGCTACCAGAATGTCCTGACTGACAATTAAGTGAGATTAAAAACCGACGCCAAAAGCGTCGGTTTTTTTGTGGCTATACTTAGTTCTGCAGGCTCTTACATTCAGGAAGGGAGGACACATGACTACCCAGGCTCTCCAGGACAACATTCTTTTTCAAAACGGATATCTTGTTAACGGCATCTGGAAAACTCTCGATACCACGTTTGACGTGCTGAACCCGGCGACAGGTGACGTGATCGCCAAAGTGGCGAAAGCCGGTAAAGCGGAAACCGAAGAAGCGATTGCCGCCGCGACAAAAGCCTTCCCCGCGTGGCGCGCCAAAACCGCGAAGGAGCGTTCGACGATCCTCTATCGCTGGTATGAACTGATTATCGAAAACAAAAGCTGGCTCGGACGGTTAATGACCACCGAACAGGGCAAGCCCCTGAAAGAAGCCGAGGGCGAAGTGGAGTATGCCGCCAGCTTTATCCAGTGGTTTGCTGAGCAGGCCAAGCGCGCGAACGGTGAAATTATCCCTCCGGTGAAACCCGGCTCCCGCATTCTGGCGACCCGCGAACCCATCGGCGTGGTTGCCGCCATTACGCCGTGGAACTTCCCGATGGCGATGCTCACCCGCAAGCTCGGTCCGGCGTTGGCCGCAGGGTGTACCGGCGTGATTAAACCCGCCAACAATACTCCGCTGAGCGCTTTTGCCCTGCTCACACTGGCGAAGCAGGCTGGCGTGCCGGACGGCGTACTCAATGCGGTGGCGGGCAATACGCATGAAATCAGCGACGCGATCATGGCCAGCCATGATGTGCGCAAAATCTCCTTCACCGGGTCAACCTCTGTGGGGAAAACCCTGGTGCGCAACGCTGCCGAGACGATGAAGAAAGTGTCGATGGAACTGGGGGGCAATGCGCCCTATATCGTTTTTGAGGACGCGGATATTGATGCAGCCGTTAAGGGCGCGATTGCGAACAAGTTCCGCAACGCCGGGCAGGTCTGCGTCAGCGTAAACCGTTTTTATATTCAGGAAACGGTCTATGACAAGTTTGTGAACCAACTCGCCGATGCGGTAAACGCTTTGAAAGTCGGCAACGGCCTGGAAGAGGGCGTCGTTGTTGGTCCGCTGATTGACGGTTCCGCCGTCGATAAAGTACGCGAACATGTAGAAGATGCCGTTGCAAAAGGCGCCACGGTGCTGGCAGGCGGCAAAGCGCATTCCCTCGGCGGCAACTTCTGGGTGCCCACGGTACTCGGTGATTGTCATGAAGGAATGAAGCTGGCGGAAGAGGAGACGTTTGGCCCGGTGGCCGCCTGCTTCCGGTTTACGTCGGAAGACGAAGTGATTATGCGCGCCAACAACACCCCTTACGGGCTGGCGGCCTATTTCTACACTCAGAACCTGTCGCGCGTGTTCCGCGTCTCACAGGCGATTGAAAGCGGGATGATTGGGATCAACGAGTGTGCCGTATCCACCGAACTGGGACCCTTTGGTGGCGTAAAAGAGTCCGGGCTGGGGCGCGAAGGTTCCGTGCTGGGGCTGGAAGAGTTTCTGGAAGTCAAAACCCTGCATATCGGGGGATTATAATAGACAGGGCGGCCTATTCCGCCCGCCTGTACCAGGTGGCTGGCAATGAAAACGTATACCTTTGATTTTGACGAAATCGACAGTCAGGACGACTTTTATCGAGAATTTACCCGGGTATTCAACCTGGAGCGGGAAAGCGTCACCAATCTGGATACGCTGTGGGATGTGGTTACCGGCAGTCAGCTGCCCTTACCGCTGGAGATCGAGTTCATTCATTTGCCCGACAAGCTGCGCAGACGCTTTGGCGCGCTGATCCTGCTGTTTGATGAAGCCGAAGAAGAGCTTGAAGGACAGTTGCGTTTTAATGCGCGACATTAAAAAAAAAGCCCCTGACCGTGAGGCCAGGGGCAAGTCGTATGAGCAGATACGACGAGGGTTTATTTATACAGTTCAGCAGTTGCGTGCCAGGTGTCACCGCTACGTGCTTCAATGATGCGATAAGAGGATGCACCTTTTTCTTCCGCTTTCTTGTTCAGCATCTCATGCATATCCATCGGAGACGTCCCGACCGCGCCAATAGACACCGTGCCGATTGCCTCACGGGATTGCGCCTGATCTGCGTTGATGGAATCAGCCGCAAAAGCGCCGAATGACAGGACAGACAGGATACTCAGAGCCGCTACAGTAGTTTTGATTTTCATGATTCTTTACCTCGTCGAATTTTTTAGTGGGGTCTTGCTTTGTGACCCTCATCACAAAATCAAGTATACACTAATAACGCATAAAATTAATACCAGACTAATTGTTTCATGGGTGATTACGTGTTAACGGATAAGATTTTTATAACCAAAATGTATAAAAATGGTTATTTATTCACCGTTTATTAGAGGTGAATCCAATAAAATCATAGAGATATAGCACTTTGATTTTTTGTGCGGTTTTGCGCCTTAGCATTCACCAGATGAATGTTAATGGCTGGTAAAAAGCACTATTTGTCAAAGTAAGAGGCAGTATAAAAGAGGGGATAACGTAGCGGGGGCAGAACAATCCCCGCAGCAGGCCGCGGGGAGGAGGATTACAGTTCCTGTTCGAACAGGACCAGAATCGCTTCGTAGAGATCTTTCACCGAAAAACCGTTTGCCGGGGTGGTAAAGATGGTGTCATCACCGGCGATGGTGCCAAGGATGCCTTCCGCTTTACCTAATGAGTCCAGCAGGCGAGCAATCAGCTGCGCCGCACCCGGGCTGGTGTGGATAACCACCACGGCATCGTTATAGTCGATGTCGAGGACCAGGTTCTTCAGCGGGCTGGAGGTAGTCGGCACGCCAAGTTCAGCAGGCAGGCAATAGACCATTTCCATTTTGGCATTGCGGGTACGCACCGCGCCAAACTTGGTTAACATGCGGGAGACTTTCGACTGATTGATGTTTTCGAAGCCTTGTTCCTGCAACGCCTGAACAATTTCTCCCTGAGAACTGAATTTCTCTTCTTTGAGCAGCGCTTTAAACGCCTTCACTAATTCTTCTTGCTTAGACGAGCTTCGCATAAGTCACCCGGAATATGACGATAGAAACAACATTATTATGCATGTGGATGAATTTTTATGCAAACTATCTACCTGGCGGTAGGCTGAAATAATGTTATGAAAGGGAGTGATTTTATCAGATTCCGTTATCGGAAAACATGCCTGGGTCACGCCGCGCAAATAAGCTTAAAAGTAAATTAAATGTTATCAAAATGATGTTGTTTTGGTGGCGTGGCAAGGTGTATTGTAACCACCTCTTATTTCGTTGCTGCCCGCTGCCCGATAGCATTCAGGCGAAGGTGAAAGACGCGCGACCTCAAATTCTTTAGCTACGAAAATTGTAATTATTTACTCGCTGAATTATGGTCGCCGCAACGGAGTTACAGATACTTAAAGTTAACCATAATAAGGAGTTTAGGATGAAAGTTGCAGTCCTCGGCGCTGCTGGTGGTATCGGCCAGGCGCTTGCCCTACTACTGAAAACCCAACTGCCTTCAGGCTCAGAACTCTCCCTGTACGATATTGCTCCGGTAACCCCAGGTGTGGCGGTTGACCTGAGCCACATCCCGACCGCTGTGAAAATCAAAGGCTTCTCCGGTGAAGATGCGCGTCCTGCGCTGCAGGGTGCTGACGTCGTACTGATCTCTGCGGGTGTGGCACGTAAACCTGGTATGGATCGTTCTGACCTGTTCAACGTCAACGCGGGCATCGTGAAAAACCTGGTACAGCAGATCGCTGAAATCTGCCCGAAAGCCTGTATCGGTATCATCACTAACCCGGTGAACACCACCGTTGCTATCGCAGCAGAAGTGCTGAAGAAAGCGGGTGTTTACGACAAGAACAAACTGTTCGGCGTGACCACGCTGGATATCATCCGTTCCAACACCTTCGTTGCTGAGCTGAAAGGCAAGCAGCCAACGGAAGTGGAAGTGCCGGTTATCGGCGGTCACTCTGGCGTGACGATCCTGCCTCTGCTGTCGCAGATCCCAGGCGTGAGCTTCACCGAGCAGGAAGTGGCTGACCTGACTAAACGCATCCAGAACGCGGGCACCGAAGTGGTGGAAGCGAAGGCGGGTGGCGGATCTGCAACCCTGTCTATGGGTCAGGCGGCGGCGCGTTTCGGCCTGTCTCTGGTTCGTGCTCTGCAGGGCGAGAAAAACGTTGTTGAATGCGCTTACGTTGAAGGCGACGGCGAACATGCTCGCTTCTTCTCTCAGCCGCTGCTGCTGGGCAAAAACGGTATTGAAGAGCGTAAATCCATTGGCACGCTGAGCGCGTTTGAACAAAACGCGATGGAAGGCATGCTGGATACGCTGAAGAAAGATATCACTCTGGGCGAAGAGTTCGTTAATAAATAAAACGCACTTTCCCTCGCAGGCCGGGTAAGCGTAAGCGCCACCCGGCAAAAAAAAAACCGAAGCACAGGCTTCGGTTTTTTTATGGCTGTCAGTTTGTTGCCGGGTATTCCTGAATCGTCACCTGAATCGTCAGCTTCTTATCATTGCGCATGACTTCAACCGGGATGATTGAGCCAGGACGGATCTCCGCCACCTGGTCCATTGTTTCGAGAGCCGAAACTGCTGGCGTGCCATTAACCGACACAATGACATCATTAACCTGAATGCCCGCATTAGCGGCCGGGCCACCAGGCGACACTTCATTCACCACAATCCCCTGAATCTGATCGATCCCGCCGCCCTGGGTATGCATCGGCGCAATTTCACGTCCACCGATACCAATGTAGCCACGGATCACGCGCCCGTCGCGAATGAGCTTGTCCATGATCTTGGTTGCCAGCTGGAACGGAATCGCAAAACCAATCCCTTCCGGCGTCTCGCCATCGTTACTCTTATCGAACGAGAGGGTGTTGATGCCCATAAGCTCACCCAGTGAGTTCACCAGCGCGCCGCCGGAGTTGCCGTGGTTGATTGAGGCATCGGTCTGAAGGAAATTCTGCCGTCCTGACGGGTTCAGGCCGATTCGACCGGTGGCGCTGATAATCCCCTGGGTAATGGTCTGGCCCAGGTTGTACGGGTTACCAATCGCCAGCACGACGTCGCCAATATGTGGCGTGCGCTTACGGTTGATAGGAATGGTGGGCAGGCCGCCCGTGGCGTTGATCTTCAGAACCGCCAGGTCGGTCAGGCTGTCCGAGCCCACGAGTAACGCTTCAAACACGCGACCATCCTGCAAGGCGACAATAATCTGGTCGGCATCGTTGATCACGTGCTTGTTGGTAATGATGTAGCCACGTTCATCCATAATCACCCCGGAGCCGAGCGTGCGGATCTCCAGCTGGTTATGGGCCGAGGTATTCAGTCCTCGGTTATAAACGTTGACCACGGCGGGTGCGGCACGGCGAACAGCCTGATTGTAAGTGGCAGGCGTTTCATCCGTACTGTCAAACTGGGGTGCCGTCAGTTTGTTGAACTGACGCAAAGACGGCATAGCCACCAACAGCAGGCCAGCAACGATCAAACCGATAGCAATGGAACGAAAGAGCTTTAAAAGCATGATGCGCGTGTCGTTAAAAAAGGAACGGTTTGCAGCATAACATGAGTTATCCGGACATCACATGCAGCGGCGATGTCCGGGGTCGCAAATGCTTAGCGCAATAAAATATAGATAGTCTCTTTGCCACGGATAACCTGCAGGGCAATGACCGTCGGCTTACTTTCCAGCATCTTGCGCATTTCGGCAATAGATTGCACGCGAGTGCGGTTCACGCCGATGATGACATCATCCTGATGCAAGCCCGCCTGTGCGGCAGGGCTGCTCTTCTCGACGGTATCAATGGTAATGCCTTTCGTGCCGTCTTTGAGCTGGCCGTCGCTCAACGTCGCGCCTTGCAGGGCCGGGGCGATCAGCTCCGCGCTGGCGGAAGAAGAGGTGCTCTTATCCAGCGTGACTTCAACATCCAGCGGTTTGCCGTCGCGTATCAAACCGAGTTTCACTTTGGCACCAGGCTCGGTGGTGGCAATGCGAGAACGCAGTTCTGCGAAGCTGTTCAGCGGCTTATCGTTCAGGCTGACGATGACATCGCCGGATTTCACGCCTGCTTTCGCCGACCCGGAGTTTGGCAGCACTTCGCTGACAAACGCGCCGCGCTGGACGTTGACGTTAAAGGCTTTGGCGATATCCGCGCTCATCTCCATCCCTTTGATGCCCAGCAGTCCACGTTTGACTTCACCAAACTGAATGAGCTGTTGAGACAGGGTTTTGGCCATATTGCTCGGTATGGCAAAGCCAATCCCGATACTGCCGCCGCCGGGTGCGAGGATCGCCGTGTTGATACCAATAAGCTCACCGTTCAGGTTGAGCAGCGCACCACCCGAGTTACCGCGGTTAATAGACGCGTCGGTCTGAATAAAGTTTTCCAGCCCTTCCAGGTTCAGGCCGCTGCGCCCAAGTGCGGAGACGATCCCGGAAGTGGCAGTCTGGCCCAGGCCGAAGGGGTTACCGACGGCGACGGCAAAATCGCCCACGCGCAGCGTGTCGGAGTCTGCAATCGTAATCTGCGTCAGGTTGCTGGGTTTGAGGATTTGCAGCAGCGCGATATCGCTCTGGTCATCGCCGCCGATCAGCTTGGCGTCAAATTCCCGGCCATCATTGAGCTGGACGCTGATTTTATCCGCCTGGCTGATCACGTGGTTGTTGGTCAGGATATAGCCCTTGGCCGCATCGATAATCACCCCAGAGCCCAGACCTTCAAATGGCTGCGCCTGCTGGTCGGGAGATTCATCACCGAAATATTTCTTCAGTTCTTCCGGCACGCGCTGGCTTTGCCGCGCGGTGCCTTCGACCTGGACGCTGACCACGGCGGGCAGCACTTTTTCCAGCATCGGCGCGAGGCTAGGAATGGCTGCCTGTCCCGGCACCTGCGAAGGCAGTGCCGCGCTGGCAGGGAAGGACGCCGAGAGAGATAACCCGACACTTAACGCTAAAGCGCTCAACAGCTGGTTTTTTTTCTTCATTGATGCTGACTCTCGTATCCTGGAATGAAAGAAGAACGGCCCAAAAACATCTTGATGTTATTGAATTTTCAACCGCTGAACAATGAGGTGTTTGACTAAATAATAGCTGGGGACGGGAAGAAAGGACGGGCGCAAGAGATGCGCCCGTAAAATTTATTTATGTTGTGCGATTAATCGCGTTTTGCGCCACCGCGCAGCAGGCCGGATGCGCCGTCCGAATAGTCGCGTGGCATCTGAACCGGAGCCTGATCGTTACCCGCTTCAGAGTCTGCCAGACGGTTGCGGAACGGATTCGTTTCTGCGGTCATTTCCGGCAGCAGGCTGCTGGAGCTTTTCGCCATGTGTTGATACAGCTGGCGATAGTCGGTGGCCATGTTGTCCAGCAGCTCGGCGCTACGGGCAAAGTGGCTGACCAGCTCTTCACGATACTCTTCCAGTTCGGCTTTGTTCTTTTCCAGTTCGTACTGCAGTGACTGCTGCTGACGCAATTTGCGATTACCGAAACGCATGGCCACAGCACCGATGACGATGCCGACGACTAAACCGATTAGCGCATATTCCCAGGTCATGAACTTCTCCCGTTGTCTTGTTGTTCCGTAGGGTGTTGGCTCGGCTCCTGCCTGTGCCTGATATTGCCACTATAACCGCTATTTCTTCAGAAGTGGAATCCTGACGTATCATCGCGTAGTGTAGAACGGCCTTTTTTTCATCAGTCGCGCCTGCTGATGAGCCATAACCGAAGGAATAACAATAAGATTATGCGAAGCCTGTCCCCCTCATCGCGTTACCAACTGGCCCTGAATGAGGGCTCACATCAGCCGGATGACGTCCAGCGTGAAGCGGTTAATCGCCTGGAAACCATTTATCAGGAGCTCACGGCGAAACCCGCTGAGGCGGTGCAAAGTAGTGGGCTGAAGGCGGCATTCGGCCGGTTATTGGGAAAAAAAGAACCTCAGGTTAACGCGTCGGTACGTGGCTTATATATGTGGGGTGGCGTCGGGCGCGGTAAAACCTGGCTGATGGACATGTTCTACCAGAGCCTGCCGGGCACGCGAAAGCAGCGTCTGCATTTTCACCGCTTCATGCTGCGGGTTCACGAAGAGCTGACGGCCTTACAGGGCAAAAGCGATCCGCTGGAGATTGTGGCCGACCGCTTTAAGGCGGAAACGGACGTCCTCTGCTTTGACGAATTTTTTGTTTCCGATATTACGGATGCGATGCTGCTGGGTGGGTTGATGAAAGCGCTGTTTGCGCGTGGGATTACGCTCGTGGCGACCTCGAACATTCCGCCTGACGAGCTGTACCGCAACGGTTTACAGCGCGCGCGCTTCCTGCCCGCTATCGATGCGATAAAACAGCATTGCGACATCATGAACGTTGACGCGGGCGTGGATTACCGCCTGCGCACGCTGACTCAGGCCCATCTGTGGCTTTCGCCGTTGAACGCAGAAACCACAAACCAGATGGATAAACTGTGGCTGGCGCTGGCGGGGGCGAAACGTGAGCGCGCCCCAGAACTCGAGATTAACCATCGTCCCTTGCAAACTCAGGGTGTAGAAAATCAAACCCTGGCCGTCTCCTTTGCGACACTCTGCGTCGATGCCCGCAGCCAGCATGATTACATCGCGCTATCGCGCCTGTTCCACACCGTGATGGTGCTGGATGTGCCGGTGATGACGCGCCTGATGGAAAGCGAAGCGCGACGCTTCATTGCGCTGGTGGACGAGTTTTACGAGCGCCACGTTAAGCTGGTGGTCAGCGCCGAGGTACCTTTATATGAGATTTACCAGGGCGAGCGGCTGAAGTTTGAGTTCCAGCGCTGCCTGTCGCGCCTGCAGGAAATGCAGAGCGAGGAATACCTGAAGCTGGAGCATATGCCGTAACAAATGCCACCCTCTCCCTGTGGGAGAGGGGCTGGGGGTGAGGGCACCAGACCGCACAATACTCCCCCTCGAAAAACCCATTTCAAATCGCATTTAAGGGTCGATCTTTGACCTCAACTTCTCTATAATCTTGCGACCCCACGTTACGAGAAGGTTTTTTTCCCGAAACTTTCTATGTGTCGGCATGTGCTATTCGAAGGGGTAGGTTTGCCGGACTTTGTCGTGTGAGCCTCAACTGACTAAACGTTTGGGTGTTCACCAACGTGTAACTTATTATTTGGGTAAGCTTTTAATGAAAACTTTTACAGCTAAACCAGAAACCGTACAGCGCGACTGGTATGTTGTTGACGCGACCGGTAAAACTCTGGGCCGTCTGGCTACTGAACTGGCTCGTCGCCTGCGCGGTAAGCATAAAGCGGAATACACTCCGCACGTTGATACCGGTGATTACATCATCGTTCTGAACGCTGATAAAGTTGCTGTAACCGGCAACAAGCGTACTGACAAAGTGTACTATCACCACACTGGCCACATCGGTGGTATCAAAGAAGCGACCTTTGAAGAGATGATTGCTCGCCGTCCTGAGCGTGTGATTGAAATCGCGGTTAAAGGCATGCTGCCAAAAGGCCCGCTGGGTCGTGCTATGTTCCGTAAACTGAAAGTTTACGCAGGCAACGAGCACAACCACGCGGCACAGCAACCGCAAGTTCTTGACATCTAATCGGGATTATAGGCAATGGCTGAAAATCAATACTACGGCACTGGTCGCCGCAAAAGTTCCGCAGCTCGCGTTTTCATCAAACCGGGCAGTGGTAAAATCGTAATCAACCAGCGTTCTCTGGAACAATACTTCGGTCGCGAAACTGCCCGCATGGTAGTTCGCCAGCCGCTGGAACTGGTTGACATGGTAGAAAAACTGGATCTGTACATCACCGTTAAAGGTGGTGGTATCTCCGGTCAGGCAGGTGCGATCCGTCACGGTATCACCCGCGCTCTGATGGAGTACGACGAATCCCTGCGTTCTGAACTGCGTAAAGCTGGCTTCGTTACTCGTGACGCGCGTCAGGTTGAACGTAAGAAAGTGGGTCTGCGTAAAGCACGTCGTCGTCCACAGTTCTCCAAACGTTAATCCATTCTGCTTACGCAGAACGATTGGCGAAAAACCCGCTTCGGCGGGTTTTTTTATGGATAATGCGTAGGTTATCCACAACATGAATTGATATATCTCCTCTTTTTCCACATTTCCAGAATCCCCTCACCACAAAGCCATCAAAATCTGGTAAACTATCATCCAATTTTCTGCCCAAATATCGGTGAATACTCGATTTTTGTTCGATTCTTGAACAATGTGTTTTCTCTGGGATGGGCAATACATCATCTGGCTGGCCCTGGTGGGCCGGTAGCAGTAAAATTCTGAATATACCTGGAGGTTTTCATGGCTGTCGCTGCCAACAAACGTTCGGTAATGACGCTGTTTTCTGGTCCTACTGACATTTATAGCCATCAGGTTCGTATCGTGCTGGCCGAGAAGGGTGTCAGTTTTGAGATCGAGCATGTGGAAAAGGATAACCCTCCTCAGGATCTGATCGATCTCAACCCGAGCCAGAGCGTACCAACGCTGGTGGATCGCGAGCTGACCCTGTGGGAATCCCGTATCATTATGGAATACCTGGATGAGCGTTTCCCGCATCCGCCACTGATGCCTGTTTACCCTGTTGCGCGTGGTGAAAGCCGCCTGTACATGCAGCGTATCGAAAAAGACTGGTATACGCTGATGAACGTTATCGTTAACGGTACGTCGTCTGAAGCGGATGCCGCACGTAAACAACTGCGTGAAGAGCTGCTGGCAATCGCGCCAGTCTTTGGTCAGAAGCCTTTCTTCCTGAGCGATGAGTTCAGCCTGGTCGATTGCTACCTTGCACCGCTGCTGTGGCGTCTGCCTACGCTGGGTGTTGAGTTCAGCGGTCCGGGTGCGAAAGAGCTGAAAGGCTACATGACGCGCGTATTTGAACGCGACTCTTTCCTGGCTTCTCTGACTGAGCCGGAACGTGAAATGCGTCTCGGCCGAGGCTAATGACTGTGGAAATGTCACAACTTTCCCCACGCCGTCCGTATCTGCTGCGCGCCTTCTATGAATGGCTGCTGGATAACCAGCTCACGCCGCACCTGGTTGTGGATGTGACGTTGCCGGACGTGCAGGTTCCTATGGAATACGCACGTGACGGACAGATCGTCTTGAACATTGCGCCGCGTGCGGTGGGTAATCTGGAGCTGGCAAACGACGAAGTGCGCTTTAACGCGCGTTTTGGCGGCGTGCCGCGTCAGGTTTCCGTACCGCTGGCTGCGGTTCTGGCGATCTACGCACGTGAGAACGGCGCGGGTACCATGTTCGAGCCGGAAGCGGCGTATGACGAAGATGTTGCCAGCCTGAATGATGACAACGCTTCCGATGAGCGCGAAAGCGACACGGTGATGTCACTTATTGATGGCGACAAACCCGATCATCTCGACGACAATGACCCTGATGACGATCCGCCTCCGCGCGGTGGTCGTCCGGCACTTCGCGTCGTGAAATAAAAACAGGCCCAATCGGGCCTGTTTTTTTTACACTTCCAGGTAGTTCAGTATACCGTCAGCGGCTTTACGCCCTTCGGCAATCGCCGTCACCACCAGGTCAGAACCGCGAACAATATCACCACCGGCGAAGATTTTCGGGTTGCTGGTCTGGAATGCGTTATCGCTGCCTTCTGGCGCAATCACGCGGCCCTGCGAATCCAGCTCAACGCTGTGTTTCGCCAGCCATTCCATGCTGTGAGGACGGAAACCAAACGCCATCACCACGGCATCGGCCGGGATCACGTGTTCAGAGCCTGCCACGATTTCCGCACGACGACGACCTTTCGCATCCGGTGCGCCCATCTCAGTGCGCGCCATCTTCACGCCGCTCACTTTACCGTTGGCATTCACTTCAATACCCAGCGGCTGGATGTTGAACTGGAACTCCACGCCCTCTTCACGCGCGTTTTTCACTTCGCGCTTAGAGCCCGGCATGTTCTCTTCGTCACGACGGTAGGCGCAGATCACGTGTGCCGCGTTCTGACGAATGGAGGTACGCACACAGTCCATCGCGGTATCACCGCCGCCCAGTACCACCACGCGTTTGCCTTCCATGCTGACGAACGGCTCATCAGCGGTTTCGCCGTAGCCCATGATCTGCTTGGTATTGGCAATCAGGAACGGCAGGGCATCATAAACGCCTGGTGCCTCTTCGTTCTCCAGACCACCGCGCATGGACTGATAGGTGCCCACACCGAGGAACACGGCGTCGTAATCCTTCAGCAGGTCGTCGAGTTGCACGTCGCGGCCCACTTCCACGTTCAGCTTGAACTCAATGCCCATGCCGGTGAAGATTTCACGGCGACGGGTCATGACCTCTTTTTCCAGCTTGAAGGCCGGGATACCGAAGGTCAGCAGACCGCCGATTTCCGGATGGCGGTCAAAGACCACCGCCTTCACGCCGTTGCGGGTCAGCACGTCTGCACAGGCCAGGCCCGCCGGGCCTGCGCCGATGATGGCCACGCGCTTGTCGGTTTGACGCACGCCGGTCATATCCGGACGCCAGCCCATTTCGAACGCTTTATCGTTGATATAGCGCTCGATGTTGCCGATGGTCACCGCGCCAAACTCATCGTTCAGCGTACAGGAGCCTTCACACAGACGGTCCTGAGGACAGACGCGGCCGCACACTTCCGGCAGGGTGTTGGTCTGGTGAGACAGCTCGGCGGCTTCAAAAATACGTCCTTCATTGGCCAGCTTCAGCCAGTTCGGGATGTAGTTGTGTACCGGACATTTCCATTCGCAGTAAGGGTTACCGCAGGACAGGCAGCGGTCTGCCTGTGCTTTGGCCTGGCCTTCTGAAAACGGCTCGTAGATTTCAACAAATTCAATTTTGCGGATCTTCAGCGGTTTCTTTGGCGGATCAACACGCTGCAGGTCGATAAACTGGTATACGTTCTGGCTCATCTAAATTCCTTACTGCGCCTGCACGCGCAGCTCTGCTGCGCTACGACTACGGTGACCCAACAGGGCTTTAACATCGCTGGACTTCGGCTTAACCAGCGCGAATTTCGCAGAGAACGCCGGCCAGTTCGCCAGGATCTCTTCGCCGCGCGAAGAACCGGTATGCTGCACGTGCTCGGTAATCAAGCCGCGCAGATGTTCTTCATGGATAGCCAGCGTATCAACGTCCAGCACTTCCACCAGCTCCGGGTTCACGCGTTTGCGGAACTCACCGTCTTCGTCCAGGACGTACGCAAAACCGCCCGTCATGCCCGCGCCGAAGTTCACGCCGGTTTTACCCATTACGCAAACAATCCCGCCCGTCATGTATTCACAACCGTTATCGCCAATGCCTTCCACCACGGTGATAGCACCGGAGTTACGCACCGCAAAACGCTCGCCCGCACGGCCTGCTGCGAACAGACGACCGCCGGTCGCGCCGTACAGGCAGGTGTTACCGATGATGCTGGCTTCGTGGCTGCGGAAGGCGGAGCCGACCGGAGGACGCACCGCCAGCAGACCGCCCGCCATGCCTTTACCGACGTAGTCGTTGGCATCGCCGGTCAGGTATAGCTCAACGCCGCCTGCGTTCCACACACCGAAGCTCTGACCCGCGGTACCGCTGAAGTGCGCGGTAATCGGATCCGCTGCCAGCCCCTGGTCACCGTGCGTTTGCGCGATGTAGCCGGAGAGGGAGGCGCCCACGGAGCGGTCGGTGTTGCGGATATCAAACCAGAAGGTTTTGCTCTGCTTGTCGTCCACGTACGGCTTCGCCTGCTGCAACAGCTGCGCGTTCAGCACGCCGTTATCGAACGGCGGGTTGTTCTCGGTGCAGTAGACCGCTTTGCCCGGGTGCGGCTGCGCGGTTTCCAGCAGCTTAGACAGCTCCAGCTTTTGCTGCTTCGCCGTGAAGCCTTCCAGCTCTTTCAGCAGGTCAGTGCGGCCAATCAGGTCCACCAGACGTTTCACGCCCAACTGCGCCATCAGCTCGCGGGTTTCGCGGGCGATGAAGTCAAAGTAGTTGGTTACTTTGAACGGCAGGCCGTGATAGTGGTTCTTACGCAGCTTCTCGTCCTGAGTCGCCACGCCGGTTGCGCAGTTGTTCAGGTGACAAATACGCAGGTATTTACAGCCCAGCGCTACCATCGGGCCGGTACCGAAGCCGAAGCTTTCCGCGCCGAGGATCGCTGCTTTGATGATGTCGAGGCCGGTTTTCAGGCCACCGTCCACCTGCAGGCGGATCTTGTGACGCAGACCGTTAGCCACCAGCGCCTGCTGGGTTTCCACCAGGCCAAGCTCCCACGGACAGCCCGCGTATTTCACGGAGGAGAGCGGGCTGGCGCCGGTACCGCCGTCGTAGCCGGCGATGGTAATCAGATCCGCATAGGCTTTTGCCACGCCGGTGGCGATGGTGCCGACGCCCGGTTCGGAAACCAGCTTCACGGAGATCATCGCCTTCGGGTTGACCTGTTTCAGGTCGAAAATCAGCTGCGCTAAGTCCTCGATAGAGTAGATATCGTGGTGCGGCGGCGGGGAGATCAGCGTCACGCCCGGCACGGAATAGCGCAGTTTGGCGATGTACGGGGTAACTTTATCACCCGGCAGCTGACCGCCTTCGCCCGGTTTAGCACCCTGAGCGACTTTAATCTGGATCACGTCGGCGTTGACCAGGTACGCAGGCGTCACGCCAAAGCGACCGGATGCCACCTGCTTGATACGGGACACTTTATTGGTGCCGTAACGCGCAGGGTCTTCACCGCCTTCACCGGAGTTGGAGTTGCCGCCGATGCTGTTCATGGCTTCCGCCAGCGCTTCGTGGGCTTCCGGGCTCAGCGCGCCGATGGACATCGCCGCGGTATCGAAGCGTTTGAACAGTTCTGATGCAGGCTCAACCTCGTCAATGCTGACCGCTTCATCACCCGGATTGAGGGCAATGAGGTCGCGCAGCGTTGCCGCCGGACGGTTATTTACCAGCTCAGCGTACTGCTGATAATCACTGTATTCTCCGCTCTGAACCGCCTGCTGCAGCGTGCGCACCACGTCCGGGTTATAAGCGTGGTATTCGCCACCGTGAACGTATTTCAGCAGACCGCCCTGATCCAGCGGCTTACGTGCCAGCCAGGCGCGTTTGGACAGGTTCACCAGATCCTGCTGGAAGTCAGCAAAACCGGCGCCGCCGATACGGCTGATCACGCCCTGGAAGCAGAGATTGGCGACCTCGTCATGCAGGCCGACCGCTTCAAACAGCTTCGAACAGCGGTAGGAGGCAATGGTCGAGATGCCCATTTTGGACATGATCTTGTACAGACCTTTGTTGATGCCGTTGCGGTAGTTCAGCATCACCGCGCGGTAATCTTTATCGATGGCGCGGGTATCCACCAGACGGGCCAGCGTTTCGTAGGCCAGGTACGGGTAGATCGCCGTCGCGCCGAAGCCTAACAGCACGGCAAAGTGGTGCGGGTCGCGGGCGCTGGCGGTTTCAACAATGATGTTGGCGTCGCAGCGCAGGCTCTTATCGACCAGACGCGTCTGGATAGCACCCACCGCCATTGGCGCAGGCACCGGCAGACGGTTTTTCGCGATGTTGCGGTCGGACAGCACCAGCAGAACGGTACCGTTACGTACCATCTGTTCGGCTTTGTCACACAGCGCATTGACGGTCTCTTCGAGGGTCGCTTCGGTCACGTCGAACGTAATATCGAGCGTGTCGGCGCGATAGTGATCCTCTTTCAGCGTAGTGAGCTGTTTGAAATCGGAGTACAGCAGGATCGGCGATTTAAAGGTCAGACGGTGCGCCTGGCCTTCGGCTTCGCAGAAGACGTTCATCTCGCGGCCGATGCTGGTCGCCAGCGACATCACGTGCGCTTCGCGCAGCGGGTCGATAGGCGGGTTAGTGACCTGCGCGAACTGCTGGCGGAAGTAGTCGTAAATAATGCGCGGCTGGCTGGAGAGCACGGCAAACGGGGTATCATCACCCATGGAGCCGACCGCTTCCTGGCCGTTTTCGCCCAGTACGCGGATGACGGAGTCCAGCTCTTCCGCGCTGTAGTTAAACTGCTTCTGGAAGCTTGCGAGGGTATCGTCGTCCAGCTCGCGGCTGCCCACCTCTTCGTCCGGCAGATCTTCGAACGGCACCAGACGACGCACGTTCTTCTCCATCCACTCTTTGTACGGATGGCGGCTTTTCAGATCGTGATCGGTTTCAGCAGAGTGCAGAATGCGCCCGCCGCGGGTGTCGATAACCATTAGCTCGCCCGGGCCGACGCGGCCTTTCTCGACCACTTCGTCAGGCTGGTAATCCCAGATGCCGACCTCAGAAGCACAGGTGATGAGCTTGTCTTTGGTGATGACGTAGCGTGCCGGACGCAGACCGTTACGGTCCAGGTTACAGGCAGCGAAGCGACCGTCGGACATGACGATGCCTGCCGGGCCGTCCCACGGCTCCATGTGCATGGAGTTAAAGTCGAAGAACGCGCGCAGCTCAGGGTCCATATCCGGGTTGTTCTGCCATGCCGGTGGCACAAGCAGACGCATGGCGCGAACGATGTCCATCCCGCCTGCCAGCAGCAATTCCAGCATGTTATCCATTGAGCTGGAGTCAGAGCCGGTTTCGTTCACGAACGGCGCGGCATCGTGCAGGTCAGGGATCAGTGGCGTCTGGAACTTATAGGTACGGGCGCGTGCCCACTGGCGGTTACCGGTGATGGTGTTGATCTCGCCGTTGTGCGCCAGGTAGCGGAACGGCTGAGCCAGCGGCCAGCGTGGAACGGTATTGGTGGAGAAGCGCTGGTGGAACAGGCAAATGGCCGATTCCAGACGCAGGTCCGCCAGGTCCAGGTAGAAGCGCGGCAGGTCAGCCGGCATACACAGACCTTTATAGATGTTCACCAGGTTCGAGAGGCTACAAACGTAGAACTCTTTATCGTCCTGGAGACGTTTTTCAATGCGGCGGCGGGCGATAAACAGACGGCGTTCCATATCACGCGGACGCCAGCCCGCAGGCGCGTTGACGAAAATCTGTTCAATACGAGGCAGCGAGGAGAGGGCGATTTCACCGAGCACCCCTTCGTTGGTTGGCACATCGCGCCAGCCGACGATAGACAGGGTTTCACGCTGAAGTTCTTCTTCGACGATGCGGCGTGAGGCGGCAGCCTTTTCAGGATCCTGATTCAGGAACAGCATGCCGACAGCGTAGTTTTTGGCTAAACGCCAGCCGCGCTCTTCCGCCACGATGCGGAAGAAACGATCCGGTTTTTGCAGCAGCAGGCCACAGCCGTCGCCGGTTTTACCATCGGCAAGAATAGCGCCACGGTGCTGCATTCGGGCCAGTGCGTGAATAGCAGTACGCACTACCTTGTGGCTAGGTTCGCCTTCTATGTGGGCGATCAGGCCGAAACCACAGTTATCCTTCTCAAGGGATTTATCGTACAACATATCAGTGAACCTCCCCAGGCTCGTCGGGCTTCCCACTGAACTTTACCGTGGCGCACAGGCACAGAAAGAGCATGGCGACGGGGTTTGCGCTTCATACGCGGACCTCGCATTCGCCCTCTTTTTCATCCTTTCGCGCAGGTAAACAAGTTTGAGGACTTGCTTCAGAGGGAATCTCAATTACTGCATAAATATGATGAGCAGGCCGCTCATCCAGAAAGCTTCCAGCGGATTTCCAACTTATCGGGAATTGGTACACAGGTCAAATGGCAATCTTATTTATCCAAAAATGTGCTAAAGAGAGTTTATGTGATTGTAATTAAAGGATGTTTAACTATTTTTACATTGATTGTACGCCCTGGCAGGACGCAGCGGAGTGTGATCTGACTCACTATATGAAAGCGGTATTATCAATGTAGCGTGCTGAATAGCCGTTTTATAGCAGAATAATAATCTGGCATTGAATGCAAACCCGCATAAACCCACTGTTTTTCAGTGGTGGCGCTATAAATGAAAAAAACAATCAGAACATAAGGAAAAGTAATCACGGATGGTGTGAATGAAATTGCAGTAATCCTGATTATTTATTCATATAGATAAAGGCCGTCCAGGGCGATTGATCCAGGTCATCGCCGACAGAGGCTAAAAGTGGCAGGCTTGTCCCCTTTCTCCGGGACGGTCTATCAGATTATGCAGTTACAGAAATTAGTCAATATGTTTGGTGGGGATCTTTTGCAGCGGTACGGGCAAAAGGTTCATAAGCTGACGCTGCACGGCGGGTTTAGCTGCCCGAATCGCGATGGCACCATCGGGCGCGGCGGCTGCACCTTCTGTAACGTTGCGTCCTTTGCTGACGAAGCCCAGCAGCATAAATCTATCGCGGAACAGCTCGCGCATCAGGCGAGCCTGGTGAACCGCGCGAAGCAGTATCTGGCCTATTTTCAGGCCTACACCAGCACGTGGGCGGAGGTGCAGGTGCTGCGCTCTATGTATCAGCAGGCCGTCAGCCAGGCTAACATCGTTGGGCTGTGCGTGGGGACGCGCCCGGACTGCGTACCGGACGCGGTGCTGGATCTGCTCAGCGAGTACAAAGCACAAGGCTACGAGATCTGGCTGGAGCTGGGCCTGCAAACCGCGCACGATAAAACCCTGCACCGCATCAATCGTGGTCATGATTTCGCCTGCTACCAGCGCACCACGCGCCTGGCCCGTGAGCGTGGGCTGAAGGTCTGTTCACACCTGATTGTTGGGTTACCTGGCGAAGGTCAACAGCATGGCCTTGAAACGCTGGAAAAGGTGGTTGAGACCGGCGTGGACGGCATTAAGCTGCACCCGCTGCATATCGTTACGGGAAGCATTATGGCGAAAGCCTGGGAAGCGGGGCGGTTAAGCGGAATTGAGCTTGAGGACTATACGGTGACGGCGGGGGAGATGATTCGCCACACGCCGCCGGAAATTGTCTACCACCGCATCTCCGCCAGCGCCCGCCGTCCAACGCTTCTGGCACCGCTATGGTGTGAGAACCGCTGGACGGGGATGGTGGAAATCGACCGCTATCTGCAGGAGAACGGTGTGCAGGGTTCGGCGCTTGGAAAGCCGTGGATTCCTTTTTCTGAGCATTAGCGTTTTATAATAATTAATATGAATAGTATTAATAAAAGCTCATCAATATATATGAATTTTGTTATTCATTTATTTGATGAGTTTTTATCAATTACAACCCGTTTCGCTAGTGTGTACCTCTGTCGTGAGTAAGCATCATACTATTAATGTCGAATTAAACTCGCCCTCACTCTCCCGTTATTTATTCGTTGCATGAATAATGCGGTTTTCTGTGAGTGCTATTAATATTTTATTTCGTATTTAATTTCGCGCTTTACAGGCGTACTGTTTTACATCGCCACTCTAAAAAGGATATTTTGTATGGTCGATGATTCCTGCTGCTGCGTTTCCATCATTGAGATTGTCTTTCTGGAGAATGACTGATGACAGGCGTAAAAAAAAGCCCGTACTGCCCGCGAGTTATTTCAGAAAATGATATTCCTGTTTACAAAAGCCTCGGGCTGGTAGCCCAAACCCGCAGTATCGGCGTTCCACGACCCATGCCATGCATTGTGATTCTGGTGCACGGTGTGAACGATGTTGGGGAAGCTTATCAGAATCAGGAAAAAGGGATAATTGCCGGGTTAAGCAAGCGGTTGAACCGTTCAGACCTGTATGCGCACGAGTGGAAAGATTTCATCATGTCCCACAACGAAGAGGCGCAAAAAAAAATCTGTGAGCCTGGACGTTCTCCCATTATCCCCTTTTACTGGGGCTATAAGCCGGTTACGCATGAGGAGTGGCGCGCTGACCAGAAGCGTTATCGGGACGAAGTCGGAAAACTGGGCAGCGACGCCCACATCCCTTACGATGCCTACCAGGAAGACGACGAAACCAAGAAGGCCGCGCTGGGTAATGACAGTAAAGGGGCGTTTGCATTTCAGAATGACTGCTTTAAAAATGCGCTCGATATCAATTTTGCCAAAGGTGGTGGCACGTTTGCCAATGCAACCACCAATATACCGGACATGCTTGGCCCTGGGGCCGGTGGCGTTGCCGTCGCTGCCACCGGTTTTATGACGTTGCATGCAAATGGCGGCGATTTCACCCACCCCATCTTTCCCAACCCGCACCGCATCTACCAGTTTTTTGCCGCACAGCGGCTGGCGGATTTGATTATTCAAATCCGCCAGGAGCCAGTCACAACTAAGGATGTGATTAATGTCGTGGCGCACAGCCAGGGCACCATCATTACCATGCTAGCCAATATGCTGGTAAAGCAGGCTGGTTACGATCCCGTTAACTGTACCATACTGAACCACTCCCCCTATTCGCTGGAAGAGCGAATGTTAGAAAACGCGCAATCCGGGCATCACCAGACCAGCGCTGCCCGTCAGCAGACGTTCAGCAATTTCTGTGCCCTGATAGCGACGCAGTACAAAGGCGGTGAGGTGTCCGAGGCTAACCTACTGGCGATGGAGGCCGCGTGCACATTACGAAAACCGGCGGATAACCCGTTGCGGCAGGATGCGCGGTACCGTCGGGACAACAACGGTAAGGTGTATAACTATTTCTGCCCGAACGACGGGACGGTATCCCTGAAAAACATTCAGGGCATTGGCTGGCGGGGGATCCCGCAAAACATCGCCAGTGATATTCCAAACCTGTATCAGCGTGTCTTTTATCAGCACGGTCAGGTCGGTCTCCCGCCAGACGGAACGCGCTTTGAACTGCCTGCGACACAGAGCGGGGATGCGAAGTACAGTTCAGTGACGAACGCGGTTTACTCTGCTCGTGATGTCGTTGTAAATGGCGAAGAATTACCTGAGCCATTCGTCTATGAGTTACAGGGCGAGAGAAACCGAAAGGATAACGACCCGAAAACCTGCGATACCCCCTATGAAACCTGTATCGATCCAGACAGCCCGGATGCCTACATTTCGTATTCTGCTAAAGCCCATACCCTGAGTAGGACAGCCTCAGCCATGTTTCCCATGGATAAATATTATTATCCCTCAATGAAGCCAGGCCATTCACTGACTCCAGACGAGTTGAAAGGGATAAGCTTTGAACGAAAGCACAAGGTTATTCAGGGGGTTGTGTCGGGCGTTGATACGTTCAGAAACATGACGCTGGTGTGGCTAAAAAACCGTGATGAGCTGGAAGAGGAATGGAAGAAAGCCGATCCCGTAGGGTACAGCCAGCATTCGTCAATTGTGATGAGTGAATTTGCGCCCTCCCATGCTATGGCTTTTGATTTGGCAATTGGTCAATGTAAGTCATTTGATTTTAAGGCAGGCCGTTTTTGGGAGGATTTGTTGCATCGTGCGGACTGGAGGGATCCGTTGAATAAAAATAGCTATGCAACCGATTATTACAAAACGGGACGCCTTAATAAGGAAAATACTAAAGATTTTATGAATAAGCCCCAAAATGTACTTCCGAAAGGATGTTTTGGCGTGGTGAATGATTATGTAGGAACACGACCTAATCAACGTAATAAGTTGGAAATTGATACGGGAATTGTCAAGTCAGCCAGTTTCGAGGAAAAAAATATTTTGCAATGGGATATGCCACGGGCGTTAAGTCTTAGCCAAATTAACGAAAAATAGGGATGCCGCATGAGCCGGAATTTTTTTATCTTATGGATAGTATTAGTTATCGGTATTGTGGTCATCTGGGCGCTGAATCAGCCTGCCGCAGATATACGTCCTGCACAGATAGTGTATCGTTTTGACGACCACCGCTATCTGGAGCTGAAAGGCTGGAATTGCGAAGGTGAGCTTTGGTACATCGACAAACAACGTAATATTCACTCGCAAATTGCCTACCAGTTTTATCAGATTTTCACCAGACCATTTATTCATCCTTCAGAGAGATATATCGCCATACCATGGTGGGACACCATCACGGGTGGTTTTACTGTCTCAAAAGATTATGGTCGAACCTGGGAAAGAGGTGGGGCATCGATGCGTGGTCCGAATGAGCCGGACGGAAGCGATGCGCCGTACTATAAAGACGTGCTCTCTTTCACTGTCGTAAATGACCAGGGATTTCTGCAAACCAAGCACCGGCTATACATGTCATCCAAGCCTTATGATGACCCGCGTCTGGCACCAGGAGGGCCGGGTGTGACCTATCACCTGGAAGATGGGACAGTCCAGCGGATTGAGCCACGCTCCCCCGGTGCCGGATGGGGCATGGTGTATATGACCAAAGAAGGGCTTCCGAGCAGTATTGAGCAATTTAAAATCAACTGGCAAGGACAGCCGGATAAGGTACCGGAAGTAAAAAATTATACCGGCTGGGATCACATGCGCTGCGATATGGATAAGGGCAGGGGCGTTTGAATACATCCCCAACGGGAATGTATTCAAGCAGACGAAGCTAAGGTGAATTTGGGTCGCTTTTACTTTCTCTAACCTACCGACGACGGCCGCCTAACAGACTCCCCAGCATGCCGCGCACTATCTGATTGGTGACCTGTCGCGCCGCGCTTTTCGCCATGGTTTGTACCACGCCGTCGCGCTTGCCGCCGCGCGGCCCGGTGCTGCCGAACAGGATGTCTTTGAGCCCCCCGAGAATACCGTCATCCACGGCGACGGACTCCCCTTTAGCGGCGGGCGCATCCTGCGATTCGGTGGTCGCCTGCACCCCTTTTTGCAGCATCTCGAACGCGGACTCGCGATCCACCTCGTCTTCGTACTTTCCATAAACCGGAGAGTGGTTGATCAGGCCGTTGCGTTCATCGTCGGTAACCGGCCCCATGCGCGAGCAGGGCGCGATCACCATGGCGCGTTCCACCACGGACGGGCTGCCCTTCGCATCCAGGAACGAGATCAGCGCTTCACCGGTGCCTAACGCCTGAATCGCCGCTTCGGTATCAAAGGCCGGATTGGCGCGCATGGTCTGCGCGGCGGCTTTCACCGCTTTCTGATCCTTCGGCGTAAAGGCGCGCAGGGCGTGCTGCACGCGGTTACCGAGCTGACCGAGCACGTTATCCGGGATGTCCGACGGGTTTTGCGACACAAACCAGACGCCAACGCCTTTGGAGCGGATCAGGCGAATGACCTGTTCAATTTTATCCAGCAATACCTGCGGCGCGTCGTTAAACAGCAGGTGCGCTTCGTCAAAGAAGAAGACCAGCTTCGGTTTCTCCAGATCGCCCGCTTCCGGTAACTGTTCGTACAGTTCGGAGAGCATCCACAGCAGGCTGGCGGCGTAGAGCTTTGGCATCTGGTAGAGCTTTTCTGAACTCAGAATGTTGATAATGCCTTTGCCGCTGCTGTCGGTGCGCATCCAGTCTTTGATATCCAGCATCGGCTCGCCGAAGAAGTGTTCGGCCCCCTGTTGCTCCAGGGTCAGCAACCCACGCTGAATGGCGCCTACCGAGGCGCTGCTGATATTGCCGTACTGGTTCTGGAAGGATTTAGCGTTATCGCCGATGTACTGGGTAATGGCGCGCAGATCTTTGAAATCGAGCAGTAGTAGCCCTTGGTCATCGGCAATGCGGAAGATAATATTCAGCACGCCGGACTGCACGTCGTTGAGGTTAAGCAGACGGGCCAGCAGCAGCGGGCCGAGATCGGAGACGGTAGCGCGCACCGGATGGCCTTTCTCACCAAAGATATCCCACACGACCACCGGATTGTTATGCGGCGTCCAGTCCGTGATGCCAATATTCTTCAGCCGTTCGAGCAGTTTTTCAGAGGCCGTCCCTTCCTGAGCCACACCGGTTAAATCGCCTTTCACGTCAGCCATAAAGACCGGTACGCCAATCTCCGAAAGCGACTCCGCCAGCTTTTGCAGGGTGACGGTTTTCCCGGTCCCGGTCGCGCCCGTGATCAGCCCGTGGCGGTTCGCCATCGCGGGCAGTAAATACAGCTCTTTTTCCAGCGTCCGGGCAATTAATAATGGTGTACTCATGATGCGCTTCCTCTCTTTGTCCTGGGTGGAGTATAGGCAACCTGGTCGCAATTTGGTTGAGTAAATTCCTGACTTTGCGGCGCATTATCCAGTGCGGACTATGCTTTTGCATACGGTTCACAACATTTTGGGAATGTATGTCCAGATTCTTTTTTAACGATCGCAAACAACTGGTCAACGATGCTATTGAAGGCATTCTGATTTCTGCCCCCCACGGCAACCTCGTCAAGCTTGATGTTGATCCTGCCATTCGAATTGTTGCACGCGGTGACTGGGATAAAAGCCGCGTAGCGGTGATCTCCGGTGGGGGTTCCGGCCACGAACCGGCGCACGCCGGGTTTGTCGGAAAAGGGATGCTCACGGCGGCGGTATGTGGCGACCTCTTTGCCTCGCCGAGCGTGGATGCGGTGCTAAATGCCATTGTGGCAGTCACGGGCGATCGCGGCTGCCTGCTGATCGTCAAAAACTACACCGGCGATCGCCTGAACTTTGGCCTGGCGGCAGAAAAGGCCAAACGCTACGGTCTGAAGGTGGAGATGGTGATCGTGGCGGACGATATTGCGCTGCCGGACAACAAGCAGCCGCGCGGTATTGCCGGTACGGCACTGGTGCATAAGATTGCGGGCTATGCGGCGGAGCACGGGAAATCGCTAAGCGAGGTGCGGGAGATTGCGCAACAGGCCTGCGACAACCTCTGGAGCCTGGGCGTTGCAATGCAAACCTGCAACCTGCCGGGCAGCGACGAGGAAGAGGGGCGCATTAAGCAAGGCCATGTTGAGCTGGGTCTCGGCATTCACGGCGAGCCGGGAGCGTCCGTCGTGGATACGCAGAACAGCAAAGCCATTATCGACACGCTGGTGGCGCCGCTCAAAGCGCAGGCGGGCGAAGGGCGCTTTGCGGTATTGATTAACAACCTCGGCGGCGTCTCGGCGCTCGAAATGGCGCTGCTGACCAAAGAGCTGGCGCATTCGGCGCTGAAAGAGGAGATCGCGTATCTGATAGGCCCCGCACCGCTGGTGAGCGCGCTGGACATGAAAGGCTTCTCTCTGACGCTGCTGAAGCTCAACGATTTCTTTGAGAAGGCGATGCACGCCGAGGTCGAGACGCTGGGCTGGCAGAAGCCCGTGCCGTTTGCACCTTTGCGTACCGTTGCGCATAGCGCCATTCACGATCGCGTGGAATACACCCCGTCGGAAAACCCGCGGGTGGGTGAGTATGTCTCCTCGGTAACGAGGACGCTGATCCAACTCGAAAATCGCCTGAACGCGCTGGATGCCAAAGTGGGCGACGGTGATACCGGCTCTACCTTTGCGCAAGGCGCACGGGATATTGCGCAGCGTCTGGAGGATCGCAAGCTTCCGCTTGATAACCTATCGACGCTGCTGCTGCTGGTGGGCGAGCGGCTGGCGACGGTGATGGGCGGATCGAGCGGGGTGCTGATGTCGATCTTCTTCACGGCGGCCGGGCAAAAGCTTCACGATGGACAGCCGCTACCTGAAGCATTGCTCAGCGGGCTGGCGCAGATGAAGCAGTACGGTGGGGCCGATCTCGGCGATCGTACCCTGATCGACGCGCTGCAGCCGGCGCTGGAGGCGTTGCAGAAAAAAGATCTTCAGTCAGCGGCGCAGGCGGCACAGAAGGGGGCAGAGGCAACGGCGAAAATGCAGAAAGCCGGTGCGGGGCGCTCATCGTATGTGAATAAAGAGAATCTGGACGGTGTGATGGATCCGGGTGCGGTCGCGGTGGCAGAGGTTTTTAAGGCCATGGTAGATGCAAAACGGTAACAACCGTTACCGTTTTTACTGTTTGCGCCCTCTCCCAGTGGGAGAGGGTTGGGGTGAGGGCATCAGGCCGCACATTCCCCGGCAATGTCACATCAAAAATCCGCTTTCAACACCACGCGGTAGCGGGCTTTGCCGTCGCGCACGTGCTGGATCGCTTCGTTGATTTTCGACATCGGATACAGTTCGGTGGTCGGTGCCACTTTAGTGCGTCCGGCAAACTTCATCAGCTTGCGCAATTCAAACGGCGTACCGGTCGCGGAGCCGGACACGCTGCGATCCCCGCCGATCAGCGTAAAGGCCGGAACCGGCAGCGGCTTCATTACCGCACCCACGGTGTGGAAGTTACCGCCGTAGGCCAGCGCTTCAAAGTAGGGCTGCCAGTCGAGATCGACGTTCACGGTGTTGATGATCAGATCAAACTGACCCGCCAGCGCGTTCAGCGCGTCAGGATCGCGGCTGTTCACCACTTTATCCGCACCCATGGCCAGCACTTCTTTCTCTTTCGCCGGGTTCGAGCTGAATGCCGTCACTTCGCAGCCCATCGCGTGCAGCAGCTTGATGGCGATATGCCCCAGGCCGCCAATACCGATGACGCCCACGCGGCTGGTGGCGGTGATATGGTGCATCAGCAGCGGTTTGAATACGGTGATACCGCCACACAGTAGCGGACCGGCGGATTCGATATCAATGCTGTCCGGCAGCGGGATGACCCATTGCCAGTCGGCGCGCAGCTTGTCGGCAAAACCGCCTTTGTTCAGAATAGTAGGTACCGCGCCTTCGAGGCAGTTGATCTGGTTGCCGCTGATACAGGCGTCGCAGTGACCACAGCTGCGTGCCGTCCAGCCAATGCCCACGCGCTGGCCTACCTTCAGCCCTTTGTCCTGCGCGGCGCTACCGAGCGCCACGACGCGGCCAATAACTTCGTGTCCGGCAACCAGCGGATAGCTCGAGAAGCCCCATTCGTTGTCGATAATCGAGAGATCCGAGTGACAGATCCCGCAGTAATCAACCTGTACTTCGACGTCTTCTGCTTTTAGTTCGCCCGCATCGTACTCGTACAGCTCAAGTTCTGCACCCGCCTGCGGTGCGGCGTAGCTTTTTATCTTCGACATCGTGTTTCCCCCGTTATGGTGTGAACTGAGAGTGTAGAGCATTCAGTTTACAGCCGCTTAACAGAAGAGGGCAGGAACGAAAGTTACAGACTTTTCAGCATTCTGACTTCGCAGTCAACGTGGCCGGTACAGCCCAGCGGCGCATCAATATGCTCAAAGCCGAGATGCTCATACAGGCCGATGGCCTCTTTGAGGAAGGCGGTGGTTTCGAGGTAACAGCGTTTGAAACCCTGTGTGCGGGCGTGTTCCAGGGCGACCAGCGCCAGCTTTTTCGCCAGTCCTTGCCCGCGCGCCGTGGGCAGAAAATACATTTTCTGCAGCTCACAAATATCCGGCTCGCTGCAGCTCAGTGGTGCCACGCCGCCGCCGCCCACGACCTTGCCATTCTGCTCGATAACCCAGTAGGCGTGGCCCGGCTGGTTGTACAGATGGAAAAGCTCATCGAGATTAGGATCGGCCACGGTGTAGCCTTTATCGGCCGTCAGGCCATATTCGGCGGAAACCGTGCGGATAACAGCGGCAATGGCCGGGTTGTCCTGCTCAGTGATCCGACGCATTGTCGTCGCGACGGGGGTAATCACGCTCATAGCATTACTCATGACAAAAATTGACACACAACTGCTGTTAATAGCACCGCAGAAAGGGGAGTGCAAGCGAGGAGTTTTCAGGAAGGTTACCCCTTACGCCCTGAAGCGTAAGGGGTAAAAGCATTACAGGGCGGCAATAACCGCCTGCTGCTCAATCAGCTTGGTCTTCGCATCGGCGAAAGCAACCAGACGTTCACGCTCTTTGGCGATGACCGCTTCCGGCGCGCGGGCGACAAAGCCTTCGTTCGCCAGCTTGCTTTCGATTTTGCCAATTTCCACGTCGACTTTCGCCACTTCTTTCGCCAGACGCGCCAGTTCGGCGTCTTTGTCGATCAGGCCCGCCATCGGGATCAGCAGCTCGGCGCCGTCGATGATTTTGGTCACGGAAACCGGACCTTTGTCATCCGCAGGCAGCACGGTGATGCTTTCCAGACGCGCCATGGTCTTGAGGAAGGTGTTGTTCTCGCTGACGCGACGAACGGCAGCCTCGCTGCAACCGCGCAGCAGCAGCTCCAGCGGTTTGCCAGGGGCGATGTTCATTTCAGCACGGATGTTACGTACCGCAACGATCGCCTGCTTCAGCCACTCGGTATCCGCGGACGCCGCTTCATCAACCTTCGCCGCATCGAATTCCGGGAACGGCTGCAGCATGATGGTGTCGGCGTTGATGCCTGCAATCACCTTCACGCGCTGCCAGATGGTTTCGGTGATGAATGGAATGACCGGATGCGCCAGGCGCAGCAGACCTTCCAGAACGGTGATCAGCGTGTTGCGCGTGCCGCGCAGTTCCGCTTCAGAACCGCCGTTCATCACCGGCTTCGCCAGTTCCAGATACCAGTCGCAGAACTGGTTCCAGGTGAATTCATACAGAATGCCCGCTGCGATATCGAAGCGGTAGCTGTCCAGCGCATCGCGGAACGCTTTCACCGTCTGGTTGAATTCCGCCAGGATCCAGCGGTCCGCCAGAGACAGCGTCATCTCGCCGCCGTTGAAGCCGCAGTCCTGATCTTCGGTGTTCATCAGCACGAAGCGGCTGGCGTTCCACAGCTTGTTACAGAAGTTACGGTAACCTTCCAGACGCTTCATGTCCCAGTTGATGTCACGACCAGTAGAGGCCAGTGCCGCCAGGGTGAAGCGCAGGGCGTCGGTACCGTGAGACTCGATCCCGTTCGGGAACTGCTTCTCGGTGCGCTTGCGGATTTTCTCAGCCAGCTGCGGCTGCATCATGTTGCCGGTACGTTTTTCCAGCAGGTCTTCCAGAGAGATACCGTCAACCATGTCCAGCGGGTCAATAACGTTACCCTTGGACTTGGACATCTTCTGCCCTTCGTCGTCACGGATCAGACCGGTCATGTAGACGGTATGGAACGGAACCTGCGGCTTGCCGTCTTCGTCTTTGATGAAGTGCATGGTCATCATGATCATGCGCGCAATCCAGAAGAAGATGATGTCGAAACCGGAGACCATCACGCTTGTTGGGTGGAACTGACGCAGCGCGTCGGTGTTTTCTGGCCAGCCGAGGGTGGAGAAGGTCCACAGCGCGGAGGAGAACCAGGTATCCAGCACGTCTTCGTCCTGACGCAGCGCAACGTCAGCGCTCAGGTTGTTTTCCTGACGCACTTCGTCTTCGGTGCGGCCAACGTAGACGTTGCCGTCGTTGTCGTACCACGCCGGGATACGGTGACCCCACCACAGCTGACGGGAGATACACCAGTCCTGAATGTCACGCATCCAGGAGAAGTACATGTTTTCGTACTGCTTCGGCACGAACTGAATGCTGCCGTTCTCAACCGCTTCAACAGCCGGTTTCGCCAGCACGTCGGCACGCACATACCACTGGTCGGTCAGCATTGGTTCGATAACTACGCCACCACGGTCGCCGTACGGCACGGTCAGATCGTGAGGTTTAATCTCTTCGAGCAGGCCGAGCGCGTCGACGGCAGCCACAATCGCTTTACGCGCGGCAAAGCGTTCCAGCTTCTGGAACTCCGCCGGGATGTCGCTGGAGTAAACGTCAGACTCTTCGCCTTTGGTGTCGTACACTTCTGCGCTTTCACGGATATCACCGTCAAAGGTCAGGATGTTGATCATCGGCAGGGCGTGACGACGACCAACTTCATAGTCGTTGAAGTCGTGAGCCGGAGTGATTTTCACGCAGCCGGTGCCTTTTTCCATGTCGGCGTGTTCGTCGCCCACAATAGGAATACGGCGGTTTACCAGCGGCAGCACCACGAATTTGCCGATCAGATCTTTATAACGCGGATCTTCCGGGTTAACGGCCACGCCGGTATCGCCCAGCAGGGTTTCCGGACGAGTCGTTGCAACCACCAGGTAATCTTTACCGTCGGCGGTTTTTGCGCCGTCGGCCAGCGGATAGCGGATGTGCCACATGGAGCCTTTAGACTCGCGGTTTTCCACTTCCAGGTCAGAGATGGCGGTACGCAGTTTCGGATCCCAGTTTACCAGGCGCTTGCCGCGGTAAATCAGGTCTTCTTTGTACAGGCGCACGAAGACTTCTTTCACGGCGTTGGACAGGCCTTCGTCCATGGTGAAGCGCTCGCGCTCCCAGTCCACGGAGTTGCCGAGACGGCGCATCTGGCGGGTAATGGTGCCGCCGGATTCTGCCTTCCACTGCCAGATTTTGTCGATGAACGCATCGCGACCGTAGTCGTGACGGGTTTTACCTTCTTCAGCGGCAATTTTACGCTCAACCACCATCTGGGTCGCGATACCCGCGTGGTCAGTCCCCGCCTGCCACAGGGTGTTTTTACCCTGCATGCGCTGGTAGCGGATCATGGTGTCCATGATGGTCTGCTGGAAAGCATGTCCCATATGCAAACTGCCGGTGACGTTCGGCGGCGGGATCATGATGCAGAAGGACTCTTTGCTTTCGTCGCCGTTAGGCTTGAAATAGCCCTGCTGTTCCCAGTGCTCGTAAAGCGGCTGTTCGATATCGCGTGGGTTATATGTCTTTTCCATTATTTCCAGGTTGCCGTATTCAGGTTAAAACCAGCCAGGCGGTACGCTTTATAGCGTTCGCGCGCCAGTTGTTTCAAAGATTCTTCGTAAGGGACAAAGTCTACCACTTCTGTGAAAGCGGTGGCAAAATCTGCAAAGTCTACCCGCAGGCTAATGAGAATATCGCGCGCGCTGCTGTTGCGCTTCTGCGGCCAGGCAATTTCTACCGGCGCCCCGCCGCGCGGACCTTCACCCGACAGATTATGCGGGACAAAGCTTTCCGGCGGGCGAGCCCACAGCGCTTCATCAAGGCGAATCGCCTGCTGCTCATCTTCACAGGCAATCAACACGCGTTTGCCTGCGCGCCAACGTTCTGCGGCAATTTCACACACCAGCTGTTCTACGGCGCTGAGGCCATCCTGATGGGTGTCATTGTCCAGAAGGTAGAACGTTGCATTCTTCATATATGGGGCTTCTTGTCGTGGATTTAAATGCAAAGCCGGGTGGCGCTACGCTTACCCGGCCTACGGTTGAGTGACGCTGTAGGCCGGGTAAGGCGAAGCCGCCACCCGGCGTTATGCATCACTCGTCGCCGTTAAAACCCGCACGATTGAGCAGGAACTGCGACAACAGCGCGACCGGACGACCAGTTGCGCCTTTGGCTTTACCGGAGCGCCATGCGGTGCCCGCGATATCCAGGTGCGCCCAGTTGTACTTGCGGGTGAAGCGCGCCAGGAAGCAGCCTGCGGTGATCGCACCACCAGGACGACCGCCGATGTTTGCCATATCCGCGAAGTTGGACTCCAGCTGTTCCTGGAACTCATCGCCCAGCGGCAGACGCCACGCGCGGTCACCGGCCTGTTCGGACGCGCCGATAAGCTCGTGTGCCAGCGGGTTGTGGTTCGACATCAGGCCGGTGATGTGGTGGCCCAGCGCAATCACGCAGGCACCGGTCAGCGTTGCCACGTCAATGACCGCTTCAGGTTCGAAGCGCTCAACGTAGGTCAGCACGTCACACAGCACCAGACGGCCTTCGGCGTCGGTATTCAGCACTTCAACAGTCTGGCCTGACATGGTGGTCAGGACGTCGCCCGGACGGTAAGCGCGACCGCCAGGCATGTTTTCACAGCCCGCCAGCACGCCGATGACGTTAATCGGCAACTGAAGCTCAGCGACCATGCGCATCACGCCATAAACCGCCGCCGCGCCGCACATGTCATACTTCATCTCGTCCATGCCTTCAGCAGGCTTGATGGAGATACCGCCGGAGTCGAAGGTCAGGCCTTTACCGACGAGCACAATCGGGCGCGCGTCTTCGGACGGGTTACCCTTGTACTCAATCACCGACATCAGGGATTCGTTCTGCGAGCCGTTGCCGACCGCCAGATAAGAGTGCATCCCCAGCTCTTTCATCTGCTGTTCGCCGATGACGCGAGTGATGACATTCTTGCTGTAGGAATCCGCCAGCTGACGCGCCTGGGAAGCCAGGTACGCGGCGTTACAGATGTTTGGCGGCATGTTGCCGAGATCTTTGGCGGCTTTAATACCGGCGGCAATCGCCAGACCGTGCTGAATAGCGCGCTCGCCGCTGGTCAGCTCACGACGGGTAGGCACGTTGAAGACCATTTTACGCAGCGGGCGACGCGGCTCGCTTTTGGTGGTCTTGAGCTGGTCGAAGCTGTACAGGCTCTCTTTTGCGGTTTCGACAGCCTGGCGCACTTTCCAGTAGGTGTTACGACCTTTGACGTGCAGCTCGGTCAGGAAGCAGACGGCTTCCATCGAGCCGGTATCATTCAGGGTATTAATCGTTTTCTGAATCACCTGCTTATACTGACGCTCATCCAGCTCACGCTCTTTGCCGCAGCCAATCAGCAGAATGCGTTCGGACAGGACGTTCGGAACATGGTGCAGTAACAGCGTCTGCCCAGGTTTGCCTTCCAGTTCGCCACGGCGCAGCAGGGCGCTGATGTAGCCGTCACTGATTTTATCGAGTTGTTCGGCGATCGGGGAGAGTCGGCGCGGTTCAAACACGCCCACAACGATGCAGGCACTCCGCTGTTTCTCCGGGCTACCGCTTTTTACACTGAACTCCATGCACTACGCTCCTGAATCTTAAAGACAACGGCGGCAGCTACGGATAGAATTGAAACCTTTCGTAACTCATGTCCGCGGTTGTGGTGACTTCGTGTTAATCTTACGTTACTACGGTTTCGGCACGTCATTAAATGTTCTGAAGCGCGAATCCGCCGGGTTTTTTAATCTTAGCGATGATTTCGACGACTCAAGAGAATAAATGACGTTTAAGCCATGAAACAAGCTAAATTCCTGCAAAAGACGAGTTTTAACGGGCGTATTTAAAGTGATAATCATAAGATATCTGGTGCGGGAGACGCTGAAGAGCCAACTGGCGATTCTCTTTATCCTTCTTCTGATCTTTTTCTGTCAGAAGCTGGTCAAGATCCTCGGCGCGGCGGTTGACGGTGAAATCCCAACAAATCTGGTGCTTTCTCTGCTCGGATTAGGCGTGCCTGAAATGGCGCAGCTTATTCTGCCGTTAAGCCTTTTCCTCGGTTTACTGATGACGCTCGGTAAGCTGTATACCGAAAGTGAAATCACGGTGATGCACGCCTGCGGCTTAAGCAAAGCCGTGTTGGTGAAAGCGGCTATGGTGCTGGCGTTGTTCACGGGGATCGTTGCTGCCGTCAACGTCATGTGGGCAGGCCCGGCGTCATCTCGTCACCAGGACGAAGTGCTGGCGGAAGCAAAAGCTAACCCGGGGCTGGCCGCGCTGGCCCAGGGCCAGTTCCAGCAGGCCACCGACGGTAACTCGGTTCTCTTTATCGAAAGCGTTGACGGCAGCCGCTTTAACGATGTGTTTCTTGCACAGTTGCGTACCAAAGGTAACGCCCGTCCTTCCGTGGTGGTCGCCGATTCTGGTCAACTGGCGCAGCGTAAAGATGGTTCCCAGGTTGTGACGCTGAACAAAGGGACGCGCTTTGAAGGCACCGCGATGCTGCGCGATTTCCGTATCACTGATTTCCAGAACTACCAGGCGATTATTGGTCATCAGGCCGTCGCGCTCGATCCGACTGACACCGAACAGATGGATATGCGTACCCTGATCAGCACCGATACCGATCGTGCGCGTGCTGAACTGCACTGGCGCATCACGCTGGTATTCACCGTGTTTATGATGGCATTGATGGTTGTTCCGCTGAGCGTGGTGAACCCGCGTCAGGGACGCGTGCTGTCGATGCTTCCGGCCATGCTGCTGTATCTGGTGTTCTTCCTGCTCCAGACGTCAATTAAGTCCAACGGTGGCAAAGGTAAAATTGACCCGGTTGTCTGGACCTGGGTAGTGAATGGTCTGTATCTGCTGCTGGCGGTGGGCCTCAACTTGTGGGATACGGTGCCAATGCGTCGAATCCGTGCCCGGTTTACGCGTAAAGGAGCCATCTAATGCAGGCATTTGGCGTTCTTGACCGCTATATCGGTAAAACGATTTTTACCACCATCATGATGACCCTGTTCATGCTGGTGTCGCTCTCCGGCATTATCAAGTTTGTCGACCAGCTGAAAAAAGCCGGGCAGGGGAGTTACGACGCACTGGGCGCGGGGATGTATACCCTGCTCAGCGTGCCAAAAGACGTGCAAATCTTCTTCCCGATGGCGGCCCTGCTGGGCGCGCTGCTGGGCCTGGGGATGCTGGCGCAGCGTAGCGAACTGGTGGTGATGCAGGCTTCCGGCTTTACCCGTATGCAGGTTGCGCTGTCCGTCATGAAAACCGCGATCCCACTGGTGCTGTTGACCATGGCGATTGGCGAGTGGGTGGCGCCGCAGGGCGAACAGATGGCGCGTAACTATCGTGCTCAGGCCATGTACGGCGGCTCACTGCTCTCAACGCAGCAAGGCCTGTGGGCGAAAGACGGTAATAGCTTCGTCTATATCGAGCGCGTGAAAGGTGATGACGAACTGGGCGGTGTGAGTATTTACACCTTCAACGATGAACGTCGTTTGAAGTCTGTGCGTCACGCCTCCTCTGCAAAATTTGATGCTGAACACAAGCAGTGGCGTCTCTCTCAGGTGGATGAATCTGACCTGAAAGATCCGAAACAGATCACCGGGACGCAGACGGTTTCCGGAACCTGGAAGACCAACCTGACGCCGGACAAGCTGGGCGTGGTTGCGCTGGACCCTGATGCGCTCTCTATCAGCGGCCTGCATAACTACGTGAAGTATCTGAAGTCGAGTGGACAAGATGCCGGGCGTTATCAGCTCAATATGTGGAGCAAGATTTTCCAGCCGATGTCTGTCGCGGTAATGATGCTGATGGCGCTGTCGTTTATCTTCGGTCCATTGCGTAGCGTGCCGATGGGTGTACGCGTCGTGACCGGTATCAGCTTCGGCTTTGTGTTCTACGTCCTCGATCAGATCTTCGGTCCGTTGACGCTGGTTTACGGTATCCCGCCGATTATCGGCGCGCTGCTGCCAAGCGCCAGCTTCTTCCTGATCAGCCTTTGGCTGCTGCTAAAACGTTCCTGATTGATCTCTCCTCGCTTCCGGTTTGCCGGAAGCGAGGCTAATCTCCTGTTTCACCCCGCACTTTTTCTCACAACCTTCAACGCCTCGCCGCGAATTTGAGTATTATTGAGCGATAACGTCGTGAAGGGATCCCCTATGAAGCAAATTCGAATGCTGGCCCAGTATTACGTCGACCTGATGATGAAACTCGGGCTGGTGCGTTTCTCCTTGCTGCTGGCGCTGGCGCTGGTCGTTCTGGCGATTGTCGTGCAAATGGCCGTGACCATGGTTCTGCACGGTCAGGTTGAAAGCATCGACGTGATCCGCTCTATTTTCTTCGGCCTGCTGATCACGCCGTGGGCGGTCTATTTCCTGTCGGTAGTGGTGGAGCAACTGGAGGAGTCCCGCCAGCGTTTATCAAAACTGGTGGATAAGCTGGAAGAGATGCGCGAGCGCGACCTCAAGCTTAACGTCCAGCTCAAGGATAATATTGCGCAATTGAATCAGGAGATTTCGGACCGCGAGAAGGCTGAAGCTGAACGTCAGGCTACGCTGGAGCAGCTGAAAGTCGAGATGAAAGAACGTGAAGTGACGCAGATCCAGCTCGAACAACAATCCTCTTTCCTGCGCTCCTTCCTGGATGCCTCCCCGGATCTGGTTTTCTATCGTAACGAAGATAAAGAATTCTCCGGCTGTAACCGCGCAATGGAGCTGCTGACCGGCAAAAGTGAAAAACAGCTGGTTAACCTCAAACCGCAGGATGTCTACTCCGAAGAAGCGGCTGCCAAAGTGATGGAGACGGATGAAAAAGTCTTCCGCCACAACGTGTCGCTCACCTATGAACAGTGGCTGGATTATCCCGACGGGCGTAAAGCCTGCTTTGAGATCCGTAAAGTTCCGTATTACGACCGCGTGGGGAAACGCCACGGACTGATGGGCTTTGGCCGCGATATCACCGAGCGTAAACGCTATCAGGATGCGCTGGAGCGCGCCAGCCGCGACAAGACCACCTTCATTTCCACCATCAGCCACGAGCTGCGTACGCCGCTGAACGGCATCGTGGGCTTGAGCCGTATTCTGCTCGACACCGACCTGACCGGCGAGCAGGAAAAATACCTCAAAACGATCCATGTCTCGGCGGTCACGCTGGGCAATATCTTCAATGATATTATTGATATGGATAAGATGGAGCGCCGTAAGGTGCAGCTTGATAACCAGCCGGTGGATTTCACCGGATTTCTGGCTGACCTGGAGAACCTCTCCGGCCTGCAGGCCCAGCAAAAAGGGCTGAGCTTTGTGATGGAGCCAACCCTGCCGCTGCCGCATAAGGTGGTGACGGACGGCACGCGCCTGCGTCAGATCCTGTGGAACTTGATCAGTAACGCCGTGAAATTTACCCAGAAGGGGCGGGTTGCGGTGCGTATTCGCTATGACGAAGGGGATATGCTGCATTTCGAGGTTGAGGACTCGGGTATTGGCATTCCGCAGAAAGAGCAGGATAAGATCTTTGCCATGTATTACCAGGTAAAAGACAGTAACGGCGGTAAACCGGCGACCGGGACCGGTATTGGTCTGGCGGTGTCGAAACGTCTGGCGAAAAGCATGGGCGGTGATATCACGGTTGCCAGCCATCCGGGCAAAGGTTCAACCTTTACCCTGACGGTGCATGCGCCCGCGGTGGCTGAAGAGGTGGAAGATACCTTTGAGAACGACGATATGCCGCTGCCCGCTCTGCACGTTCTGCTGGTGGAGGACATCGAACTGAACGTAATTGTGGCGCGTTCCGTGCTGGAAAAACTCGGTAACAGCGTGGATGTGGCGATGACCGGTAAAGCGGCGCTAGAGATGTTTACGCCTGGCGAGTATGACCTGGTCCTGCTGGATATCCAGCTCCCGGACATGACCGGGCTGGATATCTCCCGTGAGCTTACGCGCAAATATGCTGCCGATGAGCTGCCGCCGCTGGTGGCGCTGACGGCGAACGTACTGAAAGACAAAAAAGAGTACCTCGATGCCGGTATGGATGATGTGCTCAGCAAGCCGCTGGCGGTGCCTGCCCTGACCGCCATGATCAAGAAGTTCTGGGATACCCGTGATGAAGAGGAGAGCACCATGACGTCTGTTGATAGCGCGAAAGCACACACACTACTCGATACCGCAATGCTGGAGCAGTATATCGATCTGGTGGGGCCAAAACTGATTACCGATGGTCTGGCGGTATTCGAAAAAATGATGCCGGGCTACTTGAGCGTGCTTGAGTCCAATCTGACGGCGCGCGACCGGAAAGGTATCGTTGAAGAAGGGCACAAAATCAAAGGTGCGGCCGGTTCGGTGGGGCTACGCCATCTTCAGCAACTGGGCCAACAGATTCAGTCACCTGATTTACCTGCGTGGGAAGATAATGTTGGTGAATGGGTTGAAGAGATGAAACAAGAGTGGCAAAACGATGTGGCGGTACTGAAAGCCTGGGTGGATGCCAGAAAAAAATGACCCCGGCTTAACCGGGGTGCGCGAATACTGCGCCAACACCAGGGAAATCGTGGCTGCGCCTGATTTTTCGTGTTGTTTTCGCTTGGACGCCGCCTGAATATTGAGGCCGCACGCAGATAAGATAGCAAATCTTAAATAGTTTGTTACATGAATCAGTGAAATGTGTGAAGCATAGCGGTTTAATCAGAATTTTTAATGTGCTTCAGCATGTTGCAAAGAAGGAACGTCATAATGAAAAAGATTGGTGTCGTGCTGAGCGGTTGTGGTGTTTACGACGGTTCAGAGATACATGAAGCCGTATTAACGCTGCTGGCATTATCTCGTCAGGGAGCAGAAGCGATCTGCTTCGCGCCGGATAAAAGCCAGGCGGATGTGATCAACCATCTTACCGGCGAGCCGATGGCGGAAACGCGTAACGTCCTGATTGAAGCCGCGCGTATCGCCCGGGGCGCTGTCCAACCTCTGGCGCAGGCTGATGCCTCAACGCTGGATGCGTTGATCGTGCCGGGCGGCTTTGGCGCAGCTAAAAATCTCAGTTCTTTTGCTTCGGAAGGGGCTGAGTGCCATATCGATCCCGATTTAAAACGGCTCGCCCAGGCGATGCATGCAGCAGGCAAGCCGCTGGGTTTCATCTGTATTGCCCCGGCCATGCTGCCCCGGATCTTTGACTTCCCGCTGCGCCTGACCATCGGGACCGATATCGATACCGCAGAGATCGTCGAAGATATGGGCGGAGAGCATGTTCCTTGTCCGGTGGATGATATTGTGGTCGATGAAGACAACAAGATCATCACCACGCCCGCCTATATGCTGGCGCAGTCCATCGCTGAAGCAGCCACGGGTATCGATAAGCTGGTGGACAGAGTGCTGGTTCTCTCGCAATGAGGCGTAAATTTACGGCGGGTGCCTGGATAAAACGTACCCTGTTACGCGTTGTGCTCGTGCTGGCCGTCTTCTGGGGCGGCGGGATCGCCTTATTCAGCATTCTGCCGGTACCCTTTTCTGCCGTGATGGTTGAGCGCCAGCTGAGCGCATGGTTGACCGGTGATTTCGGCTATGTCGCCCATTCGGACTGGGTAAGCATGGATGAGATCTCACCGTTCATGGGGCTGGCAGTGATTGCGGCAGAAGATCAGAAATTCCCGGAGCACTGGGGCTTTGATATGGCGGCCATCGAGAAGGCGCTCGCCCACAACGAGCGTCACGAGAATCGCGTGCGCGGTGCGTCGACGTTATCGCAGCAGACGGCCAAGAACCTGTTTTTATGGGATGGTCGAAGCTGGGTGCGAAAAGGGCTGGAAGCGGGGTTGACCCTGGGAATGGAAACGGTCTGGAGCAAAAAACGCATTCTGACCGTCTATCTCAACGTCGCTGAGTTTGGCGACGGCATATTCGGCGTGGAAGCTGCCTCGCAGCGTTATTTCAATAAGCCAGCCAGCCGTCTGAGCATGTCAGAAGCGGCGCTCCTGGCCGCTGTTCTACCGAACCCCATCCGTTTTAAAGCTGGTGCGCCGTCAGGGTACGTGCGAAGCCGCCAGGCGTGGATCATGCGCCAGATGCGTCAGCTAGGTGGGGAAGGGTTTATGCAGCGAAATCATCTTATGTAGGGCGGGTAAGCGTAGCGCCACCCGCCGACGTGGCGAACGTTAGTCTTCGTCAAACCCGGCATTAAACAGGGCTATCACTGCCGCCAGGGCTTCCTCTTCCTGGGGGCCGGTGGCCTCGACTTCAATCTGGCGACCTTTCGCTGAGTCCAGCATCAGCAGCGCAATGACGCTATTCGCTTCAGCTTCAGTGCCTTCGTCATTACGCAGCAGAACTTCTGCATCAAAACCCTGCATCAGTTCAAACAATTTCATTGCCGGGCGTGCATGCATGCCCAGCTTGTTGGTGATCTCAACGGTTTGTTTTACGGTCATGTTTTACGTTTTTCCAGCGTGCGATGACGGGACTGAACGTTCTTTCCGCGTGAGCGGAAGTAGTCGGCCAGCTGTTCGGCGATATAAACCGAACGATGTTTACCGCCGGTACAGCCAATCGCTACGGTCAGATAGCTACGATTGTTTGTCTCCAGCATAGGTAACCATAGCTCAAGGTAGCTTCGCGTCTGGTAGATAAAATTGTGAACTTCTGTGTGTCTGTCGAGGAAGGCCGCCACGGGCTTATCCAGACCGGTCATTGGACGCAGTTTGGGATCCCAGTGCGGGTTCGGCAGGAAGCGTACGTCGAAAACATAATCCGCATCGATAGGAATACCGTGCTTAAAGCCGAAGGATTCAAACACCATCGTCAGTTCACGCTCGCGTTTACCCAGCAGACGGGTACGCAGCATTTCCGCCAGTTCGTGCACGGACATTTCAGAAGTGTCGACAATCAGGTCGGCCCGGGAGCGCAGCGGTTCCAGCAGATCGCTCTCTTCGTCGATGGCACTTTCCAGTGAAAGGTTTTTACTGGAGAGTGGGTGCAAACGACGGGTATCGCTGTAGCGACGGATCAGGGTGTTACGATCGGCATCAAGGAACAACAGCTGAGGCGAGAAGCACTCTGGCAGATTGCTCATGGCCTGCTCAAAGACCTCAGGTGATTCTGGCATGTTACGGACATCGATACTGACGGCGGCAGAAATTTGTCTGTCCGCAAGCGTCCGCGCCAGTTCGGGCAACAGCACCACCGGCAGGTTATCTACGCAGTAAAAACCCATATCTTCCAGCGCGCGCAGGGCGACGGATTTCCCCGACCCCGAGCGACCGCTGACGATCATCAGCACCATGTTCCGTTTCTCCTCAGGACAACAGATGTGAAGGCCATCTCCCGGTTACGCATCATCCTGATTGCCTTCTGCTTCAGTGATAATCTGGAAAAGCTCTTCATCACTTTGGGCTGAACGCAGTCGACGGCAAATAGTTTTATCGGCCAGGCGTTTAGCGACCAGCGACAACGTATGCAGATGGGTCTTTGTCTGGTCTGCTGGTACCAGCAGCGCGAAGAGGAGATCGACGGGCTGGTTATCGATGGCGTCGAAGGCGATAGGCGTCTCCAGTTGCACAAACACCCCCACGGCACGCAAAGTGTCTTCTTCCAGTTTGCCATGTGGGATAGCAATGCCGTTGCCAATGCCGGTACTGCCCATTTTTTCACGGGTCAGGATCGCTTCGAACACGACCTGAGGCGGCAGGCCCAGCTGTTTTGCAGCCAGTTCACTGATGATCTCCAGCGCACGTTTTTTGCTCTGGCAGTGAACGCCACTGCGGGTACATTCCTGGTTAAGGACATTGCTCAGTTGAAGAGCGGAATCGTTGTTCATCATAATTTCACCTAAGCGCTAACTGTACAAATGGCCTGTTGTGTCGCACAACAGGCCGTCCTGCACCCGTTAACTGCCCGGACAATTAGTGTTGTTTCAGTTTATCTTTATGTTTATTGAGCTGTCGTGCAAGCTTGTCAATCAAGCCGTCGATAGCAGCGTACATGTCTTGCCCTTCCGCACTGGCATGGAGTTCACCCCCGTTGACGTGCAGGGTTGCATCCGAGATATGAGTCACTTTCTCCACTTTTAACACAACATAGACCTGATTGATCCTCTCGAAATACTGCTCAAGTTTCGCGAACTTCGCGTTCACAAACTCGCGTAAAGCCTCAGTAATCTCGACATTGTGTCCTGTGATGTTGAGCTGCATAGTGTCTTCCTTATCGGTTGTGTCAGACCAGCTGTTTACGCTGGTTAGACGGCGGAATGGATAAAGACTCTCGATACTTCGCAACAGTACGGCGTGCCACCATAATACCCTGGTCGGACAGCATGGTGGTTAACTTACTGTCACTCAGTGGCTTCGCGGGGTTCTCCGCGGCGATCAACTTCTTCACCAGTGCGCGAATGGCTGTTGACGAGGCTTCGCCGCCGCCTTCGGTATTCACATGGCTGGAGAAGAAATACTTAAGCTCAAAAATACCGCGTGGACTGTGCAGATACTTCTGCGTGGTCACGCGAGAAATGGTTGATTCATGCATCTCGACGGCCTGGGCGATGTCCGCCAGTACCATCGGTTTCATATACTCTTCGCCCTGCTCAAAAAAGGCCTGCTGTTGTTCAACAATACAGCGGCTTACGCGCAGCAGCGTGTCATTCCGGCTCTCCAGACTTTTGATCAGCCAGCGTGCTTCCTGCAAATTGCTACGAATATATTGATTGTCGGAGTCATTGCGCGCGCTGGTGCACATGGAGGCGTACTGCTGGTTGATTTGCAGGCGAGGAATGCTGTCAGAGTTCAGTTCAACGACCCAGCGGTCATTGTGTTTTCTGACCAGCACGTCCGGGATCACGTACTCGGGCTCGCTGGTCTGGATCGACTGGCCGGGACGCGGATCGAGCGACTGGATCAGATTCACCGCTTCTTTCAGCACCTCTTCCTTCAGGCGCGTGACGCGCATCAGGGAGCGGAAATCGTGGTTAGCCAACAGATCCAGATGATCGCTGATGATTAAGCGCGCCTCGTCGATCCATGGCGTCTCTTTGCTGAACTGAGAAAGCTGGATCAGCAGGCAGTCGCGCAGATCTTTTGCGGCCACGCCTACCGGATCGAAACGCTGGATGCGCTTCAGAACGGCTTCGATCTCCTCAAGTTCAATCTCTTCGTCGCCCATGCTTTCCAGTATATCGTCCAGCGTGACGGTCAAATAGCCGGTGTCGTCAACGGCATCGACAATTGAGGTGGCAATCGCGCGGTCGGTATCGGAGAAGGGGGTGAGTTCCACTTGCCACATCAGGTAATCCTGCAGCGACTGGGTGGTTTCTCCCTGATAGACCGGTAGCTCATCATCCTGGTAGTCTGCACGCGTGCCGGAAGGGGTTCCGGCGGTGTAGATTTCATCCCAGCTGGCATCCAGCGGCAGCTCGTCCGGCATCTCTTTTTGTTCGAGCGCATCAGCGGTGTCGAGCGTTTCAGTGTCCTGCGTTTGCTGGGTTTCTACCTCGTCATGAAGATCGGTTTGCTCCAGCAACGGATTACTGTCCAGCGCCTGCTGGAGCTCCTGCTGGAGTTCTAATGTGGACAGCTGCAACAGACGGATCGCCTGCTGTAGCTGCGGCGTCATCGCCAGTTGTTGGCTGAGCCTTAATTGCAAACCTTGCTTCATGTTCAGAGCATTTTTCTCCGGTTCGGCGTTACGTTACCTCTACCCTATCAGAGTCTGAAGTCTTCCCCAAGGTACACGCGCTTAACATGCTCATCTTCGAGGATTTGCTGCGGTGTACCGTGGGCAATCAGATGGCCCTGGCTCACTATGTAGGCGCGTTCACAGACGGCCAGCGTTTCACGGACGTTGTGGTCTGTGATCAGCACGCCAAGCCCGCTGTCGCGCAGGTGTTCGATAATGCGTTTGATATCAATAACCGAGATCGGGTCAACGCCCGCGAAGGGCTCATCCAGCAGGATGAATTTCGGGTTGGCGGCCAGCGCACGTGCAATCTCGACACGACGACGTTCACCCCCGGACAACGCCTGACCGAGACTGTCGCGCAGATGTTCGATGTGAAACTCTTCCATCAGCTCGTTGGCGCGGTCGGTACGCTGCTCGCTGGTCAGGTCGTCACGGATCTGCAGCACGGCCATCAGGTTATCGTAGACGCTCAAACGACGAAAGATTGAGGCTTCCTGCGGCAGGTAGCCGATACCACGGCGCGCGCGCGCGTGCAGCGGCAGCAGGCTAATGTCTTCATCATCAATGATGATGTTGCCGGCATCACGCGGCACAATGCCCACCACCATGTAGAAGGTGGTGGTTTTACCCGCACCGTTAGGACCAAGCAAACCCACAATTTCGCCGGAGTTGACGGTCAGGCTGACATCTTCGACGACACGGCGGCCCTTATACGCTTTCGCGAGGTTTTTTGCAGTTAATGTTGCCATAACGAATTAGTTACTCTTCTTTTGTGCCGGAGCCTGGCCTTTGCCTTTATCCTGCAGCTGCGATGGAACCAGCACGGTGGTGACGCGTTTGCCTTTCTCGCTGGAAGCCTGCATTTTCTGCTCTTTGACCAGATAGGTGATCTTGTCGCCGGTAATATTGCTGTCCAGCTGCTCCAGATAGGCGTTACCGGTCAGGATGACCAGATCCTTCGCCAGCTCATAGTGCATATGCGACGCGCGGCCTTTTACCGGCTTGCCGTTATCCTGCATCTGGTAGAACGTGGCCGGATTACCATAGCCATCAATAATCTCTTTGCCCTGCTCGCCGCCCGGACGGGTAACGACCACTTTATCGGCGTTAATTTTGATGGTGCCCTGAGTCATCACGACGTTGCCGGTGAAGGTGACGACGTTACCTTGCATATCAAGGGACTGGGTGTCGGATTCGATATGAATCGGCTGTTCGGTATCGCCAGTCACAGCAATCGCGGGAAGACTGGCCGCCAGCAGTGCGCTGGCGATAATGGCTTTAAGGCTGAGTTTGTTTGTTTTGAATTTCATAGGAGGTTCTAACCTTTTCAATCAGCTCGGCGTTTTTGCTGCGTAAGTTCCCGCGCATTCTTAAACCGCTGGAATTAAATGTTGTGCCATACAGTGTGACCAAATCCTGCGAAGTCACGTCCTGGGTCACCAGGTTGATCTGGGCGTTATCCGTCGTAATTTTGCGCAGTTGTGAGTCAGCGGTCAGGGCGTTGACTTCAACGTGGCCGTATAGATAAAGCATACGGTCATTTGTCAGTTTTGCCCGGTCTGACTTAATTGACCATGTCGGGGTTTTGTCAGTATCAAAGGTGGTCATCACTGGTTGGGTAAACCACGAGATACCGTCATCGGAAAAATATTCCACATGCTGGGCAATCAGGCGATAGTTCAGCGCACCTTCTGGGCTATACACCACAGTATCACTGTGATCGCTTTTATAGGTTGGATCGCTCGTATTAACCACTTCTGTTTGTGCATCGTCACGGTCGGCAAGGTTCACGCCAATCAGTACCAATGCGACAAGCGAAAGCAGAATGATAACCCAACGTCTGGTTTTACTCATATCGATTGCCCTTTGGCCTCATCAAGCTTGCCCTGCGCCAGCAGAAGCAGATCGCAGACTTCACGGACCGCTCCACGGCCCCCGTTGATACGGGTGACGTAATCCGCGCGCGGGAGAAGCAGCGGGTGTGCGTCAGCAACCGCCACGCTCAGACCCACTTCCGCCATCACCGGCCAGTCGATCAAATCATCGCCAACATAGGCCACGTTCTCAGGTGCGACTGCCAGCTTCGCCAGCAAATCATTAAAGGCGACCATTTTGTCGGACTGCCCCTGATACAGATGGGTAATGCCCAGCGTTTCGCAGCGGTCTTCTAAAAGTTTAGCTTTCCGTCCGGTGATAATAGCAACTTCAATGCCGGACGTGAGCGCGCAACGAATGCCGTACCCGTCGCGAACGTTAAATGCTTTCAGCTCTTCGCCGTTATTGCCCATGTAAATCAGGCCATCGGAGAGCACGCCATCCACATCAAGGATCAACAGACGGATGTTTTCCGCCTTTGCCATCATGTGCGCGCTTACCGGACCATAACAGGTTGCAAGGGATGCACCCGCATTACTCATTGTCTTATCCTTCATTACACTACGCCTGCGCGCAGAAGATCATGCATATGTACCACACCCAGCAACTGGTCGCCATCGGCAACCATCACTGAGGTAATATGACGGGACTGCATCAGGTTCAGGACATCCACCGCGAGGATGCCCGGACGCACGCGAATTCCGCCTGGCGTCATGACGTCTGCGATGCCCAATGTGCGAACGTCCACGCCCATATCGAACACCCGGCGTAAGTCGCCGTCGGTGAATATTCCCTGAATTTTCATCAGATCGTCGCACACCACCGTCATGCCCAGATTTTTACGGGTAATTTCCAGTAACGCATCGCGCAGGGAAGCCTCTTTGCTGACGTGAGGGATCTCATCGCCCGTGTGCATAATATCGTTGACCCGGAGCAGCAGCTTACGGCCCAGCGCACCGCCTGGGTGAGAAAGCGCAAAATCTTCAGGGGTAAAACCACGGGCTTCAAGCAGCGCAACGGCGAGGGCATCGCCCATCACCAGTGCTGCCGTCGTGCTGGAGGTTGGCGCAAGGCCAAGCGGGCAGGCTTCTTTAGGCACTTTTACGCACAGATGAATATCCGCCGCACGCGCCATGCTGCTTTCCGGGCGGCTGGTCATGCAGATAAGCGGGACCTGAAGTCTCTTCAGTACCGGGATCAGGGCCAGGATCTCATTGGATTCACCAGAATTCGACAGTGCGATAACCACGTCCTGCGGGGTGACCATACCGAGGTCGCCGTGCGCCGCTTCCCCTGGGTGCACGAAGAACGATGATGTTCCCGTGCTGGCAAAGGTCGCCGCCATTTTGCGTCCAATGTGGCCGGACTTGCCCATTCCCATCACCACGACTTTACCGGCACAGTAGAGTATCTTCTCACATGCCAGACTAAAATCCTGATTAATGTACTGATCTAACTGCGCCAGACCTTCACGTTCAATCTCCAGAACCTCTTTTCCTGCTTTCTGAAAGTCAAAACCCGGCTGCAATTCTATTTGCGACATAATGCGTTTCCGTTTACCCAGAGAGAAGCGGCGAGAGCCAGTACAGCATCGCCATCCATACGATAAATCCACCCGTCAGCAGTGCGCCTGCGCCTTTGCCAATTTGTCGTTGCCGCCGCCAGCAGAGCAGGGCAAAAATGACGCTGACAAGCAACATCACTCCGTAATCGCGCGTGAACGCCATCGGGTTAAACGGCCCCGGTGAAATCAGGGCTGGCAGGCCCGTCACGATCGCGATATTGAAAATATTCGAGCCGATGATGTTACCAATGGCGATATCATCTTCACCTTTGCGCGCGCCCGCGATGGCGGTGGCCAGCTCAGGCAGACTGGTACCGATAGCAATCACCGTCAGGCCGATTGTCAGCTCGCTCATGGCGAAAAAGTTTGCCAGCACCGTCGCGTTATCGACGACCATGCGCGTTGCCATCGGCATAATGATCAGCGCGACGCCAAGCCACAATAACGCCACAGGCAGCGTACCTTCACGCGGGAGTTCGGCAACCTGTTCTCGGGTCAGGCTGTCGTGCCCCTGTTTTTCTGCCTGACGGGCGATTTTAACACTATACAGCAGCCATATCCCGGCGAGGGCGAGCAAGAAAATGCCATCATCGTAGCTCAGCACACCGTCATACAGCACATAGCCCGCCAGCAGGCTTACGATTAACATTAGCGGCAATTCACGGCGCAGAACATCGGAATGCACGCGAAATGGGTGCAGCAATGCGGCTAAACCTAAAATCAGTAAGATATTGACGATGTTAGAGCCAATCGCGGTGCCAATAGCAAGGTCAGTCTGATCATGTAGCGATGCCGTGACAGAGACGATGATTTCAGGGAGTGAGGTGCCTACGCTAACCACCGTCATCCCGATGACGAGAGGGGGAACGCCAATCAGTCGGCACAAGATTGATGCGGCAAACACTAAACGGTCAGCACTGTAGACCACCAAAAGTAAACCAATTATTAACAGTGCTGTTGCTAAAAGCATCAAAAGTCCTTTCTTCAGGTATACTTGCCGGTCCACCGCGCAGGAATTGTTGGCGCTGCATACAGCCTGAGTCGTAACGAATTCCTAATTTTGACTTTATGCGCCGGAAAAGTAAAACAAATGCCAGCTTTCGCTAACCTCTACAGATAATATTCTGTAAAAATATGGCGTTTAGGGCTGATTTAAGCCTCATGCTTAGCCTGAGGCAGGGTAAGAAAGGAACCATAAATGAGCCAAACGATGGCGAATTTAGTCGATGTCCGTGGTGTCAGTTTCTCTCGCGGCAACCGATTGATATTTGATGATATTTCGCTGACCGTGCCGCATGGCAAAATCACCGCCATTATGGGCCCGTCAGGGATCGGTAAAACGACGTTGCTGCGTCTTATTGGGGGGCAAATTCCTCCGGACGGCGGCGAAATCCTCTTCGACGGTGAGAACGTCCCGGAGATGTCGCGCTCGCGTCTGTATACCGTTCGCAAACGCATGAGCATGCTCTTTCAGTCGGGGGCTTTGTTCACGGATATGAACGTCTTTGACAATGTGGCGTACCCGCTGCGTGAACATACCCATCTGCCGCCCGAACTGCTGAAAAGCACCGTCATGATGAAGCTTGAAGCCGTTGGTCTGCGGGGCGCGGCGAAATTGATGCCGTCTGAACTCTCTGGCGGTATGGCTCGCCGTGCCGCGCTGGCGCGTGCCATTGCGCTTGAACCCGATTTAATCATGTTTGACGAACCGTTTGTGGGACAAGACCCTATCACCATGGGCGTGCTGGTGAAGTTAATTTCTGAATTAAACAGCGCGCTGGGCGTCACCTGCATTGTGGTATCTCACGATGTGCCGGAAGTGTTGAGCATTGCCGATTACGCCTACATCGTGGCGGACAAAAAGATCGTCGCACACGGTAGCGCCCAGGCGCTGCAGGAAAATTGCGATCCGCGGGTGCGGCAGTTCCTCGACGGTATTGCCGATGGCCCTGTGCCATTCCGCTACCCGGCTGGCGACTATCGTGACGATTTACTGGGAATAGGGAGTTAAGCCACTCATGCTGTTAAATGCGTTGGCTGCGCTCGGACACCGTGGCATAAAAACCATCAGGACGTTCGGGCGTGCCGGATTGATGTTATTCAACGCGCTGGTCGGCAAACCGGAATTCCGCAAGCACGCGCCTTTGCTGGTGCGGCAACTTTATAATGTCGGCGTGTTGTCGATGCTGATCATCATCGTGTCCGGTCTGTTTATTGGTATGGTGCTTGGGCTGCAAGGCTACCTGGTGCTGACAACCTACAGTGCGGAAACCAGCCTCGGAATGCTGGTGGCGCTCTCGCTACTGCGTGAGCTGGGGCCGGTTGTTGCTGCGCTGCTGTTCGCCGGACGCGCGGGCTCTGCCTTAACGGCAGAAATCGGATTGATGCGCGCCACCGAGCAACTTTCCAGTATGGAAATGATGGCGGTCGATCCGCTGCGTCGCGTCATCTCACCGCGTTTTTGGGCGGGTGTGATTTCGTTACCGCTGCTGACTATCCTCTTTGTGGCGGTCGGTATCTGGGGTGGGTCGTTAGTCGGCGTGCACTGGAAAGGTATTGATGCCGGTTTCTTCTGGTCCGCGATGCAGGACGCCATCGACCTGCGGATGGATCTTGTGAACTGTCTAATCAAGAGCGTGGTCTTTGCCATTACGGTCACCTGGATTGCGTTATTCAACGGGTATGATGCTATTCCAACCTCGGCAGGCATCAGCCGTGCAACGACACGTACCGTCGTTCATTCGTCGCTGGCCGTACTGGGTCTGGATTTTGTGCTCACCGCACTGATGTTTGGGAATTGAGTTCATGCAAACGAGAAAAAATGAAATTTGGGTTGGCGTATTCCTGTTACTGGCGCTGCTGGCAGCCCTGTTTATCTGCCTGAGAGCGGCGGATATCACCTCTGTCCGCACCGAGCCGACGTATCGCGTTTATGCCACCTTCGATAACATCGGTGGCCTGAAGGCGCGCTCGCCGGTCCGTATTGGCGGCGTGGTGATTGGACGCGTATCAGACATTACGCTGGATGAGAAAACCTATCTGCCGCGCGTAGCGATGGATATTGAAGAGCGTTATAACCACATTCCTGATACCAGCTCGCTCTCCATCCGTACCTCCGGTCTGCTTGGCGAACAATATCTGGCACTTAACGTTGGCTTTGAAGATCCTGAGCTGGGAACGACTATCCTTAAAGACGGGAGCGTGATCCAGGATACGAAGTCCGCGATGGTGCTGGAAGATATGATTGGTCAGTTCCTTTACAACAGTAAAGGGGATGATAAAAAGTCTGACGCTGCCCCTGCGCAGAGTGAAGACCCTACCAATGTTGCGCCAACCCCTGGTGCTGCGAATTAATTTCAGGAGAAGTCATTCATGTTTAAACGACTGCTAATGGTTGCCATGCTGGTCATTGCCCCTCTCACTGCGGCACATGCTGCAGATCAGAGCAACCCGTACAAACAGATGGACGAGGCCGCGAAGAAAACCTTCGATCGTCTTAAAAACGAACAGCCGAAGATTCGTGCTAATCCTGATTACCTGCGTGATGTGGTCGATCAGGAACTGTTGCCGTATGTGCAGATCAAATACGCGGGCGCGCTGGTACTGGGCCGTTACTACAAAGATGCGACCCCAGCACAGCGTGAGGCTTACTTTGCTGCGTTCCGTGAATACCTGAAACAGGCTTACGGCCAGGCGCTGGCGATGTACCACGGTCAGACCTACCAGATTGCGCCTGAGCAGCCGCTGGGCGATGCCACCATCGTGCCTATCCGCGTGACGATTAACGATCCTAACGGCCGTCCGCCGGTTCGTCTGGACTTCCAGTGGCGTAAAAACAGCCAGACTGGAAACTGGCAGGCGTATGACATGATTGCCGAAGGGGTGAGCATGATCACCACTAAACAGAACGAGTGGAGCGACCTGCTGCGCACGAAAGGTATTGATGGCCTGACTGCACAGCTGCAGTCTATCGCTCGTCAGAAAATTACCCTGGACGAGAAGAAGTAATGACGCAGCAACTGAGCTGGTCGCGTGAAGGCGAGACGTTAAAGTTGTCTGGTGAGCTCGATCAGGATCTGCTAAACCCGCTGTGGGATAAACGCCACGAAGCTATGCAGGGCGTGACGCTGATTGATTTAAGCGATGTCTCGCGTGTCGATACGGCGGGTGTTGCGCTGCTTACCCATCTGATCGCGGTGGGTAAAACGCAGGGTGCAAACGTCACGCTTCACGGCGCGAGCGATAACGTCATGACCCTGGCGCAGCTTTATAATCTGCCTCAGGACGTTTTACCACGTTAATATTTTCAGTGCGTTACTTCTGAAAGCCCTGACAGTTTCATCGTCGGGGCTTTTTGCTTGTTTAAGACGACGCCACTTTGCTCTAAGATGTTGGGCTTGTTTTCACTATCAGATGATATAGACCCCATGGAAAATAATGAAATCCAGGCAGTGCTGATGAATGCACTCACCCTTCAGGAAGTCCACGTCTCTGGCGATGGCAGCCACTTCCAGGTTATTGCTGTGGGTGAGATCTTTGACGGGATGAGCCGTGTTAAGAAACAGCAGGCTGTCTATGCGCCGCTGATGGAATACATTGCGGATAACCGCATCCACGCCCTGTCGATTAAAGCGTTCACCCCGCAAGAGTGGGCACGCGATCGCAAACTAAACGGTTTTTGAGCTGAGGGCGAGACGCCCGCAGCACGGTTGAATTTATAAGAGAGCAATTACATGGACAAATTTCGTGTACAGGGGCCAACGCGTCTCCAGGGCGAAGTCACAATTTCTGGCGCAAAAAACGCTGCGCTGCCAATCCTCTTTGCTGCATTGCTCGCGGAAGAGCCGGTAGAAATTCAGAACGTACCTAAGCTGAAAGATATCGACACCACCATGAAGTTGCTCACCCAGTTGGGCACGAAAGTTGAGCGTAACGGTTCCGTCTGGATCGACGCCAGCAAGGTGAATAACTTCTCAGCTCCTTACGATCTGGTGAAAACCATGCGTGCATCCATCTGGGCGCTTGGCCCGCTGGTGGCGCGTTTTGGTCAGGGGCAGGTTTCACTGCCGGGCGGCTGCGCCATCGGTGCGCGTCCGGTTGACCTGCACATCTTTGGCCTGGAGAAACTGGGCGCGGAGATCAAGCTGGAAGAAGGTTACGTCAAGGCGTCCGTTAACGGCCGTCTGAAAGGCGCGCACATTGTCATGGACAAAGTGAGCGTGGGCGCAACCGTCACCATCATGTCTGCGGCTACGCTGGCAGAAGGCACCACCATCATCGAAAACGCCGCGCGTGAACCGGAAATTGTGGATACCGCCAACTTCCTCGTGGCGCTGGGTGCGAAGATTTCCGGCCAGGGTACCGACCGTATCACCATCGAAGGCGTTGAACGCCTGGGCGGCGGTGTCTATCGCGTTCTGCCGGACCGTATCGAAACCGGTACCTTCCTGGTTGCTGCAGCGATCTCTGGCGGTAAGATTGTTTGTCGCAACGCACAGCCTGATACCCTGGACGCGGTGCTGGCGAAACTGCGCGATGCGGGTGCGGATATCGAAATTGGTGAAGACTGGATCAGCCTTGATATGCATGGCCAGCGTCCAAAAGCCGTCAATGTGCGTACTGCACCGCATCCGGCGTTCCCGACGGACATGCAGGCTCAGTTTACGCTGTTGAACCTGGTCGCCGAAGGTACTGGCTTCATCACTGAAACCATCTTCGAAAACCGCTTCATGCACGTACCGGAACTCATCCGTATGGGCGCACGTGCTGAGATCGAAAGCAACACGGTGATTTGCCACGGCGTGGAAAAACTGTCAGGTGCGCAGGTGATGGCGACCGATCTTCGTGCGTCTGCAAGCCTGGTGCTGGCGGGCTGTATCGCGGAAGGAACGACCGTTGTTGACCGTATCTACCACATCGATCGTGGCTATGAGCGTATCGAAGACAAACTGCGCGCGCTGGGTGCAAATATCGAGCGTGTGAAAGGCGAGTAATCGTTCTTGCACCCCCCTGGCCTGTAAAGGCCGGGGGATTGCTGATGCTGTTAAATTTGCAGTGTTACTCCGACTGCTCCTTCCGCAACTTCTTCTGGCGCATCGTGCGCGTTCTGTCGATAAATTCGTGAGTTATGGGGTCGTGATAGCGTGACGGCCAGATGATCCACGGGTGCGTTTCCAGCGCCGTCGCAATAATCAATTCTCCCTTCGGCCACGGGCGAGTCAGTGCGTTTGCCAGCGTCGATGAGCTCAACCCGTTACGGCGCGATTCTGCCGCCAGTGATGTCCCTTTTTTGCGCAGTGCCGCAATAATATCAGCTGAATGCCAGTCGATCAGTTTCATATCCATAAAGCTGTCCTTGTGTTCGTTTTCACCCACGCCATTTCTCCTGAAATGACAGGGCTACTATACCTTCTTCGAACATGTGTTCTAAAAAGTTCGCGTTACTGGAAGCAATATTCAGAATATGACATGGCTTTATTCATGCGGGATGTAAGCCGATGATTTAACATGATTATGGAATTTATTGGTGCTTATTAGAATCTCCCCGTGTAGCCACGGGGAGAAGAGGGAAGGATTAACGATCGCGCTGAACGGCGATGTGGGCAAGGCCAATCAGCGCGTCACGCCACGGGCTGTCTGGAATGACCTGAAGCGCTTCGATAGCTTTGTCTGCCTCTTCTTCAGCACGCTGACGCGTCCATTCCAGCGATCCGCAGAGCGCCATTGTTTCCAGTACAGGTTCCAGAAGATGGCGACCATTTCCTTGCTCGATCGCTTCACGGATCAGTTTCGCCTGCTCGGGGGTTCCGTGACGCATAGCATGGAGCAGCGGCAGCGTTGGTTTGCCTTCGTTCAGGTCATCCCCGACGTTTTTGCCGAGCGTTTCGCCGTCGGCACTGTAATCCAGCAGATCATCGATCAGTTGGAAGGCTGTGCCCAAATAGCGGCCATAGTCCTGAAGCCCTTTTTCCTGGGCTTCAGTGCAGCCAGCAAGGATGCCAGAGCATTGAGCCGCCGCTTCAAACAGGCGCGCCGTTTTGCTGTAAATCACGCGCATGTAGTTTTCTTCGGTGATGTCCGGGTCGTTAACGTTCATCAGCTGCAAAACTTCACCTTCAGCGATAACGTTTACCGCTTCAGACATCACCTCCAGCACTTTCAGCGAGCCGAGGCTGGTCATCATCTGGAAAGCACGGGTATAGATGAAATCCCCCACCAGAACGCTGGCTGCGTTGCCAAACGCTGCGTTCGCGGTTGCTTTGCCACGGCGCATGTCTGATTCATCCACCACGTCATCATGCAGCAGCGTGGCTGTGTGGATAAATTCGATCAGGGCCGCAATCGTGACGTGGGCATTTCCCTGATAGCCAACGGCGCGAGCGGCCAGAATGGCAATCATCGGGCGAATGCGTTTACCGCCGCCGCTAACGATGTAATAGCCCAACTGATTGATCAGCTGAACATCAGAGTTGAGTTGCTCCAGGATTGCTGCATTCACACCCGCCATATCTTGCGCGGTTAACTCGTTGATTTTTTCTAAATTCATCGCAAAAGCCGGGCTTTTTATCCTGTTTATCCCACGGAGTGTGGGTTCACAAAGGGTTTCGGTTTATCAATAGTATCGCTGATTGTACTGAAAAAACGGCTCAGATAAACGTTACCGTACGTGTTGTGTTTTTTTTCTTCATGTATTGATGGTAGCACTTGTCAAAGGCTCGCGTTTTGCGTAATATTCGCGCCCTATTGTGAATATTTATAGCGCACTCTGATTCATACGAGGATGTGCGCGGAAGCGGAGTTTATATGTACGCGGTTTTCCAAAGTGGTGGTAAACAACACCGAGTAAGCGAAGGTCAGACCATTCGCCTGGAAAAGCTGGACATCGCAACTGGCGAATCTGTTGAATTCGCTGAAGTTCTGATGATCGCAAACGGTGAAGAAGTCAAAATCGGCGTTCCTTTCGTTGATGGCGGCGTGATCAAAGCTGAAGTTGTTGCACACGGTCGTGGCGAGAAAGTTAAAATCGTTAAGTTTCGTCGTCGTAAGCACTACCGTAAGCAGCAGGGCCACCGTCAGTGGTTCACTGATGTGAAAATTACTGGCATCAGCGCCTAAGACCTGAGGAGAGATTTAAATGGCACATAAAAAGGCTGGCGGCTCCACACGTAACGGTCGCGATTCAGAAGCTAAACGCCTTGGCGTTAAGCGTTTCGGTGGCGAATCCGTTCTGGCGGGTAGCATCATCGTTCGTCAACGTGGTACCAAATTCCACGCTGGCAACAACGTAGGTTGCGGTCGTGACCACACTCTGTTTGCTAAAGCAGACGGTAAAGTGAAATTTGAAGTTAAAGGCCCGAACAACCGTAAATACATCAGCATCGTTGCTGAGTAAGGTTTTCTCGGTCCGGTAACGGATTAAAGCCCCGCAACGTGTTGCGGGGCTTTTTACATTGGAAACCCGGAAAATTTTCTGTAGGGAAAACGGGCATGAAGCAGCAGGCCGGCATTGGTATTCTTTTGGCGCTCACCACCGCAATGTGCTGGGGTGCACTGCCAATTGCAATGAAGCAGGTACTGGACGTGATGGAGCCACCAACGGTGGTGTTTTATCGCTTCCTGATGGCAAGCATAGGCCTCGGTGCCATTCTGGCGATCAAAGGTAAGCTTCCACCGCTGCGTCTCTTCCGAAAGCCGCGCTGGCTGGTTTTACTGGCTATCGCAACGGGCGGTCTGTTCGGTAACTTCATCCTGTTTAGCTCCTCCCTGCAATATCTCAGCCCCACGGCGTCGCAGGTGATCGGTCAGCTTTCACCGGTCGGCATGATGGTCGCCAGCGTCTTTATCCTCAAGGAGAAGATGCGCGGAACGCAGATTATCGGGGCGAGCATGCTGCTCTGTGGTCTGGTGATGTTTTTCAACACCAGCCTGGTTGAGATTTTCACCCGCCTGACGGATTACACCTGGGGTGTGATTTTCGGTGTCGGGGCAGCAACGGTCTGGGTGAGTTATGGCGTCGCACAAAAGGTATTATTGCGTCGTCTGGCCTCACCGCAGATCCTCCTTTTATTGTACACTTTGTGTACAATAGCATTACTGCCGTTAGCAAAGCCGAGTGTGATTACTCAGCTTAGTGACTGGCAACTGGCGTGCCTCATCTTTTGTGGGCTTAATACGCTGGTCGGTTATGGCGCGCTGGCCGAGGCAATGGCGCGCTGGCAGGCAGCGCAGGTGAGCGCGTTAATCACGCTGACTCCGCTGTTTACGCTGTTATTTTCAGATTTGTTATCAATGGCCTGGCCCGATGTCTTCGTCAAGCCGATGCTCAACTTGTTGGGTTATCTCGGTGCGTTTGTCGTGGTTGCGGGTGCGATGTATTCCGCCATTGGTCATCGTCTCTGGGGGCGTTGGCGCAAAAATGAAGCGGTCGTAGTAGTCCCCCGCTCAGGCGAATGAGTTACGGAGAGTAAAATGAAGTTTGTTGATGAAGCGACGATTCTGGTCGTGGCAGGTGATGGCGGTAACGGTTGTGTAAGCTTCCGCCGTGAAAAATATATTCCTCGTGGCGGCCCTGACGGCGGTGACGGTGGCGATGGTGGTGACGTGTGGCTGGAGGCGGATGAAAACCTCAATACGCTGATCGACTACCGTTTCGAAAAATCTTTCCGTGCCGAGCGTGGCCAGAACGGCCAGAGCCGTGACTGTACGGGTAAACGTGGTAAAGACGTTAACATCAAGGTTCCGGTCGGTACGCGTGTGATCGATCAGGGTACCGGTGAAACCATGGGTGATATGACCAAACACGGTCAGCGCCTGCTGGTTGCTAAAGGTGGTTGGCACGGTCTGGGTAACAGCCGTTTCAAATCATCGGTTAACCGCGCTCCGCGTCAGAAAACCATGGGTACACCGGGCGATACGCGTGAGCTGCAGCTTGAACTGATGCTGCTGGCTGATGTCGGTATGCTGGGTATGCCTAACGCCGGTAAATCGACGTTTATCCGTGCTGTATCGGCCGCTAAGCCAAAAGTTGCGGATTATCCGTTTACGACGCTGGTGCCAAGCCTGGGCGTTGTCCGTATGGACCACGAAAAGAGCTTTGTTGTCGCTGATATCCCAGGGTTGATCGAGGGCGCAGCAGAAGGTGCAGGGCTGGGTATTCGCTTCCTGAAACACCTTGAGCGCTGCCGCGTACTGCTGCACATCGTTGATATTAACCCAATCGATGAATCCGATCCGGTCGAAAACGCCCGTATCATCATTGGCGAACTGGAAAAATACAGCGAAAAACTCGCAGGTAAGCCACGCTGGCTGGTCTTCAACAAGATCGACCTGATGGATAAAGCCGAAGCTGAAGCCAAAGCGAAAGCCATTGCTGAAGCTATGGGTTGGGAAGATAAATATTACCTGATCTCTGCGGCAAGCCAGGTCGGCGTGAAAGATCTCTGCTGGGATGTGATGACCTTTATCATCGAGAACCCAATCGTTCAGGCGGAAGAGGCGAAACAGCCTGAAAAAGTCGAATTCATGTGGGATGACTACCACCGTCAGCAGCTTGAAGAGCTGGAAGCGGAAGACGATGATGAAGACTGGGACGATGACTGGGATGAAGACGACGAAGAAGGCGTTGAGTTCATCTACAAGCATTAATACCTGAAAGAAGCCCCGCGAAGGGGCTTTTTTTTATCGTAACGTCGACGGCAACCAGCAGCTGGCGATTAAGCCACCCTCAGCGCCGTTCTCCAGCATTAAATTGCCGTGGTGGAGCTGAACGATGCGCTGCACTATGCTCAGCCCCAGGCCGCTGCCACCGTAGCGCTGGTCGAGCCGACGGAAAGGTTCGGTAATAGACTGCCGATGTGCCTCATCGATTCCGGGGCCCTGATCAACCACGCTGACCTGCGTTCCGCCGTCAATCTCCGCTAATTTCACTTCGATGGTCGTTCCCGTTGGGCTGTAGCGGGCGGCATTCTCCAGTAAATTTCTGAGCATCAGGCGCAGCAGTACGGCGTCCCCCTGTACGGAAAGACTGCTTTTAGCGGGCCATATCACCGTATGATCTTTGGCCTCATGCTCAAGACCCAGCGGCGCAATAATATTCTCTGTCCAGTTGACGGTATCGTAGTGACCGCTAGCCATCGCCTGTCCCGCTCGCGCCAGCATCAGCAGTTGCTCAACGGTGTGCATTAACTGATCGATACGACTAATCAACGTCGTGGCCTGTGGTGAGCCAGACTGAGCCATTAATTCCAGATGCAACCGAATCCCGGCAAGCGGTGTTCGAAGCTCGTGTGCGGCATCAGCGGTGAAAAGCCGCTCCTGCTGGAGGGTGTGATCAAGACGCGCCAGCAGCTGGTTTAGCGATGTCGTCACTGCGCCAATTTCTTCCATATCGGAATACATAGGCAGCGGCGTTAGATTGTCGGCCGATCGGTTGGCCAGGCTGGCACGTAATTTGTTAAGCGGCCGGGTTATCCAGGTGACCGCCCAGAAGGAGAAGAGCAGGGTAAAACCGACCATTACCAGAGAAGGGACCAGCAGCGACGCAATCGCTTCACGGATCTCTTTCTCAACGTGGTTGTTGCGTGCTTTCGCTGACAGCGTTTCATTCACCAGAAAGCCAATCTGTTCACGGCTTTCATGCCATAACCAAATCACGCTGATAAGTTGAAAAAACAGCAGGATAACCGCCAGCAAAACCATGAGTCGCCGACGCATGCTGTTCATTTCTGGCTCTCCAGGCGGTATCCGACGCCGCGTACCGTTTTGATCCGTTCTTTGCCGAGCTTGCGGCGCAGATTGTGAATATGGACCTCAAGAGTATTTGACCCCGGATCGTCCTGCCAGGAGTAGATATCCTGCTGCAGCGTCTCGCGATGTACCGTTTGACCGCTCCGCATGATGAGGCGCGTCAGCAGTGCAAATTCTTTTGGGGTTACTTCGACAGGCTGGGACTTACGCAACACCTGCTGCGTCTGGAGATTCAGCGTAATATCACCGTCAGTCAGCATGTTATCGCTATGCCCCTGATAGCGGCGGATCAATGCCCGCACGCGCGCCTGAAGCTCTGCAAGGGCAAAAGGTTTCACCAGATAATCATCTGCGCCCGAGTCCAGACCGTTAATACGATCTTCAATGGCATCGCGTGCCGTGAGGATAAGCACTGGATTTTCAACACCACGGCGACGCCACTGGCTGAGCAGCGTCGCGCCGTCTTTATCCGGTAAACCTAAATCAAGGATCACCAGGCTATATTCACCGCTCTGGAGCAGCGCATCGGCTTCTGCCGCCGTTGCGGCGCAATCGAGCGCGTATCCTTCATTCGCCAGCGCGAGCGCCAACCCTTCCTGCAATAACAGATCGTCTTCAACTATGAGTAGTTTCATCGCTAGTTATTCTGGTAGATGTCCTTGTATAGCCTGCTTTCGAAGCGCACCAGCGGAATACGGCGATTACGCTGATCGGTCGGTTCGACGGCATAGCCGGAAAGATACTGCACGAATGCCATGCGTTGTCCGCTGGCCGTGGTGATAAAGCCCGCAAGGTTATAAACCCCCTGCAGTGAGCCTGTTTTCGCTGACACTTTGCCATCAACACCTGCGGCATGCAGCCCTGCCCGATACTGCAGCGAACCGTCATGCCCGGCAAGTGGCAGCATCGAAATAAAGTTTAGCTCAGTGTCATGTTGGGCAATGTACTGAAGCACTTGCATCATGGTGGCCGGGGAGATGAGATTGTGACGTGATAACCCGGAGCCATCGACGGCGATGGTATTACCAAGATCGATCCCCGCCTGCTGGCGCAGGATCTGACGAACAGCGTCTGAACCCGCACGCCAGGTACCTGGTACGCCGAAACGCGCGTGACCAATCATGCGGAACACGGTGTCAGCAATCATATTGTCTGACTTTTTCAGCATAATCCGAAGCAGGTCATGTAGCGGCGCAGACTGTTTGCTGGCGATGACGGTACCCGGTTGATTAACCTGTGTCTGACGCATCAGCGAGCCAGAATAGGTGATGCCGGCCTGTTTCAGTTCGTCTTTCAATATCGCACCCGCATAACCCGCTCCGTCCTGAATGGCGAAGGCCAGCGGCAGCGGATCGGCACGCTGCGTCAGGCAGCCGGTGAGGGTGAAACGGTTAAGGTCGCCCGGCACAACGTCCAGCTCGCAATACTGCGCATCCGGCGATCCTTTTGCCAGCGTGCGTACCTGGCTGAACATCGTGACCGGGTAGTAGGACGCCACGCGAATAAAGGCTAAATCATCCGGCTTGGGGGCGCTGTAGAGCGACACGGAGAAGCAGTTACGGTCTACGATGGCAGCGGCAGGCGGGGCGCTAAAGCACTGCGTCATGTCATTCCACGGCCAGCCAGGCGCTTTATCGTGGCTGGCGAAAATGGAGGTATCAATCAGCACGTCGCCATCGATTTTTGTCACGCCGGATTTTTTCAGCACCGCGACCATATTGCGGATATCCTGGCGCTTGAAGGTTGGGTCACCCCCAAAACGGGCAATCAGATCGCCTTTCAGTTCGCCACCCTCGACGTTACCTTTCGTCTCAAGCGTGGTAGTAAACCGGAAGTCAGGGCCAAGCTGGAGCAGGGCGGCGAGGGCTGTGATCACCTTCTGGGTGCTGGCAGGCAGCGCCATCTGTTGACTGTGAAAGTCAATGTCAGGTGCCTGGGCGCCAACCTTCTGCACCATTAGCGCAAGGTTAGCGCCTGCGGGCAGCTGATTAATGTACTCATCAACGTTCGCGGCCTGAGCGGCGAACGCCATACTGGTAGTCAATCCGATGATAAAACTGGAAAATCGCATAATCTCGCGCTAACAACCCGAAAACAAACCGTCATACTACGGTGCATGGCACTGCAAAGTAAACGATGACCCATAGTGAACTTCGCGGTAAAATGCGTATCAAATTGAAAAATTGCTGCTGACCTGGGGCGTTGCTCCCGGGTCGGTTTTCTTTTTGCTTCTTGCCCGCTTAGGGGGGCAGGAGCAGGGAACACTGCTCCCAACAGGAATGTTTAAGAGGTATAACAAATGCAAGCTATTCCGATGACCTTACGTGGTGCCGAAAAACTGCGCGAAGAGCTGGATTTCCTGAAATCCGTGCGTCGCCCTGAAATCATCGCCGCTATCGCGGATGCGCGCGAGCATGGCGACCTGAAAGAGAACGCTGAATACCATGCGGCGCGTGAGCAGCAGGGCTTCTGTGAAGGGCGTATTAAAGACATCGAAGCAAAGCTGTCTAATGCGCAGGTGATCGACATCACTAAGATGCCAAACAATGGCCGCGTGATCTTTGGTTCTACCGTAAGTGTCCTGAACCTGGACAACGACGAAGAGCAGACTTACCGCATCGTGGGTGACGATGAGGCTGACTTTAAGCAGAACCTCATTTCAGTGAACTCACCCATCGCGCGTGGCCTGATTGGCAAAGAGCAAGACGATGTGGTCGTGATCCGTACCCCTGGTGGTGAAGTGGAATACGAAATTATTAAGGTTGAGTACCTGTAATTCGCTTCTCCACTGAGATGTTGATACATTGTAAAGAAAAGAAAAAGGCCGCATAGCGGCCTTTTAACAACTCAAGGAGCGTGGCATTTTGCTCACCTGCTGACAGAAATCCCTCGTTTTACACAGAAAATGTGTTCGATTAGGGATATCCTTAACGTGGCAGCGAGATTTTGCGCTCTTTAGATGGGCGATAGAGCACCAGCGTTTTACCGATGACCTGTACATTACAGGCGCCGGTTTCGCGCACGATGGCTTCCACGATCAGGTTTTTAGTGTCTCTGTCTTCAGAGGCGATTTTCACCTTGATCAGCTCGTGGTGTTCCAGCGCTTGTTCAATCTCGGCAAGCACCCCTTCGGTCAAACCATTGTTGCCAAGCATAACTACAGGCTTGAGCGGATGTGCCAGACCTTTAAGGTGCTGTTTTTGTTTAGTACTCAGATTCATCGTATATTTTTGCTTACGTTGGGATTGAAAACGGTTCATTCTACCGCCATCTCCCTAATATCGCCAAATAGCAGCGTAGAAATTTACGTCAAAGGTAAGCAACGATGAACCCGGACGGAAAAGTTAAATGACAGGTAAAAAGCGTTCTGCCAGTTCCAGCCGCTGGCTTCAGGAACACTTTAGCGATAAATATGTTCTGCAGGCGCAGAAAAAGGGGTTACGTTCCCGCGCCTGGTTTAAACTTGATGAAATACAGCAAAGTGACAAACTTTTTAAACCGGGGATGACGGTTGTTGACCTCGGTGCTGCCCCTGGTGGATGGTCCCAGTATGCGGTAACGCAGATCGGCGGAGCGGGTCGAATCATCGCATGCGATCTTTTACCAATGGATCCCATTGTCGGTGTCGACTTCCTTCAGGGCGATTTTCGTGATGAATTAGTGCTGAAAGCGTTACTTGAACGTGTGGGTGACAGTAAGGTCCAGGTTGTCATGTCTGATATGGCACCAAATATGTGCGGAACACCGGCGGTGGATATCCCCCGCGGCATGTATCTGGTGGAGCTAGCGTTAGAAATGTGTCGTGATGTACTAGCGCCTGGTGGTAGTTTTGTTGTGAAGGTGTTTCAGGGCGAAGGTTTCGAGGAGTACCTTAAGGAAATTCGCTCCCTGTTTGCGAAGGTTAAAGTTCGTAAGCCGGACTCTTCCCGGGCGCGTTCCCGTGAAGTGTATATTGTAGCGACCGGGCGAAAATGATAACCGGTAGATTTCAGGCGAAAGTTTGAATGACACTGGATATAGAGTATCCTGACGCTGTTTTTAACACAGTTGTAATGTGAGGTTAATCCCTTGAGTGACATGGCGAAAAACCTAATTCTCTGGCTGGTCATTGCCGTCGTGCTGATGTCAGTATTCCAGAGCTTTGGGCCCAGCGAGTCGAATGGCCGCAAGGTGGATTATTCTACCTTCCTGCAGGAGGTCAATCAGGACCAGGTTCGCGAAGCGCGTATCAACGGACGTGAGATAAACGTTACCAAGAAAGATAGTAACCGTTACACGACCTACATCCCGGTGAACGATCCTAAGCTGCTTGATAACCTTCTGACTAAAAACGTCAAAGTGGTAGGCGAGCCGCCAGAAGAACCAAGCCTGCTGGCTTCTATCTTCATTTCCTGGTTCCCGATGCTGCTTCTTATCGGCGTCTGGATCTTCTTTATGCGTCAAATGCAGGGCGGCGGTGGCAAAGGTGCCATGTCGTTCGGTAAGAGTAAGGCGCGTATGCTGACGGAAGATCAGATCAAGACCACGTTTGCTGACGTTGCAGGTTGTGACGAAGCAAAAGAAGAAGTGGGCGAACTGGTTGAATACCTGCGTGAGCCGAGCCGTTTCCAGAAACTGGGCGGTAAGATCCCGAAAGGCGTTCTGATGGTCGGTCCTCCGGGTACCGGTAAAACCCTGCTGGCGAAAGCTATCGCGGGTGAAGCGAAGGTACCGTTCTTTACTATTTCAGGTTCTGACTTCGTCGAAATGTTCGTGGGTGTAGGTGCATCTCGTGTGCGTGACATGTTCGAACAGGCTAAGAAGGCAGCACCGTGCATCATCTTCATCGATGAAATCGACGCCGTAGGCCGCCAGCGTGGCGCAGGTCTGGGCGGTGGTCATGATGAACGTGAACAGACGCTGAACCAGATGCTGGTTGAAATGGACGGCTTCGAAGGTAACGAAGGTATTATCGTTATCGCGGCGACTAACCGTCCTGACGTACTTGACCCAGCGCTGCTGCGTCCAGGCCGTTTCGACCGTCAGGTTGTGGTGGGGCTGCCAGATGTTCGTGGTCGTGAACAGATTCTGAAAGTCCACATGCGTCGCGTACCGCTGGCACCTGATATCGACGCGGCAATTATTGCGCGCGGTACTCCAGGCTTCTCCGGTGCGGATCTGGCTAACCTGGTCAACGAAGCTGCCCTGTTTGCTGCTCGCGGCAACAAGCGCGTCGTATCAATGGTGGAATTCGAAAAAGCGAAAGACAAAATCATGATGGGTGCGGAACGTCGCTCCATGGTGATGACGGAAGCGCAGAAAGAGTCCACGGCATACCACGAAGCTGGCCACGCGATTATCGGTCGCCTGGTACCGGAACACGATCCGGTGCATAAAGTGACGATTATCCCACGTGGACGTGCGCTGGGTGTGACCTTCTTCCTGCCTGAAGGCGACGCTATCAGCGCCAGCCGTCAGAAGCTGGAAAGCCAGATTTCGACCCTGTACGGCGGTCGCCTCGCAGAAGAGATCATCTACGGTGCGGAACATGTTTCTACCGGTGCGTCCAACGACATTAAAGTGGCGACAAACCTGGCGCGTAACATGGTGACGCAGTGGGGCTTCTCCGACAAACTCGGTCCGCTGCTGTATGCAGAGGAAGAGGGCGAAGTGTTCCTGGGCCGTTCTGTCGCAAAAGCGAAGCATATGTCCGATGAAACGGCACGTATCATCGACCAGGAAGTGAAAGCGCTGATTGAACGTAATTACGGTCGCGCGCGTCAGATCCTGAACGACAATATGGACATCCTGCATTCGATGAAAGATGCGCTCATGAAATATGAGACCATCGATGCACCGCAGATTGACGACCTGATGGCGCGCCGTGAAGTGCGTCCGCCAGCAGGCTGGGAAGATCCAGGTGCTTCCAACAATTCTGACAACAATGGCACCCCGCGTGCGCCGCGTCCGGTAGATGAACCGCGTACGCCAAACCCGGGCAACACCATGTCAGAACAGTTGGGCGACAAGTAAGTCACTTCTGTTGAAATGTTTGTCTGTACCTCAAACCCTGGAGCTTGCTCCGGGGTTTTTCTTATCTGTTAAACCATATCAATACCAGGGATTTTAGCCATGAAACTCTTCGCCCAGGACTCGCATCTCGATCTCTCGCATCCGCATGTGATGGGGATCCTGAATGTTACCCCTGACTCCTTCTCTGACGGCGGCACGCATAACACGCTTATCGAGGCGGTTAAGCACGCAAATTTAATGATCAATGCGGGTGCCACCATCATTGATGTCGGCGGAGAATCGACGCGCCCAGGCGCGGCGGACGTTTCTGTGGACGAAGAGCTGGCGCGCGTGGTGCCCGTGGTTGAGGCCATTGCTCAGCGATTTGAGGTGTGGATCTCCGTTGATACGTCCAAGCCTGAGGTGATTCGTGAAGTGGCGAGAGTGGGCGCTCACATCATCAATGATATTCGCTCACTGACTGAGCCTGGCGCGATTGAGGCGGCAGCGGAAACTGGCCTGCCGGTCTGCCTGATGCACATGCAGGGGCAGCCGAAAACCATGCAGGAAGCGCCAAAGTATGACGATGTCTTTGCCGACGTGAATCGCTTCTTTATTGAGCATATTGCACGCTGCGAGCGTGCGGGTATCGCAAAAGAGAAATTGCTGCTCGACCCGGGGTTCGGTTTCGGTAAAAATCTCTCTCACAATTATGCGCTGCTGGCGCGCTTATCAGAATTTCATCACTTCGGCCTGCCGTTGCTGGTGGGGATGTCGAGAAAGTCGATGATTGGGCAGTTGCTGAATGTGGGGCCGAGCGAACGCCTGAGCGGTAGCCTGGCTTGCGCGGTGATCGCGGCGATGCAAGGCGCGCACATTATTCGTGTCCATGATGTCAAAGAAACAGTAGAAGCCATGCGTGTGGTGGAAGCCACACTGGCAGCGAAGGAAAACAAACGCTATGAGTAATCGTAAATATTTTGGTACCGATGGTATCCGTGGGCGCGTAGGCGATGCTCCAATCACCCCTGATTTTGTCCTGAAGCTGGGCTGGGCTGCTGGCAAGGTGCTGGCACGTCATGGCTCCCGTAAGATCATCATCGGCAAAGATACCCGTATTTCAGGCTATATGCTGGAATCCGCGCTGGAAGCCGGTCTGGCGGCGGCGGGGCTTTCTGCTTCCTTTACAGGCCCAATGCCAACGCCTGCTGTTGCATACCTGACGCGCACCTTCCGTGCGGAAGCGGGGATTGTTATCTCGGCTTCTCATAACCCGTTCTACGACAACGGCATCAAGTTCTTCTCCATTGACGGCACCAAGCTGCCGGATGATGTTGAAGAGGCGATTGAAGCGGAAATGGAAAAAGAGATCACCTGTGTCGACTCCGCTGAGCTGGGTAAAGCGAACCGTATTGTTGATGCCGCGGGTCGCTATATCGAATTCTGCAAAGGCACCTTCCCGAATGAGCTGAGTCTGGCCCATCTTAAAATTGTGGTGGACTGTGCAAACGGCGCGACCTACCACATTGCTCCGAATGTGTTCCGCGAGCTGGGCGCGAAGGTCATCACCATCGGCTGTGAGCCGGATGGTCTGAACATCAACGAAGAAGTGGGAGCGACGGACGTGCGTGCCCTTCAGGCGCGCGTGCTGGCGGAAAAAGCCGATCTGGGTATTGCCCTGGACGGTGACGGTGACCGTGTGATCATGGTCGACCACGAAGGTAATAAGGTCGACGGCGATCAGATCCTCTACATCATTGCACGTGAAGGTCTGCGTCAGGGTCAGCTGCGTGGCGGCGCTGTAGGTACGCTGATGAGCAACATGGGCCTGGAACTGGCGCTGAAACAGCTCGGTATTCCGTTTGTCCGCGCGAAAGTGGGCGACCGCTATGTGCTGGAAAAATTGCAGGAGAAGGGCTGGCGAATCGGTGCGGAAAACTCCGGTCACGTGATCCTGCTCGATAAAACCACCACCGGTGACGGCATCGTGGCGGGCCTGCAGGTGGTTGCTGCCATGGCGCGCAACCATATGAGCCTGCACGATCTCTGCAGTGGTATGAAGATGTTCCCGCAGATCCTCGTTAACGTGCGTTTTACCGCGGGTAATGGCGATCCGCTTGAAAGTGACAATGTGAAAGCGGTGATGACAGAGGTTGAAGCTGCTCTGGGCAATCGTGGCCGTGTGCTGCTGCGTAAATCTGGCACCGAGCCACTGATTCGCGTGATGGTTGAAGGCGAAGACGAAGCGCAGGTGACTGAATTCGCGCATCGCATCGCGGATGCGGTAAAAGCTGCATAACTTTTCACAGTAAGTGTTTAAAAAGGCGGCGCTTGCCGCCTTTGTTTTAAGCAATTAATGGCTTTTTGCTGTTTTTTTCCGCAGTTGATACAATGCGTCGAAAATGCCCTTGCGAAGGTCATTCGCTTTGGTTAGTATTCACACCCGCTTCAGTGGGAAACAAAAATCCTGCTAATTGGTCGAAGCATTGGTATGCGGCAAATCCGCAAGGAACAGGTTGATTATGTACGAAGCTCTTTTAGTTATTTTCCTTATTGTAGCCATCGCTCTTGTAGCGCTGATCATGCTGCAGCAAGGTAAAGGCGCTGATATGGGAGCCTCCTTCGGAGCAGGCGCTTCCGGTACGCTGTTTGGTTCAAGTGGTTCTGCGAACTTCATGACCCGTACGACGGCGATTCTGGCTACGCTGTTCTTCATCATCAGTCTGGTGCTGGGCAATATCAACAGCAACAAGACCAGTAAAGGAAGCGAGTGGGAAAATCTGAGCGCGCCAGCAAAAACTGAGCAGACTCAGCCAGCTGCACCGGCTAAGCCAACCAGCGATATCCCGCAGTAAGTATTCCGTACCGAGGTGGTGGAATTGGTAGACACGCTACCTTGAGGTGGTAGTGCCCTAACGGGCTTGTGGGTTCGAGTCCCATCCTCGGTACCAATATTCCAGAAGAAAGACGTCGCAAGACGTCTTTTTTTTCGTCTGTATATTGTGGTGGCGGCCAAAATGGCGGGTGGCGCTGCGCTTACCCGCCCTACAAATACCAAATAAAAAAGGCGCCTGTTGGGCGCCTTCTGCATGTCTTGCTGTCGATTACTTCTTATCGCTGTGTTCCAGGTTTTCAACCTGCGGCAGGCCGTTACCGGAACTGGCGGAGAGCAGGCCATTCTCAACATAGTTGAACAGCTTCTCGCGGGTATCGGTGATGTCCAGGTTACGCATGGTCAGTTGACCGATACGGTCATCCGGAGAGAAGACTGAATCACCTTTCTCCATGGTCAGACGCTCTGCTTTATAGGTCAGGTTGTCAGACACGGTATTCAGGATGGAGTAGTCATTGCCGCGACGCAGCTCCAGCGTCACTTCACCGGTGATTGCGCTTGCCACCCAACGCTGCAGCGCGTCACGCAGCATCAGTGCCTGCGGATCGAACCAGCGGCCCTGGTACAGCAGTTTACCCAGCTGACGGCCATGAGAGTGATACTGTTCGATAGTGTCTTCGTTATGAATACCGGTCAGCAGACGCTCGTAAGCGATGTGCAGCAGCGCCATCCCCGGGGCTTCATAAATGCCACGGCTTTTCGCTTCAATGATACGGTTTTCAATCTGATCGCTCATGCCCAGGCCGTGACGACCGCCTATGCGGTTTGCTTCCAGCATCAGCTCAACGTCGTCAGAGAACGTTTTGCCGTTCAGGGCAACCGGGTGGCCCCGTTCAAAACGTACGGTCACTTCTTCAGCCTGGATTTTGACGTTCTCATCCCAGAACTTCACGCCCATGATCGGATTAACGATCTTCACGCTGGAGTTCAGGAATTCCAGGTCTTTCGCTTCGTGCGTTGCACCCAGCATATTGGAGTCGGTAGAGTACGCTTTTTCGACGGACATCTTATAGTCAAAACCGCAGGCAATCATGAATTCAGACATCTCATGACGACCACCCAGTTCGTCGATGAAGTCGGTATCCAGCCACGGTTTGTAAATCTGCAGTTCGGCGTTGGTCAGCAGGCCATAACGATAGAAACGTTCGATATCGTTGCCTTTATAGGTGCTGCCGTCACCCCAGATATTTACGCCATCTTCTTTCATGGCAGCAACCAGCATGGTGCCCGTCACGGCACGGCCCAGCGGGGTGGTATTGAAATAGGTCAGGCCACCGGTGGTGTTATGGAAAGCACCGCACTGAATCGCAGCGATACCTTCGGCGACCAGCTGCTTGCGGCAGTCAATCAGTCGTGCGTTCTCTGCGCCATACTCCATGGCACGACGAGGGATCGCATCATAATCTTCCTCATCTGGCTGTCCCAGGTTCGCAGTATATGCATACGGAACCGCTCCCTTTTGGCGCATCCACAGCAGTGCAGCGCTGGTATCCAGGCCGCCTGAGAAAGCGATGCCAATACGTTGTCCTACCGGAAGATGCTTGAGAATCGTCGTCATATAATAAAACCCTGCTTGATTGACTGATTAGAGACCGCTTTCGCTCTCTTGTGCATTTTTATGCAAAATAAGTGAGTATTCATTTAATCATCTTTTGCCGTAGACCGGAAGAGACTCATGCGTTTTTTGTAAAAAATTTGGTCTAATCGATCTGGTGGAAGTCGGGTTGACAGGCGGGGTCAACTATCAATATACTGAACGCCGATTTTACGTCCCGTCTTCGGTACCAAATCCCAGCATTATTTGCATTTTCTACCTAAAACGCGTAGAATTTGCCACGTTTCAGGCGCGGGGTGGAGCAGCCTGGTAGCTCGTCGGGCTCATAACCCGAAGGTCGTCGGTTCAAATCCGGCCCCCGCAACCACTTTCCCATAAAGTTCTTTTTCAAATATACTGTGAAGACTTAGAGCCTTCGTAGCTGGATTTGAAAAAATTCTTTCGGAGAGTGCTCCAGGCCACAGTTGTGGCTATAGGGTTCAGTTATCTAAAGCCCCGATTTATCGGGGTTTTTTGTTATCTGACTACAGAATAACTGGGCTTTACGCCCTTTTTTTATGTCTTGGGGGTGGGCTTGTCCACATTAGAGCAAAAATTAACAGAGATGATTACTGCACCGGTCGAAGCACTGGGCTACGAACTGGTCGGCATCGAATTCGTTCGCGGCCGTACATCGACGCTGCGCATCTATATTGATAGTGAAGATGGCATCAATGTTGATGATTGTGCTGATGTTAGCCACCAGGTGAGTGCGGTTCTTGATGTTGAAGACCCGATTACCGTTGCGTACAACCTGGAAGTTTCCTCACCTGGCCTCGATCGCCCGATGTTCACGGCCGAGCACTATGTGCGCTTTACCGGTGAAGAAGTGGCTCTCGTTCTGCGTATGGCCGTACAGAACCGCCGTAAATGGCAGGGAATTATCAAAGCCGTTGATGGTGAAATGATCACGGTGACAGTCGACGGCAAAGATGAAGTGTTCGCGCTGAGTAATATCCAGAAGGCGAACCTGGTTCCCCACTTTTAACAGTCTGGATTGAGGTGAAAAGCCCGCGATGAACAAAGAAATTTTGGCTGTTGTTGAAGCCGTCTCCAATGAGAAATCACTGCCGCGTGAGAAGATTTTCGAAGCGCTGGAAAGTGCACTGGCTACAGCAACCAAGAAAAAATACGAACAAGAGATCGATGTTCGCGTAGAAATCGATCGTAAAAGCGGTGACTTCGATACATTCCGTCGTTGGGTAATCGTTGAAGAAGTGACCCAGCCGACCAAAGAGATCACGCTGGAAGCGGCGCGTTATGAAGACGAAAGTCTGAACGTGGGCGAGTATGTTGAAGATCAGATTGAATCTGTGACCTTCGACCGTATCACGACCCAGACCGCTAAACAGGTTATCGTGCAGAAAGTTCGCGAAGCCGAGCGCGCGCTGGTTGTCGATCAGTTCCGCGATCAGGAAGGCGAAATCATCACCGGCGTGGTGAAGAAAGTGAATCGCGACAACATCTCTCTGGAGATCAAATCCGAAGGGATGCCGGGTAACGCTGAAGCCGTGATCCTGCGCGAAGACATGCTGCCGCGTGAAAACTTCCGCCCAGGCGACCGTATCCGTGGTGTTCTGTACGCCGTGCGCCCTGAAGCGCGTGGTGCACAGCTGTTCGTGACCCGTTCTAAACCAGAAATGCTGGTTGAACTGTTCCGTATCGAAGTGCCGGAAATCGGCGAAGAAGTTATTGAGATCAAAGCGGCGGCTCGCGATCCGGGTTCCCGTGCGAAAATCGCGGTGAAAACCAACGACAAGCGTATCGACCCGGTCGGTGCTTGCGTCGGTATGCGCGGCGCGCGTGTTCAGGCGGTTTCGACCGAACTGGGCGGCGAGCGTATTGATATCGTTCTGTGGGACGACAACCCGGCGCAGTTCGTGATCAACGCAATGGCTCCGGCTGATGTCGCGTCTATCGTTGTTGACGAAGACAAACACACCATGGATATCGCTGTTGAAGCGGGCAACCTGGCGCAGGCGATTGGCCGTAACGGTCAGAACGTACGTCTGGCGTCACAGCTGAGCGGCTGGGAACTCAACGTGATGACCGTTGATGACCTGCAGGCTAAGCATCAGGCTGAAGCCCATGCGGCGATCGATACCTTCACTAAATACCTCGACATTGACGAAGACTTCGCCACTGTTCTGGTTGAAGAAGGTTTCTCTACGCTGGAAGAACTGGCCTATGTGCCAATGAAAGAGCTGCTGGAAATTGACGGTCTGGATGAACAGACTGTTGAAGCCCTGCGTGAACGCGCTAAAAACGCACTGACCACCCTGGCACTGGCTCAGGAAGAAAGCCTTGGTGATAAGAAGCCGGCTGATGACCTGCTGAATCTGGAAGGTCTTGATCGTGCGATTGCGTTCAAGCTGGCTGCCCGTGGTGTTTGTACGCTGGAAGATCTCGCTGAGCAAGGCGTTGATGACCTGGCTGATATCGAAGGTTTAACCGACGAGAAAGCCGGCGAGCTCATCATGGCCGCACGTAATATTTGCTGGTTCGGCGACGAAGCGTAATAAACTGTAGCAGGAAGGAACAGCATGACTGATGTAACTGTAAAATCGCTGGCTGCTGAGATTCAGACCTCCGTGGACCGCCTGGTACAGCAATTTGCTGATGCAGGGATCCCGAAGTCCGCTGATGACTCGGTGACCGCGCAAGAAAAACAAACCTTGTTAACGCACCTGAACCGTGAACACGGCTCTACGCCTGACAAGTTAACGCTGCAGCGCAAAACGCGTAGCACGTTAAACATCCCTGGTACCGGTGGCAAAAGCAAATCGGTACAAATTGAAGTCCGCAAGACGCGCACCTTTGTAAAACGTGATCCGCAAGAGGCAGAACGCCTTGCTGCGGAAGAGCAGGCACAGCGTGAAGCGGAAGAACAAGCTCAGCGTGCGGCGGAAGCAACCGCCAAACGTGAAGCAGAATTAAAAGCTGAACGTGAGGCCGCAGAAAAAGCGAAACGCGACGCAAGTGATAAAGTGAAGCGTGACGCTGCGGAAAAAGACAAAGTGAGCAATCAACAGACAGACGAAATGACCAAAACCGCCCAGGCTGAAAAAGCCCGCCGTGAAAATGAAGCTGCCGAGCTGAAGCGTAAAGCGGAAGAAGAAGCCCGCCGTAAGCTGGAAGAAGAAGCTCGCCGTGTTGCTGAAGAAGCGCGCCGTATGGCAGAAGAAAACGAGAAGAATGGCGTGAATACCGCTGAAACGACTGAAGACACCAGCGACTATCATGTGACCACTTCTCAGCACGCGCGTCAGGCTGAAGACGACAACGATCGTGAAGTTGAAGGCGGCCGTGGCCGTGGCCGCAGCACCAAAGCCGCGCGTCCAGCGAAAAAAGGTAACAAACACGCTGAATCTAAAGCTGACCGTGAAGAAGCACGTGCAGCCGTTCGCGGTGGTAAAGGCGGCAAGCGTAAAGGTTCCGCGCTGCAGCAGGGCTTCCAGAAGCCAGCTCAGGCCGTTAACCGTGACGTTGTGATTGGTGAAACCATCACCGTTGGCGATCTGGCGAACAAGATGGCCGTTAAAGGCTCTCAGGTCATCAAAGCGATGATGAAGCTGGGCGCAATGGCGACCATCAACCAGGTCATCGACCAGGAAACCGCACAGCTGGTTGCTGAAGAGATGGGCCACAAAGTTATCCTGCGTCGTGAAAACGAGCTGGAAGAAGCAGTAATGAGCGACCGTGACACTGGCGCAGCGGCTGAACCGCGTGCACCTGTTGTGACCATCATGGGTCACGTTGACCACGGTAAAACCTCTCTGCTTGACTACATTCGCTCTACTAAAGTGGCATCCGGCGAAGCGGGTGGCATTACCCAGCACATCGGTGCTTACCACGTAGAAACCGAAAACGGCATGATCACCTTCCTGGATACCCCAGGCCACGCAGCGTTTACCTCAATGCGTGCTCGTGGTGCTCAGGCAACGGATATCGTTGTACTGGTTGTTGCGGCAGACGATGGCGTGATGCCACAGACCATTGAAGCTATCCAGCACGCAAAAGCGGCGCAGGTACCTCTGGTTGTTGCAGTCAACAAAATCGATAAGCCAGAAGCCGATATGGATCGCGTGAAGAACGAACTGTCTCAGTACGGCGTTATGCCGGAAGAGTGGGGCGGTGAAGCGCAGTTCATCCCAGTATCTGCAAAAGCGGGTACCGGTATCGACGACCTCCTGAACGCTATCCTGCTGCAGGCTGAAGTTCTGGAGCTGAAAGCGGTTCGTAAAGGTATGGCAAGCGGCGCGGTTATCGAATCCTTCCTGGATAAAGGTCGTGGTCCGGTTGCAACCGTTCTGGTTCGCGAAGGTACGCTGAACAAAGGTGACATCGTTCTGTGTGGTTTCGAATACGGTCGCGTTCGTGCGATGCGTAACGAACTGGGTCAGGAAGTGCTGGAAGCGGGTCCATCCATTCCAGTGGAAATCCTGGGTCTGTCCGGTGTGCCGGCTGCCGGTGATGAAGTGACCGTTGTGCGTGACGAGAAGAAAGCGCGTGAAGTTGCACTGTATCGTCAGGGTAAATTCCGCGAAGTTAAACTGGCTCGTCAGCAGAAATCTAAACTCGAGAACATGTTTGCCAACATGACCGAGGGCGAAGTTCACGAAGTGAACGTTGTTCTGAAAGCCGACGTTCAGGGTTCTGTGGAAGCGATCTCCGACTCCTTGCTGAAACTGTCTACCGACGAAGTGAAAGTGAAGATTATCGGTTCTGGCGTAGGTGGTATCACCGAAACCGACGCAACCCTGGCTGCTGCCTCCAACGCTATCCTGGTTGGCTTCAACGTTCGTGCGGATGCATCTGCGCGTAAAGTGATTGAAGCTGAAAGCCTGGATCTGCGTTACTACTCCGTCATCTATAACCTGATCGACGAAGTGAAAGCAGCGATGAGCGGCATGCTGTCTCCTGAGCTGAAACAGCAGATCATCGGTCTGGCTGAAGTACGTGACGTATTCAAATCACCGAAATTCGGTGCGATCGCGGGCTGTATGGTTACCGAAGGTAACATCAAGCGTCACAACCCAATCCGCGTACTGCGTGACAACGTGGTTATCTACGAAGGCGAGCTGGAATCCCTGCGCCGCTTCAAAGATGACGTTAACGAAGTCCGTAACGGCATGGAATGTGGTATCGGCGTGAAGAACTACAACGACGTTCGCGTTGGCGATATGATCGAAGTGTTCGAGATCATCGAAATTCAGCGTACCATCGCTTAATCTTCGTCGGCTTTTGGGCCGCCACTGCGTTGGCTGCGCTCGTTCACCCCGGTCACATAGTTATCTATGCTCCCGGGGATTCACGAGCTTGCCGCCTTGTTGCAACCCAAAATCCTTAGAAGATTAACTAGCGTAGGCCGGGTAAGCGAAGCGCCACCCGGCAATAATTTTAAAAGGGGCTTTTAGCCCCTTTTTTGTCTGGAGAATTTATTATGGCGAAAGAATTTGGTCGCCCTCAGCGCGTAGCGCAGGAAATGCAGAAAGAGATCGCACTCATTCTGCAACGCGAAATCAAAGATCCGCGTATTGGTATGATGACCACCGTGTCTGGCGTTGAGATGTCCCGCGATTTGGCCTATGCCAAAGTATTCGTGACGTTCCTGAACGATCAGGACGAAGCCGCGGTGAAAAACGGCATTAAAGCGCTGCAGGAAGCCTCTGGTTTCATCCGCTCTCTGCTCGGCAAAGCGATGCGTCTGCGTATCGTGCCTGAGCTGACCTTCTTCTACGATAACTCGCTGGTAGAAGGTATGCGTATGTCCAACCTGGTGACCAGCGTGGTGAAACATGACGATGAGCGTCGTGTGAACCCAGCGGACGACAGCAAGGAGGACTGATGAGTCGTCCTCGTCGTCGCGGTCGCGACGTGCATGGCGTGCTGCTGCTGGATAAACCGCAGGGCGCATCCAGCAACGACGTACTGCAAAAAGTGAAGCGTATTTTTAACGCCAACCGTGCGGGCCATACGGGTGCGCTGGATCCGCTGGCGACCGGTATGCTGCCGGTCTGCCTGGGAGAGGCGACAAAGTTTTCCCAGTACCTGCTGGATTCCGATAAGCGCTATCGCGTTATCGCTAAACTGGGCCAGCGCACGGATACCTCCGACGCGGATGGCCAGGTCGTGGAAGAGCGCCCGGTGACCTTCAGCGCAGAGCAGCTTGATGCGGCGCTGGAAAGCTTCCGCGGTGACACGATGCAGGTGCCGTCGATGTATTCGGCGCTGAAATATCAGGGCAAGAAGCTCTACGAATATGCGCGCCAGGGCATTGATGTTCCGCGTGAAGCCCGTCCGATTACCGTGTATGAACTGCTGTTCATTCGCCATGAAGGCGATGAGCTGGAGCTAGAAGTACACTGTTCGAAAGGCACCTATATTCGTACCATCATCGACGACCTCGGTGAAAAGCTGGGCTGCGGGGCGCATGTGATTTACCTGCGTCGTCTGGCTGTCAGCAAGTATCCGGTCGAACGCATGGTGACGCTTGAGCATCTTCGCGAGCTGGTTGAACAGGCGGAAGCACAGGGAATAGCGCCAGCAGAATTGCTGGATCCCTTGCTGATGCCAATGGACAGTCCGGCGGCGGATTTCCCGATCGTTAATCTTCCTTTAACATCGTCCGTTTACTTTAAGAACGGCAACCCGGTTCGTACGGCGGATGCGCCGCTTGAAGGGCTGGTACGCGTGACGGAAGGTGACGACGGGAAATTCATCGGTATGGGCGAAATGGACGGTGAAGGGCGCGTTGCGCCGCGTCGTCTGGTCGTCGAGTATCCGATAGAAGCGTGACGGCGATAACACCTCACCTTGCGATAAGCAGGGGAGACGAGTAGAATATCGCCGCTTAACGATCTGCAAATTGTTTAACAATTTGTTGGTCGTATACTGGGATTGCTGAATTAGAGATCGGCATCCTTACATTCTTTATATTCTGGAGTTTGAAAATGTCTCTAAGCGTTGAAGCTAAAGCTAAAATCGTTTCTGAGTTTGGTCGTGGTACTAACGACAGCGGTTCTACCGAAGTTCAGGTTGCACTGCTGACTGCACAGATTAACCACCTGCAGGGTCACTTTGCAGAGCACAAAAAAGATCACCACAGCCGTCGTGGTCTGCTGCGTATGGTTTCTCAGCGTCGTAAACTGCTCGACTACCTGAAACGTAAAGATGTTGCACGTTACACCGCGCTGATCGAGCGTCTGGGTCTGCGTCGCTAAGTCTTGCGAGTTTCAGAAAAGGGGGCCTGATGGCCCCTTTTTTCAACCAGACGGCAGCAATTCACTGGAAACTATTGTATTGTTGCTATAAATGATCTTCATTGCAGAGGTTCGCGCGGCTAATGAGAGGCTTCACCCATGGGGGTGTCGGTTGTCATTAGTCGCGAGGATGCGAAGAAGGTCGGGTTAAATCGTCAGCACACCTGTGGTGTGCTGTCATACATTTAAGAAAGGACAGAACTTTGCTGAATCCGATCGTTCGTAAATTCCAGTATGGTCAACATACCGTCACGCTGGAAACCGGCATGATGGCACGTCAGGCTACTGCTGCCGTTATGGTAAGCATGGATGACACCGCGGTATTCGTTACCGTTGTTGGCCAGAAAAAAGCTAAACCAGGTCAGGACTTCTTCCCGCTGACCGTTAACTACCAGGAGCGTACCTACGCTGCCGGTAAAATCCCGGGTGGTTTCTTCCGTCGTGAAGGCCGTCCAAGCGAAGGCGAAACCCTGATCGCGCGTCTGATTGACCGCCCGGTTCGTCCGCTGTTCCCGGAAGGCTTCGTTAACGAAGTACAGGTTATCGCGACCGTTGTTTCCGTTAACCCACAGGTTAACCCGGACATCGTTGCTATGATCGGCGCATCTGCTGCCCTGTCACTGTCTGGTATTCCATTCAATGGCCCAATCGGTGCCGCGCGCGTTGGCTACATCAACGACCAGTACGTGCTGAACCCAACTCAGGAAGAGCTGAAAGAAAGTAAGCTGGACCTGGTGGTTGCGGGTACTGAAGCCGCTGTGCTGATGGTTGAATCCGAAGCTGAACTGCTGAGCGAAGACCAGATGCTGGGCGCTGTGGTATTTGGCCACGACCAGCAGCAGATCGTTATCCAGAACATCAACGACCTGGTGAAAGAAGCCGGTAAACCACGTTGGGACTGGCAGCCAGAAGCAGTTAACGACGCGCTGAATGCACGCGTTGCTGCACTGGCAGGCGCACGCCTGAGCGATGCATACCGCATCACCGACAAACAAGAGCGTTACGCTCAGGTTGACGTCATCAAATCAGAAACCATCGCGACGCTGGTGGCTGAAGATGAATCCCTGGACGCTAACGAGCTGAGCGAAATTCTGCACGCTATCGAGAAAAACACCGTTCGCAGCCGCGTACTGGCAGGCGAACCGCGTATCGATGGCCGTGAAAAAGACATGATCCGTGGTCTGGACGTTCGTACTGGCGTACTGCCACGTACTCACGGTTCCGCACTGTTCACCCGTGGCGAAACGCAGGCGCTGGTTACCGCGACCCTGGGTACCGCACGTGACGCACAGAACATCGACGAACTGATGGGCGAGCGTACTGACAGCTTCCTGTTCCACTACAACTTCCCTCCGTACTCCGTTGGTGAGACCGGTATGGTTGGTTCGCCGAAGCGTCGTGAAATTGGTCACGGTCGTCTGGCGAAGCGCGGCGTGCTGGCAGTGATGCCAGAAGCTGACAAATTCCCGTACACCGTTCGTGTGGTTTCTGAAATCACCGAATCTAACGGTTCTTCTTCCATGGCTTCCGTGTGCGGTGCCTCTCTGGCGCTGATGGATGCAGGCGTACCAATCAAAGCCGCTGTGGCGGGTATCGCTATGGGTCTGGTGAAAGAAGGCGACAACTTTGTTGTTCTGTCTGACATCCTGGGCGACGAAGACCACCTGGGCGATATGGACTTCAAAGTCGCGGGTTCCCGCGAAGGTATCTCTGCGCTGCAGATGGATATCAAAATTGAAGGTATCACCAAAGAGATCATGCAGGTTGCTCTGAACCAGGCTAAAGGTGCGCGTCTGCACATCCTGGGCGTGATGGAACAGGCGATTAACGCGCCACGCGGCGACATTTCTCAGTTCGCTCCGCGTATCCACACCATCAAGATCAATCCAGACAAGATCAAAGACGTTATCGGTAAGGGCGGTTCCGTAATCCGTGCGCTGACCGAAGAGACTGGCACCACGATCGAAATCGAAGATGACGGTACTGTGAAGATCGCAGCAACCGACGGCGAAAAAGCGAAATTCGCTATTCGCCGCATCGAAGAGATCACTGCAGAGATCGAAGTGGGTCGTGTCTACGCAGGTAAAGTGACCCGTATCGTTGACTTTGGCGCGTTCGTCGCCATCGGTGGCGGTAAAGAAGGTCTGGTTCACATCTCTCAGATCGCTGACAAGCGCGTTGAGAAAGTGACCGATTACCTGCAGATGGGTCAGGAAGTGCCGGTTAAGGTTCTGGAAGTTGACCGTCAAGGCCGTATCCGTCTGAGCATTAAAGAAGCAACCGAGCAGTCTCCTGCCGCTGCGCCAGAAGCGCCAGCCGCAGAACAAGGCGAGTAAGGTAGCATTTGCCCTCCGCTTCGGCGGAGGGTTTATTATCAGGCAGGACGCCTTGTTAAGCCGCCGGGGGACAGGACGTTCATCCAATAGTTGTCTTCGGGAGTGGGAAATGAAGCCTTTTTTGCGCTGGTGTTTCGTTGCGACAGCTTTAACGCTGGCAGGATGCAGCAACTCTGCCTGGCGTAAGAGCGAAGTCCTCGCAGTGCCATTGCAACCGACTTTGCAGCAGGAAGTGATTCTGGCACGCATGGAACAAATTCTTGCCAGTCGGGCTTTAACCGATGACGAACGCGCACAGCTTTTATATGAGCGCGGAGTGTTGTATGATAGTCTCGGTCTGAGGGCATTAGCGCGGAATGATTTTTCACAAGCGCTGGCAATCCGACCTGATATGCCTGAAGTATTCAATTACTTAGGCATTTACTTAACGCAGGCAGGCAATTTTGATGCTGCCTATGAAGCGTTTGATTCTGTACTTGAGCTTGATCCAACTTACAACTACGCGCACTTGAATCGCGGTATCGCATTGTATTACGGCGGTCGTGATAAGTTAGCGCAAGATGATCTGCTGGCGTTTTATCAAGACGATCCTAATGATCCTTTCCGCAGCCTGTGGCTTTACATCGTTGAGCAGAAGCTCGATGAGAAGCAGGCCAAAGAAGCACTGAAACAGCGCTTCGAGAAATCGGACAAGGAACAATGGGGATGGAACATTGTCGAGTTCTACCTGGGCAACATTAGCGAAGCAACGCTGATGGAACGCCTCAAGGCGGACGCAACGGATAACACCTCGCTCGCTGAGCATCTCAGTGAAACCAACTTCTATTTAGGTAAGTACTACCTAAGTCTGGGGGATATGGACAGCGCTACGGCACTGTTCAAATTAGCGGTTGCTAACAACGTACACAACTTCGTTGAGCACCGTTATGCATTGTTGGAATTATCGCTCTTGGGCCAGGAGCAAGACGACCTGGCAGAATCGGACCAGCAATAGCTGACGACATAAACATCAGCCCGTAATCTTTTGATTGTCATCACCTTAACTGGTGAGGGCGTTGTTGTTCGTCAATACACCTACTTTGAGCCGGTTCACACTTTTCAATGAAAATTGCTAATCATTTTCACGATGAGCTAAGTAGACTGGCCGCCATTAATATCGAGGCACTTGTACTACATGGCTGAATTCGAAACCACTTTTGCAGATCTGGGCCTGAAGGCTCCTATCCTTGAAGCCCTTAACGATCTGGGTTACGAAAAACCATCTCCGATCCAGGCAGAATGTATCCCACATCTGCTCTCTGGTCGTGACGTGCTGGGCATGGCCCAGACTGGTAGCGGTAAAACTGCAGCATTCTCGCTGCCGCTGCTGAACAACATTGATCCGGACCTGCGTGCACCGCAGATCCTCGTCCTGGCTCCAACCCGTGAACTGGCTGTTCAGGTTGCTGAAGCAATGACGGAATTCTCTAAACATATGCGCGGCGTAAACGTGGTAGCCCTCTACGGCGGCCAGCGTTATGACGTGCAGTTACGCGCTCTGCGCCAGGGCCCACAGATTGTCGTCGGTACGCCGGGCCGTCTGCTGGATCACCTGAAGCGCGGTACTCTGGACCTCTCTAAACTGAGCGGCCTGGTACTGGATGAAGCAGATGAAATGCTGCGTATGGGCTTCATTGAAGACGTCGAAACCATCATGGCGCAGATCCCGGAAGGTCATCAGACCGCTCTGTTCTCTGCCACCATGCCAGAAGCGATTCGTCGTATCACCAAACGCTTCATGAAAGATCCTCAGGAAGTGCGTATTCAGTCCAGCGTAACCACTCGCCCGGACATCAGCCAGAGCTACTGGTCTGTGTACGGCATGCGCAAAAACGAAGCGCTGGTACGTTTCCTGGAAGCGGAAGATTTTGATGCGGCGATCATCTTCGTTCGTACCAAAAACGCGACCCTGGAAGTGGCTGAAGCCCTGGAGCGTAGCGGCTACAACAGCGCAGCGCTGAACGGTGACATGAACCAGGCCCTGCGTGAGCAGACTCTGGAGCGCCTGAAAGACGGTCGTCTGGATATCCTGATTGCAACCGACGTGGCAGCACGTGGTCTGGACGTTGAGCGTATCAGCCTGGTTGTAAACTACGACATCCCAATGGATTCTGAGTCTTACGTTCACCGTATCGGTCGTACCGGTCGTGCGGGTCGCGCTGGTCGTGCGCTGCTGTTCGTTGAGAACCGCGAGCGTCGTCTGCTGCGTAACATTGAACGCACCATGAAGCTGACCATTCCAGAAGCTGACCTGCCAAACGCAGATCTGCTGGGCAAACGCCGTCTGGAAAAATTCGCCGCGAAAGTACAGCAGCAGCTGGAAAGCAGCGATCTGGATCAGTACCGTGCGCTGCTGTCGCAGATTCAGCCTACCGCTGAAGGCGAAGAGCTGGACATGGAAACCCTGGCTGCAGCACTGCTGAAAATGGCTCAGGGCGAACGTAGCCTGATCGTGCCACCAGATGCGCCGATGCGTCCTAAGCGTGAATTCCGTGATCGTGACGATCGCTTCGAACGTCGTGGTGACCGCAATGACCGTGGTCCACGCGGTGACCGTCCAGAGCGCGGTGGTGAAGACCGTCCACGTCGTGAGCGTCGTGACGCTGGCGAAATGGAACTGTACCGCATTGAAGTGGGCCGTGATGACGGTGTTGAAGTTCGTCACATCGTTGGCGCGATCGCTAACGAAGGCGACATCAGCAGCCGTTACATCGGTAACATCAAGCTGTTCGGCTCTCACTCTACTATCGAGCTGCCTAAAGGCATGCCGGGCGAAGTACTGCAGCACTTTACTCGCACCCGTATCCTGAACAAGCCGATGAACATGCAGCTGATGGGTGATGCACAGCCTCGCTCTGACCGCGGTGGTGAGCGTCGTGGCGGTGGTCGCAGCTTCGGTGGCGAGCGTCGTGAAGGCGGTCGTAGCGAAGGTCGCGGTGAACCACGTCGTTTCTCCGGTGAACGCCGTGAAAACCGTGGCCCGCGCCGCGAAGAAGGCACCAGCCGTCGTCGTTTCGGTGACGCGTAAGCCTTACGCAACTGACGTAAAGTAATATATACAGCCCCGATAATTGCTATCGGGGCTTTTTTTATTCCCTTTGTACTCTTGTACTGGTACAGTGCTGCACATTAAACTGCATACCACATTTTTGACTGGAGTAATGGCTGTATGGCGACACTAACCACCACCCAAACGTCACCCTCGCTGCTCGGCGGCGTGGTGATCATCGGCGGTACCATCATTGGTGCTGGGATGTTCTCCCTGCCAGTGGTTATGTCCGGTGCGTGGTTCTTCTGGTCGCTGGCGGCGCTGGTGTTCACCTGGTTCTGCATGCTTCACTCCGGGCTGATGATCCTTGAGGCGAACCTGAACTACCGCATTGGCTCCAGCTTCGACACCATTACCAAAGATCTGCTGGGCAAAGGCTGGAACCTGGTGAACGGGCTGTCCATCGCGTTTGTGCTTTACATCCTGACCTACGCGTATATTTCGGCGAGCGGCTCGATTCTGCATCACACCTTCGCTGAGATGTCGCTGAACGTTCCGGCGCGTCTGGCGGGGCTCTGCTTTGCGCTGGGCGTGGCGTTTATCGTCTGGATGAGTACCAGGGCGGTGAGCCGCATGACGGCGATTGTGCTGGGTGCTAAGGTCATCACTTTCTTCCTGACCTTCGGCAGCCTGCTGGGGCACGTGACGCCCGCCACGCTGTTTAACGTCGCCGAAGTGAACACCTCCTACACGCCGTACCTGCTGATGACGCTGCCGTTCTGTCTGGCGTCGTTCGGCTATCACGGTAACGTGCCGAGCCTGATGAAGTACTACGGCAAAGATCCGCGCACCATTGTGAAGTGTCTGGTCTACGGCACGCTGCTGGCGCTGGGGCTGTACGTGATTTGGCTGCTGGGGACGATGGGCAACATCCCACGTCCAGAATTTATCGGCATTGCGCAGAAGGGCGGTAACATCGACGTGCTGGTGCAGGCGCTGAGCGGCGTGCTGAACAGCCGCAGCCTGGATCTGCTGCTGGTGGTCTTCTCTAACTTTGCGGTGGCGAGCTCTTTCCTCGGCGTGACCCTGGGCCTGTTTGACTACCTGGCGGATCTGTTTGGCTTTGATGATTCTGCGATGGGGCGCTTCAAAACCGCGCTGCTGACCTTCCTGCCGCCGATCGTGGGTGGTCTGCTGTGGCCGAACGGTTTCCTGTACGCCATCGGTTATGCAGGGCTGGCGGCAACCATTTGGGCGGCGATTGTGCCGGCGCTGCTGGCACGTAAATCACGTAAACGCTTCGGCAGCCCGAAATTCCGCGTCTGGGGCGGCAAGCCGATGATTGCGCTGATCCTGGTGTTTGGTGCTGGCAATGCCCTGGTACACGTGCTGTCGAGTTTTAACCTGCTGCCTGTGTATCAGTGAGTCTTTTGTGCCGGATGGCGGCTACGCCTTATCCGGCCTACGCGATCCCGTAGGCCCGGTAAGCGTAGCGCCACCGGGCGAAACAATGACTACCCCACCAACTCTTCTTTCACCTGCATCGCCAGTTCAAACGAATGCAAACGCGCCTGGTGATCGAAAATCTGGCCGTTGACCATAATCTCATCCGCCTGCGTTTCACGCAGCACCGCGTCCAGCCCGTGGCGCACTTTCGCTTTATCGCCTACCAGCGACATACTCAGCGCCTGCTGAACGCCATACTGTTCAGAGGCCGACCACAGCTGATGCATATTCTCCACCGGCGGCGGCAGCTGGCCCGTCTCACCGCGACGCAGCTTCACAAACGCCTGCTGCATGGAGGTAAACAGGAATTCCGCGTCGCGATTGCTGTCGGCGGCAATGATGTTGATACAGACCATCGCGTACGGCTTCTCCAGACGCTCGGACGGTTTGAAGTTCGTGCGGTAAAGATGCAGCGCCTGATGCAGCATATCCGGCGCGAAGTGCGAGGCAAAGGCAAACGGTAGTCCCAGTTGCGCGGCGAGCTGTGCGCTATACAGGCTCGATCCCAACAGCCACACCGGGATCTTCTCACCGTAGCCCGGGACCGGGCGCACATGCGGGTTCGGATCGCGCGCGTCGAACCACTCCACCAACTCGGCCACGTCGCGCGGGAAGTTGTCGATATCGCCGCTCATATGGCGACGCAGGGCGCGCATCGTCGGCTGGTCGCTACCGGGCGCACGACCAAGACCCAAATCAATCCGTCCCGGATAGAGCGTGTTCAGGGTGCCAAACTGCTCGGCAATCACCAGCGGGGCGTGGTTAGGCAGCATCACGCCGCCGGAGCCCAGGTGCAGGGTAGTCGTATTTGCTGCCAGATAGCCAATGAGTACCGAGGTGGCGGCGCTGGCGATGCCCACCATGTTGTGGTGCTCGGCCAGCCAGTAGCGGTGATAGCCACGCTTTTCGGCCAGCTGAGCCAGATCGAGAGAGTGCGAAAAGGCTTCTCGTGCCGAGGAGCCCTGAGGGATCGGCGCCAGATCCAGCACCGAAAACGGAATGGTTTTGTCAGTCATAACAGCTCACTTTGTCGACGGTGAATCTTTAATACTGCATTAAAAAATGATAACCGTTGTTAACAAAGTGAGCCTTTTTTACGCCTGAAGTTCCAGCCCGGCCAGACGCTTCCAATAGCCGTTGCAGTCGCTGTTTGCCGTCAGCGGCAGCGGCGCGGCACCCTTTTCGTTGGCGCGGAAGGCGTCCAGCATCGCGAACACGCCGGTATCCAGCGGCGACAAACGCACCATATCCACCAGCCCGTCCATCGACGCCAGCTCGTTGCCGAGGTTATAGACATAGCCGCTCATGGTCTGAATGCCGTTCAGGACAAACACCTGCTGATTCTCCTGCGACAGCATGCTGCGTCCGTTCGGGTACTTGATGCAGCAGGTTTCGCATTCGTCTTTCGGGCGGTCTTCCGAGCGCGCGGTAAAGCAGCGGGCGGAGTAGGCCAGCGGCAGATGCCCGTAGCTCAGCACCTCCACTTCAAACTGATTTCGAATACCCAGCTCGTCGCACTGATTCAGCAGGTTAGCCAGCCAGTCGCGGGAGAGTTCCACCGGCATGCACCAGCGCGTCATCCCCTGTTTGAGCAGCAGGCGCAGGGTCACGGCGTTATAGCAGTTCAGGGCATGTCCCGCGACAAACGGCAGCTTGCGTTCAGCGCACATGTTCACCACGCCGAGATCGCTCGCTTCCAGCAGGAACTCGCCATTTTCGACGTAGCGCTTCAGTTCGCCCAGTTCGGAAGACGCCTGCACCAGCGCGAGCGTCGAGAGCACCACCTGCTTGCCGCTGCCGGCAAGGCTTTTCGCCATGTCCAGCCAGTCACCCACTTTGGTGGCACGGCGCTTGCTGCACACCGCTTCGCCGAGGTAAATCACATCGGCGCTGCTGGTGGCGGCCTGTTGGTAAAAATCTTCCAGCGTCTCTTTTGGCCAGTAGTAGAGCACCGGTCCTAATGAATATTTCATGGTTATCTCACTGCCATTTACGGTGATACGCGCCAAGCGTCGTTTGCGTGCCTTCGGACATCGATCCGAGCGTCTCCATCCAGGCCGGCTGCGGAGCGTAGTTCATCGGGTCCGCCATGCAGCGGTCGATGGCCTGACGCCACACTTTCGCCACCTGGCTCACATAGGCCGGGCTGCGCTGACGACCTTCGATTTTCACCGAGGCAATATTCGCCGCCAGCAGTTCCGGCAGCAGCTCCAGCGTGTTGAGGCTGGTAGGCTCCTCAAGCGCGTGGTAGCGCTCGCCGTCGACCAGGTAGCGGCCTTTGCACAGGGTTGGATAACCGGCGTTTTCACCGTCCTGATAGCGGTCAATCAGCACCTCATTCAGGCGAGACTCCAGCCCCTGAGGGGTCTGCTGCCAGCGAACAAAGCGGGCAGGGGAGCAGGCTCCGACGGTATTCGGCGATTCACCGGTTAAATAAGAGGAGAGATAGCAGCGGCCTTCGGCCATGATGCACAGGCTGCCAAAGGCAAAAACTTCCAGCGGCACTGGCGTGACGCGCGCGAGTTGCTTAACCTGATGAATAGAGAGCACGCGCGGCAGCACCACGCGGGCCACGTCGAAGTGTTGATGATAAAAACGCACGGCTTCTTCGTTGGTGGCGGATGCCTGAACGGAGACGTGGCGCTCAATATGCGGATAGCGTTCTGCTGCATACTCAAGCATGGCAAGGTCGGCCAGGATCAGTGCATCGGCACCCAGCTGTGCCGCCATGTCCACCGCGCGCTGCCAGCGAGCGTAGCCATCAGGATGGGCAAAGGTGTTGATGGCAATGTGCAGTTTGCGGCGGTGCTGATGAACGAAGTTAACGGCTTCCTGAAGCTTTTTCTCCGTAAAGTTGAGGCCAGCAAAATGGCGGGCGTTGGTATCATCCTTTAGCCCGATATAGACCGCATCGGCCCCATTTTCGATGGCCGCCTTAAGCGCCGGAAGGTTTCCGGCAGGGCAGAGCAGCTCCATAATTTATCCTGAAGTTCTCGATCGCTGAGATCGCAAAATTGTTAACGAGCTGGGATTTTAATTAACCCACAGGCGACAATTTTTGATTTAAGGCAGCTAATGGCGTATTGATGACACCAATAATGAGGTAAGCCGGACGACGGTTTGTTGATTTACGCCGCTATGTTCTGGAATGGATGTGGCAAAATAGCGGGATTACAGATATCAGGGAGTAAAGCTCGTGCTGGAGAAACTGCGTTCACGTCTCGTACAATTTGGTCCATCTATGCTGAGCGTGCCGGTCAAGCTGGCACCGTTCGCGCTTAAGCGCCAGGTGCTGGAGCAGGTCCTGAGCTGGCAGTTCCGCCAGGCGCTGCAGGACGGCGAGCTGGAGTTCCTGGAAGGCCGCTGGCTGAGCATTGAGGTGCGTGACATCGGGCTGCGCTGGTTTACCTCCGTAGAGAACGGCCAGTTGATCGTACGCGAATCAGCCGAGGCGGACGTGAGCTTTAGCGCCAACGCCAGCGATCTGCTGATGATCGCCGCGCGAAAGCAGGATCCGGATACGCTCTTCTTCCAGCGCCGTCTGGTGATTGAAGGGGACACGGAGCTTGGCCTGTATGTGAAGAATTTAATGGATGCCATTGAGCTGGAGCAGATGCCGAAGGCGCTGCGCGTGATGTTGATGCAAATGGCAGATTTTGTTGAGGCCGGGTTGAAAACCCCGCCGGACGGTAAACACACTTCAGTAGGTGAGCCATGCTGATTCGAGTCGAAATTGGGATTGATGCACCGGGTATCGATGCGTTATTGCGCCGCTCTTTTGAGAGCGATGCGGAAGCTCAACTGGTCCACGATCTCCGTGAAGACGGTCTGATCACGCTGGGGCTGGTTGCTACCGATGATGAAGGTCAGGTTGTCGGCTATGTTGCCTTCAGCCCGGTCATCGTTCAGGGCGACGACCTTCAGTGGGTGGGAATGGCACCGCTGGCGGTAGATGAAAACTATCGCGGGCAAGGTCTGGCGCGCCAGCTTGTCTATGAAGGGCTGGACTCGCTGAATGAGTTTGGCTATGCCGCCGTAGTCACGCTGGGCGATCCGGCGTTCTATGGTCGATTAGGTTTCGAGCAGGCCGCGCATTACGATCTGCGCTGCCGCTGGCCGGGGACCGAGTCCGCCTTCCAGGTGCACCGTCTGGCGGACGACGCGCTTAACGGCGTCAATGGCCTGGTGGACTACCACGACCATTTCAATCGCTTTTAATCAGGCTCTCGCGTAGCGCCTCAAAGGAGCCGTCTCCGGTCACGAGGCGCTCCTTCTGGCGCTTCGTCAGCTGCTTGATACGGTATTCCAGCCTGAGCGCCAGCGATCTGTCGCCCACCGCGGCTGAAAATGCCAGCTGCAGTTCCCCTTTCCCCCGCAGCGCCTTTGCTCCTTTCCCCGTTTGATGCTGTAAAAAACGCCGCGCCACATCGGTGGTGATCCCGGTGTAGAGAGCGTTATCAGCGGTTCGGACAAGATAGAGAAACCAGCACACGGTAAAAAGATTCAGTATGTTAAGGTGAACGCACCATAGCATGAGAGAGAACGAAAATGGAAACACTGGCCGCCATTAACCGCTGGCTGGCGAAGCAGCATGTTGTCACCTGGTGCGTTTATGACGAGGGTGAGATGTGGTGCGCTAACGCGTTTTACTACTACGACCCTGAGCGCGTGGCTTTTTACGTCATGAGTGAAGACAAAACGCGTCATGCACAGATGACCGGCCAGCAGGCAAAGGTAGCGGGCACGGTGAACGGCCAGCCGAAAACGGTCGCGCTGATCCGTGGGGTGCAGTTTAAAGGTGAAATTCGTCGGCTGGATGGCGAAGAGAGCGACGCGCGCCGTAAGCTCTACACGCGCCGCTTTCCCGTTGCAGCTGCGCTAAAAGCCCCGGTGTGGGAAATCCGCCTCGATGAGCTGAAATTTACCGACAACACCCTGGGCTTTGGCAAGAAGCTGCACTGGCTACGCGCCGAGCAGGCGTAGCGCTTCGCGGTTAAACGCCGGGAGATCGTCCGGCGTTCGGCTGGTGATCAGCTGGTCTTTGTCGTTGACCACCTCCTGATCGTAAAACTCGGCCCCCGCATTTTTGAGATCGATAACGATAGGCTTCACGGCGGTAAGCTTACGCCCGCGCACGACTTCTGCGCTGATCAGCAGCTGCGGGCCGTGGCAGATAGCAAATACCGGTTTACCGGTGCTCACAAAGTCACGGGTGAAGGTGACGAAGCGCTCGTCCCCGCGCAGGGAGTCGGGTGAATGGCCACCGGGTAACAGCAGGGCGTCGAAATCGGACGGGCTGACGTTATCAATTGACTCGTCAATCGTCACGCTGGCTTCGCCCTTATGGCCTGTCACCGTTTTGCCCGCTTCTTTCTCAATGGTGATGACCTCATGTCCCGCCTTGCGGAACGCCTCTGCTGGAGAGGTGAATTCTGAATCTTCAAACTCGTCGGTGATCAAGACTGCGATTTTCTTGCCCATGCTTCCTCCGTTGTTTTGGCTTCAGACTGATTTTTCTCCGCTTGTGGTAAATACTTACCTGTAACAGACTTCTAAGTGTGGTCGACGACGCTGAGTTCGCAAACGGACAATTCTGTAAAGGGGATACGATGAGTCAGGTATTGATTACGGGCGCCACCGGGCTGGTGGGCGATCATCTGCTGCGGCTGCTGATTCAGGATCGCCGCGTGAACTACATTGCAGCGTCTACGCGTCGCCCGCTGGCGGACGTCTCCGGCGTATTTAACCCGCACGATCCGCAGCTGACGGACGCGCTGGCGCAGGTTCAGGATCCCATTGATATCGCCTTTTGCTGTCTGGGCACCACGCGGCGCGAGGCGGGCAGCAAAGAGGCATTTATCCATGCCGACTACACGCTGGTAGTGGACACCGCGCTCACGGCGAAAAAGCTGGGGGCCAAACATTTTCTGGTGGTCAGCGCGCTGGGCGCCAATGCCGGGTCGCCTTTCTTCTACAACAAGGTGAAGGGCAAGATGGAGGATGCGCTGATTGCGCAGAAATGGGAGCAACTGACGATTGTGCGCCCCTCGATGCTGAGCGGCCACAGGGACGAACGCCGGTTTAACGAGTCGATACTGGCCCCGCTGTTTAAGATCCTTCCTGGCAACTTGAAATCCATCGACGCGCGGGACGTCGCTCTTGCGATGCTAAAAGAGGGGCTGGCGCCGTTGAAAGCGGGGGTCAACATTATCCCTTCGGCAAAACTGCGTGAAATAGCTCAGGACGAGGCGTAAACTCCCCCGGCTAATTAAATAACACTCTCCGGGGAATGCTATGACTGGTCAGTCTTCATCTCAGGCGGCAACACCTGTTCAATGGTGGAAGCCCGCACTTTTCTTTCTCGTGGTCATTATTGGCCTCTGGTATGTGAAATGGCAGCCGTACTACGGCAAAGCCTTCACCGCCGCCGAAACGCACAGCATCGGTAAATCTATTCTCGCTCAGGCTGATTCCAGCCCGCTTCAGGCTGCGTGGGATTACGCCATGGTCTACTTCCTTGCCGTCTGGAAGGCCGCCGTCTTAGGCGTGATCCTGGGCTCGCTGATTCAGGTGCTTATCCCCCGCAACTGGCTGGTGAAAACGCTTGGTCAGCCGCGCTTTCAGGGCACGCTGCTGGGGACGATTTTCTCCCTGCCGGGGATGATGTGCTCCTGCTGTGCCGCGCCCGTGGCTGCAGGGATGCGTCGTCAGCGCGTGTCGATGGGCGGCGCGCTGGCGTTCTGGATGGGTAACCCGCTGCTCAACCCGGCGACGCTGGTGTTTATGGGCTTCGTGCTGGGCTGGCATTTTGCGGCTATCCGCCTGGTGGCCGGGCTGGCGACGGTGCTGGTGGTGGCGACGCTGGTGCAAAAACTGGTGAAGGACAACGCGCCTGAGACCGCTGCCGTTGAGCTGGAGATCAGCGAGCCACAGGGCGGATTTTTTGCCCGCTGGGGCAACGCGCTGTGGCAGCTTTTCTGGAGCACCATCCCGGTTTATATCCTGGCGGTGCTGGTATTGGGGGCGGCGCGCGTCTGGCTGTTCCCGCATGCGGATGGCGCTATCGACAACACCCTGATGTGGGTTATCGCAATGGCGGTTGCGGGCTGCCTGTTCGTGATCCCAACGGCGGCGGAAATTCCGATTGTTCAGACCATGATGCTGGCCGGCATGGGGACCGCCCCGGCGCTGGCGTTGCTGATTACGCTGCCGGCGATCAGCCTGCCGTCGCTTATCATGCTGCGTAAGTCATTCCCGGCGAAAGCGCTGTGGTTGACCGCGGGGCTGGTGGCGTTGAGTGGCGTGGTGGTGGGGAGTATTGCGCTTCTGTGAAAAACGCCCGGTGGCGCTATGCTTACCGGGCCTACAAAAAAATCCCCTCAAGTGAGGGGATTTTTATTATTTAATGTAAGTAAACGCGGTGGTGACGTGCTTCACGCCACTCACCCGGCTGGCGATATCCGCCGCCGCTTTCCCTTCACGCTCGGTCACCAGACCCAGCAGGAACACTTCGCCGTTCTCGGTGGTTACTTTCACGTTTGACGATTTTACCTGGTCCGATCCCAGCAGCTGAGAGCGCACTTTGGTGGTGATCCAGGTATCGGAAGACGCATCGCCCAAACCAATTGGCTGGCCCTGGCGCACCTCATTGAACACCTCTGTTGTCCCTTCTACACCCATCGCGATCTGTTTAGCGCGGGAGGCTAATTCAGTATTAGGTGCCTGGCCTGCCAGCAGCACTTTGCCCTGATAAGCCGTTACGTTAATACGCGCTTCTTTCTTGATTTGTTCGTCTTTCGACAGCGCACTGTTGACGCGCAGCTCCAGCGTGCCGTCATCAACCTGCGTCCCGACAGAACGCGGGTCGGTTGCCGCTTTGGTGCCGACAGCTGCGGTACCGACAACAGCTGCGGCAATACATCCCTGAAGTAGAAGTGCAGACATAAGGACTGCAAGGGTCGATAAAGCCTTCATTAGAACTCCTTAATCATCCTGGTGAGGGAAAAGCGTGTTATCGATCAGATCGCATAAGCAGTTGACCGTGAGCATGTGCATCTCCTGAATACGCGCGCTACGGTGAGACGGAATACGAATTTCCACATCCTGCGGCCCCAGTAAACCTGCCAGCTCGCCGCCGTCATAGCCGGTCAGCGCAACGATGGTCATATCGCGGGTGACCGCTGCTTCAACGGCTTTCACGATATCCCGGCTGTTACCGCGCGTGGAGATGGCCAGCAGCACGTCCCCGGCATGGCCTAAGGCGCGCACCTGCTTCGCGTAAATCTCGTCATGTAGACGATCGTTAGCAATCGCTGTTAAGACCACATTATCGGTATTAAGTGCAATGGCAGGTAAACTCGGGCGTTCTGTTTCAAAACGATTGATCATGCTGGCAGCAAAATGCTGTGCGTTGGCGGCTGAGGTGCCATTGCCACAACAGAGGATTTTGTTGCCGTTCAGAAGAGACTGTACCAGCGTCATTGCTGCGCGGGAGATCGCGTCCGGGAGGGCTTCCGCCGCGGCAATTTGTGTTTGAATGCTTTCTGTGAAGCACACTTTAATTCTTTCGAGCACGTTATCCCTTTAAATCTCAATTATGCGTCTTCGCCAAAAGCGTTTTTAAGCCATTCGATCTCATTTCCGGTGAAGGCTATCACATCGAACCGGCAATCCACAGTATCAAAGCTCCCATTATGGCGGGCAAGCCACAAGAGGGCAGTCTGTAATAATTTTTGTTGTTTGGCGAGCGTCACGCTGGCGGCAGCACCGCCAAAACGGGAGGACTGTCGAAAACGCACTTCTACAAACACGGTGACCTGACCGTCTTTCATGATCAGGTCGATTTCGCCGCCGCGCCCGCGGACGTTGGCGGCGATAAAACGCAGTCCTTTGCCTTCAAGCCAGCGACGCGCTTTTAACTCCCACGCATCGCCGGTCTCTTTACGGCTTAACTGGCCGGGACGATCTGCCCCTGCTGGTATTTGAGCCATGATAACTTCCTGTTAATCACACAATCCTGAGTGGCGGTCAGATCGCCGGTGTTGCCGTTAAGCTCGAAGCCCGGCACCTGACGCATCTGGGTAAAGTGGTTTGCCAGCGCCCACGCATCCACGCCCATCGCATACAGACGTGCCAGCGAGTAGTCGTTACGTACCGAGCTCAGCGCCTGCTGCATCAGCGGCGGGTTGCTGCCCGCGAGCATTGGGATTTCGCTGTACTGCAGGCCGTCCATTTCCAGACGGAAATCCGGGCCTGCGGTGCCCTGCGCGCTGCGCGAGCTGGCGTATAGGGTTGCGCCGCTCTGGCTGCCGTTGCGCATCGCGATCATCGGCTTGATGAAGGCAATCTCTTCCGGCGTCGCGACAATGTAGGCCGCATCCACTTTGCCGCCACCGCTGATTTGCGCGTCGGTAGGCGGTGCAGGAATGGTCAGGCCGCCGATGGTTACGCTCTGCTGCTGCGGCAGGCTGGCGCTGACCGGGCTGCCGTTAAGGGCGATACCTGCGCCGCCGTTGACGCCAGCGCGCAATTCAGAGACGGAACCGAACTTCTGTTGCAGCACCACGCCACCGCCGATCTTCTGCCACTCATCGGCAAAGGCACTGGCAACACGATCGCCCAACGCGCTGCGCGGGATCAGCAGCAGCGGCGCCTGTTTACCCTGTTCGTGAATATGACGCGCCGCGTCGCGGGCTTCATCTTCTGGCGAGAGAGCAAAGTAGCAGATGTTGGCGCGGTTCTGCACGTTCTCTGGCTGGTTAAGCGCCAGCACGTTCAGCGTGGTGTTGCTCTTTATCAGCGTATCCACGTCGTTTTTCAGCAGAGGGCCGACAACGATGCTCGCGCCATCTTTTTGCACCTGCGCCAGCACTTGATCGAGCGGCTGAGCGGTGGTGTCGTAGATTTTCAGCTCAGCACTCGGGTTGGCGCTGGTGGTTGCCACGGCCTGAGGCTGAGTGGCAGGTTGCTGTTCTGCTGGCGCGGCTTGCGGTTGTGGCTGTTCAGCCGTCACGGGAGCCTGAGTTTCCGCAGGAGCCTGTACTGCTTCAGGTGCTGGCGTTGCTGCTGGTGGCGTCGTCGGCGCGGTGACCGGGTTCTGCATCGTTCCCTGCGCTGGCGCCTGTGTTGCAGTCAGGTCGCTGGTTTCAACGGCAGAAGGGCTGACAACGTCGTTCACGTTAGCAGCCTGCGCGGACTGAGCCGGTACAGCACTACCGCTTACGGCAGTCGTCCCGTTTTTCGCCGCTTCAAAGCCTTGCTGAATGGTGCGACCAAAGACCGCCGCCTGGCCGTTCAACGGCAGAAGCAGCGCTATTTTGCTGGTTGAGGCTGGCTTAAAGTTCTGCACATTCACCAGCTGCGTCGGCAACATTTTTGCGCCCGGGTTTTGCGGGTAGCGGGTCTGCCAGTCGGTAATACCTGCTTTCAGCATCGTTGGATCGCTGCGGTTGTTAAACCACATCTGCTGCAGATCCAGCCAGCCCTGCAAGACATTTTCGTCGGCGTTAATAACCAGCGTTTGCGCCTGCTCCTGGGTCATGGAGGCGAGCGCCTGCCAGGTTGCATCGATATTTTTCTGTTTATCCGCACCGGCGAGCAGCGGCTCCTGGGCGATAAGCGCGCGCAGCAGCGTCAGGGAAGGGCGACCCTGCTCGGCGGTAATGCCCGCCTGCCAGAAGCGCGCCTGCTGGTTTTTGTCCAGCGCCCCGACGTCGATGTCTCCGAGGATTTTCTTCGCAGCCGCATAATCTTTCTGCGCCACCTTCAGTTCAGCAGAGAGCAGACCCTGCTCGCGGCGCTGATCGTCGTTAAGATCCTGCGGCAGCTGATTGAACAGTTCGGCGGCCTGCTGGGTTTTCCCTTCTTTCAGCAGTGCACGAATGGCGAGTAATTGCCAGTTGGTCTTGGTATCATTTGAGCTCTGCGACATTTGTTGCAGATAAAAGCCAGAATCAGCCTGAGCGGATCCCTGCATATGGGCAGCGGTCTGATCGGGTGCCTGGGTGCCACAGCCTGCAAAGATCAGGGCTGCGAGCAGAAGCGGCACGCTGCGCGTGGCTTTTTTTCGAAGAAACGTTAACGGTACCATACTGTATCCAGTGATTTTTTTTACGCAATGCTCAATATTAAATCGGCAATACGGACGAAACAATGAAACAACACGAAACGGCAGATAATTCTCAAGGCCAGCTTTATATTGTACCTACTCCTATCGGGAATTTGTCTGATATTACCCAACGTGCGCTCACCGTGTTGCAAGCTGTTGATTTAATTGCCGCTGAAGATACCCGCCACACCGGCTTACTGCTGCAACATTTCGCGATTAACGCCCGTTTGTTTGCCCTGCACGATCACAATGAGCAACAAAAAGCTGAAACGCTGGTAGCGAAACTGAAGGAAGGGCAGAACATTGCGCTGGTCTCCGACGCCGGTACGCCGCTGATCAACGATCCGGGCTATCACCTGGTGCGTACCTGCCGTGAAGCCGGTATTCGCGTTGTACCTCTGCCGGGGCCGTGCGCCGCTATTGCTGCGTTAAGCGCCGCAGGTCTGCCGTCTGACCGTTTCTGCTATGAAGGCTTCCTGCCCGCCAAATCCAAAGGCCGTCGCGACGTATTGAAGGATCTGGAAGCCGAGCCGCGCACCCTGATTTTCTACGAATCCACGCACCGCCTGCTGGAAAGCCTGGACGATATGGTGACCGTCTGGGGTGAATCCCGCTACGTGGTGCTGGCGCGCGAGCTGACCAAAACCTGGGAAACGATCCACGGTGCACCGGTGGGCGAACTGCTGGCGTGGGTGAAGGAAGACGAAAACCGCCGCAAGGGTGAAATGGTGCTGATTGTCGAAGGGCATAAAGCGCAGGAAGACGCGCTGCCAGCCGACGCGCTGCGCACGCTGGCGCTGCTGCAGGCAGAGCTACCGCTGAAGAAAGCGGCGGCATTAGCGGCGGAGATCCACGGCGTGAAGAAAAATGCGCTGTATAAGCATGCGCTGGAGCAGCAGGGGGAGTGATCCATACTCCGCCTTTTTTTGCCGGGTGGCGGCTGCGCCTTACCCGGCCTACAGATCTGAACACTTTTTATTTTCCTGGCACCGCTTCAAACACCAGCGTTTCCAGCGGCTGCAGCGTAATCACCACCGCGTTTTTGTACTCCTCCGGTACGGTTGAATTACTGCCGTACACCGCTTTCAGACTAAACTGCGCCGCGTTTCCTGTCGGGATTTCGAAGTCTTTCGCCAAATCCAGGAAGTAGCTTTGCGGCTTATCCGACGGGTTACGCAAGCCGAGAATTGCTTTGTCCTTGCTCCAGGATGCCCAACCGTAAACCTGCAGCGCGGTTGGATCGCCACCAATCCAGTGCGTATCCACCAGCACGCTGGCGTTATCCCGGGACCATTTCGCCGCCTGCGCCAGGGTATCCCACTTCGCCTTGTTCAGCATTGAAGGGGTGATATACAGCTCCTGCAGCTGCGTGCCGGTCGCGAAGTAGCTCCAGACCTGATCGGCAAAATCGCTGTCCGTTTGGACTTTCTCCAGCCCGTAATAGGCATTTTCCGCGCTGACGATCCCGTGGTACATCAGCGAGTTCAGCGGGAACAGCGGGCCTTTGCGCACAATGGAGCGGTACGTTTCCGCATCGCGGTAGGTCATCCACTGCTGCACCGGCGTGCCGGGGCCGTATAGGTTGATGTCATCGCCCTGGCGCCAGATCGAGTCGGCGTAGAACAGCCAGGACGGGCTGGCATTGGTACCTGTCGTCAGGTTGATAAACAGATTCGGGTTGGCGCTGCGCATGTTGTGCAGCAGGGCGATAGATGCGTCAAAATCCGAGGCATACGGGCTGCCCTGGATATGCGCGTTGGCATTACCCATCCCGTCCAGCTTGAATGAGGTAATGTGCTCGTTTTTGATAAGCTTAACGATCTGCTCATTGAAGTTCTTAAAGTAGTTCGGCCCTGACAGTGCCAGCTTCCCGTCGACGGTTTCGAACCCATACTCTTTTGCATGCGAGACGCGCACGTCGCGCGGTTTGTTGTAGCCTCCCCACGGTGAGAGCCACAGTCCGACCGAGCTGTGCAGGCTGTCGGCTTTTTCCCGAACCTTGCCAAAACCGTTGCTGAATGCCGGGCCAAACAGCCAGCGCCCGGTAAGGTCGTCCCAACCGTCGTCCAGCAGGAAGGCGTCCAGCGCCACGCCGCGTCCGGTAATGAACTCCTTATTCCACTCGTCCATCCGCCCCAGCACATCCTGCTCGGTGTACGGATTGAAAAAGCCGATATCCATCCAGCTGTTGTAGTGCAGATAAGGCTTGTACGGTCGCGGACGCACGGCATCAATAAACTGGTTCACGCTGCGGCGCAGCTGGCTGATTTCGGGGAAGGTGCCGAACCAGGTGGTAAAGCTGACCGGCGACTCTGGCTGGATCGGCGTTTTCAGCTCTACGTTGAGATTGGTGGTCGCTTCATAGGCGTAAGTGTTAACGATGGGCTTGTCCGGCAAAATAAAGAACGAATCAGCAACGATTGGCGAGCTGTTGATCGCCCCGTCAACGTAGGGGGCCTGAGACTGCTTTTTGGTCGGGAAGAAGGTAATTTTCGCCACGTCTCGCGGCTGGCCGACTGCGGCAACGGTGTAGTCGATGCTGGCGTATTTCCCCTTCACCAGGTTCAGCTTCACCGTTACGTTAAAGTCAGGATGGATAAAGTCGACGACAATTGCGTTGTCCTGCTTTTCGACGTGCTTGATGGTGAAATCCGCGGTGTGGATTTTTGTCTCGTCCGGCAGCGTCAGAAAGAACAGCTCCTGCGGCGTGATGGGGTGGTTCGTTTTCTTGTCTTTTACCACTACCGCTGAACTGGCATCGTCAAACGACAGAGCAATATTGTCGTTATCCAGCGCGTAGTTGGCGGCCAGAGCGCCGTGAGAAACAAACAGGGCCAGCATCGAGAGTGTGAGCACTTTTTTCATCAGGGTAAGATTCCTTATTAGTAATGCTTCAGCATTCGGTTGATGGATTGCTCCAGCCAGTAGCGCTGGGTGCCGAAGTTAATCCGCAGGTAGTTTTCGCCGTTTTGCACGTAGTGGCTGCCGTCTTCAATCACGACACCGGCCTGCTGGGCGAAATGTTGGGTCAACTCTGTGGCGCTGCGGTCGTCGGCGCTTACGTCTATCCAGGCCAGGTACGACGATTCCGGGTTCATCATCTTCCACGCCGGAAAATGGGTCTGCATAGCGTCCGCAAGGTAGCGGGCGTTCCCTTGCAGATAGCCGTTCAGCGCGTCGAGCCACGGCAGGCCGTGCTGGTAGGCGAGAATAATCCCCCATACGCCGAACATATTGGGTGAGGTAATCGAGTTCTTCTCAAGCTGCTGGCGGAAGCGCTGGCGCAGCGAATCGTCCGGGATCATGGAGTAGGACGTTTTTAGCCCGCCCAGGTTGAAGGCTTTATTTGGCGACGTCAGCACGATCAGGTTGTCCAGTGCGGCACAGCCCGAGCTCAGACAGCTGACGAATATGCCGTCCAGAATGTGCTCAGCGTGAACCTCATCGACAACCAGAATTGTGCCGTAGCGTTTACAGAGATCGGAGACCTGGCATATCTCATCCGCGCGCCAGATCCTGCCCGAGGGGTTATGCGGCGAGCAGAAGAACCACAGTTTTGGACGGTGGGTTTTGAGCTGATCTTCAACCAGATTAAAATCCAGCTGATAGCGGTTTTGCTTCACGGACAGCGGGTTAGCAAGCACCCGCACGCCCTGGCGCTGCGCCGCCATCGCAAACGGATCGTAGACCGGCGTGTTCATCATCACGCTATCGCCAGGCGTGCAGAATGCCTGGACCGTGTAATGCAGCGTGGAGACGGTGCCGTAGGTCAGGGTGATCCACGACTTCTCCATCTCAACCTGATGACGCGTGCGCTGGAAGGCGATCACCGCGTCGTAAAATTCGTCGAAGCACCAAGTATAGCCAAAGGTGCCGTGCTCCACGATGCGCTGGAAGCCTTCAATAACGGCCGGTGGCGAGGTGAAATCCATATCTGCGATCCACAGCGGGATAAACCCCTGCGGGACATCCCCAAAGCGTGAGCAGACAAACGCATGGTCCCATTTACGGCACTTATCGCTTTTACGCTCGATGATTTTGTCGAAATCAAACACAACAATCCCCTGTTAGATTAAGGCTTCAATGCCGGTTTTGACGCTTTGCACCTGCGGGCCGATGATCACCTGAACGCTGTGAGCATCCAGCACCACCACCGACAGGGCGCCAGCCGCTTTCAGCGCCTGCTGATCGATAAGCCCCATCTCCTTCACGACCAGACGCAAGCGGGTGATGCAGTTGTCGAGCGACTCGATGTTCTCTTTGCCACCGAGCGCGCGCAGGATAAGCCCGTGATCGTATTTCGATTTTCCACGCGCGCGGGTGTTGGCTTCGACGGCCTGCTGCGCACCCTGCACGTCCACCTCACGGCCCGGCGTCTTGATATCGTGTTTGAGGATGTACCAGCGGAAGACGAAGAAGTAGATGGCAAACCAGGCGATACCGACCGGGAACAGCAGATACCATTTGGTCGACATTCCCTGCATCACGCCGAAGATCAGCAGATCCAAAATCCCGCCGTCGGTGTTGCCGATGGTGACCCCCAGCAGGGCCATCACCATCAGCGCCAGGCCCGACATCACGATATGGAAGGCGTAAAGCGCGGGGGCGATAAACAGGAACAGAAACTCAATCGGTTCTGAAATACCGGTGACGACGGAAACCAGCACGCCGGAAAGCAGCAGCCCCTTAATCACCGGGCGGTTTTCCGGGCGCGCGGTGCGGTAGATGGCGTACGCCACGGCAGGCAGGCCAAAAATAAAGGTCGGCATAAAGCCTTGTGACAGAAACGCGGTAACGTGCGGGCTAAACGGCAGTCCGGCTTTCAGCTCGGCGTAGAAGATATTCAGCGCGCCGGCCACTTCATGACCGTTGACCATCTCAATGCCGCCTGCCGGCGTGAAGCGTACCATCGCCAGCAGGATATGGTGCAGACCAAAGGGTTTAAGCAGCAGCACGCCTACGCCGTACAGGAACGGTCCAAAAACGCTTGTGCTCTGAATGATATGGCCAATTCCGGCAATCCCCAGCGCCACGTATTCCCACAACAGCGGGATAAACAGCCCGACCAGCGACAGCGTAAGGGCGGTGATAATCGGCACGAAACGAATGCCGCTGAAAAAGGCAAAGGCATCGTGTAACACGGTGTCCTGAAAACGCTCGTGCAGGAAGTAAGTGATTACCCCGACCACGATGCCGCCCAGCACGCCCATCTCCAGGGTCTGGATCCCCAGCACGATCGATTGCCCAACCTGCCTCATGGTGGCGGCGTCGGCAAGCTGGTGGGTGGCGGTAAGGTAGTAGTTGATGCTCATGTTCATCAGCATATAGCCAACGAACCCGGCAAAGGCGCCCACGGCCTTGTTGCGTTTGGCGAGGCCCATCGGGATAGCCATGGCAAACATCAGCGGCAGATAGGTAAAGGCGAACCCGCCCACCATGGCGATAAAGCCAAAGGTCAGCTGCGTTAACTCACCGCCCAGAAAGGGAAAGCTTTTAATAGTGGAAGGGCTGGTGACGGAGCTACCGATACCCAGCAGCAACCCCATAAAGGCCAGCAGAGAGACCGGGAACATAAACGTCTTTCCCAGGCTTTGGAAAAATTCCCACGCTTTCGATTTAAACGACTTTTCCTGTGTCATGTAGGGACTCCTCGGATTTTTAGGATAATGGAAGGCGCTGTCTGGCTTAAGGACGCGCCTTCATATTTGCGAGGCTTATAGTTATTTTTTAGGTATTGACGTAATGCGCGATGGGATCAGGCTTCGGCAGGAAGCAGGAGCCGTTTTGCCGAGCCGCAAACGGCGATCTTGCTTCTGACCACCTCTTTCATGGCGTCCATGCCTACCCGCATGTAGAAGCGCGGATCGTTCCCCTGCGGGTTTTCGGCAAACCAGGCTTTAACCGCGTCAGAGAAGGCAATTTTCAGCTCGGTGGCCACGTTGACTTTGCACACGCCCAGCTCGATGGTGCGGCGAACAAACTCATCCGGCACATCGCTCGCGCCGTGCAGCACCAGCGGCACGGTGACCACTTCGCGAATTTCCGCTAGCCGCTGGAAGTCGATTTTCGGACGTTTGGTATACAGGCCGTGTGCGGTGCCGATGGCGACGGCAAGGCTATCGACGCCGGTCAGTTCGACGAAGCGTTTCGCCTCCTGCGGATCGGTGAGGAACGCGCTTTCGGCGTCCACGCTCATGTCATCTTCCACGCCGCCCAGGCGGCCCAGCTCGGCTTCGACGCTGCAGTCGTTGAGGTGGCAGAAATCGACCACCGACTTCACCAGCTTCACGTTTTGTTCAAACGGATAGTGGCTGCCGTCGATCATCGCGCTGCGCACGCCCGCGTTGACCTTGCGGCGTATATCATCCAGCGATTCGTGGTGATCGAGGTGCAGCGCCAGCGGCATGTCGTAGGTGTGGGAGTACGCGCTGCACAGGGCGTAGATCTCTTCCAGCGCAATATGCTTAAAGGTGCCCGGCGTGCCCGCGAGGATCACCGGCGATCGCATTTCGCTGCACACTTCGAGGATCGCCTGGATCGTCTCCGCGTTGTGGATGTTGAACGCCGGCACGGCGTAGCCTTTTGCCTGCGCGTCCAGCAGAAGATATTTCGTCGAGATAATACTCATAATCAGATCCTCTTAAGCCTGCCACGGATGAATAACAACGCCCTGCACCACGCGGTTGACCGTCCCGCTGGCGGATGGCGTATCGGGCGTATTGCCTACGCTGAGCGACTGGGTGAGCGCAAAGACCTGGGCATACATCAGGAAGCAGAACGCCTGTTCCATATCGATAAATGGACGTGAAGGTGGCAGCAGAATGTGCGGACCCGCTTCAATGACCGGATCGTTTTCAGCGGCGATGGCGACGACGCGCAGGGCCTGGCGATCGCGGTGCAGCTCGGCCAGCAGATCCAGATCGTACTGACGCGTATACGGATGGCTGGAGATAAACACCACCACCAGCGTTTCGCTATCGACCAGAGACTTCGGCCCGTGACGGAAGCCCGTCGGGGAGTCGTAAAACGCCGCCAGCTTGCCCGCCGTCAGCTCCAGCACCTTCAGCGCCGATTCGCGCGCCGCGCCCTGCAGGCCGCCGCTTCCCAGATAGACGACGCGTTTCCACGGTTCATTGCCAAAGACGCCGTGGCTGAAATCGCCGAGCGTAGTGAGGATCGCCTGACAGCGATCGGCCACGTCGCGGAAGGTGTGGCTATTGATCCTTTGCGGAGCAAACACCGCCAGACAGCTCGCCATCATGGTGGTGATGCTGCTGGTCATCGCGAACCCGCGATCGTGCGTTTCGGCTGGCATCAGCAGGGCATAGGCGTTATCGCTGTCGACGGCGTTCTGGTACAGGCTCCCCGCCTCGTTGCAGGTGATGGACAGGTGGTAGCACTCCGGCACGAACTGGTTTGCCAGCTCGACGGCCGCGACGCTTTCCGGGCTGTTGCCGGAGCGGGCAAACGAAATCAGCAGCAGCGGATGCGCAGGGCTGAAGTAGTCCATCGGGTTTGTGACCAGATCGGTTGTCGGGACGGCAGTGAAGTTTTTCCCGGTGTAGCTCGCGAGCCAGGGAGAAACGATATCGCCGATAAAGGCGGACGTGCCCGCGCCGGTCAGGACGATCCGCAGGTCGTCCTTGCGCAGCAGCGGCGTCAGGAAACTGTCGATCGAAGCACGCAGGTTATCGATGTTGTTGAGCGAGCGGATCCAGCTGGCAGGCTGCTGGCGGATCTCTTCCTCGGTCCAGGTGCCGGTTGTCGCGGCGGTAGTGGTTTGTGGCATAACTCAGTCCTTAGTCGTGTGAATTCCACATCAGACGCTGGCAATCGTGTCGCTATCTTTCGTTTCGTTTCACTTGTTCACTTAAGCAGTTAAATAAAATCTATAGAAAAGAAATCGAAAGTTCAATGAAAGAAAAGAAATAAAACGAAAAGTGTGATCGTGAAAGGAAAGGGAAGAGTTAAGGAAAGGAAAAGAAAGGCCTTACGATCGGGTGCCGTAAGGCCAACAGGAGACACAATAAAAGGGCTAAAGGGGGAGAGCCAGGCCCTGAATCCAGATCTGCTGGAGGTGTAAACCCCCGTCCAGCGCAATGATATTGGCGCGTTTACCCTGGGCTAAGGATCCGAGCTGACCTTCAACGCCCAGCAGTCGGGCAGGGTGCAGCGAGGCCATATGGATAGCGTCTTCGGTGGTTACGCCCGCATACTCCACCATATTCCTGACCGCGGCATCCAGCGACAGCGTGCTGCCCGCCAGCCCGCCGGAGCCGGTTCGAACCACGCCGTTTTGCATCGAGACCTCTTCACCACAGAGCGTGTACCGTCCGTCCGGCATACCTGCCGCCTGCATGGCATCGGTAATCAGCACCACGCGATCCTGCGCGCAGCAGCAGCATAAGCGCATCGCTCCATGATGGACGTGGTGTCCGTCGGCAATCAGCTCCAGCCACGCCCGTTTGTCCGTAAGCCCTGCGCCGACCATGCCGGGCTCTCTGTGGTGCAGCCCCGTCATGCCGTTGTAGCAGTGAACCAGCCCGTCGGCACCCGCATCAAACGCGGCGAGAGTTTGCCGGTACGTGGCAGCGCCGTGGCCCAGCATCACGCGTATACCGCGCTGTTTAAGATGGCGAATCGCCTGCAGCGCGCCGGGCTTTTCTGGCGCGAGCGCCACCACCCGTAGCGTGCCCTGTGAAACGTCAGCCAGCCTGTCCAGCTCGGCGATATCCAGCTCCCGGAACAGCTCCGGCGGATGCGCCCCTTTGTTCTGCGGCGTAAAGTACGGTCCTTCCAGATAGCTGCCCAGGATCTGCGCGCCGGGGCCGCCGGACCGAGTGCGCCGGGCAATCCGCATCAGCGCGGCGTGGATACTCTCCAGCGGTGCGGTCACGGTGGTGGGCAGAAATGCGCCCACGCCTTCACGCGCTTTATGCATTGCCAGGATGTCCAGCACGTCCGGCGCATCATCCATGACGTCCACGCCCGCGCCGCCGTGGACGTGCGTATCGATATAGGCCGGGCAAAGCAGCTCCGCATCACGCGTCGTAACGCCCGCCGGAATGGGTTCAATCGCCGCAACCGCGCCGCTTTCAATGCGTAGCTGGTGGTCGTTCAGCCACCCCCGTTCGGTAAGGATCCGTCGCGCGCGCAGCAGCTGGCTCATATCCCTTCCTCGGCAGGGGCTTCCTCGCGACAGCGCCCCAGCTCGTCCACCAGGCTCGTCAAGCCGCGGTGTCCGCACTCCAGCGCCTGCAGACGAAACGCTTCGCTGCTTAATCCGTCGCGCTCCAGCACCATCTCCAGCAGCAGCTGCAGGTTGGTGCCGGTGATCACTTCGCTGCCCGGCCTTTGCATCGCGAGCGTTGACGCCACGCGGAACGGCGTGCCACCGAGCAGGTCGGTGAGAAACACAATATCGTGCTGCGCATCGAGTTCGCTCACCGCCTGCTCAAGCTGAGCGGTCAGCCGCGCGGTGGTGGAGGTTTCCGGAAAATCGATGGCGATAAACTGCGGCTGCTCGCCGAGGATCTGCTTCATCGCCTGCTCAAGCCCGCTGGCAAACCCGCCGTGACCCGTCAAAATAATGCCTAACATCGCAACCTCTTTGCTTTTACAGGAAGTGACAGAATTTACCGACAACGCCCAGCAGCACGGTGATACCGATTAGCCGCAGCGGGCTCCAGCCGCGGCGTACCAGCCAGAACATCGTCAGGGTGTAGACAAGCGGCAGGAACGCGGGCATCAGCTTGTCAATGACGTCGGCCTGCAGTTTGACGACCGCATCACCCGCCTTGATTTCGAGCGTGGTATTGAGGCGGACGTAGGTTGCCACCAGCGCGCCGATCACCGTCATCCCCACGATAGACGCCGCGTGGCCAACCTTTTTGGTGTTGGCTTTAATCAGCGGAATGGCCGCGACACCCATCCGGTAAGCGTAGTGCGCCAGGCCAAAACGCAGGCCGAGGTGTACCACGTTAAACAGCACGATAAAGATCACCGCGCCCAGAATCGATCCTTGCAGCGCCAGGCTGGCACCAATACCGCCGCAGATGGGCAGCAGGGTCAGCCAGAACATGGCGTCGCCAATACCGCCAAGCGGCGCGCCGACGGCAATTTTGGTGCTCTGGATGCTGTTTACATCCTGCTTGGACCGCTCCATCGCCAGAATGATGCCGATAACAAAGGTCACCAGGAACGGGTGGGTGTTAAAGAAGCCCATATGGCCTTTCATCGCCCGCGCCAGGTCCCGCTTGTTGGTGTGGATCTTTTTCAACGCGGGCAGCAACCCGTACAGCCAGCCGGAGGCCTGCATACGTTCGTAGTTAAACGAGGCCTGCAGCAGCATGGAACGCCAGGCCACGCGGTTAATATCCTTTTTCGTCAGCTCGGCACCGATGTTTTGGTCTTCGTAGACGTTTTCATTCACGCCGGTCAGCAGCGTCTCTTCGCTTTCAGACACGCCCGGCAAGGTGGTTTGGTTAGATGCCATCTTCGAATTCCTCTTTCTGAGCGGCGGGAGCCGTCGGTTCAGGTGATTTACGCATCAGGTCGATCAGCGCCATGGCCAGCGCGGCCGCCGCAATCGCCAGCACCGGAAGCTTGAGCCAGGCGGCGGCGACAAAGCCGATAATGAAGTAAGGGATGTAGACGTTTTTCATCATAATCTTCAGCAGCACGGCGAAGCCGATGGCTGGCATGATGCCGCCCGCGACGCCGAGGCCGTCAATCAGACGCGCTGGCAGAACGTCAATGGCGGTTTTCGCATGTTCCGCACCGAAGTAGATCGGCAGGAACGCGCACAGAAAATAGAAGATGCCGAGCGCCAGCAGCGCAAGATAGTTAACCCGTTCAATACCGTGAGTATCTGCATTGGCCGCCATGCGATCGCAGCGCGACATGACGCCGGACATCACCGAGAAGAGGAACGTAATCCCCATCTGAACCGCCACGGCAAACGGCACGGCGACGCCAACCGCAACTTCTGGCTTCACGCCGGTGCTGATGGCAAATGCGGTACCCACGATGGTGCCGATAATGACGTTAGGCGGCTGGGCACCCGCGAGCGGGGCCAGCCCCATCCAGACCAGCTCTAACGTCCCGCCGGTCAAAATGCCGGTGTGCAGATCGCCCAGAATCAGGCCGACCAGCGGCCCGAGTACCACCGGGCGGTGCATGTGCGTTAACCCGTTAAACATATCCAGACCGGCGATAAAGGCGAGTATGCCTAACCCCAGCGCCTGCAACAGACTGATTTCCATTGTGAATCCCTCAGAGCAGTTTAAAGAGATCCAAAGCAGTTTCTGTTGGAACGCCCTGAACGAAGCATTCCACACCGGCCACTTTCAGGCCGTTGAACGCGGTGATATCGTTCGCGTCGACAGAGACCGTTTTGGCAATTTGTTGTTTGCCACTGGCGTAGTGCATGTTTCCGACGTTAATACGGGTGATGGGCACGCCGCCCTCAACCAGCTTCAGAAAATCGGCGGGTGATTTGCAGACCAGCAGGATTTTCTGGCGGTCAGCGGCGCGGTGAATGTTGTCGATCACTTTTTGCAGCGACCAGAAGCGCACGGCGATCCCTTCCGCGAGCACCATTTCCATCAGGTTCTGTTGAACCGGATCCTCAGCGACCTCGTCGTTAGCGACCAGCACCAGGTTTGCCCCCGCAAACCCCACCCACTGCACGCCCACCTGACCGTGGATCAGGCGTTCATCGATGCGGCATAAAACAATGTTTGGCATAGCGTTTTCCTCTTTTTTAATTATGCGTTTTGAGTCGTTACGCCTTCGCAGGCGGCGTGGTACTGCTGGAGTATGTCCTGAATGTGGTCGATGATGAGTTCCCGTGGCGTTGACTTGAGAGCGCCCTCGCGAACTTTGCCATACTGCAACGGCAGGTACTGGCTGATCAGCGGCAGAGGAATAGGCTCGTCTGCCAGGTTACGCACCAGCCGTTCAAAAGCGTCGTCAATCTGGCTGTCCGGCCAGTAGTAGCGCACGCGGTCAGAGTAGCTGTAGCCGCGCGCCAGGCGACGCGCGTTGCCGTCACCGTGGTAATGGCTTTGCCAGTATTCCGGGCGATCGAGCATGACGTTTTCCAGCACGTGACGCAGGCCGGAGCTGGCTTTTGCCGGCAGCAGCTCCTCTTCTATGGCGGCCAGCGAGAACAGCGCTTCGCGCAGGGCGAAGGTCAGGGCGGGGCCAACTTTCAGAATCGCAAAGTGATCGTTGACCAGCTGACGCAGTGCCTGCGGCGTCTGGTAGTCGGTGGAGTGCGCTTCAAACACCAGCGTATCGTAGGCTTCAACCATTTTGCTCAGGGCAACGGCTTTCTGTGGCTGATAGTCGCAGACGTGCGCATGGTCGAACTCCACGCCAGGCTGGACCACCAGGCCAATAATGCGCGGCCAGATGTCGCTCAAACCTTCCTTTTCGAACGCGTGGCGGTGCGCTTCAAGCGTGGCGCGTGCCGCGTCCGGCGTGGTGACGGCTAGTTCGGTGAGTGCCTCGTGCGCGCCACCGGGAACCGGCACTTCCGTGCCGATAACGTAAACCAGATCGGATTCACCAAACTGCTCGCGACAGGTCGCTTCGGCAATTTTCGCCAGGCGTGCGGCGCGTCCGGCGACGATCGAGTCGGTCAGGGGAACCGGATCGTCCTCACAGGACATGCTGCAGTCGAGGTGGATCTTTTTGAATCCGGCAGAAACATAGCTTTTGATCAGATCGTCGGCGTTGGCCATCGCCTGTTCCGCAGGGAGATTTTGCCAGCGGTTGGGGCCTAAATGATCGCCGCCGAGGATCAGCTGTGACGTCGGGAAGCCGAGCGACTCGGCAAGCTTGCAGACAAATCCGTGAAAATCCGCAGGCGTCATGCCGGTATAGCCGCCAAACTGATCCACCTGGTTGGAGGTGGCCTCGATCAGCAGCGGCGACTGATGCGAATGCGCGTAACGAATGGCAGCTTCAAGTACCAGCGGATGTGCGGAACAGACGGCATAGATCCCGTTTGAATTCCCTCGTTTATGTTGTTCCACCATTTCTGTCAGATGTTTCACTTTCCTCTCCATTTCGGATGGTAATGACACTTGTCTTTCGTTTTGTTTCATTTAATCCTGCATCATGGTGAGATAAAAATAAAACGAAAGATAATAGTTTTCCGATCTGTTTCACAAAAGAAACATAATGAAAGTTTTCAGCGCAGTGTAGGCTTGCGTCTGGACGTAAGGCGGGACTTGCATTCCCGAAAAAGAAAGGCCTTAATAGACAAAACGAAATGAAACGAAAGTTTATTTATTAAGGAGCTCGTATGAGCAGCACCGATTCATCCGCAAAAAAGCGCATCACCGGGACCAGTGAAAGGCGAGAGCAGATCATTCAGCGGTTGCGGGCGCAGGGAAGCGTGCAGGTTAACGACCTGTCTCATCTGTACGGCGTATCGACGGTGACGATCCGCAACGACCTGGCGTTCCTGGAGAAGCAGGGCATTGCCGTTCGCGCTTACGGTGGGGCATTGATTTGCGAAGGCAACATGCCGGGCGCTGAGCCTTCCGTGGAGGATAAAAGCTCGCTGAATACGGCGGTGAAGCGCAGCATCGCGCAGGCCGCTGCCGCGCTGGTCAAACCCGGGCACCGTATTATTCTGGACTCCGGCACCACGACGTTTGAAATCGCCCGCATGCTGCGCCAGCACACGGACGTCATTGCGATGACCAACGGGATGAACGTGGCGAATGCGTTACTGGAAGCGGAAGGGGTGGAACTGCTGATGACCGGCGGGCATCTGCGCCGTCAGTCGCAATCTTTCTACGGTGACCAGGCAGAACAGTCGCTACAGAATTACCATTTTGACCTGCTGTTCCTGGGAGTTGACGCCATCGATCTCGATCGCGGCGTGAGCACGCACAACGAGGATGAAGCCCGTTTGAACCGCAAAATGTGCGAGGTGGCGGAGCGTATTATCGTGGTGACGGACTCCAGCAAGTTTAACCGCTCAAGCCTGCATAAAATCATTGATACACAAAGGATTGATATGATTATTGTCGATGAAGGCATTCCGGCGGAGAGCCTGGACGGGCTGCGGAAAAGCGGGATTGATGTGGTGTTGGTTTAAGTTTTTTACCCTCTCCCCTATGGGGAGAGGACAGGAGGAGGGGAAGTCACGTCACCGGTGCCGGGTTAAACACCGCCAGCTGATTATGCAATCCCCATTGATCGGAGAACGTTTTCTTCCGTCCGCTGGCGACATCGAGAATGAAGTGGAACAGCTTCCAGCCCACGTCCTCAATACTCTCTTCCCCGGTGGCGATGGTGCCCGCGTTGATATCCATTAAGTCATACCAGCGGTTTGCCAGCTCGGTGCGGGTCGCCATCTTAATCACCGGCACCGCCATCAGGCCGTACGGCGTGCCGCGCCCGGTGGTAAAGACCTGAACCGTAATGCCGGATGCCACCTGCTGCGTGCCGCAGACGAAATCGCTGGCAGGCGTTGCCGCATAAATCAGGCCGCGTTTGGTCGGGCGCTGGCCCGGAGAGAGCACTTCGACAATCGCGCTCTGGCCGGATTTGGCAATCGACCCAAGGGCTTTTTCCACCACGTTCGCCAGTCCGCCTTTTTTGTTGCCCGGCGACGGGTTGGCGCTGCGGTCGGTTTGCCCCATATCGAGATAGTTATCGTACCAGGCCATCTCTTCCAGCAGGCGTTTGCCCACCTCTTCGTTGACGGCGCGCGGCGTCAGCAGGTGGATGGCGTCACGCACTTCGGTCACTTCGGAGAACATCACCGTCGCGCCGCAACGCACGAAAAGGTCAGAGGCATAGCCCACCGCAGGGTTGGCGGTCACGCCGGAAAACGCATCGCTGCCGCCGCACTGGGTGCCCACCACCAGCTCAGAGGCCGGGCAGGTTTCACGCTGGCGCTTGTTGAGCTTGTCCAGATGGCGTTCAGCCACCTGCAAAATATCGTCGACCATCGATCGAAAGCCGACGTGATGCTCGTCCTGCAGGCGCACGATGCTGGCATCGTCTACCGGAATCGCTTTCACATCCTCGGTGCCCTGCAGCAGGCGCTCAGGCTGAAGCTTTTCACATCCCAGACCGATGACCATCACCTCGCCGCCGAAGTTCGGGTTGAGGGCAATATTGTGAATGGTGCGGATCGGCACTACCGCCGCGGGCGCGTTGATCGCCACGCCGCAGCCGTAGAGGTGGTTCAGGCCCACTACGCCATCCACGTTCGGGTATTTTGGCAGCAGGTCGCGCTCGATGATCTTCACCACGTAATCCACCACGCCCGCCACGCAGTGCACGCTGGTAGTAATGCCGAGCAGGTTCTTGGTGCCGACGCTGCCGTCCGCGTTGCGGTAGCCCTCGAAGGTATAGCCCTCCAGCGGTGGAAGCGGTTCCGGCACGCGCGTCGCCAGCGGCAGGGTATTCAGCGGCGGCGCTGTTGGCAGTTCAACCAGCGACTCCTCAATCCAGCTCCCTTGAGGAATGGCGCGCACCGCATAGCCAATGACTTCACCGTAGCGCACGATTTCACCGTGCGCCGGGATATCCACCAGCGCCACCTTATGCCCCTGCGGAATATGCTCAATCAGTTCCAGCCCGTCCGGGAAACGGGTTCCCGCTTTTAAGCCGTTGTCGTTGACAATAATCGCCACGTTATCGGTGTCATGTACTTTTATATAAAACGCCGTCGGCGATGCCTGTCGAATTTCAATGTCGGCCATTGTTCACTATTCTCCAGCAAAGTGTCTGATCATTAATGCAGCCATGCAGATAGTTATTTACTTATTGTCGAAATAAAGACGCTGCTTTCTTAAATAAAGAATGTCAGGACTTTTGATATAAGAATGTGATCCAGATCACCCACTAAAGCGAGGGATGGCGCCCTGTAGCTGCGAATGCGTGATTCTGTGCAGCAGCGCCCAGTGCTTTGTGCATATGCTCAAAAAATTATTCATTTCAGGTGTGATAATTGAGCGTTAATCCAGTGCGATGCCATAAAGCGATGATTATACTGAATCACATTGATATTGCGTCTGGTTAATTACCTGATATTACCTGCGATCGATAAATAATCAGAAAATAAGTTTTCTAAAAATTATAAATATAAATCTCGCTGTGCCTGAGGAAATAAATATGATTCTGGATACCGTTGTAGAATCGAAAAAGGGTGTGCCCACTCGTTATTTAATATTGCTGATTATTTTTATCGTCACGGCCATTAACTACGCTGACCGTGCGACGCTGTCGATTGCCGGTACGGAAGTGGCAAAAGAGCTTCAGCTCAGCGCCGTCTCAATGGGGTATATCTTCTCTGCGTTCGGCTGGGCCTACCTGTTGATGCAGATCCCCGGCGGCTGGCTGCTGGATAAGTTCGGCTCTAAAAAGGTCTATACCTACAGCCTGTTCTTCTGGTCGCTGTTCACCTTCCTGCAGGGCTTTGTGGACGTCTTCCCGCTGGCCTGGGCGGGCATTTCAATGTTTATCATGCGCTTTATGCTCGGATTCTCGGAAGCCCCGTCATTCCCGGCAAACGCCCGTATCGTGGCGGCCTGGTTCCCGACCAAAGAGCGCGGCACCGCGTCTGCGTTGTTTAACGCCGCGCAGTATTTCTCGCTGGCGATCTTCTCGCCGCTGCTGGGCTGGCTGACCTTCGCCTGGGGCTGGGAACACGTCTTTACCGTGATGGGCGTGATTGGCTTTGTGCTGACCGGCGTATGGGTGAAGTACATCCATAACCCAACCGACCATCCGCGCATGTCAGAGCAGGAGCTGAAGTTCATCTCCGAAGGCGGCGCGGTGGTGGATATGGACCACAAAAAGCCGGGTGCGCAGGTCGCAGGCGGTCCGAAGCTCCATTACATCAAACAGCTGTTGACCAACCGCATGATGCTGGGCGTCTTTTTTGGTCAATACTTTATCAACACCATCACCTGGTTCTTTCTCACCTGGTTCCCGATTTATCTGGTGCAGGAAAAAGGGATGTCGATCCTGAAAGTGGGCCTGGTGGCCTCCATTCCGGCGCTGTGCGGTTTTGCCGGTGGCGTGTTGGGCGGTGTGTTCTCGGATTATCTGATTAAGCAGGGCAAGTCGATTACCCTGGCGCGCAAGCTGCCGATTGTGCTCGGCATGCTGCTGGCCTCGTCCATCATCCTGTGTAACTACACCAACAACACCACGCTGGTGGTGGCCCTGATGGCGCTGGCGTTCTTCGGCAAAGGTTTTGGGGCGCTGGGCTGGCCGGTAATTTCCGACACCGCGCCAAAAGAGATTGTTGGCCTGTGCGGTGGGGTATTTAACGTCTTTGGCAACGTGGCGTCCATCGCGACTCCACTGGTCATTGGCTATCTGGTCAGTGAGCTGCATTCGTTCAACGCGGCACTGGTATTCGTTGGCTGTTCCGCGTTGATGGCGATGTTCTGCTACCTGTTCGTGGTAGGCGACATCAAACGTATGGAATTGCAGAAATAAGCAAAGGTATAAGCGATGAGTAACGATATCTTCCCGAACAAGTTTAAAGCGGCCCTCGCGGCGCATCAGATCCAGATTGGCTGCTGGTCTGCGCTGGCAAGCCCAATCAGCACCGAAGTGCTGGGACTGGCCGGGTTCGACTGGCTGGTGCTGGACGGTGAACATGCGCCAAACGACATCAGCACCTTTATTCCGCAGCTGATGGCGCTGAAGGGCAGCCAGAGCGCGCCGGTGGTCCGCGTGCCGACGAACGAGCCGGTCATCATCAAGCGCCTGCTGGATATCGGTTTCTACAACTTCCTGATCCCGTTCGTGGAAACGGAAGAAGAGGCGGTGTTGGCCGTGGCCTCCACCCGCTACCCGCCTGAAGGCATTCGCGGCGTGTCCGTATCGCACCGTGCCAACATGTTTGGCACCGTGCCGGACTACTTCGCCCAGTCTAACAAGAACATCACCATTCTGGTGCAGATCGAGAGCCAGCAGGGCGTGGATAACGTCGATGCCATCGCCGCAACCGACGGCGTGGACGGCATCTTTGTCGGTCCCAGCGACCTGGCCGCTGCGTTCGGGCATCTGGGCAATGCGGGTCATCCTGACGTGCAGCGCGCCATTCAGCACATTTTCGCGCGTGCCAAAGCGCACGGCAAACCGTGCGGCATTCTGGCCCCGGTTGAAGCCGATGCCCGCCGCTATCTGGAGTGGGGGGCGACCTTCGTTGCCGTTGGCAGCGATCTCGGCGTGTTCCGCTCCGCCACGCAGAAATTAGCAGACGCTTTTAAAAAATAACCATCACTGAGGAAAAGATTATGACGCTGAAAGTGGGCTTTATTGGCTTAGGTATCATGGGTAAACCAATGAGCAAAAACCTCATTAAAGCAGGTTACTCACTGGTGGTTTTAGACCGTAATTCAGACGCCGTGGCGGAAGTGATTTCCGCAGGGGCTGAAGCGGCCACCACGGCCAAAGCGATTGCCGAGCAGTGCGATGTGATCATCACCATGTTGCCAAACTCGCCGCACGTGAAAGAGGTGGCGCTGGGCGAGAACGGCATCATCGACGGCGCGAAGCCGGGTCTGGTGGTGATCGACATGAGTTCTATTGCGCCGCTGGCGAGCCGTGAAATCAGCGAGGCGCTGAAGGTGAAAGGCGTGGATATGCTGGACGCGCCGGTCAGCGGCGGCGAGCCAAAAGCCATCGACGGCACGCTGTCGGTGATGGTGGGCGGCGACAAGGCAATCTTCGACAAATATTACGACCTGATGAAAGCCATGGCCGGTTCCGTGGTGCATACCGGTGAAATCGGCGCGGGTAACGTTACCAAGCTGGCGAACCAGGTGATTGTGGCGCTGAACATCGCGGCGATGTCAGAAGCGCTGACGCTGGCCACCAAGGCGGGCGTGAACCCGGATCTGGTGTATCAGGCAATCCGCGGCGGCCTGGCGGGCAGCACCGTGCTGGATGCGAAAGCGCCGATGGTGATGGATCGTAACTTCAAGCCGGGTTTCCGCATTGACCTGCACATTAAAGATCTGGCTAACGCGCTGGATACCTCTCACGGCGTGGGCGCCCAGCTCCCGCTGACCGCTGCGGTCATGGAGATGATGCAGGCGCTGCGCGCGGACGGTCTGGGCACCGCCGACCACAGCGCGATTGCCTGCTACTACGAAAAACTGGCGAAAGTGGAAGTTGCTCGCTAATGACGTCCTGCCCGGTGGCGCTTTGCTTACCGGGCCTACGGTCCAGGCCGGATCCGTGCTGTAACAGGCTACAACTATGAAAATCGTAATCGCGCCAGACTCTTATAAAGAAAGCCTCTCTGCCACCGAGGTAGCTCAGGCGATAGAAAAAGGATTTCGGGAAATCTTCCCCGACGCACTTTATGTTTCTGTTCCCGTCGCCGACGGCGGGGAAGGCACGGTTGAAGCGATGATCGCCGCCACCCAGGGAAGCGAACATCATGCCGTCGTCACGGGCCCGCTGGGTGAAAAGGTGAATGCCTGCTGGGGAATGTCCGGCGACGGCAGCACGGCATTTATCGAAATGGCGGCAGCCAGCGGTCTGGCACTCGTCCCTCCGGCACTGCGAAACCCGCTGGTTACCACCACGCGCGGCACCGGGGAGCTTATCCTCTGCGCGCTGGATAAAGGCGCGCGCAATATCATTATCGGTATCGGCGGCAGCGCGACCAACGACGGCGGCGCGGGGATGATGCAGGCGCTTGGGGCAAAGCTCAGCGATGCCAACGGCACGGAGATCGGCTACGGCGGCGGCAGCCTGATGGCGCTTAACAGTATTGATGTCTCAGGGCTGGATGCCCGGCTTAAGGGCTGCGCAATCCGCGTCGCCTGCGACGTCACCAACCCGCTGGTGGGGGAGAAAGGCGCGTCGCGCGTTTTCGGCCCACAAAAAGGGGCGACAGAGGGGATGATCCTCGAGCTGGACGCCAATCTCAGCCACTATGCTGACGTGATTAAAAAATCCCTGCGTATCGACGTGAAGCACGTACCGGGAGCCGGTGCTGCGGGCGGTATGGGCGCGGCGCTGATGGCGTTTCTCGGTGCGGAGCTTAAGAGCGGAATTGAGATTGTCACCCAGGCGCTCAACCTTGAAGAGCATATCCACGACTGCACCTGGGTGCTTACGGGGGAAGGGCGTATCGACAGCCAGAGCATTCACGGCAAAGTGCCCGTCGGCGTGGCGAACGTCGCCAAAAAATACCATAAGCCGGTGATCGGCATTGCCGGTAGCCTGACCCCGGACGTGGGCGTCGTGCACCAGTACGGCATTGACGCCGTGTTCAGCGTGCTGACCAGCATTGGTTCCCTGGAAGAGGCGTTTCGCGGCGCCTATGACAACATTTACCGCGCCTCACGCAATATCGCCGCAACTTTGCAGGTGGGGATGCACACCCAAGGGTGACAGCGGCGGGCAAACCCTCTATACTGCGCGCCGAAGCTGACCAGACAGTCGCCGCTTCGTCGTCGTCCCTTTCGGGGGAGACGGGCGGAGGGGAGGAAAGTCCGGGCTCCATAGGGCAGGGTGCCAGGTAACGCCTGGGGGGGAAACCCACGACCAGTGCAACAGAGAGCAAACCGCCGATGGCCCGCGCAAGCGGGATCAGGTAAGGGTGAAAGGGTGCGGTAAGAGCGCACCGCGCGGCTGGTAACAGTCCGTGGCACGGTAAACTCCACCCGGAGCAAGGCCAAATAGGGGTTCACATGGTACGGCCCGTACTGAACCCGGGTAGGCTGCTTGAGCCAGTGAGCGATTGCTGGCCTAGATGAATGACTGTCCACGACAGAACCCGGCTTATCGGTCAGCTTCAACTTCTTAAAGAACCCCGCTTCGGCGGGGTTTTTGCTTTCAGACCATCCGGCAATGTGGGCAAATGATACCAATTATCAAAATTGCGACACTAAGCACATTTCACTGTTTATGTGGTTAATGCATCCATTCATTTGCCACATACGATCATAATCACAAAATTTACCGCTAAAAAATAACGCTTTCGCAGTGTTGTTAATTTGTTGCTGATGTTGCGTTGATGGTGTTCATAGTTTTCATATTTGATGCGTGAATATTGAATTCAAAAACATTCCCCTTGTGAATGTGTGATGTATTCCACCCTTTTGTATTCGCGGGCAACGTCATTATTGTTCTTTTTGATAAAACACAAAAATGTTTTAAATTGAAAATGGTTGTTTATTAGCCGTTAATTGCCTGAAAGATAGTCTTTATTGATATTTTTAAATACAAAAAATCCACCGGGGTTATCACCATAAAATAAAGTTATTACCGCCATATTTGTTGATCAATATCAGCGTATTGGTGTGTTTTTATATTATCAACTCATTGATATTTAAGTGTTTTAATGGTGTTTTATCGAATCCAATAATGATGCGGAAAGGCAAATTGTGAGTAACAGCACATACCCCCTGAAACACTATTAGGTAGAATTCGCTCCGTCATAGGGAAATAAGCGCAGAATATTATGAACACTATTATTCTACCGAAAACACAGCACCTCGTGGTATTTCAGGAAGTCATTAAAAGTGGCTCCATAGGTTCTGCGGCAAGACAGCTGGGCCTGACGCAGCCGGCCGTCAGCAAAATCATCAGCGATATCGAATCCTACTTCGGGGTTGAAGTGATGGTTCGTAAAAACACGGGCGTTAAGTTGACCGCCGCAGGCCAGGTTCTGCTCTCGTACTCAGAGTCGATCACCCGCGAAATGAAAAACATGGTGAGCGAGATTAACAGCCTCAGTTTTAGCACCGTTATGGACGTCTCCTTTGGCTATCCGTCGCTGATAGGCTTCACCTTCCTGTCTGAGATGATCAAAAAGTTCAAGGAAGTGTTCCCAAAAGCGCGCGTCTCGATGTACGAAGCACAGCTCTCTTCGTTCCTGCCCGCTATCCGTGATGGCCGACTGGATTTTGCCATCGGTACGTTAAGCGATGAAATGCTGTTGCAGGACCTGCACGTTGAGCCGCTGTTTGAGTCCGAGTTTGTGCTAGTCGCCAGCAAATCACGAACGTGCACCGGCCCGACGACACTGGCATCGCTCACGCACGAGCAGTGGGTGATGCCGCAAACCGATATGGGCTACTACAAAGAACTTCTGACCACCCTGCAAGACAACCACATCAGCATTGAAAACATCGTCCAGACCGATTCCGTCGTCACCATTTATAACCTTGTCCTGAATGCCGATTATCTGACGGTGATTCCCCGCGACATGATTGCACCGTTCGGCTCGGACCAGTTTATTGTCTTGCCAGTGGAAGATGAATTACCCGTGGCGCGTTATGCCGCCGTGTGGTCAAAAAATTACAGGATTAAAAAATCAGCGTCAGTATTAGTTGAACTGGCAAAACAATATTCGTCGATGAATATCGAAAGACGACGATGAATAATTAGTACCAATTTAAAAAACACCCAGAGCTTATCTCTGTAACGCTCTGATACCCTGACTTTGCCTGAAAACAATGAATTATTATAACGAGGATATTATGCACATTACTTACGATCTCCCGGTAACGATTGAAGATATTCAGGATGCCAGAAAACGACTGGCAGGAAAAATATATAAAACCGGCATGCCGCGCTCGAATTATCTCAGCGAACGTTGTAAAGGTGAGATATTCCTGAAGTTTGAAAACATGCAGCGTACCGGCTCGTTTAAGATCCGCGGCGCGTTTAATAAGTTAAGCTCGCTCACCGATGCTGAAAAACGCAAAGGCGTCGTCGCCTGCTCGGCGGGGAACCACGCGCAGGGTGTGTCGCTCTCCTGTGCGATGCTCGGTATCGACGGTAAAGTGGTGATGCCGATGGGCGCGCCGAAATCCAAGGTTGCCGCCACCCGCGACTACTCGGCTGAAGTGGTGCTGCACGGCGAGAACTTCAACGACACTATCGCCAAGGTCAGCGAAATCGTCGAGATGGAAGGGCGCATTTTTATTCCGCCTTACGATGACCCAAAAGTGATTGCCGGGCAGGGCACCATCGGCCTGGAAATCCTCGAAGATTTATATGACGTGGATAACGTCATTGTGCCTATCGGCGGCGGCGGATTAATTGCCGGGATTGCCACGGCGATTAAATCCATCAACCCGACCATTAATATTATCGGCGTGCAGTCTGAGAACGTTCACGGTATGGCAGCGTCTTATCAGGCCGGCGAAATTGTCAACCATCGCGTCACCGGAACATTAGCAGACGGCTGCGACGTTTCTCGTCCCGGTAAATTAACCTTCGAAATTGTTCGTGAATTAGTTGACGACATTGTGCTGGTCAGCGAGGACGATATTCGCAACAGCATGATCGCGCTTATTCAGCGAAATAAAGTGGTGACGGAAGGCGCTGGCGCGCTGGCCTGCGCGGCGTTATTAAGCGGCAAACTTGACCATTATATTCAGGGTCGTAAAACCGTCTGCATTATTTCCGGCGGCAATATCGATCTCTCCCGTGTTTCCCAAATTACCGGCTTCGTTGACGCATAAAGGTGACCTATGAGCAACACAGAAAGCATTATCGTTGGCCAGACAAAAACGTCCTCCTGGCGTAAGTCTGATACCACCTGGACGCTTGGCCTGTTTGGTACCGCCATTGGCGCGGGCGTGCTGTTCTTCCCCATTCGCGCAGGCTTCGGTGGCCTGATCCCCATTCTGCTGATGCTGGTTCTCGCGTTCCCGATTGCGTTTTACTGCCACCGTGCGCTGGCACGCCTGTGTCTGTCCGGCAGCAACGTCTCCGGCAACATCACCGAAACGGTGGAAGAGCACTTTGGTAAAACCGGCGGGGTGGTGATCACGTTCCTCTACTTCTTTGCGATTTGCCCGTTGCTGTGGATTTACGGTGTCACCATTACCAACACCTTTATGACCTTCTGGGAAAACCAGCTCCAGCTGCCCGCGCTGAACCGCGGCTTCGTGGCACTGTTCCTGCTGCTGCTGATGGCCTTTGTTATCTGGTTTGGTAAAGACCTGATGGTGAAGGTGATGAGCTTCCTGGTGTTCCCGTTTATCGCCAGCCTGGTGCTGATTTCCCTGTCGCTGATCCCTTACTGGAACTCGGCGGTGATCGACCAGGTCAATCTGAGCGATATCGCGTTCACCGGTCATGACGGCATTCTGGTCACCGTGTGGCTGGGTATCTCTATCATGGTCTTCTCCTTCAACTTCTCGCCTATCGTTTCCTCGTTCGTGGTCTCCAAGCGCGAAGAGTACGAGCCTGAGTTCGGTAAAGAGTTCACCGAGCAGAAATGTTCCAAAATCATCGGTCGCGCCAGCCTGCTGATGGTGGCCGTGGTGATGTTCTTCGCCTTTAGCTGCCTGTTTACGCTCTCTCCGCAGAACATGGCGGACGCCAAGGCGCAGAACATTCCGGTGCTCTCTTATCTGGCGAACCACTTCGCGTCGCTGTCAGGCACTAAATCTACCTTTGCCACCGTGCTGGAATACGGCGCGTCCATCATTGCGCTGGTCGCTATCTTCAAATCCTTCTTTGGTCACTACCTCGGCACGCTGGAAGGGCTGAACGGCCTGATCCTCAAGTTCGGCTACAAGGGCGATAAGAAGAAAGTCTCTGTTGGCAAACTGAACACCATCAGCATGGTCTTCATCATGGGTTCCACCTGGGTTGTGGCCTACGCCAACCCGAACATTCTGGACCTTATTGAAGCCATGGGCGCGCCAATCATCGCCTCTCTGCTGTGCCTGCTGCCGATGTATGCCATCCGCAAGGCACCGGCGCTGGCGAAATACAAAGGCCGCACCGAGAACATCTTCGTTACCGTGGTTGGCCTGTTGACCATTCTGAACATCGTTTACAAACTGTTCTAACCCATTGCTCAGGAAGAGCGGAGTCACATGATGATTGAGTTTCCGGTAGTACTGGTTATTAACTGCGGATCGTCCTCTGTTAAGTTTTCGGTGCTCGACGCCAGCAACTGCGATGCCCTGATGACGGGCATTGCAGACGGGATCAACACCGATAAGGCCTTTATTTCCGTGAACGGGGGTGAGCCGGTCAGACTGGCTCACCATGACTACGAAGGGGCGCTGGCTGCCATCGCCCTGGAGCTGGAGAAGCGTAACCTGATGAGCAGCGTGGCCTTAATCGGCCACCGCATTGCGCACGGCGGCGACCTCTTCAGCGAGTCGACCCTTATCACGGAAGTGGTGATCGCGCAGATCCGCCAGGTCTCCCCGCTGGCGCCGCTGCATAACTACGCCAACCTGAGCGGCGTGGAAGCCGCAGAGCGACTGTTCCCGGGCGTGCAGCAGGTGGCGGTATTTGATACCAGCTTCCACCAGACGCTGCCGCCGCAGGCGTATCTGTACGGATTGCCGTACCGCTATTTTGAAGCGCTGGGCGTGCGCCGCTACGGCTTCCACGGCACCTCTCACCGCTACGTGGCGGCGCAGGCGCACACGCTTCTCGGGCTGTCCGCCGATGACAGCGGCCTGGTGATTGCCCATCTTGGCAACGGGGCGTCTATTTGCGCGGTGCGCAACGGCGAAAGCGTCGATACCTCGATGGGGATGACGCCGCTGGAAGGGCTGGTGATGGGTACGCGCTGCGGCGACGTGGACTTCGGCGCGATGGCGTGGATTGCCCAGCAGACCGGCCAGTCGCTTGAGGATCTGGAGCGCGTGGTTAACAAAGAATCTGGATTGCTGGGGATCTCCGGCATCTCCTCCGATTTACGCGCGCTGGAGAAAGCCTGGCACGAAGGCAACGAGCGGGCGCAGCTGGCAATACACACCTTTGTTCACCGCATTGCGCGACATATCGCCGGGCACGCGGCGTCGCTGCACCGCCTGGATGGAGTGGTCTTTACCGGTGGCATTGGCGAAAACTCGACGCTTGTCCGCGCGCTGGTGGCGGAGCATCTGAAAGTCTTCGGCATCATCCTCGACGACGCCAAAAATGCCCTGCCGGGCAGCGCGGGCGAGCGCGTGATCTCCACCGAGTCGTCCCGCGTGGCCTGCGCGGTGATCCCTACCAACGAAGAAAAAATGATCGCGCTGGACGCCCTCCGTCTTGGGAAGGTTACTCCGGCCGCGGCTTACGCCTGATAAAGCGAGAAACACATGAAAGTAACAATCGATACGGGCGTCGCACCCTACAGCGACGCATGGGCCGGGTTTCGCGGTGAAGAATGGAAAAACGCCGTCAACGTCCGCGATTTTATTCAGCATAACTACACCCCTTATGAAGGCGATGAAGCTTTCCTCGCGCAGGCGACGCCAGCAACGACGGCGCTGTGGCAGAAGGTAATGGTCGGCATTCGCCAGGAGAATGCCACCCACGCCCCGGTGGATTTTGACACCAACATTGCCACCACCATTACGGCCCACGGGCCGGGCTACATCGACCAGGATCTGGAGACGATCGTTGGTCTGCAAACCGATAAGCCGCTCAAGCGCGCGCTCCATCCGTACGGCGGGATCAACATGATCCGCAGCTCGTTCGAAGCCTATGGCCGGGAGATGGATCCGCAGTTCGAGTACCTGTTTACCGACCTGCGCAAAACCCACAACCAGGGCGTATTTGACGTCTATTCGCCGGAGATGATGCGCTGCCGTAAATCCGGTGTGCTGACCGGTCTGCCGGACGGCTACGGGCGCGGACGCATCATCGGCGACTATCGTCGCGTGGCGCTGTACGGGATCGCTTATCTGGTGCGCGAGCGGGAACTCCAGTTTACGGATCTGCAGGGCAGGCTGGAGCGCGGTGAAGATCTGGAGGCGACGATCCGCCTGCGTGAAGAGCTGGCGGAGCACAGGCGTGCGCTGCTGCAGATCCAGCAGATGGCGGCGAACTATGGCTATGATATCTCGCGCCCGGCGATGAACGCCCAGGAAGCGGTGCAGTGGGTCTATTTTGCCTACCTGGCCGCGGTGAAATCCCAGAACGGCGGGGCGATGTCGCTGGGGCGCACGGCCTCGTTCCTCGATATCTACATTGAACGCGATATGCAGGCAGGACGGCTGAACGAAGTTCAGGCGCAGGAGCTGATCGACCACTTCATCATGAAGATCCGCATGGTGCGCTTCCTGCGCACGCCGGAGTTCGACACGCTCTTCTCCGGCGATCCGATCTGGGCGACGGAAGTGATCGGCGGCATGGGGCTGGACGGGCGCACGCTGGTGACCAAAAACAGCTTCCGCTATCTGCACACGCTGCACACCATGGGGCCTGCACCGGAGCCGAACCTGACGATCCTCTGGTCTGAACAACTGCCGATCGCGTTCAAGAAATACGCCGCGCAGGTGTCGATCGTCACCTCTTCGCTGCAGTATGAGAACGACGATCTGATGCGTGCGGACTTCAACAGCGACGACTACGCCATTGCCTGCTGCGTCAGCCCGATGGTGATCGGCAAGCAGATGCAGTTCTTTGGCGCGCGCGCCAACCTCGCCAAAACGCTGCTGTACGCGATCAACGGCGGGGTGGACGAGAAGCTGAAGATCCAGGTTGGGCCGAAAACCGAGCCGCTGCTGGATGACGTGCTGGATTACGACACCGTGATGGCGAGCCTCGATCACTTTATGGACTGGCTGGCGGTGCAGTACATCAGCGCGCTGAATCTCATTCACTACATGCATGATAAGTACAGTTACGAAGCCTCGCTGATGGCGCTGCACGACAGGGACGTCTATCGCACCATGGCCTGCGGCATTGCCGGGCTGTCGGTGGCGGCGGATTCCCTGTCGGCCATTAAATACGCCACGGTGAAGCCGGTGCGCGACCATAACGGTCTGGCGGTCGATTTCGTGATTGAAGGGGACTATCCGCAGTACGGCAACAACGACGACCGCGTGGACAGCATCGCCTGCGACCTGGTGGAGCGCTTTATGAAGAAAATTCAGGCGCTGCCAACCTACCGCAACGCGGTGCCAACCCAGTCGATCCTGACCATCACCTCCAACGTGGTTTACGGTCAGAAGACCGGGAATACGCCGGACGGACGCCGCGGCGGCACGCCGTTTGCGCCAGGCGCGAACCCGATGCACGGCCGCGACAGAAAAGGGGCGGTGGCCTCGCTAACATCGGTGGCCAAACTGCCGTTCACCTATGCCAAAGACGGGATCTCCTACACCTTCTCCATCGTGCCGCAGGCGCTGGGTAAGGACGAGCTGGTGCGCAAAACCAACCTGGTAGGGCTGCTGGACGGGTATTTCCATCACGAAGCATCTATTGAGGGCGGGCAGCACCTGAACGTCAACGTCATGAACCGGGAAATGCTCCTCGATGCCATTGAGCATCCTGAGAATTACCCGAACCTGACGATCCGCGTCTCAGGCTATGCGGTGCGGTTTAACGCCCTGACGCGCGAGCAGCAGCAGGATGTGATTTCGCGAACGTTTACCCACTCTATCTAAACGTGAGTTTTCATGCCCCCTCAACGCAGGGGGCATTTTTTTGCCCGCGAAACATACAAAATTGTTTATATAATTACTCACACATATTCATCCGCTCTTGAAAAACAATGTTCCTGCTTTTCCCAATAACAAAATGTAAGGACAGTAAGATGATGAAAATGACCCGTATTGCGCTGGTTGCAGCGTCGTTGGCGGTGTGCAGTTTTACGGTACAGGCCGCGAACGTTGAGGCAGCCCCGTCTCCCTCGCAGGATCCGCTGGTACAGCACCTGAAGCTCAGTAATGAGCAGGTTAAGAAGATTGAAGATCTGCATCAGCAACTGGAACAAAATGTCAGCAAGATCCCGTTGACGGGCGTGAAGGACGGTGCGCTGATCGACATGTTCCAGGCGGGTAAATGGGACGAAAGCACGGTGAAAAACCAGCTTACCGCCTTTAGCAAAATTGAAGAGCAGACCCGTTACTATCGCGTGAAATATTATTTCGACGTCAGCCAGGTGTTGACGCCGGAGCAGCGTAAGCAGGTAAAAACCGACATGGCTAACGCGCTGGCTGAGTGATCCAGGAATCATTCATCTAAAATGAAACCTCACAGAATCGCTTGAAGTGGATTCTGTGAGGAATGATCCTGACTTTCACGCTGATGCCCGTTCATTCCATGCATCAGAGAATTGAATATTCCCGTCGCAATAGGTCCAGGTCGCTTTTTCGTAGCGCAATTGAATAGATTCAAGGTGGCCAGTACCAGGACAGCTACGAGTATCGTTAACAATAGGGGAGATAGAGACAACTTTCACACCTTCCAGCTCAGTTCTAAAATATTCAACCTCCCAACCAGCGTCATTAATTCGGTAATATCTAATCTCAACTTTCTTAAGGTTTTGCCCTGTCGCTACCGCCTTATAAAGATAGGGAGATGAGCTATCAATTTCCTTCTCGAACAGGAAAGGCGCGTGTTTCCTCGTTCCGGTTAATCTTCCGGAGAGTGGATCGGTTGGAATACTCAGGTTATGGGTTAAACCTCTAATTTCAACACTCCCTTCACGATCCTGAACATCACATGAACCTTTAATGAGTGAGCCACCGTCGTCATAGAACCATATGTGAACAGGTACGGCCATGATAAAAAATCCTTCTATAAATCAATCGTGTATCCATTTTCCTGCTTTTACCGCTTCGGCAAACATTCTTACCGTCAAGGGCTTTGATATTTGCTTAACCGGTTCTTTAGTAAACCATTTTCTGAAAAACCAGGTTTGAGTCCAGGGGAAATAATTTTCAGTATTAACTTCGATAAGATACTCTTTTTCGAATCTCTCAATGGCATATACGATATCATCCAGATCGGTGTAATCTTGTAAAACATCATCTATCTCAAGTGGGATTCTCTTGCCGGTAAATGTTCCTTGCTCTGGTAAATTGTCCCTGAAGAATTTTAAAACATCAGTTTCACTGTTCATCTTCACCAAATCCGGTCTTTTGGGTGAGCAATCGTATTATATCTTGAAAGCGTTTTGTAACTTATCATTGCAACATCTGCAGCAAGTATGGTTATCCCTAGTGCAGGTATCCATCGGCCAATGAACGCCCCTAAGTTTTTGGTATACATTGGTTTTCTGTATTTAAAGCTTGCGAGTGTAATTGTAGGTAGTCGGTGTGGTAACTGTACATTGAGTAGATCTCGCAGGTATTTAGATGCCACAGATGTGCCTATTGTAGCCGTTTCTGGCTTTGTTCTGGTTTCAAGTATAGGTAAACCAAGAATCATAGTGGCCATCATTACTGCATCCTTTAATCCGCCGAATTGTTCATCGGTGGCATCCAGATAAATCCCAAAAAATAACTCAGATGCAGAGATGTTACACACACCTTTATAAAAATATGTTCCATTGAGTTCTTCAACGGTGTCCATAGTATAACCATAGTCTTTGCGTTGTTTGCTGAAATGCCATCCTATAAAAAACAAAGGGCTGAGAGTAGGGCGTTTATCTTTATAAATTCCGAAATATTCGCGTTTCAGGATGATATAATTTTTTTGAGATGCATCACATTTAGAAAATCTTATCTTCTTTTTAGGATTTTATAGAATGTTTTACTCATGATCTTGATAAATCCTTATAAAAGTTGTGACCTTTTTCTCCCACGCTCCGGATATGATCTTTCCACACCAATAACACACACCTGCAACCCTCTGAATCGCAATCGCTGGCGATCGGAAACCTATAAAAACAACTTTTTACCCTACAAAATAAGCGAGTGCCCAATGGATACGGCAACAAACAGCAGTGTGATTGTGAGTGATTCCCCTGCGGCAAGGCGGGCGGGAATGAGCGAAAGCGAGTGGCAAGCGGCAATTAAATTCGACAGCACCGACACGGGCTGGGTCATCATGAGTATCGGGATGGCTATCGGCGCGGGGATTGTTTTTCTCCCTGTCCAGGTCGGGTTAATGGGGCTGTGGGTATTTTTGCTCTCATCAATAATTGGTTATCCGGCCATGTATTTATTCCAGCGTCTGTTTATTAACACCCTGGCGGAATCACCGGAATGCAAAGACTACCCGAGCGTCATTAGCGGTTATTTGGGTAAGAACTGGGGCATTTTATTAGGCGCGCTCTATTTCGTGATGCTGGTGATCTGGATGTTTGTCTATTCCACGGCCATTACCAACGACAGCGCCTCGTATTTGCATACCTTCGGCGTGACCGACGGTTTGTTATCTGACAATCCGTTTTACGGTTTATGCCTGATCTGCATTCTGGTGGCCATTTCGTCGCGTGGTGAAAAGCTGCTGTTTAAAGTCTCCAGCCTGATGGTGCTGACCAAGCTGTTTGTGGTGGCCGCGCTGGGGCTGTCGATGATTGGGCTCTGGCATCTGGCCAACGTGGGCATGCTGCCGCCTGCGGGGCTGCTGATTAAAAACGCCATCATTACGCTGCCCTTTACCTTAACCTCCATTCTGTTTATTCAGACCTTAAGTCCGATGGTGATCTCATATCGTTCACGTGAAAAATCTGTGGAGGTTGCGCGCCATAAAGCGCTGCGGGCGATGAATATTGCCTTCGGCGTGCTGTTTGTGACGGTCTTTTTCTACGCCGTCTCTTTCACCCTGGCGATGGGGCACGATGAGGCGGTTAAAGCCTACGAGCAGAACATTTCGGCTCTGGCGATTGCGGCGCAGTTTATCAGCGGTGACGGCGCGGGCTGGGTCAAAATCGTCAGCGTGATCCTCAATATTTTTGCCGTGATGACTGCATTCTTCGGCGTCTACCTCGGCTTCCGCGAGGCTACGCAGGGTATCGTCATGAACATCCTGCGCCGCAAAATGCCGGCAGAGAAAATCAGTGAAAACGCCGTCCAGCGCGGGATTATGCTGTTCGCCATCCTGCTGGCCTGGAGCGCCATTGTCTTAAACGCGCCGGTGTTGAGCTTCACCTCCATTTGCAGCCCTATCTTCGGCATGGTGGGCTGCCTGATCCCTGCATGGCTGGTCTACAAGGTGCCGGCCTTGCATAAATATAAAGGCGTATCGCTGGTGATTATCGTCATCACCGGGTTGCTGCTTTGTGTTTCTCCTTTCCTCGCATTCTCCTGAGGGTAATTAAGGTCGTAACGATGTCTAAGCAAACTCATCCTTTATGGAATCAATTTATTCGCGCGGTGCAGGAAGAAGTGAAGCCTGCGCTTGGGTGTACCGAACCTATTTCTCTGGCGCTGGCCTGTGCGATTGCCGCAGAAAATCTGCCGGGGAAGGTCACGCAGATTGAAGCGTGGGTATCGCCGAACCTGATGAAAAACGGGCTAGGCGTGACGGTGCCAGGCACCGGGATGGTCGGTCTTCCCATTGCAGCGGCGCTGGGCGCGACTGGCGGTAACGCGAACGCCGGACTGGAGGTGTTGAAAGATGCCACCGCTGATGCGCTAATACGCGCCAAGGCCCTGCTGGAGGCGGGGCAGGTGCAGGTCAAACTGCAGGCACCGTGCGATGAGATCCTCTATTCGCGTGCCTGCGTTTACGCCGGAGATGCCTCGGCTACGGTGACCATCGCGGGCGGGCATACCCGCGTGGTGGAGGTGGTTTGTCAGGGCGAAACGCGCTTTACGCTTGACGATCAACGGTGCCAGACGAATGACGATCCGCTGGCGGTGCTTTCAACTACCACGCTGTCGCAGATCCTGGAATTTGTTGAGCAGGTGCCGTTCGAGGCGATCCGCTTTATCCTGCAAGCAGGGCAACTGAACGATGCGCTCTCCCGTGAAGGGCTCAGCGGGAGGTGGGGGCTGCACATTGGCGCAACGCTCAGTAAGCAGCGCGCGCGCGGATGGATGGCGCAGGATTTGGGCTCGGACATTGTTATCCGTACCAGCGCAGCCTCGGATGCAAGGATGGGCGGCGCGACGTTGCCAGCGATGAGTAATTCAGGCTCCGGTAATCAGGGGATCACGGCCACCATGCCGGTTGTCGTGGTCGCTGAGCACGTTCAGGCCGATGATGAACGGCTGGCGCGGGCGCTGATGCTTTCGCATCTGTCGGCGATCTATATTCATTATCAGCTTCCGCGCCTGTCCGCACTGTGTGCGGCGACAACGGCGGCAATGGGTGCAGCTGCGGGAATGGCGTGGCTGATGGGCGGTTCTTACCAGACTATTTCGATGGCGATCGGCAGTATGATCGGTGACGTCAGCGGGATGATCTGCGATGGAGCGTCTAACAGCTGTGCCATGAAGGTCTCAACCAGCGTCAGTAGCGCCTGGAAAGCGGTGATGATGGCACTGGATGATTCTGCCGTAACGGGCAACGAGGGGATTGTGGCGCACGATGTGGAGCAGTCGATCGCAAACCTGTGCGCGCTGGCGTGCCGCTCAATGCAGGAAACGGACCGGCAGATTATTGAGATTATGGCGAGTAAGGTGTAGCGAGTTCAGGGGCTCGATCGGTTCCCTCTCCCTGTGGGAGTGTACAGTCCGGGGACATGGTAGACAGGTGTTCGGGGACATGGTGAACACTTTTTAACATCCTTTACCCATGGTGATCGACTTTTTCTTCAGGTCGATCACCCCCACTTTCGTGCTGTACCACCACACCTCGTAGCGGCCGTCCTCCTGCATCTCCTTCAGCCCGACCCGCTCTCCCCTGAACGCATTGCCTGCCTTCAGACTTACCCCTTTCACGCTCAGCTTTCCGCTGATATCCACTTTCCTGACCATCACCCCCTCGTCGTATTCCGGGGGCGTCATGGTGCCGCTGTACTGCCGCGCTGACGGCTGATACCGCGAGCCCGGTACCGCCATATCCAGCGCCTCGTGCGGGCGTTCAAGGTTATAGACCGTCCGCCAGTGGTCGAAGGCGCGCTGCAGTTCACCGCTGTCTGCGAACCATTTTCCCTGCAGCACTTCCGCCTTCAGGCTGCGGTGAAAACGCTCCAGCTTGCCCTGCGTCTGCGGATGATAAGGCCGGGAGTGCCCCACCCGGATACCCAGGCGCATCAGCCACAGCTACAGCGCCGTCCAGGTGCCGGTGGTGTCGCCCCACGGTGAGCCGTTGTCCATCGTCATCCGGTCCGGCAGGCCGTAGCGTTCAAACACGCTGACCAGCTGCTGCTGCACGGTCTCGCGCCGTTCATCGGTACAGTGCGCCAGGCACAGGGAAAAACGGGAGTGGTCGTCCAGCAGGGTGAGCGGATGGCAGCGGCCGCCGCCAAAGGGAAAATGGCCCTTAAAATCCATCTGCCAGAGGCGGTTCGGCGCGTCGTGTTCGAAGCGGCCCGTGCCGGAAGTGCCCGGTGACGCGCCCGGCAGCAGGCCATGGCGGGCCATCAGGTTATGGACGGTGCTGAAGGCGGGCATGGTGTGCCCCTGGTCTTCGAGCCAGCGCTTTATCTTGCGGGCTCCCCAGCGTTCATGGCGGTCATGGGCCATACGCAGCAGGGCCGTAATGTCGTCTGACGAGCGGTTCGGGGAATGGTGCGGAATGCGCGGGCGGTCCTGAAGACCGGCGGCACCTTCCTGAGCCCAGCGCTGGAGCCACTTGTAGCCGGTGGCAGGTGAAATGCCGAAACGACGGCAGAGGGAACGGATGTTCGCCCCGTCCTGCGAGGCGAACAAAACAAACTCGGTACGTAATGACATGGTATCTCTCGCATCCCAGGGCATAAGCGACTCCATAAACGGGTTCTTATGCCTTAGTTGTAAGTGTCTACCATGTCCCCGAACAAGTGTTCACTATGTCCCCGGACCGTACAGGGAGAGGGTTAGGGTGAGGGCAACATCACAGCCCTTTGCGCACCCTGCGCTGGGTATAAATTGCATCGGCAACGAAAATCGCCAGCGCCACCCAGATAAAGGCGAACGTCACCATCTTATCCGCACCCGGCACTTCTCCGTAAAACACCACCGCCAGCAGGAACATCAGCGTCGGGCCAATGTACTGGAAGAAGCCCAGCGTGGAGAGACGCAGGCGCGTCGCCGCGCCGGTGAAGCACAGCAGCGGAATGGTGGTCACCACGCCAGCGGCCATCAGCATCAGGTTCAGCGACCACGGGTTGCTGCCCATGTGGCTGGTGGCGCTGTCGGCAATGCCAAACAGATAAATTGCCGCCACCGGTAGCAGCCACAGGGTTTCAAACAGCATCCCGGTTTGGGCTTCCACCGCGATCTTCTTACGCACCAGCCCGTAGAACGCAAAGCTGAACGCCAGACCGAGGGCAATAATCGGCAGCGAGCCGAAGGTCCAGAGCTGCACCAACACGCCGCAGAAGGCCAGAATCACCGCCACCCACTGCATCCGGCGGAAGCGTTCGCCGAGGAAAATCATCCCCAGCACGATGTTCACCAGCGGGTTAATGAAGTACCCCAGGCTCGCTTCGAGCATGTGATGGTTATTCACCGCCCAAATGAACAGCAGCCAGTTGCCGCCAATCAGCACCGCTGAAAGCGCCAGCAGGAAGACCTTTTTCGGGGTTTGCAGCAGCGTTTTGACGCCGGACCACTGACGGCTGACGCTCATCAGCGCAATCATAAAGAAGAACGACCAGATGACGCGGTGGGTGAGGATCTCGTCGGCCGGTACATAGGCGATAAATTTGAAGTACGCCGGTGCAATACCCCAAATAAAATAAGCGGCAAGGGCGAGTAAAACGCCCTGCCGCGTCTGTTTAGCATCCATCGGGAAAATCCGTTACAAAAGAGTGAATTAATTTTACCCGTTTTTATCGCCTTAACCCACCATATAAGTGGCGGTTGCGCTGGCGATATAAACCTGTTCTTCGTTATGCAACTCAACGCGCGCCACCGCGACTTTGTTGCCCGCGCGCAGCAGGCTGCTGGTACAGGTAAAGCGATTACCCCGTCCAGGGCGCAGATAGTCGACGCGTAGGTCGATAGTGCCCATCCGCGAAAGACGCTGGCGGAGCTCCTCTTCATTGATGGTGTCATGGCGCGTCAGCGTGCTGCCGACGCAGACGAGCCCTGCCGCCACGTCCAGCGCAGAGGCAATCACCCCGCCGTGCAAAATACTTTGCGCCCAGTTGCCTACCATCATTGGCTGATTATTAAAGCTGAGCTGGGCGAAGTCTTTCTCGTATCGCTCCAGCTCCAGCCCCAGCGCGCGGTTAAACGGCATGTGGTAGACAAAAATCTCGCCCACGAGTTTTAACGTTTCTTCGGCGGTAAGCGTGGCTGACATGAGGGGTTGCATCCTTGTTGTTAACAAAATGTTGATTTTATGCCTCAACAATAAGGATTTCCACTTTCAGAAACGAGGAGGCGGAAGTTGCCGCAGAAGTCTGTAGAATGCCCGGACAAAACTATTCATTAAATATCACCCTTTCAGGAGAACACCACCGATGCGGACGTATCTGGGTTGGTTACTGGCAGCGGTTTCGCTGCCCCTCACAGCATATGCGCAGGAAGCAACAGTCAAAGAAGTGCACGATGCCCCCGCAGTGCGCGGCAGCATCATCGCCAATATGCTTCAGGAGCATGACAATCCGTTCACGCTTTACCCGTATGACACCAACTACGTGATCTACACCCAGACCAGCGATCTCAACAAAGAGGCGATAAGTTCCTATAACTGGTCCGATAATGCGCGTAAAGATGAGGTGAAGTTCCAGCTCAGCCTCGCGTTCCCGTTCTGGCGAGGCATTCTTGGGCCGAACTCGGTGCTCGGTGCGTCATATACCCAAAAGTCCTGGTGGCAGCTCTCCAACAGCGGGGAGTCGTCGCCGTTCCGTGAAACCAACTATGAGCCGCAGCTGTTCCTCGGCTTCGCAACGGATTACGAATTTGCGGGCTGGACGCTGCGTGACGTCGAAGTGGGCTTTAACCATGATTCCAACGGTCGTTCCGACCCAACCTCGCGCAGCTGGAACCGTGCCTACACGCGCCTGATGGCGCAGAACGGTAACTGGATGGTGGAAGTGAAGCCGTGGTATGTAGTGGGTGACACTGACGATAACCCTGACATCACCAAATACATGGGCTACTACCAGCTCAAGATTGGCTATCAGCTGGGTGAGGCGGTGCTGAGCGCGAAAGGCCAGTACAACTGGAACACCGGATACGGCGGTGCTGAGGTTGGCCTGAGCTACCCGGTGACGAAACACGTGCGTCTCTATACGCAGGTGTACAGCGGTTACGGCGAGTCACTTATCGATTACAACTTCAACCAGACCCGCGTGGGTGTGGGCGTAATGCTGAACGATATTTTCTAGGTCGCTCGAATGTTTTTGCGTTAAACATTGAAGTTTCTTTCTCAGGCGCTGAAAATAGCGCCTGTTTCATTTCTGGCATATGGGGTTAACGTGGCGCAGGCGGAAGTATTGAATCAGGAGTCGCTGGCTAAACAGGTTTTGCATGAAACCTTTGGCTACCAGCAGTTCCGCCCCGGCCAGGAAACCATCATTGAAACCGTGCTGGAAGGCCGCGACTGCCTGGTGGTGATGCCAACCGGCGGCGGGAAATCCCTCTGCTATCAGGTGCCTGCGCTGGTGCTGAACGGCCTGACGGTCGTGGTATCCCCTCTCATTTCGCTGATGAAAGACCAGGTTGACCAGCTGCTCGCCAACGGCGTGGCGGCGGCCTGTCTCAACTCCACGCAAACCCGGGAGCAGCAGCAAGAGGTGATGGCGGGCTGCCGCACCGGGCAGATCCGCTTGCTGTATATCGCGCCGGAACGCCTGATGCTGGATAACTTCCTCGACCATCTTGCGCACTGGAACCCGGTGCTGCTGGCAGTGGATGAAGCGCACTGTATCTCTCAGTGGGGACACGATTTCCGCCCGGAATATGCCGCCCTCGGTCAACTGCGTCAGCGCTTCCCCGAGCTGCCGTTTATGGCGCTTACCGCCACGGCGGACGACACCACGCGTCTGGACATTGTCCGTCTGCTGGGGCTGAACGACCCCTACATTCAGGTCAGCAGCTTCGACCGCCCGAACATCCGCTATATGCTGATGGAAAAATTCAAGCCGCTGGATCAGCTCCTGCGCTACGTGCAGGAGCAGCGCGGCAAGTCCGGCATCATCTACTGCAACAGCCGTGCGAAGGTGGAAGACACCGCCGCGCGTCTGCAAAACCGCGGCTTTAGCGCCGCCGCATATCACGCCGGGCTAGAGAACCACATCCGCGCCGACGTGCAGGAGAAATTCCAGCGCGACGACCTGCAAATCGTGGTCGCGACGGTGGCGTTCGGAATGGGCATCAACAAGCCCAACGTGCGCTTTGTGGTGCATTTCGACATCCCGCGCAATATCGAATCCTACTATCAGGAAACCGGTCGCGCCGGGCGTGACGGGCTGCCTGCGGAAGCGATGCTGTTTTACGATCCGGCCGATATGGCGTGGCTGCGCCGCTGCCTGGAAGAGAAACCGCAGGGACAGCTGCAGGATATCGAGCGCCACAAGCTCAACGCGATGGGCGCGTTTGCCGAAGCGCAAACCTGCCGCCGTCTGGTGCTGCTCAACTACTTTGGTGAAGGGCGGCAGGAGCCGTGCGGCAACTGCGATATCTGCCTTGATCCGCCAAAGCAGTACGATGGCCTGATGGACGCGCGTAAGGCGCTCTCAACCATTGGGCGCGTCAATCAACGCTTTGGTATGGGCTATGTGGTGGAAGTGCTGCGCGGGGCTAATAACCAGCGTATCCGCGATATGGGCCACGACAAGCTGCCGGTTTATGGGATAGGTAAAGAACAGAGCCACGAGCACTGGGTGAGTATCATCCGTCAACTGATCCACCTCGGCTTCGCCACGCAAAACATTGCCCAGCACTCTGCGTTGCAGCTTACCGAAGCCGCGCGTCCGGTGCTACGCGGTGAGGTTGAACTGAAACTCGCCGTTCCGCGCGTCATCGCCCTGAAGCCGCGCGTGATGCAAAAATCCTACGGCGGTAACTACGACCGCAAGCTGTTCGCCAAACTGCGCAAGCTGCGTAAAGCGATTGCCGACGAAGAAAACATCCCGCCTTACGTGGTGTTCAACGACGCGACGCTGATCGAGATGGCCGAGCAGATGCCGCTTAGCGCGAGCGAGATGCTGAGCGTCAACGGCGTCGGCACGCGCAAGCTGGAGCGCTTCGGGAAAGAGTTTATGGCGCTCATCCGCTCTCACGCCGATGGTGATGACGAGGAGTAGTCAGCCGGGCGAAAAAGTGCCAGGATGATTACTCACTGAATTATTTCCCTGCGAGCGAATTATGTTGATGCTATTTCTCACCGTGGCGTTAGTGCACATCGTTGCGCTGATGAGCCCCGGCCCGGACTTTTTCTTCGTATCACAAACCGCCGTCAGCCGCTCCCGCAAAGAGGCGATGATGGGCGTGCTCGGTATTACCATGGGCGTCATGGTCTGGGCGGCAGTTGCACTGCTCGGTCTGAACCTGATCCTGGCGAAGATGGCCTGGCTGCATAACATCATTATGGTCGGCGGCGGGCTGTACCTGTGCTGGATGGGCTACCAGATGCTGCGCGGGGCGCTGAAGAAAGAAGAGAAAAAGCCGGAAGAGCCAAAGGTGGAGCTGGCAACGGGCGGCCGCAGCTTTGTGAAAGGGCTGCTGACCAATCTGGCGAACCCGAAAGCGATTATCTATTTCGGCTCGGTGTTCTCGCTGTTTGTCGGCGATAGCGTCGGCGCGGGCGCGCGCTGGGGCATCTTCCTGCTGATCGTCGTCGAGACGTTTGCGTGGTTTACCATCGTGGCCAGCCTGTTCGCCTTACCGGCAATGCGCCGCGGCTACCAGCGTATCGCGAAGTGGATCGACGGCTTCGCCGGCGCGCTGTTCGCCGGCTTCGGCATTCATCTCATCATTTCTCGCTAAGCATGACGCGCTGACGCAAGCAGCGCGCCAACCAGCATAAACAGCGAACCAAAGACTTTATTCAGGGCCTTCATCTGCTTAGGCCCTTTGATCCACGCCGCAATTCGCTGCGCCAGCGTCGCATAGCCAATCATCACGATGATATCGACGATAATGGTGGTCGCGCCCAGCACCACGTACTGCATCACCTGGGGCTGGTTCGGCACGATAAACTGCGGGAACAGCGCGGCGAGGAAAACGATGCTCTTCGGGTTGGTCAGGTTGACGAACACCGCACGCTTAAACAGATGGCCGCGGTTTTGCGTCTGGGCGAGCGTATTGAGGTTGATGGAGCCTGCGGCGCGCCACTGCTGGATGCCGAGCCAAATCAGATACGCCGCACCGGCCCATTTCAGCACTTCAAACGCCAGCACGGAGCGGGAGAACAGGGTCCCAAGACCAATTCCGACCAGCACAATATGAACGCCCAGCCCGGTCTGCAAACCGGCAATCGACGCCGCCGCACCGCGATAGCCGTGATTGATGGAGGTGGTCATGGTGTTAATGGCACCTGAGCCCGGCGAAAGGCTGAGGATAATGGATGTCAGCAGGTAGGCGAACCACCATTCGAAGGTCATTTGAAACTCCCGAACCGTCTATTTTTATGCCACAATACGCTATTGTTGAGTCATTTTGTGACCAGTGACGAAAAAAAACGATATTCCCTGGATTACGTGAGTGGAAACCCAATGTTTCAGCAGAAAAAGGACTGGGAAACACGAGAAAAAGCTTTTGCTGCTTTCTCTATGGGGCCGCTGACCGATTTCTGGCGGCAGCGTGAGGAAGATGAGTTTACGGGCGTCGGGGGCATCCCGGTGCGCTTCGTTCGTTTCCGCAATGAAAAAAATGACCGAGTGATTGTCGTCTGCCCCGGACGCATCGAAAGCTACGTTAAATATGCCGAACTGGCATACGACCTGGTCCATATGGGGTTCGACGTGCTGATCATCGACCACCGTGGACAGGGGTTATCCGGTCGTATGCTGCCGGATACGCACCGCGGGCACGTGGATAACTTCAGCGATTACGTCGACGATTTTGCAGCGTTCTGGCAGCAGGAAGTGCAGCCTGGCCCCTGGCGTAAGCGGTATATCCTTGCGCACTCCATGGGCGGTGCCATTTCGACGCTGTTTTTGCAACGGTATGCGCACCAGTGCGACGCCATTGCGCTCACCGCACCGATGTACGGTATTGTCATTCGTTTTCCCGATTGGATGGTGCGCCATCTTCTCGACTGGGCTGAGGGCCATCAGCGCATTCGCGAAGGCTATGCCATCGGTACCGGACGCTGGCGCGCATTGCCGTTCGCCATCAACGTTCTGACCCACAGTCGGCAGCGCTATCGCCGCAACCTGCGCTTTTATGCCGATGAACCGCGCTTGCGCGTTGGCGGCCCGACCTGGCACTGGGTGCGGGAAGGTATTCATGCTGGTGAGCAGGTGCTTGCTGGCGTTGGCGATGATGACACGCCAACTCTCCTGATTCAGGCGGAAGAAGAGCGTGTGGTGGATAACCGCATGCATGACCGCTATTGTGAACTGCGCGCTGCCGCCGGTCACCCCTGTGAAGGGGGGAAACCGCTGGTCATCAACGGCGCGTACCATGAGATCCTTTTTGAAAAGGACGCTATGCGCTCAGTCGCGCTCAACGCCATTGTTGAATTTTTCAACAGGCATAATTGATATTCACCAGAGGTTAAATTTTCCTATGTACCAGGTTGTTGCATCTGACTTAGATGGCACGCTGCTTTCCCCCGACCACACCCTGTCGCCTTACGCGAAAGAGACCTTAAAACTCCTGACTGCCCGTGGCGTGAACTTCGTGTTTGCCACCGGTCGCCACCACGTGGACGTGGGGCAGATCCGCGATAATCTGGAAATCAAATCGTACATGATCACCTCCAACGGTGCGCGCGTGCACGACACGGATGGTAACCTGATTTTTACCCACAATCTGGACCGCGATATTGCCGCCGATCTGTTCGGCGTGGTGCACAATAACCCGGATATCGTCACCAACGTTTATCGCGATGACGACTGGTTTATGAACCGCCACCGCCCGGATGAGATGCGTTTCTTCAAGGAAGCGGTATTTAACTACTCCCTGTACGAACCTGGCCTGCTGGAGCCGGAAGGGATCAGCAAGGTGTTCTTTACCTGTGAAAGCCATGAAGAGTTGCTGCCGCTGGAGCAGGCGATCAACGCGCGCTGGGGCGACCGCGTTAACGTGAGCTTCTCCACGCTGACCTGTCTGGAAGTGATGGCTGGTGGCGTCTCCAAAGGCCACGCGCTGGAAGCGGTGGCTAAACGTCTGGGCTTTGAGCTGAAAGACTGTATCGCGTTCGGAGACGGCATGAACGACGCTGAGATGCTCTCCATGGCGGGCAAAGGCTGCATCATGGAGAACGCGCACCAGCGCCTGAAAGACCTGCACCCGGAGCTGGAAGTGATCGGCACTAATGGCGATAACTCTGTGCCTAAGTATCTGCGCAAGCTGTTCCTTGAATAATCTTCATCTGATTATTTATTGCTCAGTTGTCAACTAAAGAGTTCGCTACAATGCCTGTCCTTCTTTCTGAGAGACAAGCATTGTGGCGCTACTCATTATCACCACTATCCTGTGGGCCTTCTCCTTTAGCCTGATTGGCGAATACCTTGCCGGATCGGTCGACAGCTACTTCTCGGTACTGATGCGGGTGGGGCTGGCGGCGCTGGTGTTCCTGCCGTTTCTGCGCGCGCGCGGACAATCGCTGAAAACGATTCTGCTGTATATGCTGGTGGGCGCGATGCAGCTCGGCATCATGTACCTGTTCAGCTTCCGGGCCTACGTTTATCTGTCCGTCTCGGAATTCCTGCTGTTCACCGTGCTCACGCCGCTCTATATCACGCTGATCTACGATCTGCTCAGCAGGCGTCGCCTGCGCTGGGGATATCTTTTAAGCGCGGCGCTGGCGGTGATCGGCGCGGCGATTATTCGCTATGACAAGGTCAGCGATCACTTCTGGACCGGGCTGATGTTCGTCCAGCTCGCCAACATCAGCTTCGCCATCGGCATGGTGGGCTACAAACGCCTGATGGAAACCCGTCCGATGCCGCAGCATAACGCGTTTGCCTGGTTTTATATGGGGGCCGCGATTGTCGCGGTGGTGGCGTGGTTTATGCTCGGTAACCCGCAAAAACTGCCGACCACCACCGTGCAGTGGGGCGTTCTGGTCTGGCTGGGCGTAGTGGCTTCCGGGCTGGGATACTTCATGTGGAACTACGGCGCTACGCAGGTAGACGCCGGTACGCTGGGGATCATGAATAACGTGCATGTCCCGGCAGGGCTGCTGGTCAATCTCGCCATCTGGCAGGAGCAGCCGCACTGGCCGAGCTTCCTTATTGGGGGAGCGGTGATCCTGGCTTCGCTGTGGGTACATCGCCGTTGGGTCGCTCCGCGCTCCGCACAAACGGAAGATGGTCGCACGCGTGGTTCCGCGCTGAGCGAATAAACGCTTCCGTAACCGGCTGACGCTGCTCGCCATCGCGCACGGCAGAGTACAGTCGACTCCACAGTCCTTCACCCAGGGTTTTGGTCACCACCAGACCCTGGCGTTCAAAACTCTCCACCACCCAGTGCGGCAGCGCCGCGATGCCCATTCTGGCCGCTACCATCTGAATCAACAGCAGGGTGTTATCCACGCTTTTTAGCTGTGGGCTAATCCCCGCAGGCTGCAGGAAGTGACGCCAGATATCCAGACGACTGCGCTGCACGGGATAAATCAGCAGCGTTTCCGTCGCCAGATCTTCCGGCGTGATGCGCGTTTTGCTGGCCAGCGGATGGTCCGGGGCCAGTACCAGGCGCACTTCATAATCAAACATCGGCGAATAGTGCAGGCCGCTGCGCGGCAGGATGTCGGACGTCATCACCAGATCCAGCTCGCCCTGCTGCAGCGAGGGCTGCGGATCAAAGGTCACGCCGGATTTGAAGTCCATCTCCACCTGCGGCCACTTCTGGCGGAAGTTCTCAAGCGCGGGGGTCAGCCACTGAATACAGCTATGGCACTCAATGGCAATGCGCAGTTTGGTTTGCTGCGGCTCGTTGCAGGACTGCAACGCGCTGGCGATCTGCGGCAGTACCTGGTTTGCCAGCTGCAGCAGAATTTCACCCTGCGGCGTAAAGCGCAGAGGCTGGCTCTTACGCACAAAAAGACGGAAGCCGAGGCGTTGTTCCAGATCGCTGAACTGGTGAGAAAGGGCAGACTGGGTCTGGTGCAGCGTGGCCGCCGCTGCCGCAAGAGAACCGCAGTTCCGCAACGCTTGTAGCGTTTTCAGGTGTTTAATCTCGATCATGAAAGTCCTTCACTTCGCCATGAACATTTTGCGCTTGAGGAATATACAGTACCTGCCAATTATAGATGTGTAAACATCTGGACGTCTAAATAGCAAATTTCATAAGGGGCATAACATGATAATCCGCAATCACACTCTCGGTTTTCCTCGCGTTGGCCTGCGCCGCGAACTGAAAAAAGCGCAAGAAAGCTACTGGGCGGGTAACACCACCCGTGAAGAACTGCTGACGGTGGGACGCGAGCTACGCGCCCGTCACTGGGAGCAGCAAAAACAGGCGGGCATTGACCTGCTGCCGGTGGGCGATTTCGCCTGGTACGACCATGTTCTGACGACCAGCCTGCTGCTTGGCAACGTGCCGGCTCGTCATCAGAACAAAGATGGATCGGTGGATATCGATACCCTGTTCCGCATCGGCCGTGGCCGTGCACCAACGGGTGAGCCAGCGGCAGCGGCGGAAATGACCAAGTGGTTCAACACCAACTACCACTATATGGTGCCGGAGTTCGTGAAAGGTCAGGAGTTCAGGCTGACCTGGACGCAACTGCTGGAAGAAGTGGACGAAGCGCTGGCGCTGGGTCATCAGGTGAAGCCCGTATTGCTGGGGCCAGTCACCTACCTGTGGCTGGGTAAGGTAAAAGGCGAACAGTTTGACCGCCTCAGCCTGCTGAAGGATATTCTGCCGGTCTACAAACAGGTGCTGATCGAGCTGGGCAAGCGCGGCATTCAGTGGGTGCAAATCGACGAACCGGCGCTGGTGCTCGAGCTGCCGCAGGCGTGGCTTGATGCCTTCAAATCGGCGTATGACGTGCTCACCGGGCAGGTGAAGCTGCTGCTCACTACCTATTTCGAAGGCGTGACGCCAAACCTGAAGACTATTACCGCGCTGCCGGTGCAGGGCCTGCACGTTGACCTCGTTCACGGTAAAGACGACGTCGCAGAGCTGCACAAACGCCTGCCAGCGGACTGGCTGCTTTCTGCCGGGCTGGTTAACGGTCGCAACGTCTGGCGTGCCGATCTGACGGAGAAATATGCACAGATCAAGGACATCGTCGGCAAACGAGAGCTGTGGGTGGCATCCTCTTGCTCGCTTCTGCATAGTCCAATCGATCTCAGCGTGGAGACACGTCTCGACCCTGAAGTAAAAAGCTGGTTTGCCTTCGCCCTGCAAAAATGCGAAGAGCTAACGCTGCTGCGCGATGCGCTGAACAGCGGCGAGACGGCGGCGATTACCGAATGGAGCGCACCGATCCAGGCGCGTCGTCACTCGGCGCGGGTGCACAACCCGGCGGTGGAAAAACGCCTGGCGGCCATCACCGCGCAGGACAGCCAGCGCCAGAGCCCGTATGAAGTACGCGCCGAAGCGCAGCGTGTCCGTTTCAACCTGCCCGCGTGGCCGACCACCACAATTGGTTCTTTCCCGCAAACCACCGAAATCCGCGGACTGCGTCTGGACTTCAAGAAGGGCAACCTGGATGCGAACAACTACCGCACCGGTATCGCTGAGCACATCAAGCAGGCAATTATCGAGCAGGAGCGTTTAGGTCTGGACGTGCTGGTGCACGGCGAGGCCGAGCGTAACGACATGGTGGAATACTTCGGTGAGCACCTGGACGGCTTCGTCTTTACCCAGAACGGCTGGGTGCAGAGCTATGGCTCCCGCTGCGTGAAGCCGCCAGTGGTCATCGGCGACGTCAGCCGCCCGGAAGCGATCACCGTGGAGTGGGCGAAGTATGCCCAGTCCCTGACCGACAAGCCGGTAAAAGGGATGCTCACCGGTCCGGTAACCATTCTCTGCTGGTCCTTCCCGCGCGAAGACGTGACCCGTGAAACCATCGCGAAGCAAATCGCGCTGGCGCTGCGTGATGAAGTGGCGGATCTGGAAGCCGCAGGCATTGGCATCATCCAGATTGACGAACCGGCGCTGCGCGAAGGTCTGCCGCTGCGCCGCAGCGACTGGGATGCCTACCTGCAGTGGGGCGTGGAAGCGTTCCGCATCAACGCCGCGGTGGCGAAGGATGATACCCAGATCCACACCCACATGTGCTACTGCGAATTTAACGACATCATGGATTCGATTGCCGCGCTGGACGCCGACGTGATCACCATCGAGACCTCGCGTTCAGACATGGAGCTGCTGGAGTCGTTTGAAGAGTTCGACTACCCGAATGAAATCGGGCCGGGCGTGTACGACATTCACTCCCCGAACGTGCCCAGCGTGGAGTGGATTGAAGCCCTGCTGAAAAAAGCGGCCCAGCGCATTCCGGCGGAACGTCTGTGGGTGAACCCGGACTGTGGACTGAAAACCCGCGGCTGGCCGGAGACGCGTGCGGCGCTGGCGAACATGGTGAAGGCGGCGCAGAACTTGCGTCAGGCTTGATAAAGCGTAGGCCCGGTAAGGCGTTGCCGCCACCGGGCTTTTTTGCTTTTAGGCTTTTTTGCCGCCGTGCTGGCTAAACCACGCCAGCATCCGCTGCCAGCCATCTTTGGCTGATTCTGCGTGATAGCTCGGGCGATAATCGGCATTAAACGCGTGTCCGGCATCCGGGTAGACCACGATCTCCGCTTTCGCATTCGCCGCGCGTAGCGCATGGCGCATGGTCTCGACGGTATCAAGCGGAATGCCGGTATCCTGACCACCGTAAAGCCCTAACACCGGCGCATTCAAATCCGTAGCGATATCAACAGGCTGCTTCGGCGAGTTCAGCGTTTTTTCACCTACCAGCTTGCCGTACCAGGCGACGGCCGCTTTCAGCTGCGGGTTATGCGCGGCATACAGCCAGCTAATGCGTCCGCCCCAGCAGAATCCGGTCACCAGCAGACGATGTGCATCGCCCCCGTTGCGCGCGGCCCAGCTGGCAACGTGATCAAGGTCAGCCAGCACCTGGGCATCCGGGACTTTGCTCACCAGATTGTTGAACAACGTAGGGATATCGCTGTAATCGTTCGGATCGCCCTGACGGAAATAGAGCTCTGGCGCAATGGCCAGGTACCCTTCCAGCGCCAGCCGGCGGCAGAGGTCGCGAATATGCTCGTGAACGCCAAAAATTTCCTGAACCACAATCACGATCGGCAGCGGACCCTCTGCCGATTTTGGTCGCGCGTGATAAGCAGGCATATTCTCCCCCTGCGAGGGGATGGAGGTCTCGCCCGCAGTAATGGCTTCTTCTGAGGTTGAGACGATGGTTGAAGCATGCGGAGCCGCAGCAGGTGCAAAACCGGTTTTTTCAGTCATGGCATTCTCCGTACCAATGAGTTAGCGCAAAGGTAAATATAGTCACCAGGTTAACAACCCACAGTGCCTTATACGGTCTATCTTTTGTGCAGCACCTGGCGATATAACTTGTTAATGTGATGTAAGTCACTATTTAATGGAAATTAACTGCAATAATTTTCATTCATGGTGAGGTGTGTCACGAAATTCTATGGAGTGCTTCTGTAAAGTACCGTTTTACTTCTTCTGACTAACCGACCCACAGAGGAGTCACCCTATGTCTAAGTCTGATGTTTTTCATCTCGGCCTCACTAAAAACGATTTACAAGGGGCTACGCTCGCTATCGTCCCTGGCGATCCTGAGCGTGTGGAAAAGATCGCCGCGCTGATGGATAAGCCGGTCAAGCTGGCAGCCCATCGTGAATTCACCACCTGGCGCGCAGAGCTGGATGGCAAAGCGGTGATCGTGTGCTCTACCGGTATCGGTGGCCCGTCTACGTCTATTGCGGTGGAAGAGCTGGCGCAGCTGGGCATTCGTACTTTCCTGCGTATCGGCACCACCGGCGCTATCCAGCCGCACATCAACGTCGGCGACGTGCTGGTCACGACCGCATCTGTACGTCTGGACGGCGCAAGCCTGCACTTTGCACCAATGGAATTCCCGGCAGTAGCCGATTTCGAATGCACCACCGCGCTGGTTGAGGCCGCGAAATCCGTAGGCGCGACCACTCACGTGGGCGTCACCGCTTCTTCCGATACCTTCTACCCGGGCCAGGAGCGTTACGACACCTTCTCAGGCCGCGTGGTAAGCCGTTTCAAAGGCTCTATGGAAGAGTGGCAGTCCATGGGCGTGATGAACTACGAAATGGAATCTGCAACGCTGCTGACCATGTGCGCAAGCCAGGGTCTGCGTGCCGGTATGGTGGCGGGCGTTATCGTCAACCGTACCCAGCAGGAGATCCCGAACGCCGAAACCATGAAGCAGACCGAAAGTCATGCGGTGAAAATCGTGGTGGAAGCGGCTCGCCGCCTGATCTAGTCCTCCTCTCTGAGATAAAAGGCCGACGCGTTCGGCCTTTATTTTTTGCGTAGCGCCTCGCAGGAAAACCCTTTCAAACTGGACGTTTATACAGCACAATTCTATTTTGTGCGGGTAATACGTTGATGCAGGGGGCATTGTGGATATCTCAATCCTGATTTATGCGGTGGTTGCGTTGGTGAGCGTGGCGGTAGGCTGGCTGATTTCTGGCTACCAGCATGCGCAGATGAAAGCCGATCAGCTGGCAGAACGTGAAGAGATCGTCTCAGAGCTAAGCGCCACAAAACAACAGCTTGCTCAAGGCTCGCACTGGCGCGACGAATGCGAGCTGCTCAATAATGAACTGCGTAACCTGCGCGACATCAACACCTCGCTGGAGGCCGATCTCCGCGAAGTCACCACCCGTCTTGAATCCACCCAACTGCATGCGGAAGACAAAATCCGCCAGATGATCAACAGCGAGCAGCGCCTCAGCGAGCAGTTTGAGAACCTCGCCAACCGTATTTTCGAACACAGCAACCGCCGCGTTGACGAACAGAACCGCCAGAGCCTGAATAGCCTGCTGACACCGCTGCGTGAACAGCTGGACGGGTTTCGCCGTCAGGTGCAGGACAGCTTTGGCCAGGAGGCGCGCGAGCGACACACTCTGGCGCATGAAATTCGCAATCTTCAGCAGCTAAACGCACAGATGGCGCAGGAGGCGGTGAACCTGACGCGCGCGCTCAAAGGCGATAACAAAACGCAGGGGAACTGGGGGGAAGTGGTGCTGACGCGCGTGCTGGAGGCCTCTGGCCTGCGCGAAGGGTACGAATACGAAACCCAGGTCAGCATTGAAAACGATGCCCGCTCGCGCATGCAGCCGGATGTCATTGTACGTCTGCCGCAGGGTAAAGATGTGGTGATTGACGCCAAAATGACGCTGGTGGCCTACGAGCGCTATTTCAACGCGGAAGATGATTACACCCGCGAATCGGCGCTGCAGGAACACATCGCCTCCGTTCGTAACCATATTCGTCTGCTCGGCAGAAAGGATTATCAGCAGTTACCGGGGCTGCGCTCGCTGGATTACGTGCTGATGTTTATCCCGGTAGAGCCCGCCTTCCTGCTGGCGCTCGACAGACAGCCCGAACTGATCACCGAAGCGCTGAAAAATAATATTATGCTGGTCAGCCCGACTACGCTGCTGGTGGCCTTGCGGACCATTGCTAACCTGTGGCGTTACGAGCATCAAAGCCGCAACGCGCAGCAGATTGCCGACCGTGCCAGCAAGCTGTACGACAAAATGCGCCTGTTTGTGGACGATATGTCCTCGGTCGGGCAGAGCCTGGATCGTGCGCAGGATAACTACCGCCAGGCGATGAAAAAGCTCTCCTCCGGGCGCGGCAACCTGCTGGCGCAAGCCGAAGCGTTTCGCAGCCTGGGGGTGGAGGTGAAGCGCGAGATTAATCCGGAATTGGTTGAACAGGCGACGTCGCAGGATGAAGAGTTCCGCCTGCGTGAAGGCGCAGATGAACAAAATAGACACAGTGAAGACAACGATTTAGCAGCGAATTTATCGCCAGAAGAGCAGCCGACGCGTTTCTTTCGCGGTGGTTGAATCGTAGGGCAAACGCGCCCAATCTGTTACACTTCACGAACATTTTACTGATAAGCAGGCTCTGAGATGGTTGACGATTCACAAGACACGACGCACTTTGGCTTTCAGACTGTAGCCAAAGCGCAGAAAGCTGACATGGTGGCCCACGTATTTCATTCCGTGGCGGCGAAGTACGATGTGATGAATGACCTGATGTCGTTCGGCATTCATCGCTTGTGGAAGCGCTTTACTATTGACTGCAGCGGTGTGCGTCGTGGACAAACAGTTCTCGATCTGGCTGGCGGTACGGGCGATCTGACGGCGAAATTCTCCCGTCTGGTGGGTGAAACCGGTCGCGTTGTGCTGGCAGATATCAACGACTCAATGCTGAAAATGGGACGCGAGAAGCTGCGTAACATCGGCGTGGTGGGTAACGTGGAGTATGTGCAGGCAAACGCCGAAGCGCTGCCGTTCCCGGATAACACCTTTGACTGCATCACCATCTCTTTTGGTCTGCGTAACGTCACCGACAAAGACAAAGCGCTGCGCTCCATGTACCGCGTGCTGAAGCCGGGTGGACGCCTGCTGGTGCTTGAATTCTCCAAGCCGATTATCGAGCCGCTGAGCAAAGCCTACGACGCTTACTCCTTCCACGTTCTGCCGCGTATTGGTGAGCTGGTTGCGAACGATGCGGAGAGCTATCGTTACCTGGCCGAATCCATCCGTATGCACCCGGATCAGGATACCCTGAAAGCGATGATGCAGGACGCGGGCTTTGAAAACGTTGAGTATTTCAACATGACGGCGGGTGTCGTCGCGCTGCACCGCGGTTACAAGTTCTGAGTGGAGGTGTCCCGTGCCCTTTAAACCCTTAGTCACCGCAGGCATTGAGAATGTACTGAATGCCTTTCTGTATCGCGCTCCGGCGCTGAAGGCTGCACGTCAGCGGCTGAACGGAAAGGTACTGCGTATCGTTTTAAAAGAGTTCTCGACGCCGCTTGTGCTGGTCTTCAGCGAGCGCCAGCTTGACGTTCTGGGTGAATGGGAGGGCGAGGCGGACTGCTCGGTCATCACCCATATGAGCGTGCTGCCAAAACTGCGTGACCGTCAGCAGCTGACGGCGCTTATCCGCAGCGGGGAACTCGAAGTTGAGGGCGACATTCAGGTCGTGCAGAACTTCGTGGCGCTCAGCGATCTGGCTGAGTTTGATCCGGCAGAACTGCTTGCGCCTTTTATTGGCGACATCGCCGCCGAAGGGATTGGAAAAGCGATTCATGGCGGTACGGCGTTCCTGCGCAAAAATCTGCAACGGCAGCAGCGCTATGCCGCAGAAGTCCTCACCGAAGAGTGGCGCATGGCTCCCGGGCCGCTGGAAGTGGCATGGTTTGCAGAAGAGACCGCTGCTGTGGAACGCGCGGTTGATGCGTTAACCAAACGCCTGGAAAAACTGGAGGGCAAATGACGCCTGGTGAAATTCGGCGCCTCTATTTTATCGTTCGCACCTTTTTGAGCTACGGGCTCGACGAGCTTATCCCCAAAATGCGTATCACGCTGCCGCTTCGTATCTGGCGGCGCACGCTGTTCTGGATGCCTAATCGTCATAAAGATCAGGTCTTAGGTGAGCGCTTGCGTCTTGCGCTGCAGGAGCTGGGCCCGGTATGGATCAAGTTTGGGCAGATGCTTTCTACCCGCCGCGACCTCTTCCCACCGCAAATTGCCGATGAACTGGCGATGCTGCAGGATCGCGTTGCCCCGTTCGACGGGGTGAGAGCGAAGAAGCAGATCGAAGAAGCGATGGGCAACATTCCTGTTGAAACCTGGTTTGATGATTTCGACATTCAGCCGCTCGCATCGGCCTCCATTGCCCAGGTACATACGGCTCGCCTGAAAGAAAACGGCAAAGAAGTGGTTATCAAGGTTATTCGTCCGGATATCCTGCCGATCATCAAAGCCGATATGAAGCTGATCTACAGGTTGGCCCGCTGGGTACCGCGTTTGTTACCGGATGGCCGCCGTCTGCGCCCGATGGAAGTGGTGCGGGAGTATGAAAAAACGCTGATTGACGAGCTTAACCTGCTGCGTGAATCGGCGAACGCCATTCAGCTGCGTCGTAACTTTGAAGACAGCCCGATGCTGTACGTTCCTGAAGTCTATTCTGACTATTGCAGCCAGAACATGATGGTCATGGAGCGTATTTACGGTATTCCGGTCTCGGATGTTGTTGCGCTGGAAAAGCAGGGCACCAACATGAAGCTGCTGGCCGAGCGTGGTGTACAGGTCTTCTTTACCCAGGTCTTCCGCGACAGCTTTTTCCATGCGGACATGCACCCGGGCAACATCTTTGTGAGCTATGAACACCCGGAGGATCCGAAGTACATCGGGATCGACTGCGGCATTGTTGGCTCGCTGAACAAAGAAGATAAGCGCTATCTCGCAGAAAACTTCATAGCGTTCTTCAACCGCGACTACCGTAAGGTGGCCGAGCTGCACGTGGATTCTGGCTGGGTTCCACCAGACACCAATGTCGAAGAGTTTGAGTTTGCGATCCGCACGGTATGCGAACCGATTTTCGAAAAACCGCTGTCGGAGATCTCCTTCGGTCACGTTTTGCTTAACCTGTTCAATACCGCGCGTCGCTTCAATATGGAAGTGCAGCCACAATTAGTTTTACTTCAGAAAACATTACTTTACGTTGAGGGCGTAGGTCGCCAGCTCTATCCTCAGTTAGACTTATGGAAAACGGCGAAACCTTTTCTTGAATCCTGGATCAAAGATCAGGTTGGCATTCCAGCGCTGGTTCGCTCCCTTAAGGAGAAAGGCCCGTTCTGGATTGAAAAAATGCCTGAAATTCCTGAACTGGTTTACGACAGTTTGCGTCAGAGCAAGAACCTTCAGCACAGCATGGATAAAATCGCGCACGAGCTTCAGTCCAGCCGCGTGCGCCAGGGACAGTCACGCTACCTCTTTGGCATTGGCGCGACGTTGCTGCTGAGCGGTACGCTGCTGCTCATCAATCGCCCTGACTGGGAGATGATGCCCGCGTGGATTATGGCTGGCGGCGTTGTTGTCTGGCTCGCTGGCTGGAGAAAAACGCGCTGATTTTGCGTCGCTATCACCAGGTTGCATACGTATAATGCAACCTGACTCATTAAGCATCTATCACTGAGGAATACGTATGGGTGGTATCAGTATCTGGCAATTGGTGATCATTGCCGTCATCGTTGTGCTGCTGTTTGGTACGAAGAAGCTCGGTTCTATCGGTTCCGACCTTGGTGCATCTATCAAAGGCTTTAAGAAAGCCATGGGTGATGATGAGAGTAAGCAGGATAAAACCAGCCAGGACGCTGACTTTACTGCTAAATCCATCGCTGACAAGCAAGATGAAGCCAAAAAGGAAGACGCTAAACGCCACGATAAAGAGCAGGTGTAATTCGTGTTCGACATTGGTTTTAGTGAGCTGCTGCTGGTCTTTGTGATTGGTTTGATTGTGCTGGGGCCGCAGCGTCTCCCCGTTGCGGTTAAAACCGTGGTGGGTTGGGTGCGTGCGCTTCGCTCGCTGGCAACCACCGTGCAAAACGAGCTGGCGCAGGAGCTTAAGCTCCAGGAATTTCAGGACAGCCTGAAAAAAGTTGAGAAGGCGAGCATGGAAAACCTGACGCCCGAGCTGAAAGCATCAATGGATGAGTTGCGTGAAGCGGCTGAATCTATGAAGCGTTCATACAGCATCAACGATCCTGAAAAGGCGAGTGATGAAGCTAACACCATCCATAACCCGGTGGTGAAGGGCAGCGAAGAGCAGCGCGAAGGTGTCACACCTTCCAGCGCCGAGCATCAGGCCGCCGCGCCAGAGCAGACGCCGCAGGAATCCGAAGTGAAAAAGCAGGTGCCGTCAGAAGAGTCGGTGGTAAAAGCGGCTGAAGTAAAACCCGTCGCGCCTGTTTCCGAATCATCCTCCTCCTCAAGTGATAAAGCGTAAACATGGCAGTAGATGATACTCAACCGCTCATTACGCACCTCATTGAGCTGCGCAAGCGCCTGTTAAACTGCATTATTGCGGTTCTCCTTATATTCCTGTGCCTGGTCTATTTCGCCAACGATATCTATCAGGTGGTCTCTGCGCCGCTGATTAAACAGATGCCGCTGGGCGCGACGATGATCGCAACGGATGTTGCCTCACCGTTTTTCACCCCAATCAAGCTGACCTTCTGGGTGTCCTTGATTGCGTCTGCGCCGGTCATTTTGTACCAGGTCTGGGCCTTCGTCGCTCCGGCGCTGTACAAGCATGAACGCAAACTGGTGATCCCACTGCTGGTCTCCAGTTCGCTGCTGTTCTATATCGGCATGGCGTTCGCCTATTTCGTTGTCTTCCCTCTGGCCTTTGGCTTCCTGACGCATACCGCGCCGGAAGGGGTTCAGGTGTCGACGGACATCGCCAGCTATCTCAGCTTTGTTATGGCGCTGTTTATGGCGTTCGGCGTGGCGTTCGAAGTGCCGGTGGCAATCGTCCTGCTGTGCTGGATGGGCGTGACAACGCCTGACGATCTCCGCAAGAAGCGTCCGTATATCCTCGTAGGAGCATTTGTGGTGGGCATGCTGCTGACGCCACCGGATGTCTTCTCGCAAACCTTACTGGCGATACCGATGTATTGTTTGTTTGAGGTCGGCGTGTTCTTCTCGCGCTTCTATGTGGGCAAACGACGTCCGCAGGAAGATGAAGAAGATGGGTCTGAAAAGACCACTGAAGAATAACACCAGCCGCCCGTCAGGGCGGTTGTCATATGGAGAGGGGCATGTTTGATATTGGGCTTAACCTGACCAGCTCGCAGTTCGCGAAAGACCGGGATGAAGTCGTCGCCCGTGCTTTTGCCGCCGGGGTGAACGGGCTGTTGCTGACGGGAACCAACCTTCATGAAAGTGAGCAGGCGCAGTTGCTGGCGCAACGCTACGAACGCTGCTGGTCAACCGCAGGCGTCCACCCTCATGACAGTAGCCAATGGACGCAACACAGCGCTGAAACGCTCCACGCGCTGGCGAAAATGCCACAGGTGATCGCCATCGGCGAGTGCGGTCTTGATTTCAATCGCAACTTTTCCACGCCGGAAGACCAGGAAAAAGCATTCACCGCACAATTGGCGCTGGCCGCAGAGCTTGAAATGCCGGTGTTTATGCATTGCCGCGATGCGCATGAGCGTTTTCTCACGCTTCTGGAACCGTGGCTGGATAAACTGCCTGGAGCTGTGTTGCACTGCTTTACCGGATCGCGTCAGGACGCGCTGGATTGCCTGAGTCGAGGACTTTATCTGGGCATTACCGGTTGGGTTTGCGATGAGCGTCGCGGGTTGGAACTGCGTGAATTGTTACCGGCGATCCCGGCCGAACGCCTGCTGCTGGAAACTGATGCCCCTTATTTGCTGCCGCGCGACATGAAACCCAAACCGGCATCGCGGCGTAACGAACCGGCGTATCTGGGGCACATCGTTGAGAGCGTGGCGCACTGGCGCGGAGAAGATCCGCACTGGCTGGCCGCGCAGACCGATGACAACGTGCGCCGCCTGTTTCGAATTGCGTTTTAAAGCTTACGGAAGTCGGTGTTTTTCACGCTCTGCAGCACCTGTTTATTCAACAGGTTAAGCAGCAACATAGAGCGCGCTTCGCCATCAGGTTCAGAGAATATGGCCTGCAGGCCTTCAAAGGCACCTTCTGTAATCACCACGCTATCGCCCGCATAAGGGGTTTCCGGGTCGGTAATCCCTTCGGGTTGTTGATAAATCGAAAGCTGATGAATGACGGTTGAGGGAACCGTCGCGGGGCTGGTGCCAAAACGCACAAAGTGACTGACACCGCGCGTGGCGCTGATGGTCGTGGTGTGGATCACTTCCGGGTCGAATTCGACGAACAGATAGTTCGGGAAGAGAGGCTCGCTGACCATCGTGCGTTTCCCGCGCTGCATTTTTTCAAGCGTGATCACGGGCGTCAGGCAATTCACCGACTGACGTTCAAGATGTTCCTGCGCGCGCTGAAGTTGCCCGCGTTTGCAATACAGTAAATACCAGGCCTGCATAATCACTCTTTCCCTTAGTTCGGGGCGCAAGCATATCAAAACCCTGGCCGGATCGCTAAGTTGATTATAATGGGCAAAAGTGGAGTAAGTCGCGGAAGTTCACGCTAATTTAACAAAATTACAGCATCACGTAGGCTTACGCCGTATAATGAAGCGCTTACAGAGAGGCCATGACTAACTGCATGAAATACCACGATCTACGCGACTTCCTGACGCTGCTGGAAAAGCAGGGCGAACTTAAACGGATTACGCTTCCTGTTGATCCCTATCTGGAAATGACAGAAATTGCTGACCGCACCCTGCGTGCCGGTGGGCCTGCGCTGCTGTTTGAAAATCCGAAAGGCTACTCAATGCCGGTGCTGTGCAATCTGTTCGGCACGCCGCGCCGCGTGGCGTTGGGCATGGGGCAAGAAGACGTCACGGCGCTGCGTGAAGTGGGTAAACTGCTGGCGTTTTTGAAAGAGCCGGAGCCGCCGAAAGGTTTCCGCGATCTGTTCGACAAGCTGCCGCAGTTCAAGCAGGTACTGAACATGCCAACCAAACGCCTGCGCGGTGCGCCGTGCCAGCAAAAAGTGCTGGAAGGCGATGCGGTTGATCTGACAAAAATCCCGATTATGCAGTGCTGGCCTGAAGATGCTGCGCCGCTGATTACCTGGGGTCTGACCGTTACGCGCGGACCGCATAAAGAGCGCCAAAATCTCGGTATCTACCGCCAGCAGCTGATTGGCAAAAATAAACTTATCATGCGCTGGCTGTCACATCGCGGCGGCGCGCTCGATTTCCAGGAGTGGTGTGCGGAACATCCCGGTGAACGATTCCCGGTTTCAGTTGCCCTGGGTGCCGATCCGGCAACGATTCTGGGCGCGGTTACGCCTGTTCCGGATACGCTGTCGGAGTATGCCTTTGCCGGGCTGCTGCGCGGCACTAAAACGGAAGTCGTAAAATGTGTCTCCAATGACCTGGAAGTGCCAGCCAGCGCGGAAATCGTTCTGGAAGGCTACATCGAACAGGGTGAGCTTGCACCGGAAGGGCCATACGGCGACCATACCGGTTATTACAATGAAATTGATAACTTCCCGGTGTTTACCGTCACGCACATTACCCAGCGTGAAGATGCGATTTACCACTCAACCTATACCGGCCGTCCACCGGATGAGCCTGCGGTGCTGGGCGTGGCGCTGAACGAAGTCTTTGTGCCGATTCTGCAAAAACAGTTCCCGGAAATTGTTGATTTCTATCTGCCGCCGGAAGGATGCTCGTACCGCCTTGCGGTAGTGACGATGAAGAAGCAGTATGCCGGTCACGCTAAACGCGTGATGATGGGCGTATGGTCTTTCCTGCGCCAGTTTATGTATACCAAGTTTGTTATCGTCTGCGATGATGACGTCAACGCCCGCGACTGGAACGACGTTATTTGGGCGATCACTACACGCATGGACCCCGCGCGTGATACGGTGTTAGTCGAAAACACGCCGATAGATTATCTGGATTTTGCCTCGCCGGTTTCCGGTCTTGGCTCAAAAATGGGACTGGATGCCACGAATAAATGGCCTGGCGAAACCGACCGTGAATGGGGTCGCCCGATCAAAAAAGATCCTGCCGTGACCGCGCGAATAGACGCGATCTGGGACGAACTGGCCATAATGAATAACGGTAAATCTGAAGCTGACCGTTAAGCCCTATAGACTTCCCGACAGAGAGAGCGAATGACAACCTTAAGCTGTAAAGTGACCTCGGTAGATGCTATTACCGACACCGTATATCGCGTCCGTTTGGTGCCAGAATCGGCATTCTCTTTCCGCGCTGGTCAGTACCTGATGGTCGTGATGGATGAGCGCGATAAACGTCCTTTCTCTATGGCGTCTACGCCAGCGGAGCAGGAATTTATTGAGCTTCATATTGGTGCGTCTGAGCTTAACCTTTACGCCATGGCCGTCATGGACCGCATCCTGAAAGAGCGTGAAATCGTGGTAGACATTCCGCACGGTGAAGCCTGGCTGCGTGAAGATGAAGACCGTCCGCTTATCCTGATTGCTGGCGGTACGGGGTTCTCGTATGTTCGCTCTATTCTGTTGACCGCACTGGCGCGTAACCCGAACCGCGACATCACCATCTATTGGGGCGGCCGCGAAGAGAAACATCTGTACGACCTGTCCGAACTGGAAGCGCTGAGCGTGAATCACCCGAATCTGCGCGTTGAGCCGGTTGTCGAGCAGCCGGAAGAGGGCTGGCGCGGTCGTAGTGGTACGGTGCTAACCGCGGTCCTGCAGGATCATGGCACGCTGGCAGGGCACGATATCTACATCGCTGGCCGTTTTGAAATGGCGAAAATTGCCCGCGACCTGTTCTGTAATGAGCGCGATGCGCGGGAAGATCGCCTGTTTGGCGATGCGTTCGCGTTCATCTAAATGTCTAACCCGCTTCGGCGGGTTTTTTGTCTCTGCGAGAAATGGCGATAATTTAACCTTGAAAAGGTTAATGCATTGCCGCTATCCTTAGCGCTGTTATTGTTCGCCCTCAAGAGCGCCCCCCAAAAATGAACAAACACGACTGATGAATTTCTGTCCTTGCTAAACGCCAGCGCGTCGGCAGGGGATGTATTTGATTTCATTCAGGAGTGCTTATGGCTCATTTTGCGCAGTCCCCTTCTTTTATTTTGCATCAGGTCACCTGTCAGTTTGCGACGGGCGATACTCTTTTCGGTCCGTTAAATCTTACGCTCGATGCGTCGCCGTGCGCGCTGGTTGGCCGCAACGGCAGTGGTAAAACACGCCTGCTGCGTCTGCTGGCAGGCATTGATGAACCTGAAAACGGCCATATTGAGCGTTTCGGTACCCATGCCTATGTGGCGCAGCAGCATGATATTTCCTCGCAGACCACGCTTGCAGAACTGCTCGGATATGACGCGATCTTCACCGCCCGTAAGCGCATCGACAGCGGTGACTATCAGCCAGAGGATCTGGAAAGGCTCGAAGGTTACTGGGACGTGGCGGAACGCCTGAGTGATGCGTTTATGAACGCGCACCTCCCGCCGTTTGATCCCGATAAACCGGCCATAGAGCTCAGCGGCGGTGAGCGTATTCGCGCCCTGCTCTGCGGAGCATTGATTGCGGACGCGGATTACCTGCTGCTGGATGAACCCACGAACCATCTGGACAGACAAGGGCGTGAATGGTTTTACGACCAGCTTTTCCACCATCAGGGTGGCGTGCTGGTGGCTTCTCACGATCGTGAGTTGCTGGCACAGGTGCCGCGCATTCTCGAGCTGAGCCCTTTTGGCCTGCGCAGCTTCGGTGGAAACTATGCTGATTATCAAACGCAGCGCGATACGGAACAGCAGGCTGCCCGCGCCGCGCTGGAACACGCCGCCACCGAGCGCAAACGGATCCGCGCGCGGATGCATAAAGAGCACGACGACAGCCAGCGACGTTCAGCTAAAACGTTGCGTACGGTTGATAGCCTCAATATCGCCTCCTTTGAGCGGGTGAAATACAAAATGGCGGCAAAAGAGCGTATTGGTACCTGGAAAAAACAGCATAGCGAACGGAATGACGCATTAAATACCGCAGTGAACAATGCGCGCGAGCGGGTTGAAGACGATGACCCGGTCATCTTCACCCTGCCGGGCAGCCGCGTCGCGGAGGGGAAACAGGTACTGGTGCTGGAGGCGCTGTCGCTGCCACATGTGGATATTCCGCCAATAAGCTGGCGTATGGACGGACCAATGCGTGTCGCACTCCGCGGACCGAACGGCTGTGGTAAATCGACGCTCTTGAAAGTGATGTTGGGTGAGGATAAGCCCCGTTCAGGAACCTGCACGGTATCGGTCACCTGCGCCTATCTCGATCAACAGCTGTCGCAGTTCGATCTTTCACAGTCGGTATTGACGCATCTCAATCTCAGCAATTCGCCGCTTGAAGAAGGCACGTTGCGTACTCGGCTGGCGCAGCTTCAGCTTGGCGCGGATAAGGTCTCGCTCCCCCTGGCGGAACTGAGCGGCGGCGAACGTCTCAAAGCCGCGCTGGCCTGTGTCTTATGGCGTGAAGAGGCCACGCAGTTTTTGCTTCTTGATGAGCCCACTAACCATTTAGATCTGGCCTCCGTGCAGGCCATTGAGGCTGCACTGGCGGAGTTCCCCGGCGCGCTGATGGTGGTGTCGCATGATGAAGCATTTTTGGACGGATTAACGCTGACGCATAACCTGATGTGGAATGAGGCGGGATGGAATTGTGTGAGCCTATAAAACACAAGCCCCCGCAAGGGCGGGGGCGATCAAACTGTATTACGCTATCTGTTTACTGAGTGTAGGGTTCGCCTGAATCAGGCGCATCAGCTTTAACTCGGTTGGCGTGGGCTTTTCACGTTTTGATTCCCACTCCAGCACCATCGCCACGCTGACACCCATCGCTCTGGCGAATTCATCCGTTTTCAGCCCTGACCCTTTGCGCAATTGCTCAAATTCTGTAAAGGGATTGGACTTCTGTTGCAGGGTAACCGTCTGCGGTACATCTTTAAAAATAATCTGTTCCAGGCTGCTCAGCAGCTCAAACTCAGGATCTTTATATTCCATTGAGAACTCCTCTTAAATCACACATCGGGATCAAGAACATCAGAGAGCCAATTAAGAATAGTCCCTAATACAAACGAAGGATCGTTGCGGATGTGATTAATCGTGCGGTAACGATAGCTTTATCCGTTTCAGCTATATGGATAGTTATGCTAATTACCTGATTAGCCATATATCGGCTTCGACAGGTATTTTTTTGTAAATGGTAAGAAATAAAACGGCAATAGCCGTTTTGCATGAAAAGAGTATCTTGCGAGGCTGACCTGGACTATCCTTGTCAGCGTTGGGCACGCGTGTGCCGGTGTGCGCTTTTTTGGGTGAAAGGAGTAATAAAATGGCGACAGGAAAGTCCTGCTCTCGCTGGTTTGCGCCTCTTGCGGCGTTGTTGATGGTAGTTAGCCTGAGTGGGTGTTTCGATAAAGAAGGCGATCAGCGCAAAGCGTTTATCGATTTTCTACAGAATACAGTGATGCGTAGCGGCGAGCGTTTACCAACGTTGACTGCGGATCAGAAAAAACAGTTTGGTCCTTTCGTGTCCGATTACGCCATCCTTTATGGTTATTCACAGCAGGTGAGCCAGGCGATGGACTCCGGTCTTCGTCCGGTGCTGGATAGCGTTAATGCGATCCGTGTACCGCAGGATTATATGACCCAACGTGAACCGCTGCGCCAGTCCAACGGTGCGCTTGGCGTGCTGAGCCAGCAGTTACAGAATGCGAAAATGCAGGCTGATGCGTCACGTTCTGCGCTGAAACAGGGCGAAGATCTCAAGCCTGTCTTTGACAAAGTGTATGAGAAAGTGGTGACGAAGCCGTCTGACGCGTTGCAGCCGCTGATCCCGGCCGCGCAGGTCTTCACGCAGCAGCTGGTTCAGGTGGGGGATTTTATCTCCCAACAGGGGACGCAGGTGAGCTTTGTCTCTAATGGTATCCAGTTCCCGACCTCACAGCAGGCAAGTCAATACAATACGCTGATTGGGCCGCTGGCTTCTCAGCACCAGGCCTTTAGCCAGGCGTGGAGTGCGGCAGTCGCTGCCACCGAGTAAGATAAAAAATCCCCGCTTCGTGCGGGGTTTTTTTTTAGCATATTGAAAATAACGCTTGTCATTCCTCTACCACATCGGTATAACTATCCCCGTCGGTTTGTTACACAGACCTAAAGCAGTTTAGTAAAGCAGTCCAGATTGTTATCCATAGATACCCTTCGTTGTGACCCTTCCTTCATCGCTTAAAAATCTGTAACGCAATCCATCAAGCCGGAAGGCACAATATATTTGTTAATAAGGTAATTTCTATGTCTGCTAAAATGACTGGTCTGGTAAAATGGTTCAACGCTGATAAAGGTTTCGGCTTCATCACTCCTGACGATGGCTCAAAAGACGTGTTCGTACACTTCTCTGCTATCCAGAACGATGGCTACAAATCTCTGGATGAAGGTCAGAAAGTTTCCTTCACCATCGAAAGCGGCGCTAAAGGCCCAGCAGCTGGTAACGTTGTAAGCCTGTAAGCTTCCAACCCAGTAGCACAAAATTCAAAAACCCGCCTTCTGGCGGGTTTTTTCGTTTCTACTGTTGGATCTGTGGGTTAACGCAGTTCTTATCCACTTTTCCGGCGAGCGCGGCAATCAGATTGTCTACCGCAGTCGCCGCCATGTTATAGCGCGTCTCGTGAGTGGCAGAGCCGATGTGGGGCAGGGCGACGACGTTTGGCAGTTTGAGCAGCGGGGAATGACCCGACAGCGGCTCTTGTTCAAACACGTCCAGACCGGCGGCGTGGATCTCTCCGTTTTGCAGCGCCTCAATCAGCGCCTTCTCATCCACCACCGGGCCGCGACCCGCGTTGATGAAAATGGCCGACTTCTTCATTTTTTCAAACGCGGCTTTGCCAATCAGGTGACGCGTTTCATCCGTTAGCGGCAGGATAAGGCAGACGAAATCGGCTTCCTGCAATAGCGTATCAAGCTCGCAGTAACGCGCGTTGAAACGTTCTTCAGCTTCACTGTGGTGACGGCGTGCGTTGTACAGAATCGGCATGTTAAAACCAAAATGCGCGCGCTGTGCCAGCGCCAGCCCGATTCGCCCCATACCCACGATGCCCAGCGTTTTACCGTGGACGTCCACGCCGAACCAGTCCGGACCAATGCTTTTGGTCCATTCACCCGCTTTAACGCGCTCAGCCACTTCCACCACGCGACGTGCCGTGCTGAGCACCAGCGCCATCAGCGTGTCCGCCACGGTTTCCGTCAGGGCATGTGGCGTGTGCATCAGCAGGATCTTGCGGGCGTTAAGGGCATCCACGTCGAAGTTGTCGTAACCCACAGAAACGGTAGACGTTGCACGAAGCTTCGGCATTTTCTCCAGCAGGGCGACATCCACTTTTTCGCTTGAACCCAGCAGGCCCTCGGCGCTGGCGAACGCGTCGGCGTGCTCTGCCACGATTTCCGGGCTCAGGTTCTTCACCTGCGTGACGGTGAAGTGTTCTTCCAGGCGTTTTTGCAGATCATCAGGCAGTGCTTTGTACAAAATGACGGACGGCTTCATGCTAATCTCCGTTGATTTTAAAAGGTTTCAGGCGTGTCGTGCGCCGACGGGAAGCTGTTGATTATTAGCAGGCTTAACGATCAAAGTAAGCCATACCGAGGCGAAAAGCGCCACCCCCATAAAGATGTACGACGCTGACGGGCTGCCGGTTGCACCGTTCAGATAGCCCACAAACCAGGAGCCACAGAACGACCCCAGTGCGCCCATACTGTTAATCAGCGCCATTGCGCCGCCTGCTACATTACGCGGCAGCATTTCCGGGATGATGGCGAAGAACGGACCATACGGGGCGTACATCGCTGCACCCGCAATAACCAGCAGCGTATAAGATGCCCAGAAGTGGTTTGCCCCTACGGCCCAGGAACCAATGAAGGCAAAGGCAGCGATGAGCAGCAGCGGCCAGACGAACAGCTTACGATTTTGCAGCTTGTCCGATGCCCAGGAAGCGATAATCATCGCGATGGTGGCGGCCAAATAAGGCACGGATGACAGCCAGCCCACTTCGACCATGCCAAGATTGTCGCCACCGCTGCGGATAATCGACGGCAGCCACAGCACGAAGCCATATACACCAATGCTCCAGGTAAAATATTGTGCACACAGCAGGATCACGTTGCGGGAGCGGAAGGCTTCACCGTAGTTGCGCACCGCCTTCAGCCCCTGCTGTTCTTTATCCAGCTGGGCCTGCAGCGCCGCTTTTTCATCCTCTGAGAGCCATTTCGCCTGGGCAGGTTTATCTTTCACCAGCACCCACCAGCAGAATGCCCAGATGACCGCCGGAACCCCTTCGATGATGAACATCTCACGCCAGCCAAACGACTGGATCAGGTAGCCGGAGACCACCGACATCCAGAGCACGGTGACTGGGTTACCGAGGATCAGGAAGGTATTCGCTCGCGAGCGTTCAGATTTGGTAAACCAGTTGCTGATGTAGATCAACATCGCCGGCATGACCGCCGCCTCAACGACGCCGAGAATAAAGCGAATGGCCGCCAGAGCAGGAATATTATTCACCACGCCGGTCAGTGACGCGCAGCCGCCCCACAGGATCAGACAGATGAAGATCAGCTTGCGCACGCTGCGGCGTTCCGCGTAAATCGCGCCGGGGATCTGGAAGAAGAAGTAGCCCAGGAAGAAAAGGGCACCCAGCAGGGAGGAAATACCTTTGGTGATGCCGAGATCTTCGGTGATCCCCGCCGCGGACGCAAAGCTGAAGTTAGCACGATCGAGGTACGCCAGACTGTACGTGATAAACACGATTGGCATGATGTACCACCAGCGTTTTACTGCATTGGTCGAACTGTTCATAGGCTTGCCTCTGTTGTTGAGGTTGTTACCGCCGTTGTCTGTAGGGTACACGGTGGCTTGATTATTTGGTGCGGCCTGTTGCCCTCACCCTGGCCCTCTCCCCGTGGGAGAGGGAAATTAAACGCTGAGCTCTGCTCGTGTTGGTAATCCTTCGCTGTCGCCCTGTACCTGAATCGCCAGCGAGCCAATCCTGTTGCCCCGCGCGACGGCCTGCTGCAGCGGTTTGCCTTCCAGCAGGGCGCTAATGACGCCCACGGCAAAGCCATCGCCCGCGCCGACGGTGTCGACCACGTTCTCAACCTTCACCGCAGCGACCGCGCCTTGCTCGCCGTTGGCCGTTTTAAACCAGGCGCCATCGGCACCGGTCTTCAGCACTACCGCTTTTACCCCTTTATTCAGGTAGAAATCGGCAATGCCTTCCGGCGTCTTTTCACCCGTCAGGATCATCCCCTCTTTCAGGCCCGGCAGAACCCAGTCGGCCTGGAATGCCAGACGGTTGAGCTTCTCGATCATTTCCGCTTCGCTTTTCCACAGCACCGGACGCAGGTTCGGATCGAAAGAGATCGTTTTTCCCTGCGACTTCATGGCTGCTGCCGCATGGTCCAGCAACGCATACGAGCTGGCAGACAGCGCTGCCGCCACGCCGCTGAGGTGCAGATGGCGCGCGGAGGCAAAATAGTCGGCGTGGTAATCCTCCACAGAGAGATGGCTGGCGGCCGACCCTTTACGGAAATACTCCACGATGGGATCGGTTCCATTTTCGACTTTAGATTTCAACTGAAAACCCGTGGCGAAACGCCCATCGAGCGTGACGCCTGCGGCATCAATTCCCTCTTTTTTCAGCGAGTCGAGAACGAAATGGCCAAAGCTGTCGTCCCCCACGCGGCTGACCCAGCCGACGTTCAGGCCCAGGCGCGCCAGGCCCGTGGCGACGTTCAGCTCTGCGCCCGCCACGCGTTTCATAAAGTGCTCTACCGCGCTCAGGTCGCCCGTTTCAGTGGCCACAAACATCGCCATGGCTTCGCCGATAGTGATCACATCCAGCGTCTTTTGCATGGTTTACTCCTCACGCAGCAGGTTAACGTAGTGGCGGGTAACGGCAGTTAAATCTGCCCCCTCCAGCGGGAATTCGATACCGCGCGGGGCATCAGCAGGAAGCTGATTAAGTAAGTCCAGCCAGCGCGATTCCGCATGGTCCGGTGCAATGGCGCGGAACTGCTCCTTATGCGGAACGGCGGCCTTAACGTGGATATAGCTCACGGCCGGGGCCAGATGACGCGCGGCTTCTTCGGGGGAATCGCCCACCCACAGCCAGTTGCCCATATCGAACGTCAGGGTGACGGGCAATGCCATCACCCGGCAGGCGGCCTTGAAGCGCTGCATGGGCGCGAGCTGGCCGCAGTCGGTCTGGTCATTTTCCACTACCAGCGTCATACCGCTTTCATTCAGCATTTCGCGTAAAGCTTCAAGCGGCTGTTTATCGTTGAAATGACCCAGCGAGACTTTCAACCACAGCGCGTTGAGCGCGGTGGCTTCGGCCAGATAGCGGGGAAGGTCAGGGTTGAGCGTTCCGTTGGGCATAAACAGGGCGGCAGGAGCGGAATAGCATGCCAGCAAACCCAGCAGTTCTATGGACTCACCCAGCGCAGGCAGCGCCAGCAGCTCTTCGCTGTTGAACAGCTCGCGGCGGATTTCTACGCCGTCCGCGCCTGCGCCCGCAATGACGGGAAGCATTGCTCGTTGACCACCGGCCTGTCGGACCTGGTCCGCGCCATAAGCGGCGGTGACCACCATTATTTTCCTGCTCATACCAGACTCCATCGCGTAATCGATAGTATTACGCTAGATGGAACCGGTTCCAAAGAAAAGTTCGGGATGCTGAATTTATGATCGCTGTCACGAAGGGAAATTTAGCGGGCAGTAGAGCCGCGAACGATCAGTTCACCAGAGAAGACCTGTTCACGCACGGCATCGCTCGCACCTTCAATACGGCGAACCACCTGTTCAACGGCGGCATAGCCGATTTGCCACGTGGGTTGCTTGAGCGTGGTGATGCCGACGCCGGCCAGCTCTGCCCACTCAAGCTCATCGAAACCCAGCAGGCCGATATCACTTCCCCAGTGCAGGCCAATGCGCTTGAGAGAGCGGGCAACCTGGAGCGTTAGCGCCCCGTTTGCGGAGATGACGGCTTTACGCATTCCACGATGGCGTGTGTGAAACTGGCGAAGCGTATTGTCAATCTGGTCGGCTTCGTGCAGCGGCATTTCGGCATTTTCGGCGATCACGCCGGGATAGCGGTCCAGCGTGGCGCGAAAGGCGCTTAAACGCTCGCGACGCGTGTTAACCATTCCCAGCGGTTCGCTCAGGAAAAGCACTGCTTCAAAACCCTGTTCGATGAGGTGCTCGGTGGCGGTAGTGGCCGCCTGCGTGTTATCCAGCCCGACGACATCGCAGGCAAATTCCGGGATTTTGCGGTCGATAAGCACCATTGGCAGTGAAGACTGCTGCAGCCGGTTTAGCCCTTCTTCACGCATGCCCACGGCATTCACCACAATACCTTCTACCTGGTAACTGCGTAGCAAATCCAGATAGTGCAGCTCCTGATCGACCTCGTTGTTGGTGTTACAGACCAGCGGCGTAAAGCCTTTTTCGCGACAGGCGGCTTCGATGCCGCTGAGCACGTTGACGGAATAAGGGTTGGTGATATCGGCGATGATGAGGCCAATCAGACGGGTGCGACCGCGTTTCAGGCCGCGCGCCATAAGGCTGGGGCGGTAGTCGAGATCGGCGATAGCCTGTTCAATACGTGCCAGCAGCGCGTCGGACAACAGGTGTTTCTCGCCGTTAAGATAGCGTGAAATACTGGTTTTCCCGGTTTTGGCGGCTTTCGCCACGTCGCTGATGGTGGCCCTGGCTGGTTTGCTCATCGCTGATTTCCCTGAATTTAGTGAGAATACCTTAGCGGGAAAATCTGGCGAATCAAGTAATTTGCCCGGTGGCGCTGCGCTTACCGGAGGTTGCGGTTTGGTGCCCTCACCCCAACCCTCTCCCACGGGAGAGGGCGCAAACACTAAAAACGGCAACGGGGTTGCCGTTTTGCTTTTACCTACTGAATTGGACTTAACGTAATCTCTACGCGACGGTTCTGCGCTTTGCCTTCCGCCGTGCTGTTGCTGGCGATTGGATTTGCCGGACCCATGCCGCTGGTGCGGATACGGTTCGCTTCAACACCCTGGGTGATCAGCGAGCTGGCCACGGAGTCGGCGCGCTGCTGAGACAGACGCATGTTCAGATCCTGGCTGCCGGTGCTGTCGGTATAGCCAATCACGTTGACGGCGGTTTTGTTGTACTCTTTCAGCACCATCGCCACGCCGGTCAGGGTGTTTGCGCCAGCGGGTTTCAGCGTTGCGCTGCTGCTGTCAAAGGTCACGTTGTTTGGCATGTTCAGGATGATGTTGTCGCCGCTGCGCGTTACGCTCACGCCTGTCCCTTTCATTTTGTCGCGCAGTTTCGCTTCCTGCACGTCCATGTAATAACCGACGCCGCCGCCCAGTGCTGCACCTGCTGCTGCGCCAATCAGTGCGCCTTTACCGCGATCTTTCTTGGAGGAAGAGAGCGCCCCAACGCCTGCGCCAACCAGCGAGCCGATACCCGCGCCGATGCCGGATTTACCCGCTTCGCGTTCACCGGTGTAAGGGTTAGTTGTGCAGCCTGAAACAGCCAGTGCACCGCTCACCAGAGCGGCAATAACGAGTACGCGTTTTTTCATCTTATTTCCTTAATCCTTTTTATTCTTTGCCACGGCGAGCGTGGCAGTTGATTATGACGTCCAGATACGGAGAAAATTCAGTGTATAACTCTGAAATTTGTGACAAACCATAAATCGCCTCAATTAAGAAGGCCGTAAACCTGCACGCAACCAGGAGCGCACGCTTTGAGCACCTCAACCAAAACCATTCTGACCGCCGCCCACTGGGGACCCATGCTGGTCGAAACCGACGGGGAAACTGTCCTGTCGTCCCGCGGGGCACTGCCAACACAGCATCCCAACTCGTTACAGACTGTCGTTCGCGATCAGGTACATAGCAAAACGCGCGTGCGCTGGCCGATGGTGCGTAAAGGTTATCTGGCTTCGCCAGACAAGCCGCAAGGGATTCGGGGACAGGATGAGTTTGTCCGTGTGAGCTGGGATGAGGCGCTGACATTGATTCACTCCCAGCATAAGCGTATCCGTGATAGCTATGGTCCGTCGTCCATTTTTGCTGGCTCTTACGGCTGGCGCTCGAACGGCGTGCTCCACAAGGCCTCGACGCTGCTGCAGCGCTATATGAGTCTTGCCGGGGGCTACACCGGGCATCTGGGTGATTATTCCACCGGTGCGGCGCAGGCGATTATGCCGTATGTCGTGGGCGGGAATGAGGTCTACCAACAGCAGACCAGCTGGCCGCTGGTGCTGGAACATACCGATGTGGTCGTGCTGTGGAGCGCTAACCCGCTCAACACCCTGAAAATTGCCTGGAATGCGTCCGATGAACAGGGCGTGTCATATTTCGACGCGCTGCGCAAAAGCGGCAAGCGCATCATCTGTATTGACCCAATGCGTTCGGAAACCATGGATTTCTTCGGCGACAGCGCCGAGTGGATCGCCCCGCATATGGGCACCGACGTGGCAATGATGCTGGGTATCGCCCATACGCTGGTTGAAAACGGCTGGCACGATGCGGAATTCCTGGCGCGTTGTACCACCGGCTTCGATAAATTCGCCGGGTACCTGACGGGGGAATCCGATGGGGTGGCTAAAACGGCGGAATGGGCAGCAGAGATTTGTGGCGTTCCGGCGGACAAACTCCGCGAACTGGCGGCGTTGTTCCATAAAAATACCACCATGTTAATGTCCGGCTGGGGAATGCAGCGCCAGCAGTTTGGCGAGCAGAAACACTGGATGCTGGTGACCCTTGCCGCAATGCTCGGGCAGATCGGCACGCCGGGCGGGGGTTTTGGTCTCTCCTATCACTTTGCGAACGGCGGTAACCCAACGCGTAAAGCGGCGGTGCTGGCGTCTCTGCAAGGTGCGGTGCAGGGCGGCGTGGATGCCGTGGATAAAATCCCGGTGGCGCGCATAGTTGAAGCCCTGGAAAACCCGGGCGGTTTTTATCAGCACAACGGTATGGACCGCCACTTCCCGGATATTAAATTTGTCTGGTGGGCGGGCGGGTCGAACTTCACGCACCATCAGGATACCAACCGCCTGATCCGCGCCTGGCAGAAGCCTGAACTGGTGGTCATTTCTGAGTGCTTCTGGACCGGCTCGGCGAAGCATGCCGATATCGTGCTGCCTGCGACCACCTCGTTTGAGCGTAACGATCTCACCATGACCGGCGACTACAGCAACCAGCATATGGTGCCAATGAAGCGTGTTGTCGCGCCGCGGGATGAAGCGCGCGATGATTTTGACGTCTTTGCGGAACTGAGCGAGCGCTGGGAAGCGGGCGGGCGCGAGCGTTTTACCGAAGGCAAAACGGATCTGGAATGGCTGGAAACCTTCTACCAGGTTGCGGCCCAGCGTGGCGCAGCCCAAGGGGTGACGCTGCCGCCGTTTGCTGAGTTTTGGGAAGCGAATGGCATCTTCGAAATGCCAGAAAGCGAGCAAAATGCGCAGTTTGTCCGTTTCGCTGATTTCCGCCGCGACCCGGAGAACCATCCGCTAAAAACCGAAAGCGGGAAAATCGTTCTCTTCAGCGAGCGCATTGCTGGCTTTGGCTATGCTGATTGCCCACCGCACCCTATGTGGCTGGAGCCAGACGAATGGCACGGCAATGCGCAGCCGGGGCAGCTTCAGATCGTATCTGCCCATCCGGCGCACCGCCTGCACAGCCAACTGAACTATACGTCACTGCGCGAGCAGTATGCGGTTGCCGGGCGCGAGCCCATTACCCTGCATACCGAAGATGCGAAAGCGCGTGGAATCGCAGATGGCGATGTGGTGCGCGTCTGGAACGGGCGCGGACAGGTGCTGGCCGGAGCGGTAGTGAGCGACGGGATTAAACCGGGCGTTATCTGCATTCACCAGGGCGCATGGCCGGACCTGGACCTGAACGAAGGCGGCATCTGTAAAAACGGGGCGGTTAACGTGCTGACCAAAGATCTCCCCAGCTCGAAGCTGGGGAATGGCTGCGCGGGGAATACGGCGCTGGCATGGGTCGAGAAATATCAGGGACCAGCGCTTACGTTAACGGCGTTTGATCCGCCTGCCAGCTCATGATCCACGTCGGGTGCTGGGTGTCATCCTGCCAGGCGCTGTCTTCAATGCGAAAGCCCTGCGAATGGTAGAAATTCACCGCCCGGACATTTTTCTGGTACACCTCCAGGCTTAAATGCGAAAAGCGCTGTTGAACATGATTCAGCAGCGCCCGCCCAATGCCTTTCCCGATGCACGACGGTGCAACAAACAGCGCGCCGACAAACTGCGACTGCATTACGCTGATAAATCCGCACGGTTTTCCGTCCTGTTCCCAGACCCAGGTTTCCGCCGAGGGCAGGTAAACCTCCCGCACCATGGCTTCGTTCTCTTTCCAGTAGTTTGCATCAATAAACGGATGCGCCTCCGTGGTGCTTGCAAGCCACAGACTCAGGAGCAGATCGGTATTTTCACTTTGCCATTTGCGGATCATGATGGCCTCCCGGATGACAGAAACAGCCCGTAGTATGATCGTTGACCAGCCCACAGGCTTGCATAAAGGCGTAACAGATGGTGCTGCCCACAAATTTAAAACCGCGTTTTTTCAGGGCCTTAGAGAGGGAGTCTGAAGCGGGAGTGGAGGCGGGGATCTCCCCGAGCGTCGCGGCCTGCGTGACTTGCGGCGTGCCATTCACAAAAGACCAGACAAATTCTGAAAATGACTCGCCGTTTTGCTCCATCGCCAGGTAAGCGCGTGCATTGCCGATGATGGCCTGGATTTTCCCGCGATGACGAATGATACCGGCGTCCAGTACCAGTCGTTCTACGTCCTCTTCGGTCATGGCGGCGACGGCGACAGGATCAAACTGGTGGAAGGCGTTGCGGTAATTTTCACGTTTTTTCAGTACGGTAATCCATGACAAACCCGCCTGCTGGCCCTCAAGGCAGATCATTTCAAACAGTTTTTTGCCATCCATTTCCGGCGTGCCCCATTCACGATCGTGATAGTCGATATAGAGCTGATCCTGGCTTACCCAGCCGCAACGTTGCATAGGTTATCTCCCTTATTCACACGGTTATCGCAAAAAATTTCATTTCGTCAGGCTTGACGTGTCTACTTTAAAGACAATAGTTAATACAGGGCTATATGCCCGTAAACCTCTTCATGAACAACGATAAATATCGCCGAAATTGGCTCTTTCTGGAGTCGCTTTGATGATGATAAAAAAAATCAGTGGTCGCCATGCTGTTTCTGGCCTGGCGGGGATTTCAGCGTGGTTGTTTATTTGTCATACAGCATCTGCCTGGCAACAGGAATATATCGTTTCAGACGCACAAAGTAATACGGCGGAACGTTATACATGGGATGCGGATCACCAACCGCGTTATGAAGACATTCTGGCAGAACGTATTAAGACTTCGCAAACGGGCCCTGGGCTTGCCCTGAATTTGCCTTCCGTCTCGACAACGGAGGGCAGCATGAGCGTCGGCTGGAATTTTCCGCTGGTGGGGAATATGACGACCGGCCCGGTGATGGCGTGGCGTTACGATGGCACGGCGCCCATCATGATTAATGAATTCGGCGATAGCGTGACAACGCAGGGGCTGACCGATCCGCTCTGGCATGCCAGTGTGAGCAGCCTCGGCTGGCGCGTGGATACGCAATATGGCGATCTGAGGCCCTGGGCACAGGTCAGTTTCAACCAGCAGTTTGGCGAGAACCAGTGGAAATCTCAGTTCGGGATGTCGCAGACGCCTGCTATTGCACAAAACGGTAGCTGGATGGACGTGACTGTCGGAACGGATATGCCGTTTACATCCCATATGGCGGCGTATGCGTCATTGGCTCAGGGGGAAAACACCACGACGGGCGAGGAGTTTATGTACACCCTGGGTGTAAGTGCAAACTTTTAAAATTGTCACTTTTTTCAACGTTACGATAACATCTTAAATACAATAACGGCGCGCCTTGTCGCGATAGCAAACACTAACAATTGTGCACGTCGTTCCCCGGCAAGGTCATTCATTCCCGATTCCAGGCATTTCATTCCGTTCCTCCTGCATTTCATGCCGTTTTACCCCAGCGGTAATAAGGTTTTGTTTATTGTTGTCCTCAGCGAACTTCCTTAATTTCTCTTGCAGGACAACTGCCATGAACACTTCAACTTATAACCGTACGCGCTGGCTCACGCTCTTCGGCACTATCGTCACCCAGTTCGCGCTGGGATCGGTCTACACCTGGAGCCTGTTCAACAGTGCGCTTTCCGATAAGCTCGGTGCGCCGGTGAGCCAGGTGGCGTTCTCTTTCGGCCTGCTGAGCCTGGGGCTGGCGCTTTCCTCTTCCGTCGCGGGCAAGCTGCAGGAGCGCTTTGGCGTTAAGCGCGTCACTATGGCATCCGGGATCCTGCTGGGCGTGGGCTTTTTCCTGACGGCGCACTCCAACAACCTGATGATGCTCTGGCTGAGCGCCGGGGTGCTGGTGGGTCTGGCAGACGGCGCAGGCTACCTGCTGACGCTGTCGAACTGCGTGAAGTGGTTCCCGGAGCGTAAAGGTTTGATCTCCGCGTTTGCCATCGGTTCTTACGGTTTGGGCAGCCTCGGGTTCAAATTTATCGATTCCCATTTGCTGGCCTCCGTTGGTCTTGAAAAAACCTTTATGATCTGGGGCGTTATTGTTCTGGTCATGATTTTGTTCGGTGCAACGCTGATGAAAGATGCGCCGCAGCAGGAAGTGAAATCCGTTAACGGCGTGGTGGAGAACGACTTTACCCTGGCTCAGTCCATGCGCAAACCACAGTACTGGATGCTGGCGGTGATGTTCCTGACGGCCTGCATGAGTGGTCTGTATGTCATTGGCGTGGCGAAAGATATCGCGCAGGGCATGGTGAAACTGGACGCGGCCACGGCGGCGAATGCGGTCACCGTGATTTCTATTGCCAACCTCTCGGGCCGTCTGGTGCTCGGTATTCTGTCTGACAAAATTGCCCGCATCCGCGTCATTACGATAGGGCAGGTGGTTTCGCTGGTGGGCATGGCGGCACTGCTGTTTGCACCGCTGAATGAAGCCACGTTCTTTGCCGCGATTGCCTGTGTGGCCTTTAACTTTGGCGGCACCATTACCGTCTTCCCGTCTCTGGTGAGCGAGTTCTTTGGTCTGAATAATCTGGCGAAAAACTACGGCGTCATCTACTTAGGGTTCGGGATCGGCAGTATTTGCGGTTCGTTAATTGCTTCATTGTTCGGCGGGTTCTATGTGACCTTCTGCGTGATATTTGCCTTGTTGATTATTTCTCTGGCGTTGTCGACGACGATTCGTCAGCCGCAGCGTGAAGTATTCAGCGAAGCGCATGCATAACGTATGACATGCCTGACATAAAGCGCCCATCGGGCGCTTTTTTTTGGATTTAGCACAAATGCATAATTAATTGTAACCAAAGGAACGTTAAATAAAGAGGTGATTCATTTAACTGATTTATAGATTGCCAAAAACAATATATAAATTATATTGGTTTATTCCTAATAAAAGAGCAGCTCATACGGAATCTCTTATATCATTATGAATTTGCTTAATTTTAATTTTAGCTAAAAATTAGCTTTATTTATTCTAATTTTAAAATCTAAATTCCCGTCTATATACTCCATTTCCTCACAGAATGCAGGTTATTCCTAAGGATGCGTTCTGTCATCTACCGTCATAAATGGAGTTTTTAATGAAAAAGGTTATTTTTGCACTGTCTGCTCTCGCTGTAGTTTCCACCTCTGCTTTCGCGGCTGAATCTGGTGACGGCACCGTTAAATTCACCGGTGAAATTGTTGACGCGCCATGCGTAATTTCTACTGACTCTCAGAACCAGGAAGTTGTGCTGGGCCAGGTTAAGAAATCTGTCTTCAAAGCGGTTGGCGACAAATCTGTTTCCACTCCTTTCCAGATCAAACTGGAAGACTGCGACATCACCTCTAAAACCAAAGTTAACGTGAGCTTCACCGGCGTTGCAGATGCAGACGACGCAAAACTGGTTTCTGTTAACACTGAAGCGGGTGCGGCAAGTGGTGTGGGCATCGGTATCTACGACAACGCTAACAAAGCGGTTGATATGAACACCGGTAAATCCACCACTACGCTGGCTGCTGGTCAGACCGTGCTGTACTACACCGCTAACTACGTTGCGACCAAAGCTGCTGTAACCACCGGTTACGGTAACGCAGAAGTCGACTTCAACCTGTCCTACGAATAATCGACTTTTCGTCAGTAACAGACAATCACAATGGCAACGGAAACCCCGTTGCCATTTTTTCCAGCGGAGTCTCAGGGAGAGAAGCATGAACCGCTCACGTTTGATATCTTGCGCAGCACTGGCTCTGGCGCTGATTTCACAAAACTGTTTTGCAGGCGGCGTGGCATTAAGCAGCACGCGCGTTATTTATGACGGCAGCAGAAAGGAAGCTTCTCTGACGGTCAATAACAAAAGCACCACGGATGAATTCCTTATTCAGTCATGGATTGATGATGCCAGCGGTAATAAAAAGACGCCATTTATCATCACCCCACCTTTATTTAAATTAAGCCCGACGAAAAATAACGTCTTACGTATTGTGAATACCGCTAATACGTTACCGCAGGATCGCGAGTCCGTTTACTGGGTTAACGTGAAAGCGATTCCAGCCAAAAGTGACAATGCGGAAGGTAAAAACGTGCTGCAGATTGCCGTGCGTACCCGCTTAAAACTGTTCTATCGCCCGGCTGGCCTGAAAGGCAACAGCATGGACGGCTGGAGCAAACTGAAGTTTACCAGCGCAGGGGCTAACCAGATCAAAGTTGAAAACCCATCTGCCTTTAACCTCACTTTTAATAAATTTTATGCCAACGGCCGTGATATTGAAAAAGCGGGAATGGTTCCAGCAAAAGGCTCGTTGAATATTGAACTGCCAGCCGGCACCGGCAAGGTAAACGAAGTCAAATACAACATTATTAATGACTTCGGTACGGCTGGCGACATGCTGACTCAGCGCGTTAATTAATACGTTTTGAAGGTTTATTACTATGCCATGGACGCATCTTCCTCAGGTCAATAAGACCCCGCGTTTCCCGCTGTCCGCGCTTGCGCTGATGGTTGCGGGCACGCTCCCCGCGTATGCGGGAACATTTAACCCGCGCTTTCTGGAAGATGTGCCGGGTATTGACCAGCACGTTGATCTTTCAATGTATGAATCCAGTAAAGCCGAACAGCTGCCGGGTAAATACCGCGTGTCAGTGGTGGTCAACGATAAAAAAATGGAGTCTCGCACCCTGGAGTTTAAGGCCGCGACAGAGGCTCAGCGCGCAAAAATGGGTGAAAGCCTGGTGCCGTGCTTAAGCCGCGTGCAGCTTGAGGACATGGGCGTGCGTATCGAGAGCTTCCCTGCGCTGAAAATGGCACCGCCGGAAGCGTGCGTGGCCTTTGACGACATTATTCCTCAGGCCGCCAGCCATTTCGATTTTGCAGACCAGACGCTGATCATGAGCTTCCCGCAGGCCGCGATGAAACAGACGGCGCGCGGTACGGTACCGGAATCCCAGTGGGATGAAGGGGTAAATGCCCTGCTACTGGATTATAACTTCTCCGGCAGCAACGCCAGCTATGACGCGCACGACAGTGACACCAGCTACAATAGCGACAGCTACTATCTAAACCTGCGCAGCGGTATGAACCTGGGCGCGTGGCGTTTACGTAACTACAGCACCTGGACCCGAAACGACGGCAACAACAGATGGGATAACATCGGCACATCCTTAAGCCGTGCAATTGTGCCGCTGAAGTCACAGCTTACGCTGGGGGATACCTCAACGTCTGGCGATATTTTTGACAGCGTTCAGATGCGCGGCGCGCAGCTAACCTCTGACGAAGAGATGCTGCCTGACAGCCAGCGCGGGTTTGCGCCGGTCATCCGCGGTATTGCCAAAAGTAACGCTGAAGTGACCGTGGAGCAGAACAACTACGTGATCTACCGTACGTTTGTTCAGCCGGGTGCGTTTGAAATTAATGACCTGTACCCAACCTCCAACAGCGGCGACCTGACGGTCACCATTAAAGAAGCCGATGGCAGCGAGCAGAAATTCGTTCAGCCGTTCTCCGCGGTGGCGATCCTCCAGCGTGAGGGCCATCTGAAGTACAGCCTCTCCGCCGGGGAATACCGTGCTGGTAACTATGACAGCGCCGAGCCGAAGTTCGGGCAGCTGGATGCCATGTACGGTCTGCCGTACGGCTTTACCGTTTACGGCGGGTCGATCTTCTCCGATGACTATTACTCGCTGGCGGGTGGTTTAGGTAAAAACTTCGGTTACATCGGTGCGGTTTCCATCGACGTGACTCAGGCGAAAAGCAACCTGGCTAACGATGAAAGCTCAGAAGGTCAGTCTTACCGCTTCCTCTACTCTAAGAGCTTTAACAGCGGTACCGATTTCCGTCTGCTGGGTTACAAATATTCGACCAGTGGCTACTACACCTTCCAGGAAGCGACGGATGTACGCAGCGATGCGGACAGCTCATATAGCCAGTACCACAAGCGTAGCCAGATTCAGGGAAACGTGACGCAGCAGCTGGGCACCTGGGGCTCGGTCTATTTTAACGTCACGCAGCAGGACTACTGGAACGATGAAGGTAAACAGCGTTCGCTGAATGCCGGTTATAACGGCCGCATTGGACGTGTGAACTACAGCATTGCCTACACCTGGACGAAAAGCCCGGAGTGGGAAGAGAGCGATCGTCTGCTGTCATTCTCCATGTCGATTCCGCTGGGACGCATGTGGAGTAACTACCACCTCACGACCGATCAGCATGGCCGCACCAACCAGCAAGTGGGCGTGAGCGGTACCGCGCTGGAAGACCGCAACCTGAACTATAGCGTGCAGGAAGGCTACGCCAGCAACGGCGTGGGTAACAGCGGCAGCGTGAACCTGGATTACCAGGGCGGCGTGGGTAGCGCCAGCCTGGGCTACAACTACAACCGCGACGGCCAGCAGGTGAACTACGGTCTGCGCGGCGGCGTGATTGCCCACAGCGAAGGCATTACGCTTTCTCAGCCGCTGGGCGAGTCGATGGCCATTATCTCCGCACCGGGCGCTCGCGGTGCGCACGTGATCAACAACGGCGGTGTGGAAGTGGACTGGATGGGTAACGCGGTCGTGCCTTACCTCACTCCGTACCGTGAAACGGAAGTCTCACTGCGAAGCGACAGCCTCAACGACCGGGTTGACCTGGATACGGCCTCCGTCAACGTGGTGCCGACGCGCGGCGCGATTGTGCGGGCTCGCTTCGATACCCGCGTGGGCTACCGCGTGCTGATGAACCTGACCCAGGCCAATGGCAAAGCGGTACCGTTCGGTGCCACCGCCACGCTTCTGGACAGCAAAAAAGAGTCCAGCAGCATCGTCGGGGAAGATGGTCAGCTCTATATCAGCGGGATGCCAGAGAAAGGCGCGCTGCAGGTGAATTGGGGTAAAGGCCAGGCACAGCAATGCCGCGTGGCGTTTACGCTCCCGGAACAACAGGATAATGCCGGCGTGGTGATGGCGAATGCCGTCTGCCGGTAACAGGGAAGGATTTTATTATGTTTAAAAAGCTTACGATGATTGCTGGCCTGCTGGGCGGGTCAGCGCTGTTCTCCGGTCAGGCGCTGGCGGCGGCGGACTGGGGGCCTTGCTCACCAACTAACGGGACGCAGCTCTTCAATGCCGTAATGAATGAGACAGTGACGAACATTGAAGACAACACTGCTGGCGCGGTCTTCCCTGATTTTTATACATGGAATTTGGGTAAGCAGTATCCTGGTGTTTGTGAATGCCCGCCCGGTGAAGGGACCAGCGAAGTCTGGTACAAGACGGTTTCACCTCTGACGATTGGACATATTTCTGGCGAAAAAAAATTTTACGTTGTTAACAATAATATTCAGATAGCATCTGAGGTTTATATTGGTGGCACCTTCTCCGATTATAAAAACGTACCTTTCGACAATACCTCTAACCTGCGGTCCGACCGAGCCGTGTGTGATGTCGACGATTCAAACCCAGGAATGGGGTTTGATACTGGCGGAAAGGGCAGGCTGACTATGTATATTAATCACCCTTTTGTCGGTGAAATGGTCATACCACAAACAAAAATTTTTGATATCTATGGTACCCGTAAGAGCGGTGTTTATGGCGCTACTCCTCTTGCAGAGGTGAATCTGAGCGGCACAATTATTGTTCCACAGGGTTGCGAGCTCTCCAGCGGAAGTACTCTGGACATTCCGTTTGGGGAATTTAAAGCCAGCGATTTCAAAGATCGCAAAGGACAAATTGCAAAGAACGCCACGAAATTTACCAAAGAGCTGCAGTTTAAATGCACCAACATATCCGATGGCGTGAAGATCTTCCTGCATATCGAGGGGACGCCAAACGCCAATGATTCGAACGCCATTGATATGGGCAACCCGGATATCGGCGCGGTAATTGAAGGGGCGAACGGTAACATTCTGGTGCCAAATGACATCAGCGTTAATCAGGAGATGAGCGTATCCGCGCTGGTCGATGACACGCACCGTACCGCCTCAACGACCATTTCGGCCTACCCAATAAGCACAACGGGCAAATTGCCTAAGGCTGGGGAATTCGAAGGAATTGCCACCATGCGTATTGATGTGGAGTAAGCGGATGAAAACCATTTATACGTTTATGCCCGCTTTTATGCTGTTTACAGCCTCAGTCATGGCAGCGCCGGTAAATATTGGTTCAGCAGGCGATATCCGCTTCACCATCACCATTAAGGCGGCCACCTGTGAGCTGGAAAGCGACAATATTGATGTCAATATGGACACTGTAGTGCTCCATCGGCCGGTGAGAGTGGGTAAAGAGCTGAATCAGAAAAGCTTCAGCATTGGCTTGAAAGACTGCGAATATTCCACCAAGGCCTATGTTACGATGGACGGTACCCCAGACGCCACCAATCCATCACTCTTTGCGCTGGACAGCGGTGGCGCGACTGGCGTCGCGTTGAAAATCCAGACGACTGGTGGGGTACAGCAATACCCTCTCAGCACCGACAGCACGCCCGTCGAGCATACCGTCTGGTTTGATGGGGCGAACAAGCTGAACTACATCGCCAGCTATGTACCTGTTAAATCCGATGCTACCGTGGGCGCGGCGAATGCGACGGTAAACTTTAGCGTCGTATACGAGTAATTACTGAGGGCCAGTTCACTGGCCCTTTTTTGTGGCTGCAATCGGGCGGTGACTCTGCTTTCAGCCTGGCTTTTTTGTAAAAATTTGCACGGATCACACTCTCTGCTGCCACTTTTCTCTCCCGCTGTGGTCTACTTACCGCGCTTGTAGACGTTTCTGATAACGCTTTCCTACGCACATACTTACTCTGTCTGTTTTCTCAACGAGATTCAGCGGGTCTCTATACCCCTTTCCCCAGGGTTGTTTGCATGAAATACATTAGGTCTCTTACCCAGCAAAGATTGTGTCTGATGCTGGCTGTCTATATCGGTTTGTTTCTGAATGGCGCGGTGCTGTTCAGACGAGTGGAAGGTTATTTCGAGCACCTCACCGTAAGAAATGGAATTTTTGCTGCAATTGAAGTGTTCGGCTCTATCCTCGCTACCTTCTTCCTGTTACGTCTGCTTTCCCTTTTTGGCCGACGCCCGTGGCAAATTCTGGCTTCACTGGTAGTCATTATTTCTGCTGCCGCCAGTTATTACATGACCTTTATGAATGTGGTCATTGGCTATGGGATTGTGGCGTCAGTCATGACCACAGATATCGATCTCTCGAAAGAGGTCGTTGGTAAGGGCTTTATTGTCTGGACGGTTTTAACCTGTCTGATACCGCTCTTCTTTATCTGGAGTAATACCTGCCGCTATACATTGTTACGCCAGCTGCGCACGCGCGGGCAGCGGGTCCGGAATATCGCCGTTGTCCTGTTGGCCGGATTGCTGGTCTGGGCACCGATTCGCTTGATGGAAAAACAGCAAAAACGCATCGAAAAAGCGACGGGCGTGGACATGCCAAGCTATGGCGGTGTGGTAGCTAACTCCTATTTGCCTTCCAACTGGCTCTCGGCCTTAGGCCTGTATGCCTGGGCACAGGCGGACGAATCCAGTGATGTAAAATCCTTGATGAATCCGACGAAAAAATTCAATTACGTCCCACCGGCTGACGGGCTGGATGATACCTACGTTGTTTTTGTTATCGGTGAAACCACGCGCTGGGATCATATGGGTATTCTCGGCTATGACCGCGATACTACGCCAAAACTGGCGCAGGAAAAGAACCTCGTGGCTTACCGCGGCTACTCCTGCGACACCGCGACGAAGCTCTCTCTGCGCTGTATGTTTGTGCGTGAAGGCGGTGCCAGCGATAACCCGCAGCGTACCCTTAAAGAGCAGAACGTGTTTGCTGTTCTGAAGCAGCTTGGATTTAGCTCCGACCTGTTCGCCATGCAAAGTGAGATGTGGTTTTACACCAATACGCTGGCGGATAATATTGCCTATCGTGAGCAGATTGGCGCCGAGCCGCGCAACCGTGGCAAGAACGTAGACGACATGCTGCTGCTCTCAGAGATGGAACAGTCGCTGAAAAACCACCCGCAGGGTAAGCATCTTATCGTGCTGCATACCAAAGGCTCGCACTACAGCTATTACCAGCGCTACACGCGCGATTTCGCGAAATGGACGCCTGAGTGTGTCGGCATTAACAAAAACTGCAGCAAGCAGGAGCTGATCAATGCCTATGACAACTCGATTCTGTATGTGGACACGTTCCTGAGCAGGGTGATCGACGAGCTTCGCGATAAGAAAGCGATTGTGATCTACGCGGCTGACCACGGCGAGTCCATCAACGAAAAAGAACACCTGCACGGTACGCCGCGCAAGCTTGCGCCGCCGGAGCAGTTCCGCGTGCCGATGATCATGTGGATGTCGGATAAGTACCTTGAGAACCCTGACAAAGCTAAAATGTTTGCGCATTTGAAGCAGCAGGCAGACATCAAGGTTCCGCGCCGTCACGTTGAGCTGTACGACACCATTATGGGTTGTCTCGGCTATACCTCACCGAACGGTGGGATTAACGAAAACAACAACTGGTGTAAACTCCCTGATAACACCGCAAAAGCCGCGCAGTAGCTGCTCTGGCGAGAATATCGCCAGTTGAATGGCTTTTTGAAAATAAGGGATTGACGGGGGCGCACCTCAGCAGTAAGATGCGCTCCGCATTCGGCGAGTAGCGCAGCTTGGTAGCGCAACTGGTTTGGGACCAGTGGGTCGGAGGTTCGAATCCTCTCTCGCCGACCACATTTAAAAAAGGGCTAACCGCAAGGTTAGCCCTTTTTGCATTATGGCGTTAGCCAGTCAGACTCACCAAAACGCCCCTTAGCCCTGCTTCACCCTGCCTGTTAACGATTTTGTGACATTATCCATTGTATTTTTTTATATATGGATTGATCTTTTTTCGCGTTGCTTATGGATAACCTCAGCATTTTTCGCTGTGCGTTTTAACGTTCGCGGAATTTAGTGCTCAGATAATCACCATTCTGCAAGAAAATTTACCCATTCTGAATAAAAGTTAATCACTGATTGTTGCGAAATATGAAGATATTTGTGCTGCTACAGGGCGAGTAGCATAAATTTCCCTGCTGAAAACTGGCGCCGGAGGTTTTTTTAATCTTTGTTTGCGGTTTCTCACACTCCGCGTAAATCCCCGTCACCTGTATTGACGTTTTCACATTCTGTTGACAGATTGTAGGGCATGAGGGGCATTTCAGGGACGATCTGCGCTGCAACTCAAACGCTCTTCTGAAAGGATTCTCCATCCCTTTAAAGCCTTCGGGCATCACCGACCAGACCGGGTAAAAAATAAATAAAGGTCAGGCGGCGTAACACAACAAAGCAAAACATCACATTGGAGCAGAATAATGAGTATTTCCTTGAAGAAGTCAGGGATGCTAAAGCTTGGTCTGAGCCTGGTGGCTATGACCGTAGCAGCAAGCGTACAGGCAAAAACCCTGGTTTACTGTTCTGAAGGCTCGCCGGAAGGCTTTAACCCACAGCTCTTTACCTCTGGTACAACTTACGACGCAAGCTCTGTACCGATCTACAACCGTCTGGTTGAATTTAAAACCGGCACCACGGAAGTGATTCCGGGTCTGGCTGAGAAGTGGGAAGTCAGCGAAGACGGTAAAACCTATACCTTCCACCTGCGTCAGGGCGTGAAGTGGCAGGACAGCAAAGAATTCAAACCAACGCGCGACTTTAACGCCGACGACGTTGTGTTCTCGTTCGACCGTCAGAAAAATGCCCAGAACCCGTACCATAAAGTGTCTGGCGGCAGCTATGAATACTTCGAAGGGATGGGGTTGCCGGACCTGATCGCCGAAGTGAAAAAAGTGGACGATAAAACCGTTCAGTTCGTGCTGACGCGTCCGGAAGCACCGTTCCTGGCTGACCTGGCCATGGACTTCGCTTCTATTCTCTCTAAAGAGTACGCAGACAACATGCTGAAAGCCGGTACGCCGGAGAAAGTCGACCTGAACCCAATCGGTACCGGTCCATTCCAGCTGCTGCAGTACCAAAAAGACTCCCGCATTCTGTATAAAGCATTCGAAGGCTATTGGGGCACCAAGCCGAAGATTGACCGCCTGGTCTTCTCCATCACGCCTGACGCTTCCGTGCGTTACGCAAAACTGCAGAAAAACGAATGCCAGGTGATGCCATACCCGAACCCGGCTGATATCGCTCGTATGAAGCAGGACAAGAACATCAACCTGCTGGAGCAGGCTGGCCTGAACGTGGGCTATCTCTCCTTCAACACCGAGAAAAAACCGTTTGATGACGTGAAAGTGCGTCAGGCGCTGACCTACGCGGTGAACAAAGAAGCGATCATCAAGGCCGTTTACCAGGGCGCTGGCGTTGCTGCCAAGAACCTGATCCCACCAACCATGTGGGGCTATAACGACGACGTTAAGGACTACACCTACGATCCTGAGAAAGCGAAAGCGCTGCTGAAAGAAGCAGGCCAGGATAAAGGCTTTACCGTTGAGCTGTGGGCAATGCCTGTTCAGCGTCCATACAACCCGAACGCGCGCCGCATGGCGGAAATGGTTCAGGCTGACTGGGCGAAGATCGGCGTACAGGCCAAGATCGTGACCTACGAGTGGGGCGAGTACCTGAAGCGCGCCAAAGCGGGTGAGCACCAGGCGGTGATGATGGGCTGGACCGGTGACAACGGGGATCCGGACAACTTCTTCGCCACCCTGTTCAGCTGCGCGGCGGCGAAAGACGGTTCCAACTACTCTCGCTGGTGCTACAAGCCGTTTGAAGACCTGATCCAGCCGGCGCGTGCGACCGACGATCACAACAAACGTATTGAACTGTACAAGCAAGCGCAGGTTGTTATGCACGATCAGGCTCCGGCGCTGATTGTTGCTCACTCCACCGTGTACGAGCCAGTGCGTAAAGAAGTGAAGGGCTACGTGGTTGATCCACTGGGCAAACACCACTTCGAAAACGTCTCTGTTGAATAATAAGTAGGGTGTTCTCCCTCTCCCTCTGGGAGAGGGCAGGGGTGAGGGGCGTGCATGCACTCCCTCACCCTAACCCTCTCCACACGGGAGAGGGAATTTACATTTGTGAGCAATACAGACGTCACGCCACTGGCCGTGCGTCATCAGAGAGAATCCGGGTTATGTTGCAGTTCATCCTCCGACGTTTGGGACTCGTTATCCCGACGTTTATCGGTATCACCCTTCTCACTTTTGCCTTCGTCCATATGATCCCCGGCGACCCGGTAATGATTATGGCGGGCGAGCGTGGTATCTCCCCTGAGCGTCATGCGCAGCTGCTGGCTGAACTCGGCCTTGATAAGCCTATGTGGCAGCAGTACCTCCACTATATCTGGGGTGTTTTGCACGGTGATTTAGGGATTTCACTCAAAAGCCGTCTTCCGGTGTGGGACGAGTTCGTGCCGCGTTTCAAAGCGACGCTGGAACTGGGCATCTGCGCCATGATTTTTGCCACTGCGGTAGGTATTCCTGTTGGGGTACTGGCTGCCGTTAAGCGTGGCTCTATTTTCGATCATACCGCCGTGGGTCTGGCGCTGACCGGCTACTCCATGCCTATCTTCTGGTGGGGCATGATGCTGATCATGCTGGTCTCCGTGCAATGGAACCTTACGCCGGTCTCCGGGCGCGTCAGCGATATGGTCTTCCTTGATGATACCAACCCGCTCACCGGCTTTATGCTGATCGACACGGCTATCTGGGGCGAAGAGGGCAACTTCATTGATGCCGTCGCGCACATGATCCTGCCTGCGATGGTGCTGGGCACCATTCCTCTGGCGGTGATCGTGCGTATGACCCGTTCCTCCATGCTGGAAGTGCTTGGCGAAGATTACATCCGTACCGCGCGCGCCAAAGGGTTAACCCGCATGCGCGTCATCATCGTTCATGCACTGCGTAACGCCATGCTGCCGGTCGTTACCGTTATCGGTCTGCAGGTGGGGACGCTGCTGGCAGGGGCGATCCTGACGGAAACCATTTTCTCCTGGCCGGGCCTGGGTCGCTGGCTGATTGACGCGCTGCAGCGCCGTGACTATCCGGTTGTGCAGGGCGGTGTACTGTTGGTTGCGACGATGATTATCCTCGTCAACCTGCTGGTCGATTTGCTGTACGGCGTGGTGAACCCGCGTATTCGTCATAAGAAGTAAGGGACCATCATGTCACAAGTCACTCAAAATAAAGTGGTCGCTGCACCGGTTCCTATGACGCCGCTGCAGGAGTTCTGGCACTACTTCAAGCGCAACAAAGGCGCGGTGGTAGGGCTGGTGTATGTCACCATCATGATCCTCATTGCGGTATTCGCGAACGTGCTCGCGCCGTATAACCCGGCCGATCAGTTCCGTGATGCGCTGCTCGCCCCACCTGCCTGGCAGGACGGCGGTAGCCTGACGCACCTGCTCGGTACCGATGACGTGGGCCGCGACGTGCTGTCGCGTCTGATGTACGGCGCGCGTCTGTCGCTGCTGGTAGGCTGCCTCGTTGTTGTGCTGTCGCTGATCATGGGCGTTGTGCTCGGACTGGTGGCTGGCTACTTTGGCGGCATCGTGGATAACGTCATTATGCGTATCGTCGACATCATGCTGGCATTGCCAAGCCTGCTGCTCGCGTTGGTGCTGGTGGCGGTATTTGGACCTTCGATAGGCAACGCAGCCCTGGCGTTGACGTTCGTTGCGCTGCCGCACTACGTCCGATTAACCCGTGCGGCCGTACTGGTCGAGGTGAATCGAGACTACGTAACCGCTTCTCGCGTGGCGGGGGCGGGGGCGATGCGCCAGATGTTCGTCAATATTCTGCCTAACTGCCTTGCGCCGCTGATTGTTCAGGCGTCGCTCGGTTTCTCTAACGCCATTCTCGATATGGCCGCTCTTGGCTTCCTTGGCATGGGTGCGCAGCCGCCAACACCGGAGTGGGGCACTATGCTCTCCGACGTGTTGCAGTTCGCGCAAAGCGCCTGGTGGGTCGTCACCTTCCCGGGTCTGGCGATTCTGCTGACGGTGCTGGCATTTAACCTGATGGGTGATGGTCTGCGTGATGCACTTGATCCCAAACTGAAGCAGTAAGAGGCACGAGATGGCGTTATTAAATGTAGATAAATTATCGGTGCACTTCGGCGACGAAGGCACACCGTTTCGCGCCGTGGACCGCATCAGCTACAGCGTAAATCAGGGCGAAGTGGTTGGCATCGTAGGGGAGTCCGGTTCCGGTAAGTCAGTAAGCTCGCTGGCAATCATGGGGCTGATTGATTATCCCGGCCGCGTAATGGCGGAAAGCCTGGAATTTAATGGTCAGGATCTGCAGCGTATTTCCGAGAAACAGCGTCGCCAACTGGTGGGCGCGGAAGTGGCGATGATCTTCCAGGACCCAATGACCAGCCTGAACCCGTGTTACACCGTGGGGTTCCAGATTATGGAAGCCATCAAGGTGCACCAGGGCGGTAACAAGCAAACCCGTCGTCAGCGCGCGATCGATCTGCTGACGCAGGTGGGTATCCCCGATCCGGCATCGCGTCTGGACGTGTATCCGCACCAGTTATCCGGCGGGATGAGCCAGCGCGTGATGATCGCCATGGCAATTGCCTGTCGGCCAAAGCTGCTGATCGCCGATGAACCGACAACCGCGCTGGATGTAACCATCCAGGCGCAAATCATCGAGCTGCTGCTGGAACTGCAGCAGAAAGAGAATATGGCGCTGGTGCTGATTACGCACGACCTGGCGCTGGTGGCTGAAGCGGCACACAAAATCATCGTGATGTATGCAGGCCAGGTGGTGGAGACCGGAAGCTCGCACGATATCTTCCGTGCCCCGCGTCATCCGTATACGCAGGCTCTGCTGCGCGCGCTGCCGGAATTTGCGCAGGATAAAGCGCGTCTGGCCTCGCTTCCGGGGGTTGTGCCGGGTAAATATGACCGTCCGCAGGGCTGTCTGCTTAACCCGCGCTGCCCGTATGCGACGGATAAATGCCGCGTCGACGAGCCAGAGCTGAATCTGCTGGCTGACGGTCGCCAGTCCAAATGCCACTACCCACTCGATGATGCCGGGAGGCCAACACTATGAGTACGCAACAACTGCTGTTGCAGGCCATCGACCTGAAAAAACATTACCCGGTGAAGAAGGGCTTATTTGCGCCTGAGCGCCTGGTCAAAGCGCTGGACGGCGTCTCCTTTACTCTCGAACGCGGTAAAACGCTCGCAGTGGTGGGGGAGTCGGGCTGTGGCAAATCGACGCTGGGCCGTCTGCTGACGATGATTGAAGTGCCGACCGGCGGCGAGCTGTACTATCAGGGGCAGGATCTGCTCAAGCACGATCCACAGGCGCAGAAGCTGCGTCGCCAGAAAATCCAGATTGTGTTCCAGAACCCGTACGGTTCACTGAACCCGCGCAAAAAAGTGGGGCAGATTCTGGAAGAGCCGCTGCTGATCAACAGCAACCTGAGCAAAGAGCAGCGTCGCGAGAAAGCGCTGGCGATGATGGCGAAAGTGGGTTTGAAAACTGAGCATTACGATCGCTACCCGCATATGTTCTCGGGCGGCCAGCGTCAGCGTATCGCCATCGCCCGCGGTCTGATGCTCGACCCGGACGTGGTGATTGCCGATGAGCCTGTTTCTGCGCTCGACGTATCCGTACGTGCGCAGGTGCTGAACCTGATGATGGATCTGCAGCAGGATCTGGGGCTGTCGTATGTGTTCATTTCACATGATTTGTCTGTCGTGGAGCACATTGCCGATGAAGTGATGGTGATGTACTTAGGGCGCTGCGTGGAGAAGGGGACGAAAGAGCAGATCTTTAATAATCCTCGTCATCCGTACACTCAGGCACTGTTGTCTGCGACGCCGCGTCTGAATCCGGACGATCGTCGTGAGCGGATTAAGCTGACCGGCGAGTTGCCAAGCCCGCTGAATCCGCCTCCGGGATGTGCGTTCAATGCCCGCTGTAGCCGACGCTTTGGACCCTGCACGCAGTTGCAGCCACAGTTGAAGGATTATCGTGGACAGCTGGTGGCCTGTTTCGCGGTCGATCAGGATGAAAATGGCGAAAAGCCGCATGCGTAAAGAAAAAAACCGGCGTGAAGCCGGTTTTTTTATGTCTGCGTTATGACTTCCGTAGACGGATCTGGTCGACAGCGTGTTTCTCACTCTTGGTGAGGATCAGGCTGGCGCGCTCGCGAGTTGGCAGGATGTTCTCTTTCAGGTTCACGTAGTTGATCTCATTCCACAGTCCCGTTGCGACATTGATAGCCTCTTCTTTAGAGAGCTGGGCGTAATTATGGAAATAGGAATCCGGATCGGTGAACGCCCCTTCCCGGAACTTCAGGAAGCGGTTGATATACCAGTTTTTCAGCAGATCTTCCGGCGCATCGACATAGATAGAGAAATCAACAAAGTCGGAAACAAAGACGTGATGCGGGTCGTGAGGATAATCCATCCCACTTTGCAGCACGTTTAACCCTTCCAGAATCAGGATGTCTGGCTGCACAACCGTTTTGTCTCCATCCGGAATACGGTCGTAAATCAGATGTGAGTAAACCGGCGCGGTGACGTTAGGCGCGCCCGATTTCAGGTCAGAGACGAATTTCACCAGACGATGCATATCATAAGAGAGCGGGAAGCCCTTCTTCTTCATCAACCCGCGTTCTTTCAATACTTCATTGGGATGCAGGAAGCCGTCGGTGGTAATCAGCTCCACGCTGCGGTGTTCTGGCCAGCGGCTCAGCAGCGCCTGTAAGACGCGCGCGGTGGTGCTTTTACCCACTGCCACGCTGCCCGCGATACTGATGATATAAGGAATACGCTGACCGTTAGTACCGAGGAACTGTTCCAGTACCGCCTGGCGGCGGAGGTTCGAGCTTATATAGAAGTTAAGCAAGCGAGAGAGGGGAAGATAAATTTCTGCCACCTCTTCCAGGGACAGATCTTCGTTTATCCCTTTTAACCGTGCGATTTCACCTTCCGTCAGTGTCATAGGAACGGAATCACGCAGGGCAGCCCACTGGCTGCGGTTAAAGTGAAGATAAGGTGTCATTAACGTTTGCTCTTTTTTGCTCATAAGCCTGCTTCTGTGAGCCAGCACAAAACTGCCGGGTCATGGCTCTTCACATAGTTAATTTTGGACAATGGGCAGGAGGTTAACACCAGATGACAGGAATAATAAGAAAAAATATGGGAAAGCGATGCGTTACGCGGGAGCTATCACGGTACGGTATAGAAGGGGTAAATCAGCCTTTCATGTTGAATATTTGACCGCGAGCGGATGAATTTAAAGCGGTTAGCACTGGTTTCGCATAAAATGTGAGCGAAAGAACGTTTTATGCAATTTTTTAGTTGCATGACTGCGCATGTCTCCATAGAATGCGCGCTACTTGATGCCGACTTAGCTCAGTAGGTAGAGCAACTGACTTGTAATCAGTAGGTCACCAGTTCGATTCCGGTAGTCGGCACCATCAAGTCCGGTGGGGTTCCCGAGCGGCCAAAGGGAGCAGACTGTAAATCTGCCGTCACAGACTTCGAAGGTTCGAATCCTTCCCCCACCACCACTTTCTGGCAGCGTAAATGCCGCCGGAGCTGGTTGGAAAAATTAACCAGCTCGAACATGAAAAGAGAGAAATCTCTTTTTTTGTTACAGAAAGAACTGGGTAGCCGAGTTTCAGGATGCGGGCATCGTATAATGGCTATTACCTCAGCCTTCCAAGCTGATGATGCGGGTTCGATTCCCGCTGCCCGCTCCAATACGTGCTGATATGGCTCAGTTGGTAGAGCGCACCCTTGGTAAGGGTGAGGTCCCCAGTTCGACTCTGGGTATCAGCACCACTTCACTTCTCCTCCCGTTTCTCTCTGTTTCAATTTAAATGTATTCAACAGTTCAGGCATTTCGCCTGGTTGATGTGGTGATATCACCGATTTATCCGTGTCTTAGAGGGACAATCGATGTCTAAAGAAAAGTTTGAACGTACAAAACCGCACGTTAACGTCGGTACTATCGGCCACGTTGACCATGGTAAAACAACGCTGACCGCTGCAATCACTACCGTTCTGGCAAAAACCTACGGTGGTTCTGCTCGCGCATTCGACCAGATCGATAACGCACCAGAAGAAAAAGCTCGTGGTATCACCATCAACACCTCTCACGTTGAGTACGACACCCCGACTCGCCACTACGCACACGTAGACTGCCCAGGCCACGCCGACTATGTTAAAAACATGATCACCGGTGCTGCGCAGATGGACGGCGCGATCCTGGTTGTTGCTGCGACTGACGGCCCAATGCCTCAGACTCGTGAGCACATCCTGCTGGGTCGTCAGGTAGGCGTTCCTTTCATCATCGTGTTCCTGAACAAATGCGACATGGTTGATGACGAAGAGCTGCTGGAACTGGTAGAGATGGAAGTTCGTGAACTGCTGTCTCAGTACGATTTCCCAGGCGACGACACTCCAATCGTTCGTGGTTCCGCGCTGAAAGCGCTGGAAGGCGACGCAGAGTGGGAAGCGAAAATCATCGAACTGGCTGGCTTCCTGGATTCTTACATCCCAGAACCAGAGCGTGCGATTGACAAGCCATTCCTGCTGCCAATCGAAGACGTATTCTCCATCTCCGGTCGTGGTACCGTTGTTACCGGTCGTGTAGAGCGCGGTATCATCAAAGTTGGCGAAGAAGTTGAAATCGTTGGTATCAAAGAGACTGCTAAGTCTACCTGTACTGGCGTTGAAATGTTCCGCAAACTGCTGGACGAAGGCCGTGCTGGTGAGAACGTTGGTGTTCTGCTGCGTGGTATCAAACGTGAAGAAATCGAACGTGGTCAGGTTCTGGCGAAGCCAGGCTCAATCAAGCCACACACCAAGTTCGAATCTGAAGTGTACATCCTGTCCAAAGACGAAGGCGGCCGTCATACTCCGTTCTTCAAAGGCTACCGTCCACAGTTCTACTTCCGTACAACTGACGTGACCGGTACCATCGAACTGCCAGAAGGCGTTGAGATGGTAATGCCAGGCGACAACATCAAGATGGTTGTGACTCTGATCCACCCAATCGCGATGGACGATGGTCTGCGTTTCGCAATCCGTGAAGGCGGCCGTACCGTTGGCGCGGGCGTTGTTGCTAAAGTTCTCGGCTAATCGCTGATAACATTTGACGCAATGCGCAATAAAAGGGCATCATTTGATGCCCTTTTTGCACGCTTTCACATCAGAACCTGGCTCATCAGTGATTATTTTTGTCATAATCATTGCTGAGACAGGCTCTGCAGAGAGCGTATAATCCGAAAAGCGAATTAGCATTTCGATTTGGTTTGCCTCGCAATCGCGGGGTGAAAATGTTTGTAGAATACTTCTGACAGGTTGGTTTATGAGTGCGAATACCGAAGCTCAAGGGAGCGGGCGCGGCCTGGAAGCGATGAAATGGGTAGTTGTAGCCGTGCTGCTGATCGTGGCAATTGTTGGCAACTATCTTTATCGTGACATGATGCTGCCGCTACGCGCGCTTGCAGTGGTAATTCTGATTGCTGCAGCGGGTGGTGTCGCGCTGTTGACGACAAAAGGCAAAGCGACTGTCGCTTTCGCTCGCGAAGCACGTACCGAAGTCCGCAAGGTCATTTGGCCGACTCGCCAGGAAACATTGCACACCACGCTGATCGTAGCGGCGGTTACCGCTGTAATGTCACTGATCCTGTGGGGACTGGATGGTATTCTGGTTCGCCTGGTTTCCTTTATCACTGGCCTGAGGTTCTAAGATGTCTGAAGCCCCTAAAAAGCGTTGGTACGTCGTTCAGGCGTTTTCCGGTTTTGAAGGCCGCGTAGCTACGTCGCTGCGTGAGCATATCAAATTACACAACATGGAAGAGTTATTTGGCGAAGTTATGGTTCCGACCGAAGAAGTGGTCGAGATCCGTGGCGGCCAACGTCGCAAAAGCGAGCGTAAATTCTTCCCGGGTTACGTGCTGGTTCAGATGGTAATGAACGACGCGAGCTGGCACTTGGTGCGCAGCGTACCGCGCGTGATGGGCTTTATCGGCGGCACGTCTGACCGTCCGGCGCCAATCAGCGATAAAGAAGTTGATGCGATTATGAACCGCCTGCAGCAGGTGGGTGATAAGCCGCGTCCGAAAACGCTGTTTGAACCGGGTGAAATGGTTCGTGTTAATGACGGTCCGTTTGCTGACTTTAACGGCGTCGTTGAAGAAGTGGACTACGAGAAGTCCCGCCTGAAAGTGTCTGTTTCTATCTTCGGTCGTGCGACCCCGGTAGAGCTGGACTTTGCACAGGTCGAAAAAGCCTAAGCAGCGATCAAAAAAGCAACGATTTAACCGTTGCACAAGGCGCGAGATTGGAATACAATTTCGCGCCTTTTGTTTTTATGGGTTACGGCCCGTAAAACGAATTTTATTCACGGGGAGCCTCTCTGAGGCGCTATCACCCAATCAGAGGATTTTAGAATGGCTAAGAAAGTACAAGCCTACGTCAAGCTGCAGGTTGCAGCTGGTATGGCGAACCCAAGTCCACCAGTTGGTCCAGCTCTGGGTCAGCAGGGTGTGAACATCATGGAATTCTGTAAAGCGTTCAACGCAAAAACTGAATCCCTGGAAAAAGGTCTGCCAATCCCAGTCGTAATCACTGTTTACGCTGACCGTTCTTTCACTTTCGTTACCAAAACCCCTCCAGCAGCAGTTCTGCTGAAGAAAGCGGCTGGTATCAAGTCTGGTTCCGGTAAACCGAACAAAGACAAAGTGGGTAAAATTTCCCGCGCTCAGCTGCAGGAAATCGCGCAGACCAAAGCTGCCGACATGACTGGTGCCGACATTGAAGCGATGACTCGCTCAATCGAAGGTACTGCACGTTCCATGGGCCTGGTAGTGGAGGACTAAGAAATGGCTAAACTGACCAAGCGCATGTCCGTGATCCGTGACAAAGTTGATGCGACCAAACAGTACGACATCAACGAAGCTATCGCTCTGCTGAAAGAACTGGCAACTGCTAAGTTCGTTGAAAGCGTTGACGTTGCCGTTAACCTGGGCATCGACGCTCGTAAATCCGATCAGAACGTTCGTGGCGCAACTGTACTGCCACACGGTACTGGCCGTTCCGTTCGCGTAGCTGTATTTGCTCAGGGTGCAAACGCTGAAGCTGCTAAAGCTGCCGGCGCTGAACTGGTAGGTATGGAAGATCTGGCTGATCAGATCAAGAAAGGCGAAATGAACTTTGACGTTGTTATTGCTTCTCCAGATGCAATGCGCGTTGTTGGCCAGCTGGGCCAGGTTCTGGGTCCACGCGGCCTGATGCCAAACCCGAAAGTGGGTACTGTAACGCCTAACGTTGCTGAAGCGGTTAAGAACGCTAAAGCAGGTCAGGTTCGTTATCGTAACGACAAAAACGGCATCATCCACACCACCATCGGTAAAGTGGACTTTGACGCTGACAAACTGAAAGAAAACCTGGAATCTCTGCTGGTTGCGCTGAAAAAAGCAAAACCAACTCAGGCGAAAGGCGTGTACATCAAGAAAGTTAGCATCTCCACCACCATGGGTGCAGGTGTTGCAGTTGACCAGGCTGGCCTGAGCGCTGCTGCAAACTAATGCCTTTACGTGGGCGGTGATTTTGTCTACAATCTTACCCCCACGTTTGCTAACGAAAGTTAGCGGCTAAAAGAATTGTTCGTTGGAGCCTGGCCTAATCCAGGCCTCCGTCGAAGACCGCAGGTGTTTCGCAAGAGACTTAATCCCCTGCGTAGACGGTGACAGAACGCTAAGATTATTTTTGGATACTCTGGCTTGTTTCTGCTCACCGTATTAAGACGCTCTTTCCGTTGGGAAGAGTGAAGTGAGTTCCGGAACATGAGTTCCGGCAAACATCCAGGAGCAAAGCTAATGGCTTTAAATCTTCAAGACAAACAAGCGATTGTTGCTGAAGTCAGCGAAGTAGCCAAAGGCGCGCTGTCTGCAGTAGTTGCGGATTCCCGTGGCGTTACTGTAGACAAAATGACTGAACTGCGTAAAGCAGGTCGTGAAGCTGGCGTATACATGCGTGTTGTTCGTAACACCCTGCTGCGTCGCGTAGTTGAAGGTACTCAGTTCGAGTGCCTGAAAGACACGTTTGTTGGTCCGACCCTTATTGCATACTCTATGGAACACCCGGGCGCTGCTGCTCGTCTGTTCAAAGAGTTCGCGAAAGCGAATGCAAAATTTGAGGTCAAAGCTGCAGCCTTTGAAGGTGAGTTGATCCCGGCATCGCAAATCGATCGCCTGGCAACCCTGCCGACCTACGAAGAAGCAATTGCACGCCTGATGGCAACCATGAAAGAAGCTTCGGCTGGCAAACTGGTTCGCACTCTGGCTGCTGTTCGCGATGCGAAAGAAGCTGCTTAATCGCAGTTATCTTTATAAAGCATTCGCTTACGTATAAACTTATTCTGATTTTCAGGAACAATTTAAATGTCTATCACTAAAGATCAAATCATTGAAGCAGTTGCAGCTATGTCCGTAATGGACGTTGTAGAACTGATTTCTGCAATGGAAGAAAAATTCGGTGTTTCTGCTGCTGCTGCTGTAGCTGTAGCTGCGGGCCCGGCTGAAGCTGCTGAAGAAAAAACTGAATTCGACGTAATTCTGAAAGCTGCTGGCGCTAACAAAGTTGCTGTTATCAAAGCAGTACGTGGCGCAACTGGCCTGGGTCTGAAAGAAGCTAAAGACCTGGTAGAATCTGCTCCAGCTGCGCTGAAAGAAGGCGTGAGCAAAGACGACGCAGAAGCACTGAAAAAATCTCTGGAAGAAGCTGGCGCTGAAGTTGAAGTTAAATAAGCCAACTTTTCTGGTTGCAGCCTAAGTAATTAGGCTGATGGCTGGTGACTTTTTAGTCACCAGCCTTTTTGCGCTGTAAGGCATCAGTAGCATTTCACACTGTTTGACTGCTGATTGTCCTGACAATGCATGTTTCTATCGACGACTTAATATATTGCGACAGGGTGCTCGCTCTGTGTAAATCGCGACGAAATGATTTAAGCGTGATAGCAACAGGTATTGCGGAAAGTATTCAATTTTCCGGTCCACAAAATGGTGTTGCACAAACTGTCCCTTCGTCGGACAGATGGGTCGACTTGTCAGCGAGCTGAGGAACCCTATGGTTTACTCCTATACCGAGAAAAAACGTATTCGTAAGGATTTTGGTAAACGTCCACAAGTTCTGGACATTCCATATCTCCTTTCTATCCAGCTTGACTCGTTCCAGAAGTTTATCGAGCAAGATCCTGAAGGGCAGTACGGTCTGGAAGCAGCCTTCCGCTCCGTGTTCCCGATTCAGAGCTACAGCGGTAACTCCGAGCTGCAGTACGTCAGCTACCGCCTTGGCGAACCGGTGTTTGACGTTCAGGAATGTCAGATCCGTGGCGTGACCTATTCCGCACCGCTGCGCGTAAAACTGCGTCTGGTGATCTACGAGCGCGAAGCGCCGGAAGGCACCGTTAAAGACATTAAAGAACAAGAAGTCTACATGGGTGAAATTCCACTCATGACAGACAACGGTACTTTCGTAATCAACGGTACTGAGCGTGTTATCGTTTCCCAGCTGCATCGTAGCCCGGGCGTCTTCTTCGACAGCGATAAAGGTAAAACACACTCTTCCGGTAAAGTACTGTATAACGCACGCATCATTCCTTACCGTGGTTCATGGCTGGACTTCGAGTTCGATCCGAAAGACAACCTGTTTGTCCGTATCGACCGTCGTCGTAAGCTGCCTGCAACCATCATTCTGCGTGCGCTGCAATACACCACTGAACAGATCCTGGACCTGTTCTTTGAGAAAGTGATCTTTGAAATCCGCGACAACAAGCTGCAGATGGAGCTGGTGCCGGAACGTCTGCGTGGTGAGACCGCGTCGTTCGACATCGAAGCCGACGGCAAAGTGTATGTGGAAAAAGGTCGCCGTATCACCGCGCGCCACATCCGTCAGCTGGAAAAAGATGATATCAAACTCATCGAAGTTCCGGTTGAGTACATTGCAGGAAAAGTAGCCGCGAAAGATTACGTTGACGAGTCAACGGGTGAGCTGATCTGCCCAGCGAACATGGAGCTGAGCCTGGATCTGCTGGCTAAGCTGAGCCAGTCTGGTCACAAACGTATCGAAACGCTGTTCACCAACGATCTGGACCACGGTGCTTATATCTCTGAGACTATTCGCGTCGACCCAACCACCGATCGTCTGAGCGCGCTGGTCGAAATCTACCGCATGATGCGTCCTGGTGAGCCACCAACTCGCGAAGCGGCGGAAAGCCTGTTCGAGAACCTGTTCTTCTCCGAAGACCGCTACGATCTGTCCGCGGTTGGTCGTATGAAGTTCAACCGTTCTCTGCTGCGCGATGAGATCGAAGGTTCCGGTATCCTGAGCAAAGACGACATCATCGAAGTGATGAAGAAGCTCATCGATATCCGTAACGGTAAAGGCGAAGTGGACGATATCGACCACCTCGGCAACCGTCGTATCCGTTCCGTAGGCGAAATGGCGGAAAACCAGTTCCGTGTTGGCCTGGTACGTGTAGAGCGTGCGGTGAAAGAGCGTCTGTCTCTGGGCGATCTGGATACCCTGATGCCTCAGGATATGATCAACGCCAAGCCGATTTCTGCAGCAGTGAAAGAGTTCTTCGGTTCAAGCCAGCTGTCTCAGTTTATGGACCAGAACAACCCGCTGTCTGAGATTACGCACAAACGTCGTATCTCTGCACTCGGCCCAGGCGGTCTGACCCGTGAGCGCGCAGGCTTTGAAGTTCGAGACGTACACCCGACGCACTACGGTCGCGTATGTCCAATCGAAACGCCTGAAGGTCCAAACATCGGTCTGATCAACTCCCTGTCCGTGTACGCACAGACTAACGAATACGGCTTCCTCGAGACTCCGTACCGTAAAGTGACTGACGGTGTTGTAACCGACGAAATTCACTACCTGTCTGCTATTGAAGAAGGCAACTACGTTATCGCTCAGGCGAACTCCAACCTGGATGACGAAGGCCACTTTGTAGAAGATCTGGTTACCTGCCGTAGCAAAGGCGAATCCAGCTTGTTCAGCCGCGACCAGGTTGACTACATGGACGTATCCACCCAGCAGGTGGTATCCGTCGGTGCGTCCCTGATCCCGTTCCTGGAACACGATGACGCCAACCGTGCATTGATGGGTGCGAACATGCAACGTCAGGCCGTTCCAACTCTGCGCGCTGATAAGCCGCTGGTTGGTACCGGTATGGAACGTGCTGTTGCCGTTGACTCCGGTGTTACTGCGGTTGCTAAACGTGGCGGTACTGTTCAGTACGTCGACGCATCCCGTATCGTTATCAAAGTTAACGAAGACGAGATGTATCCGGGCGAAGCAGGTATCGACATTTATAACCTGACCAAATACACCCGTTCTAACCAGAACACCTGTATCAACCAGATGCCTTGCGTATCTCTGGGTGAGCCAGTTGAGCGCGGCGACGTGCTGGCAGACGGTCCGTCCACCGATCTCGGTGAACTGGCGCTCGGTCAGAACATGCGCGTAGCGTTCATGCCGTGGAACGGTTACAACTTCGAAGACTCCATCCTCGTCTCCGAGCGTGTGGTTCAGGAAGATCGTTTCACCACCATCCACATTCAGGAACTGGCATGTGTGTCCCGTGACACCAAGCTGGGGCCAGAAGAGATCACCGCTGACATCCCTAACGTGGGTGAAGCTGCGCTCTCCAAACTGGATGAATCCGGTATCGTTTACATCGGTGCGGAAGTGACCGGCGGCGACATTCTGGTTGGTAAGGTTACGCCTAAAGGTGAAACCCAGCTGACGCCAGAAGAGAAACTGCTGCGTGCAATCTTCGGTGAGAAAGCGTCTGACGTTAAAGACTCTTCTCTGCGCGTACCAAACGGTGTTTCCGGTACGGTTATCGACGTTCAGGTCTTCACCCGTGACGGCGTTGAGAAAGATAAGCGTGCGCTGGAAATCGAAGAGATGCAGCTCAAACAGGCTAAGAAAGACCTGTCTGAAGAACTGCAGATCCTCGAAGCGGGTCTGTTCAGCCGTATCTATGCGGTGCTGGTTGCCGGTGGCGTTGAAGCTGAGAAGCTCGACAAACTGCCACGCGACCGCTGGCTGGAACTGGGCCTGACCGACGAAGAGAAACAAAATCAGCTGGAACAGCTGGCTGAGCAGTATGACGAACTGAAACACGAGTTCGAGAAAAAACTCGAAGCGAAACGCCGTAAAATCACTCAGGGCGACGATCTGGCACCAGGCGTGCTGAAGATTGTTAAGGTGTATCTGGCTGTTAAACGTCAGATCCAGCCTGGTGATAAGATGGCAGGTCGTCACGGTAACAAGGGTGTTATCTCTAAGATCAACCCGATCGAAGATATGCCGCACGATGCTAACGGTACGCCGGTAGATATCGTACTGAACCCGCTGGGCGTACCGTCTCGTATGAACATCGGTCAGATTCTGGAAACCCACCTGGGTATGGCTGCGAAAGGTATCGGCGACAAGATTAACGCCATGCTGAAGCAACAGGAAGAAGTCGCGAAACTGCGCGAATTCATCCAGCGTGCCTACGATCTGGGTACCGACGTGCGTCAGAAAGTCGACCTGAATACCTTCAGCGATGATGAAGTACTGCGTCTGGCTGAGAACCTGAAAAAAGGTATGCCAATCGCAACGCCGGTCTTCGATGGTGCGAAAGAAGCTGAAATTAAAGAGCTGCTGCAACTGGGTGGTCTGCCAACGTCTGGTCAGATTACGCTGTTTGACGGCCGTACCGGTGAACAGTTCGAGCGTCCGGTAACCGTAGGTTACATGTACATGCTGAAACTGAACCACCTGGTCGACGACAAGATGCACGCTCGTTCTACCGGTTCTTACAGCCTGGTTACTCAGCAGCCGCTGGGTGGTAAGGCTCAGTTCGGTGGTCAGCGCTTCGGGGAGATGGAAGTGTGGGCGCTGGAAGCATACGGCGCAGCATACACCCTGCAGGAAATGCTCACCGTTAAGTCTGATGACGTGAACGGTCGTACCAAGATGTATAAGAACATCGTGGACGGCAACCATCAGATGGAACCGGGCATGCCAGAATCCTTCAACGTACTGTTGAAAGAGATTCGTTCGCTGGGTATCAACATCGAACTGGAAGACGAGTAATTCTCGCTCAAACAGGTCACTGGTGCCGGGTTAACCCCCGGCACCAGATTGTGCTAACTCCGACGGGAGCAAATCCGTGAAAGATTTATTAAAGTTTCTGAAAGCGCAGACTAAAACCGAAGAGTTTGATGCGATCAAAATTGCTCTGGCTTCGCCAGACATGATCCGTTCATGGTCTTTTGGTGAAGTTAAAAAGCCGGAAACCATCAACTACCGTACGTTCAAACCTGAGCGTGACGGCCTTTTCTGTGCGCGTATTTTCGGGCCAGTAAAAGACTATGAGTGCCTGTGCGGTAAGTACAAGCGCCTGAAACACCGCGGTGTGATCTGTGAGAAGTGCGGCGTTGAAGTGACCCAGACCAAAGTGCGCCGTGAGCGCATGGGCCACATCGAGCTGGCGTCTCCAACTGCTCACATCTGGTTCCTGAAATCCCTGCCGTCCCGTATCGGCCTGCTGCTGGATATGCCGCTGCGCGATATCGAACGTGTTCTGTACTTCGAATCTTATGTTGTGATCGAAGGCGGTATGACGAACCTGGAACGTAACCAGATTCTGACCGAAGAACAGTATCTGGACGCGCTGGAAGAGTTCGGTGACGAATTCGACGCGAAGATGGGTGCGGAAGCTATCCAGGCCCTGCTGAAGAGCATGGATCTGGAGCAAGAGTGCGAGCAGCTGCGTGAAGAGCTGAACGAAACTAACTCCGAAACCAAGCGTAAAAAGCTGACCAAGCGTATCAAACTGCTGGAAGCGTTCGTTCAGTCTGGCAACAAGCCAGAGTGGATGATCCTGACCGTTCTGCCGGTTCTGCCGCCAGATCTGCGTCCACTGGTACCGCTGGATGGTGGTCGTTTCGCAACGTCCGATCTGAACGATCTGTATCGTCGCGTTATCAACCGTAACAACCGTCTGAAGCGTCTGCTGGATCTGGCTGCGCCGGACATCATCGTACGCAACGAAAAACGTATGCTGCAGGAAGCGGTAGATGCCCTGCTGGATAACGGTCGTCGCGGTCGTGCGATCACCGGTTCTAACAAACGTCCTCTGAAATCTTTGGCCGACATGATCAAAGGTAAACAGGGTCGTTTCCGTCAGAACCTGCTCGGTAAGCGTGTTGACTACTCCGGTCGTTCTGTTATCACCGTAGGTCCATACCTGCGTCTGCATCAGTGCGGTCTGCCGAAGAAAATGGCACTGGAGCTGTTCAAACCGTTCATCTACGGCAAGCTGGAACTGCGTGGCCTGGCCACCACCATCAAAGCCGCTAAGAAAATGGTTGAGCGTGAAGAAGCTGTCGTTTGGGATATCCTGGACGAAGTGATCCGCGAACACCCGGTACTGCTGAACCGTGCACCAACACTGCACCGTCTGGGTATCCAGGCATTTGAGCCAGTCCTGATCGAAGGTAAAGCTATCCAGCTGCACCCGCTGGTTTGTGCGGCATATAACGCCGACTTCGATGGTGACCAGATGGCTGTTCACGTACCGCTGACGCTGGAAGCCCAGCTCGAAGCGCGTGCGCTGATGATGTCTACCAACAACATCCTGTCCCCAGCGAACGGTGAACCAATTATCGTTCCTTCTCAGGACGTTGTATTGGGTCTGTACTACATGACCCGTGACTGTGTTAACGCCAAAGGCGAAGGCATGGTGCTGACTGGCCCGAAAGAAGCTGAGCGTATTTATCGCGCTGGCCTGGCCTCTCTGCATGCGCGCGTTAAAGTGCGTATCACCGAATACGAAAAAGATGAAAACGGCGAATTCGTTGCGAAAACCAGCCTGAAAGACACGACCGTTGGCCGTGCCATTCTTTGGATGATCGTACCGAAAGGTCTGCCTTTCTCCATCGTCAACCAGGCGCTGGGCAAGAAAGCGATCTCCAAAATGCTGAACACCTGTTACCGCATTCTGGGTCTGAAGCCGACCGTAATCTTCGCTGACCAGACAATGTATACCGGCTTTGCTTATGCAGCGCGTTCAGGTGCATCTGTTGGTATCGATGACATGGTCATCCCAGAGAAGAAACACGAGATCATCTCTGAAGCGGAAGCCGAAGTTGCTGAGATCCAGGAGCAGTTCCAGTCTGGTCTTGTAACCGCGGGCGAACGCTATAACAAAGTTATCGATATCTGGGCAGCGGCGAACGATCGTGTATCCAAAGCGATGATGGATAACCTGCAGACCGAAACCGTGATTAACCGTGACGGCGTAGAAGAGCAGCAGGTTTCCTTCAACAGCATCTACATGATGGCCGACTCCGGTGCGCGTGGTTCCGCAGCACAGATTCGTCAGCTGGCAGGTATGCGTGGTCTGATGGCGAAGCCAGATGGCTCCATCATCGAAACGCCAATTACCGCGAACTTCCGTGAAGGTCTGAACGTACTCCAGTACTTCATCTCCACGCACGGTGCTCGTAAAGGTCTGGCGGATACCGCACTGAAAACAGCGAACTCCGGTTATCTGACGCGTCGTCTGGTTGACGTTGCGCAGGATCTGGTTGTGACCGAAGACGATTGTGGCACCCTCGAAGGTATCACCATGACCCCGGTTATCGAGGGTGGTGATGTTAAAGAGCCACTGCGCGATCGCGTTCTGGGTCGTGTGACCGCGGAAGACATTCTGAAGCCGGGTACTGCAGACATTCTGGTTCCACGCAACACGCTGCTGCACGAGCACTGGTGTGACCTGCTGGAAGCGAACTCTGTTGACTCCGTGAAAGTACGTTCCGTTGTATCCTGTGACACCGACTTTGGTGTATGTGCGCACTGCTATGGTCGTGACCTGGCGCGTGGCCACATCATCAACAAAGGTGAAGCAATCGGCGTTATCGCGGCACAGTCCATCGGTGAGCCGGGTACACAGCTGACGATGCGTACGTTCCACATCGGTGGTGCGGCATCTCGTGCGGCTGCTGAATCCAGCATCCAGGTGAAAAACAAAGGTAGCATCAAGCTCAGCAACGCGAAGTCTGTTGTTAACTCCGCTGGCAAGCTGGTTGTGACCTCTCGTAACACCGAGCTGAAGCTGATCGACGAATTCGGTCGTACCAAAGAGAGCTATAAAGTGCCTTACGGTGCGGTTATGGCGAAAGGTGATGGTGAGCAGGTTGCCGGCGGTGAAACCGTTGCAAACTGGGATCCACACACCATGCCGGTTATCACCGAAGTAAGTGGTTTCATCCGCTTCACTGACATGATCGACGGCCAGACCATTACTCGTCAGACCGACGAGCTGACCGGTCTGTCTTCTCTGGTGGTTCTGGATTCTGCTGAACGTACTGCCGGTGGTAAAGATCTGCGTCCTGCACTGAAAATCGTTGATGGTCAGGGTAACGACGTTCTGATCCCAGGTACCGACATGCCTGCGCAGTACTTCCTGCCGGGTAAAGCGATCGTACAGCTGGAAGATGGCATTCAGATCGGTGCGGGTGATGCTCTGGCGCGTATTCCTCAGGAATCCAGCGGTACCAAGGACATCACCGGTGGTCTGCCGCGCGTTGCGGACCTGTTCGAAGCACGTCGTCCGAAAGAGCCTGCAATCCTGGCGGAAATCAGTGGTATCATTTCCTTCGGTAAAGAGACCAAAGGTAAACGCCGTCTGGTTATCACTCCAGTAGATGGCAGCGAACCGTACGAAGAGATGATTCCTAAGTGGCGTCAGCTCAACGTGTTCGAAGGTGAACGTGTAGAACGTGGTGACGTGGTTTCCGATGGTCCAGAAGCACCGCACGACATTCTGCGTCTTCGTGGCGTACACGCGGTAACGCGTTACATCACCAACGAAGTACAGGACGTTTACCGTCTGCAGGGCGTTAAGATTAACGATAAGCACATCGAAGTTATCGTTCGTCAGATGCTGCGTAAAGCAACCATCGAAAACGCAGGCAGCTCCGAGTTCCTGGAAGGCGAACAGGTTGAATACTCTCGCGTTAAGATTGCAAACCGCGATCTGGAAGCGAACGGCAAAATCGGTGCGACCTTCGCGCGCGATCTGCTGGGTATCACCAAAGCGTCTCTGGCAACCGAGTCCTTCATCTCTGCAGCATCGTTCCAGGAGACCACGCGTGTCCTGACCGAAGCGGCTGTTGCTGGTAAGCGTGATGAACTGCGCGGTCTGAAAGAGAACGTTATCGTGGGTCGTCTGATCCCGGCGGGTACCGGTTATGCGTACCACCAGGATCGTATGCGTCGTCGTGCTGCGGGCGAACTGCCAGCTGCACCGCAGGTCACTGCAGAAGATGCATCCGCGAGCCTGGCAGAACTGCTGAACGCAGGTCTGGGCGGTTCCGACAACGAGTAATCGTTGATGCCCGGTGATAAACATTACCGGGCATGTGCCTCGTAAGTCGGTTAAGCGTAGCGCCACCCGACAATAAAAAACCCGCCTCGGCGGGTTTTTTTACAGCTGTATGTTATCAGTTTACCAACGGGATCCGCCGGTAAAGCTCAATCATATCGCCTGCCAGATCCTGAATAACCATCGCGTTCATCAGGTGATCCTGAGAGTGCACGGTGATCAGATTAACCGGGAGCTTTCCGGTGCCTTCATCAAGGCCAATAAGCTGCGTCTGGATCGTATGCGCGTGTTTTACATATTCGCGTGACTCTTCCATCGCCTTCTCGGCTTCGTCAAAGTCGCCTTTACGTGCCATCTGCAGTGCGGTCAGAGCAGCACTTCGCGCCGCGCCCGCATTCACCAGCAGTTCCATGATTGTGGTTTCTAAGTCTTCCATTATGACTCCAGCAGCTTAAGCGCTTTTTCCAGTACGGCATCACCTTTCATCATGCCGTAATCCATCATGTCGATCACCGCGACTTTTTTGCCCAGCGGGTCGGCCTGCGCCTGAAGTTTCGCCTGCTCGTATTTTACCTGTGGCCCCAGCAATACGATGTCGGCCGTCGCGATGTTGTCTTTAAACTCCGCGACCGGAACGGCTTTAATGGTGACTTCAACCCCTTTTTTCTGCGCGGCATCTTTCATACGTTGAACCAGCATGCTGGTTGACATTCCCGCTGCACAGCATAAAACGATGTTCTTCATAATCAGCCTCGATCTACATGTGTTTATTGATAATTATCCCGTGCAGACCGCTTCAACAACCGCTTTACCGTGATTGTGTGTCAGGCATCACAAAGAAATCGGCATTTTTCTGAAACCGGTTACAATTTCGTGGTTACTTGCTGTCAGACGTACGAACGATACGATTTTTTCCCTGCTGTTTTGCCGTGTAAAGCGCGCCATCGACGCTACCTACAAAGTGTTCCAGCGGCTCGAAGTGCCATTCCCCCAGGCCTGCACTGAACGTCACGTGCAGGTTCTCCTCACGCCAGACGCGCCGTTCCACGGCGGTGCGCCACGCTTCCAGCAGCGCGTGAGCGGTAGCGATCAGCTCCGTATGGAAGATCACCGCGAACTCTTCGCCGCCGTAGCGGTAAACAGAGATGTGATGGGGCTGCATGATCTGGATCCCCTCGCGGGCAACGTTACGCAAAACGATATCGCCGCTCAGGTGCCCCCAGGTGTCATTAATGGATTTGAAGTTATCGATATCGATCAGGGCCAGCGCGAAAGGCTGATGCGCGTTCAGCAGTTCATCCACATCGTTGTCGAATGCGCGGCGGTTTTTACAGCCCGTTAATGCGTCATGGGTTGCCTGACGGACATAGGCCTGTTCACGCGCTTTGTTTGACTGAATGGTATGGCTGAGCATCGCCTCAAGGCGCGGGGCCTGGCTGACATCCCCGGTTTTGATGGCGTTGATAATATTCATCAGCACGGTACGGGAAGCATGGCGCAGGTACAAACCAAACAGAATGATGATAATGGCTGCAAGTGCAAATCCCCAACTAACAACAACGGTTTCGTGGCGGGTAATGGCGGTAAGCGTGGCGTCGGATACCCGATAAATAACAAACCAGTCCGGGTTGGTGAAGGAGTAGTAGTAGTACCAGGATTTGCTTTTTGGATCGAATAAATGGCCTTCGCCGCTGGTCATTTTGTCCATCAGCGCTTCGCTGACGTACGGTTTAAACAGCGCGCCCGTGTCCGGGTGAAGTACCACGGTACCATCGCGTTCGACGACGAAAAATTCACCCTGTACGGGAGCCACCATTTGACGGAGGGTGTATCCCATAGAGGTCAAATCAAGATGAAAAGCGATCGTTCCCTTTAGCCTGCCTTCGGGTGAAATCACCGGTTTGTAGAGGGTGACGGTTGGGTGGTCGGTGAAGTAGTCCATATAGGGGCTGGTATAGTGACTAAAAATACTGGCCTCTGCCTGGCCTATAAACCACGGACGGGTTCGCACGTCGAATGTCCTGCTCTTTTCCGTAGGAAGTACTTCCGGCGCGCGCAGATAATGCCCCTGCGTGTCTGTCAAAGAGATGGACGAGACTGTCGGCATCAGGTTTTGCAAATGCATTAACATTTGCAGTCCTTGTACCGGATCGACGTTGATTGTCTGATTCAGCCGATCGTCGCGCGCAAAATACATCGCTGCACGCCCCAGAATATAGTCGTTTTCACGCAGGATGGATTCGGTATAGTTCACCGCCAGGTTATGGGTGAAATTACCATTAATCTTATGATAATCCTCCAGAAAATCCTTTCTCTGAGAAAGCGTAATCAACACGGCGATCAGCGCGAAGCTGCAGAGGATCCCCGCAAAGCTGACCATAATCGGCCGGGTGAAAGAGAGCTTTTTACTGTGAAGTGCCATGAGCTGTAGATTAATCCAGATGATGAATACGTTACGCCTGCTGATATCCTCTCAGCTTAGTCGCTGTCCTGAGGTTAGTAGCGAATTATACGGAACAGGATTTCAGGCGAGATGATTTATCTTAAGAATCATTAAGAAATTACTCATTATTTTTATTTTTTCAACTTTTGTTATGTTGGGCAGAGGCAGGGCGAAAGAGAGGAAGAAGCTTTTCGCCCTGGACAGCATCCGTTGCTGACGAAAGCAGAATAGAAAAACCGGGCACCTGTTCACAACTGCCCGGTGTTTATCTCAGAAGACGCCTCGTCATTTTTTTACGTAGTTGCAGTACATTTCAACGTAATTGCGAGGCGCGTCCCAGCCAGCTGTCCCAGTCTTTCCAGACAGGCTGAAGCCCCTGGGCGATCAGCGCTTCCGCGACGGTTTCCGGACGTCGTGCATCGTGTGGCGCAAACTGCTCCAGCTCCGGATGATCGTCGGCGTAACCGCCCGGCTGCGTTTTGGAAAACGCGCTGACGTTGTTAATCGCAAGCGGGATAACGCGATCGCGAAACGCCGAGGACTCACGCGTTGAGAGTGATAGTTCAACGTCCGGGGCGAGCAGACGAAACGCGCAGATGGTTTGTACCAGCTGGCGCTCATCCATCACCGAGGCCGGTTCGACGCCGCCTGTACACGGACGCAATCTGGGGAAAGAGATAGAGTAGCGACTCTGCCAGTAATGCTGCTGGAGCCACAGCAGATGTTCCGCCACCAGATAGTTATCCACTCGCCAGTTGTCTGAAAGCCCCGTCAGTGCGCCAAGGCCGATTTTGTCGATCCCGGCGCGTCCCAGCCTGTCCGGCGTTTCCAGCCGGAAGAAAAAGTCCTGCTTTTTTCCCTTCAGGTGATGCCGGGCGTACGTCGCCTCGTGGTAGGTTTCCTGATAAACCATGACTCCGTCCAGCCCAAGCGTTTTCAGTTCTGCGTACTCGTCCTGCGACAGGGGCTGCACTTCCATCTGCAACGACGCAAACTCACGGCGAATAGCCGGAAGATGCTGACGGAAATAGTCCATTCCCACCTTCCCCTGATGTTCGCCCGTGACCAGCAGAAGGTGCTCAAAGCCCATTTCACGAATGGCCGCACACTCGCGCGCAATCTCACCTTCATCGAGCGTTTTACGCTTGATGCGGTTGCTCATTGAAAAGCCGCAGTAGGTGCAGTCATTGGCACACAGGTTGGAGAGATAGAGCGGCACGTAGAAGCTCACCGTGTTGCCAAAGCGCTGGCGGGTGAGCCGCTGCGCGCGCTGCGCCATCGGCTCAAGGTAGGCGCTGGCCGCCGGTGAAAGCAGGGCCATCATGTCTTCGCGGGTCGGATGACGCGCGTTTAACGCGCGCTCGACATCCGCCGCCGTTTTGCTGTTGATGCGCAGGGCAATATCGTCCCAGTGGATCTCCCGCCAGCGATTGGTAAACGTGGTCATCAGAGCGCCTCCAGAAAACCGGTCAGCGGGCTGGTGGCATGCGCCTGGAAACTGCGCGAGCCGGGACCGGACTCCCTTGCCAGCAGGCCAGCCTCTACGGCCATGCGGAACGCGCGCGCCATCTTGACCGGATCGTCAGCCACCGCAATTGCCGTGTTCACCAGAACCGCGTCGGCACCCATCTCCAGCGCCTGCGCGGCGTGGCTGGGCACGCCAATGCCCGCATCCACGACCACGGGCACGGTGGCCTGTTCAATGATGATCTCCAGCATCGCCCGCGTCTCCAGCCCTTGATTAGAACCGATGGGCGCGCCCAGCGGCATGACGGCAGCGCAGCCGACCTCTTCAAGCCGTTTACACAGGACGGGATCGGCGCCGCAGTAAGGCAGGACGATAAATCCCTGCTGCACCAGCTTTTCTGCTGCTTTCAGCGTTTCAATCGGGTCGGGCAGTAGCCAGCGCGCATCCGGGTGAATTTCCAGCTTCAACCAGCGCGTGCCGAGCGCTTCACGCGCCAACTGTGCGGCGAAAATCGCCTCCTCGGCCGTTTTCGCACCGGAGGTATTCGGTAAAAGCGTAACGCCTGCCTCCAGTAAAGGCGCAAGAATGGCATCGTTATGCTGGCGAAGGTCCACGCGCTTCATCGCCAGCGTCACCAGCTGGCTGCCGCTTTCACGGATGGCATCCACCATCAGCTGCGGCGAGGCGAATTTTCCGGTTCCGGTAAACAGATGCGAATCAAAAACTTTATCGGCAATACGTAACATCTCAGCCCCCTGCGATGACCTGAAACAGCAGGATCTGGTCGCCTTCATTGACCTGCTGATGTTCCCACTGCTCGCGCGGCAGGATCTGTTGATTGAGCGCCAGCGCCGTTCCCGGCTTGAGCTGGCGTAGCCTTTCGAGCAGCATGGCAACGGTAAGTCCGTCATCGCACTTAATTGGCTCATCGTTAAACAGAATGCGCATCGTGGCCTCCGCATACCGGGCATTGGCTGGCGCGGTGCAAGGCCAGATGGCGCCAGCCGCCTGAGCGCGCATCAAATAACCGCAGCGTATTGCGTTCCGTCTCCATGCCGCTGAGCAGCTTGATGGCCTCCAGCGCCTGCAGCGTGCCCATCACACCAACGACTGGACCGAGAATGCCCGCCGTGCGGCAGTTACGCTCTGGCTCGGCATCGTCCGGCCACAGGCAGCGATAGCAGCCCTGCGCCCACGGAGGTGTCAGGACCATCATCTGTCCGCCGAAACCGACCGCGCTGGCGGTGATAAGCGGCGTGTTATGTGCCACACAGGCGGCGTTAATCGCCTGACGCGTCGCCATATTGTCCGTGCAGTCCAGCACCACGTCGGCAAGGGCGACTTCACGCTGCAGGCGTTCACCGCTGAGCCGCTCCTGCAGGGCAATCAGCTCGATGTCCGGGTTAAGCTGGTTCAGCCGCTGCCGGGTGACCTGCGCTTTAGGCTGGTCGATATCTTCCATGGTGAAAAGGATTTGCCGCTGCAGGTTGCTGAGGTGTACCTCGTCGTCGTCGGCCAGCACCAGCGTACCGATACCTGCGCCTGCCAGATAAAGCGCGGCGGGCGCACCTAGTCCGCCCAGACCGACAATCAGCACCCGGCTGGCGAACAGCTTTTGCTGCCCGTCGATGGCGATATCTTCCAGCAGGATCTGACGGCTGTAGCGCATAAAATCACGATCGTTCATCACCCGCTCCTGCCAGCTGTAACAGCTGCGCGGTGGCGAACCGCCAGTCTGCGGCCTGTGTGATGGCGCTGACGACGGCGATACTGCCGACGCCGGTCTCCAGCACCGCGGGGGCACGTTCAAGGCTGATCCCGCCGATGGCGACGGTGGGGTAATCGGCAAGGCGTTTAACGTGACTCGCCAGCTGCGTCAGACCCTGCGGTGCGGAGGGCATCTGCTTGGTTTGCGTCGGGAAGACGTGACCCAGCGCGATGTAGGAGGGACGGGCCGCCAGCGCCACGTCGATCTCCATGTCATCATGCGTTGAAACGCCAAGGCGTAGCCCGGCGTCGCGAATAGCGTTCAGATCCGTTGTTTCCAGGTCCTCCTGACCCAGATGCACGCCGTACGCCTGGTGCTTAACGGCCAGCCGCCAGTAGTCGTTGATAAACAGGCGGGCGTTATGTTGACGCCCAAGCGCGATGGCGGCAACCACATCGGCCTCCACCTCCTCATCGCGTTTATCCTTGATGCGCAGCTGGAGGGTGCGAACGCCTGCCTTCAGTAGGCGCTCTATCCACTCCACGCTGTCCACCACCGGATAGAGCCCTAAACGGAAGGGCACCGGGGGAAAATCGGGCTGGTACATTACGCCTCCTCTTTTTTGAGGTAGATTTCGCCGCCTTTGGCGCGGAAGGTTTCTGACATGTCCGCCATCCCCACTTCAATGGTTTGCGCGGCGGCGTAGTCGCGCACCTCCTGGCTGATTTTCATCGAGCAGAACTTCGGCCCGCACATAGAGCAGAAGTGCGCGACTTTGCCTGATTCCTGCGGCAGGGTCTCGTCGTGATAGGCGCGGGCGGTGAACGGGTCCAGCGCCAGGTTGAACTGGTCTTCCCAGCGGAATTCGAAGCGTGCCTTCGACATGGCGTTATCGCGGATTTGCGCACCCGGGTGGCCTTTGGCCAGATCCGCCGCGTGGGCGGCAATTTTGTAGGTGATCAGCCCCTGCTTCACGTCTTCTTTGTTTGGCAGGCCGAGGTGCTCTTTCGGCGTCACGTAGCAGAGCATGGCGCAGCCGAACCAGCCGATCATCGCCGCCCCAATGCCTGACGTGAAGTGGTCGTAGCCCGGCGCGATGTCGGTGGTCAACGGTCCCAGGGTATAGAACGGCGCTTCGTGGCAGTGCTCCAGCTCTTCGGTCATGTTGCGGCGGATCATCTGCATCGGCACGTGGCCTGGGCCTTCAATCATCACCTGCACGTCATACTCCCAGGCGATTTTGGTCAGTTCGCCCAGGGTGTGCAGCTCGGCAAACTGCGCTTCGTCATTCGCGTCGCGAATAGAGCCCGGACGCAGGCCATCGCCCAGCGACAGAGAGACATCGTACGCGGCGCAGATTTCGCAAATTTCGCGGAAGTGCTCGTAGAGGAAGTTTTCCTGATGATGTGACAGGCACCACTTCGCCATGATGGAGCCGCCGCGCGAGACGATGCCGGTCAGACGCTTCGCCGTCATCGGCACGTAGCGCAGCAGCACGCCCGCGTGAATGGTGAAGTAGTCCACGCCCTGTTCAGCCTGCTCCAGCAGCGTGTCGCGGAACGCTTCCCAGGTGAGGTCTTCGGCAATGCCGTTGACCTTCTCCAGCGCCTGATAAATCGGGACGGTGCCAATCGGTACCGGGCTGTTACGCAGGATCCATTCGCGGGTTTCGTGAATATAGCGGCCAGTGGAGAGGTCCATTACCGTATCCGCACCCCAGCGCGTGGACCAGACCAGCTTTTCCACCTCTTCTTCGATGGAGGAAGTCACGGCCGAGTTACCGATGTTCGCGTTGACCTTCACCAGGAAGTTGCGGCCAATAATCATCGGCTCGGATTCCGGGTGGTTGATGTTGGCGGGGATAATCGCGCGGCCGGCGGCCACTTCGTCACGTACAAACTCCGGCGTGATGTTCTCCGGCAGGCGAGCGCCAAACCCTTCACCCGGATGCTGATAGCGCAGCACTTCGCTACGGATGCGCTCGCGACCCATGTTTTCGCGGATGGCGATAAATTCCATTTCTGGCGTGACGATACCCCGGCGCGCGTAGTGCAGCTGGGTCACGCATTTGCCCGCTTTGGCGCGTTTTGGCGTCAGCAGACCGGTAAAGCGCAGCTCGTCCAGACCGTCGTCGGCCAGACGTTCTTTGGTGTACGCAGAACTGAGTACGCTCAGTTCTTCGCAGTCGTTGCGCGCGTCAATCCACGGCTGGCGAAGCTTAGCCAGACCCTGCTGGACGTTGATGGCAACATCAGGGTCGCCGTACGGGCCGGAGGTGTCGTATACCGGCACGGCTTCGTTGTCTTCAAACTGCGGATTCTCTTTGCTGCCGCCGATAAGCGTCGGGCTGAGCTGGATTTCGCGCATTGGGACGCGAATATCGGCCTGCGAGCCGGAAATATAGATGCGTTTCGAGTTCGGGAAAGCGGTGCCTTCCAGCGTGTCGATGAAGCGTTGGGCCTGTGCGCGCTGTTCGCGGCGGGTCAGTTTTGCAGTAGACATAGCTCATTCCAAAAGTGAAGGACATGGCTTGTCAGACGACGGATGAAGCAAGAGAGGATCGCCCTCGGGCGATACAACAGCAGTGTGACTCTTGTTCCCTTCGCAGGTATTAGCCTGATCAGGTTCCGCGGATCCCGAATTAACGGTCTCAGCCCGTGCTTTCACACTGGGCACTCCGACAAGAAAAATCCCCCTCGTGAGAGGGGCGAATGGTTGTAAATTACTCGTTAACGATTAAGAACTCAAGCAGGGCGCGCGACGTTCTCTTCATTGCTGATATTCAAATCATTGTCCAGCACGAGGGCGATCAGCTTATCTTCCAGCGTGAATCGCTCCTCCAGCGCTTCACCGAGGTCGGATAGCGCCTGCTGGAACTCAAGATAGTTATCGTGATCGATGGCGTTCTCGAGCGTGGAATCGTAGTAATCCATGATCTGCTGGGTGTTGGCTTCCAGCAGCGGATAGAGTTTACTGGCCGCTAAATACGGAGTTGTCCCTTCCATTTCGCGGATAATGCGTTCATAAATATTGAAATGGCCGTCGGACAGATAGTCGACCAGCCTCTGGCAAAAATCATCCAGCGCTTTTTCGTTCAGCCGCATAAACGATTCTTTGCCAGGCTTAATACCGACCAGATTGTAATAAGCCACGAGTAGATGCTTGCGCACATGTAGCCAGCGATCCACCAGTTTGTTACTTCCTCTAACGCGCTCAGTCAGGCTTTCTAGCTGGTTTAACATGGTCGACTCCGCAAGGTTTAGGATTGAATCTGCTTATCCAAAATGTAACCACAATGCTAACAACATGTCAGTGAAGCGAAGGTAGTGCAATAGATATGGATCGTATTATTGAAAAATCAGATCTGGGTTGGTGGATCGTCAGTCACGAACAAAAACTATGGCTTCCTGCCGGGGAAATCCCCCATGGCACGGCGGAAACGTTCGATCTTGCAGGACAAACCGCGCTGTGGATCGGCGAGTGGCAGGGCGAGCCGGTGTGGTTGATCCAACAAGCGCGTCGCCAGGATATGGGGTCTGTGCGGCAGGTGCTGGATCAGGATGTCGGGCTGTTCCAGCTGGCGGGGCGCGGCGTGCAGCTGGCGGAGTTTTACCGCTCGCATAAATACTGCGGCTACTGCGGTCATACCATGCACCCGAGCAAAACCGAGTGGGCGATGCTCTGCAGCCACTGCCGCGAGCGCTACTATCCTCAGATTGCGCCGTGCATTATCGTCGCTATCCGTCGGGAAGATTCCATCCTGCTGGCGCAGCATACTCGTCATCGCAACGGTATTCACACCGTGCTGGCCGGGTTCGTTGAAGTGGGCGAAACGCTGGAGCAGGCGGTGGCGCGCGAGGTGATGGAAGAGAGCAGTATTAAGGTGAAGAACCTGCGCTACGTCACCTCCCAACCCTGGCCGTTCCCGATGTCGCTGATGACCGCGTTTATGGCGGAATATGACAGCGGCGAGATCGTCATCGATCAGAAAGAGCTGCTGGAAGCGAACTGGTATCGCTATGACGATTTACCGCTGTTGCCTCCGCCGGGCACCGTGGCGCGTCGGCTGATAGAAGATACCGTGGCGATGTGTCGGGCCGAGTATGAGTAGTGTTACACTGAGGCCATGACGCTTAAGGAACTGCAAAAATGACCGAACTGAAGAACGATCGTTATCTGCGTGCGCTGCTGCGCCAGCCCGTTGATGTCACCCCGGTGTGGATGATGCGCCAGGCGGGACGCTATCTCCCAGAGTACAAAGCCACGCGCGCGCAGGCGGGCGATTTTATGTCGCTGTGCAAAAACGCCGAGCTGGCCTGCGAAGTGACGCTCCAGCCGCTGCGCCGCTTCCCGCTGGATGCTGCGATCCTCTTCTCGGATATTCTGACCATTCCGGATGCAATGGGCCTTGGCTTGTACTTCGAAACCGGTGAAGGTCCGCGTTTCACCTCCCCAATCAAAAGCAAAGCCGACGTGGATAAGCTGCCGATCCCCGATCCGGAAGGCGAGCTGGGCTACGTGATGAACGCCGTACGCACCATTCGCCGCGAGCTGAAAGGTGAAGTGCCGCTGATTGGCTTCTCCGGCAGCCCGTGGACGCTGGCGACCTATATGGTGGAAGGGGGCAGCAGCAAAGCCTTCACCATGATTAAAAAGATGATGTACGCCGAGCCGCTGGCCCTGCATGCGCTGCTCGACAAGCTGGCGAAGAGCGTTACCCTCTACCTGAACGCGCAGATTAAAGCCGGTGCGCAGTCGGTGATGATTTTCGATACCTGGGGCGGCGTGCTGACCGGGCGCGATTATCAGCAGTTCTCCCTGTACTACATGCACAAAATCGTTGATGGCCTGCTGCGTGAAAACGAAGGTCGCCGCGTGCCGGTGACGCTGTTCACCAAAGGTGGCGGTCAGTGGCTCGAAGCGATGGCGGCGACCGGCTGCGACGCGCTGGGCCTAGACTGGACGACCGATATCGCCGATGCCCGCCGTCGCGTGGGCGACAAAGTGGCGCTGCAGGGCAATATGGACCCGTCCATGCTCTATGCGCCGCCAGCCCGCATTGAAGAAGAAGTGTCGACTATACTGTCTGGTTTCGGCCAGGGTGAAGGCCACGTCTTTAACCTCGGCCACGGCATTCATCAGGATGTGCCGCCAGAACACGCAGGCGTATTTGTGGAGGCGGTGCATCGGCTTTCTGCCCAGTATCACAAGTAAGGAGTGGTTATGGATCTCGCGTCGCTACGCGCTCAACAAATCGAACTGGCTTCATCGGTGATCCGCGAGGATCGTCTGGATAAGGATCCTCCGCAGTACATTGGCGGAGCGGACGTCGGGTTTGAGCAGGGTGGGGAAGTGACGCGAGCGGCGATGGTGGTACTGAAATACCCTTCGCTTGAGCTGGTGGAGTACAAGGTAGCGCGTATTGCGACCACCATGCCGTACATTCCGGGCTTTCTCTCCTTCCGCGAATATCCCGCGCTGCTGGCAGCGTGGGAGCAACTCTCGCAAAAACCAGACCTGCTGTTTGTCGATGGACACGGTATTTCACACCCGCGCCGTTTAGGCGTTGCCAGCCACTTTGGGCTGTTGGTGGATGTGCCGACCATCGGCGTCGCCAAAAAACGCCTGTGCGGCGCGTTTGAACCTCTTTCTGCCGAGCCGGGCGCGCTGGCGCCGCTTATCCATAAAGGTGAGCAACTTGCGTGGGTCTGGCGCAGCAAGGCGCGCTGCAACCCGCTGTTTATCGCCACCGGGCACCGGGTCAGCATGGACAGTGCCCTGGCGTGGGTTCAGCGCTGCATGAAGGGCTACCGCTTGCCGGAGCCGACGCGCTGGGCAGACGCCGTGGCATCTTCGCGTCCGGCTTTTGTTCGTTGGCAGGAAATTCAGCCGTGATTCAGGTAAACTGCGGCTAATTTTCGATTCGAGACATCATCATGTTACAAAACCCGATTCATCTGCGCCTTGAGAAGCTGGAAAGCTGGCAGCACGTGACGTTTATGGCTTGCCTGTGCGAGCGCATGTATCCCAACTATGCTGCGTTCTGCAAGCAGACGGCGTTTGGCGAAGGCCAGATTTATCGTCGTATCCTGGATTTAATCTGGGAGACGCTGACGGTCAAAGACGCGAAGGTGAATTTCGACTCCCAGCTGGAAAAGCTGGAAGAGGCGATCCCCGCTGCGGATGATTTTGATCTGTACGGTGTCTACCCGGCGATTGATGCCTGCGTGGCGTTAAGCGAGCTGATTCACTCCCGCCTGAGCGGTGAAACGCTGGAGCACGCCATCGAAGTCAGTAAGGCATCCATTACGACCGTCGCGATGCTCGAAATGACCCAGGAAGGTCGCGAAATGACCGACGAAGAGCTGCGTGCCAACCCGGCGGTTGAACAGGAATGGGACATTCAGTGGGAAATTTTCCGCCTGCTGGCAGAGTGCGAAGAACGCGATATCGAGCTGATAAAAGGGCTGCGCGCGGACTTACGTGAGGCCGGCGAGAGCAATATTGGTATAATTTTTAACCAATGAGACAACAAAACGTGATTTAACGCCTGTTTTGTCGCTCCTCGACTCTTCCCTTCTGCCCCCCGTCTGGTCTACATTTGGGGGGCGAAAAAAAGTGGCTATCGGTGCGTGTATGCAGGAGAGTGCTTTTTTGGCATTTTCGTCGCACTCGATGCTTAGCAAGCGATAAACACATTGAAAGGATAACTTATGAACAAGACTCAACTGATTGATGTAATTGCGGACAAGGCTGATCTGTCTAAAGTGCAGGCTAAAGCTGCTCTGGAATCTACCCTGGCTGCTATTACTGAGTCTCTGAAAGAAGGCGATGCTGTACAACTGGTTGGTTTCGGTACCTTCAAAGTGAACCACCGCGCTGAGCGTACTGGCCGCAACCCGCAGACCGGTAAAGAAATCAAAATCGCCGCAGCTAACGTGCCGGCATTTGTTTCTGGTAAAGCACTGAAAGACGCAGTTAAGTAAGACGCGTGGCAGTGAACAGTTTTAACGAAGGGGCGGCAACGCCCCTTTTGTCATTCTGGCGTGGAGCGCTCGCGCTGGCAGGCATGCTGTTGCTGTCCGCCTGCAGCCACGACTCCTCCCTCCCTCCGTTCACCGCCAGCGGTTACGCGGACAACCAGGGCGCGGTCAGGATCTGGCGCAAAGATTCAGGCGGTGAAGTACATCTGCTTTCAGCGTTTAGTCCGTGGCATAGCGGCAATACGTCGACGGCGGAATATCGCTGGCAGGGAGATGACCTGTCGCTGATTGAACTGAACGTCTACAGCAAGACCCCCGAACACGTGAAAGTGCGTTTTGACGACCATGGCGAGCTGAGCTTTATGCAGCGCGAAGTCAGCGGTCAAAAACAGCAGCTTTCCAGCGATCAAATCGCCCTCTACCGTTATCGTGCCGAACAAATCCGCCAGACCAGCGACGCGCTTCGTCTGGGCCGCGTGGTGCTGCGCCAGGGGCGCTGGCATGCCGATGGGACGGTGACAACCTGCGAAGGGCAGACGGTCAAGCCTGAGCTCGAATCCTGGGCAACAGAACACATTCAACGCCGTCAGCGTCATTCATCAATGGAGGTGAGTGTGGCGTGGCTGGAAGCGCCGGAAGGCTCTCAGCTTCTGCTGGTGGCGAACGAAGACTTCTGCACCTGGCAGCCGACAGAGAAGAGTTTTTGATTTAAGTTCCCTCTCCCTTGAGGGAGAGGGTTAGGGTGTGAAATTACTCGCCCTGCTCGCGCGCAATTGCGCGATAACCGATATCCTGACGGCTAAAGCTGCCGTTCCAGTGAATATCCGCCATCAGCGCATAGGCACGTTTCTGCGCTTCTGCCACGGTATGACCCAGCGCGGTCGCACACAGCACGCGTCCACCGTTGGTGAGGACGCGATCGTCTTCAGCCAGCTTCGTTCCGGCATGGAACACCTTCGCGCCGTCAATCTCTTCCAGCGGCAGGCCGTGGATCTCATCCCCGGTGTTGTAGTTGCCCGGGTAACCACCCGCAGCAATCACCACGCCCAGAGACGCGCGCTCGTCCCACTCTGAGGTTTTCTCGTCGAGCTTGCCTTCGCAGGCCGCCAGGCACAGTTCCACCAGATCGGATTTCATGCGCAGCATGATGGGCTGCGTTTCCGGATCGCCAAAGCGGCAGTTAAATTCGATAACCTTCGGGTTGCCCTGCTTGTCGATCATAAGACCCGCATAGAGGAAACCGGTGTAGGTGTTGCCTTCCGCCGCCATCCCTTTCACGGTTGGCCAGATGACGCGATCCATGGTGCGCTGATGTACTTCGTCAGTCACTACCGGAGCAGGGGAGTAAGCACCCATCCCGCCGGTATTCGGGCCGGAATCACCATTACCCACGCGCTTGTGGTCCTGGCTGGTGGCCATCGGCAGGACGTGCTCGCCGTCGACCATCACGATAAAGCTCGCTTCTTCGCCGTCGAGGAACTCTTCGATCACGATGCGGTGGCCTGCATCGCCGAAAGCGTTGCCCGCCAGCATATCCTGAACGGCGGCTTCTGCTTCTTCGAGGGTCATCGCCACGATCACGCCTTTACCTGCTGCCAGGCCGTCGGCCTTGATAACAATCGGCGCGCCTTTTTCACGTAACCAGGCCAGGGCTGGCTCTACTTCGGTGAAGTTCTGATATTCCGCCGTCGGGATGTTATGACGCGCGAGGAAATCTTTAGTGAAGGCTTTAGAGCCTTCCAGCTGCGCGGCACCTTGCGTTGGCCCGAAGATTGTCAGGCCCGCCGCGCGGAATGCATCAACGACGCCAATTACCAGCGGCGCTTCCGGGCCGACGATGGTCAGGTCGATTTTCTCGCTCTGGGCAAAGCTCAGCAGCGCCGGAATGTCGGTCACGCCGATAGCCACATTCTGCAGCGCGGGTTCCAGTGCGGTACCGGCGTTGCCCGGCGCCACGAAGACCGTTTTCACCAGCGGAGACTGCGCCGCTTTCCACGCCAGAGCGTGCTCGCGCCCGCCGTTACCAATGACTAATACTTTCATTTTCAGCTCCGGGAATTAATGGCGGAAGTGGCGCATATCGGTGAAGATCATCGCGATGCCGTGTTCGTCGGCGGCTGCAATCACTTCGTCGTCGCGGATTGAGCCGCCAGGCTGGATCACGCAGGTGATCCCTACAGCGGCTGCCGCGTCGATACCGTCACGGAACGGGAAGAAGGCGTCAGAAGCCATGGCGGAGCCTTTCACTTCCAGACCTTCATCCCCTGCTTTAATACCCGCGATTTTCGCGGAGTAGACGCGGCTCATCTGGCCTGCACCTATTCCGATTGTCATGTTCTCTTTCGCGTAGACGATAGCGTTGGATTTGACGAACTTCGCTACCTTCCAGCAGAACAGCGCGTCACGCAGTTCCTGTTCGGTCGGTTGACGTTTGGTCACCACGCGCAGGTCGGCTTCTGTCACCATACCCAGATCGCGGTCCTGAACCAGCAGGCCGCCGTTCACGCGCTTGAAGTCCAGGCTCGGCACGCGTTCTGCCCACTGGCCGCAAACCAGTACGCGCACGTTCTGTTTTGCTGCGGTGATTTTCAGCGCTTCTTCGGATGCGGATGGCGCGATGATCACTTCAACGAACTGACGGGAGATGATGGCCTGTGCGGTTTCAGCATCCAGCTCGCGGTTGAAGGCGATAATGCCGCCGAATGCGGAAGTTGGGTCGGTTTTGTACGCGCGATCGTAGGCGTCCAGAATAGAGGTGCTCACGGCAACGCCGCATGGGTTCGCATGCTTGACGATAACGCAGGCTGGCTCGCTGAACTCTTTCACGCATTCCAGCGCGGCGTCGGTGTCGGCAATGTTGTTATAGGAAAGGGCTTTGCCCTGAACCTGCTGGGCTGTCGCGACAGAGGCTTCTTTTACCTCTTCTTCTATATAGAAGGCAGCCTGCTGATGGCTGTTCTCGCCGTAGCGCATATCCTGCTTCTTAATGAAGTTCAGGTTCAGGGTGCGCGGGAAGCGGCCGGAAGGATCTTTGCTTTCACCGTGGTAGGCTGGCACCAGGCTTCCGAAGTAGTTGGCGATCATGCTGTCGTACGCGGCGGTGTGTTCGAAGGCTTTGATGGCGAGGTCGAAACGGGTATCGAGAGTCAGTGAACCTTCGTTGGCATCCATCTCATTAATAATGGTGTCGTAATCGCTGCTCTTTACAACGATGGCCACATCTTTATGGTTCTTGGCCGCGGAGCGCACCATGGTCGGGCCGCCGATATCAATATTCTCTACGGCATCTTCCAGAGAGCAGCCTTCGCGCGCTACGGTCTGGGCAAACGGGTAGAGGTTAACAACCACCATGTCGATTGGCGCGATGTCATGCTTTTCCATAATGGCGTCGTCCTGACCGCGACGGCCAAGAATACCGCCGTGTACTTTCGGGTGCAGGGTTTTGACGCGTCCATCCATCATTTCCGGGAAACCGGTGTAATCGGACACTTCGGTTACCGGCAGACCTTTATCTGCTAACAGGCGAGCGGTACCGCCTGTAGAAAGCAGCTCCACACCGCGTGCGGAAAGTGCCTGAGCGAATTCGACGATACCGGCTTTATCAGAAACACTGAGCAGAGCGCGGCGGACTGGACGACGTTGTTGCATGGTAAATCCCCTGGATTTCACGATTACAGAGAGCGTTAGATGAATTTTCCTGTGAAAAACTCATCTAACACACCTGACGGGGCATCCTTGTTAAGCGCGAGCATTTTAACGAAAACGTTTGCGCAACGCTCGCACATTTTCACTTTTTCGTATCATTGTGGATAAGTCTGTGTGTAAAAAGGTATAAGGCGGGGTTTTGCTGTGGAATGCAGCAGTCAGTCATTTTTCTGTCATTTAGCGGTTGCGGCCTGCTGAGAACTCCCTATAATGCGCCTCCATCGACACGGCGGATGTGAATCACTTCACACAACAAGCGGTTCGGTTGAAGAGAAAAAATCCTGAAATAACGGGTTGACTCTGAAAGAGGAAAGCGTAATATACGCCACCTCGCAACGGTGAGCGAAAGCCGCGTTGCACTGCTCTTTAACAATTTATCAGACAATCTGTGTGGGCACTCA
>NZ_JAIHAZ010000060.1:0-765 GCF_019718755.1 Enterobacter sp. RIT637
GTGCATTATCGCAACCGGTCAGGAGAAATAATGCCGCGATGGCGGTTGTTAGGGTTTTCATACTTTTTTCCAGGGTGAACGACGCCTGTCCCGTTAATGGCTTAACGAGATGAGGAGGTTTTAAGGCACAGCGATGCCGCATCTCCGCGATTCGCGGAAATGAAAAAACGGGAAATAGCTATTTCCCGGTGATGAGTTCAGGTTTAATTAATTCACAATGAGAAGCATATTGAGTATTTCCCGATAAATTTTTTCTAATTCTTCTGCTGATACTTTTTGTGGGGTTAATCGACGATAGATGGAGCCTTCCATCATCACGGCGATAATTTCCACGCAGCAGCGAATGCGCTCGTCGCTAAGGTTCGGGCACTGTTTTTTCAGGTGCTCGCAGGCGTTGGCAAACATGCGCGCGTCGGCTTCCACCAGCATCGCCGCAACCAGCGGATTGCGGGTCGCTTCGGCAGACATTTCCAGCATCAGCGCATCGTCGTCTTCGCTCAGAGTCTGGCGCCAGGCAAGGATCTGCGGCATGCGGTCGGTCTGGGTTTTGCCTTCCATCTCGGCGATGCGGTAGTCGATAATGCGGCGGATCATCTCTTCGATAATGGCATCTTTATTGCTGAAATAACGGTAGATTTGCCCGACGCTCAGCTTCGCCTCGCTGGCGATTTGCGACATGCTGGCACCGTGAAAGCCGCTCGCGCGAAAGCAGCGCCGCGCCGCGGTGATGATCTCGTCCTGCCGTAGTTTCTGCCGTTCTTCAAG
>NZ_JAIHAZ010000061.1:0-761 GCF_019718755.1 Enterobacter sp. RIT637
ATATAGTGTCCGGTATTTGAGGGGGGGACTGTAGCCCTGAGTTTAAATTCTGTTTGCAGCCGCCCAAAACGCTCGTAATAAAGGTGTAATGTCTGGTTATTATTTGTTTTTTCTGCCGAACTGAAATATCCCGTAGAAAAGAAACCGCCCAGCGCCAGCAGTAAAATAAGTAATAAAACCGCAAAGCCCACCTGGCGAAATCGCGCCTCCAGGGTGAGGGCAAAACGATTTTCCTTCACGCCAGGCAATGCCTCTTGTTCGTCTTTCAGACTCGACATTTATCACCTCAACCGTTTCGCCTGCCTTTTATAGGCCATTGAGTATTAAGCCTAATCCTCTGTGCCCCTCGTCTTCTATGCCGGAAGAACGCACGGAAATCTGCCTTAATAGTAAGTCAGATCCGCCGTTTCGGGAGGGCAGCGTGCATTTATCTCTTTTCCCTGCCCGCTATGTGTGTTGCAGGCATTCAGAATAAAGGGATTTATTTCACTTAACGTCACCAGGGGTATATAGCGATATCGTTCTTCTCAATCCTTTTTATTCCCGCGCGCAGACTCACCTACCAGAATTAGGGATAACGCACACCGGTATACCCCGTCCTTTAGGATTAATCCCCCTTTTATTCACTCTTCAATATTTAAACAATCTTACACAAATTCACATTGCATCCATTTTGCTTACACAGCACGGAATGTCCGATGATAGCCCGATCCCAATTCGCCATAATAATATCAACCGCCGCAGGGTTGTCTTTCCTGCTT
>NZ_JAIHAZ010000062.1:0-760 GCF_019718755.1 Enterobacter sp. RIT637
GTTTGTGGTTCGCCGCCAAAGACCCGTTGATTCAAGTGTTGAGCCACGATTTGCCCGAACGCGCCACCGTGTTGGTGAAAGGTTCGCGCTTTATGCAGATGGAAGAAGTGGTCGAGGCATTGGAGGATAAGTGAAAATGAAAAGCCGACGTTTTTTTAAAGCCTTATTGCTGATTGCCGCGCTGGTCGGCGCGTTTTATGCCGGAATGCGGACGCAGGCGTATCTTTATGAAGATTTATGTTTAGACTTGGGCGGCGGCAAAAATCCGGGGAGCTACCCGATTTGCGTGATTGGGAAAGTCCCTGCACGTTAATCTGCAAAAGCCGTCCGAAACCTTGCCGGACAGCAAGCAAACCTCAAGCGGGCGCAAGCCCGATGTATAGCGGATTAACAAAAATCAGGACAAGGCGGCGGGCCGCAGACAGTACGGATAGTACGGAACCGGTTCACTTGGTGCTTGGGCACCTTAGGGAATCGTTCCCTTTGAGCCAAGGCGGGGCAACGCCGTACCGGTTTTTGTTAATCCACTATAATATCCTTTTTCAAAATAGACAGTTAATTCCGTATTGCCAAATTCCGGCTCTGGGATGATTCTGAAAACAAGGACGCAGGCTTTTTTCACAAAATTTGATACGGAAAAAAAGCGATTGATTTCCCTAATGTCAGGATTTTCCAAAACGGGGATTTGGATTCGCTCCCCTTTGTCTGCCATAAAAAATCCACCAAAAACGACCGTCGATGTTTTCATTCTTCTCAAATC
>NZ_JAIHAZ010000063.1:0-759 GCF_019718755.1 Enterobacter sp. RIT637
GTATAAAGGGGAGAGCCTCGGGCGCTATATTCGCGAGCGCAAGCTGCTGCTGGCGGCGCGCGATCTGCGTGAATCCGACGCTCGCGTGTACGATATCTGCCTGCGCTACGGGTTTGACTCGCAGCAGACGTTTACCCGCATATTTACCCGCACCTTCAACCAGCCGCCGGGTGCGTACCGTAAAGAGAACCATAGCCAGACACATTAACATGTCGCATGTAGGCCGGGTAAGGCGTAGCCGCCACCCGGCTTTTTTGTGGGCCCGGTGCCCGTAATTGCCCGGTGGCGCGACTGTATGACCGGATACATAGGTGACAGATCAGACCGGGAACATAGGTAACACTTTTCAGTCTATCCGGAGCACACTCTCGTTTTTTCGGTCGTAGTACGCAAGCGTTATCCCATTAAAGATGATGGCCTCCAGGCCATCATCCTGTTCTTCCAGCATGATGTATTCGCCAGTCAGTGCTTCACTCAGGAACACCGTCCCCTTTTTCCCCATATAGAGTGTCCCCCTTGATTTCACCCTGTAGACCGTACCTCCTTCCGGATAAGCATATTCAGGAACCCTGCCATCCCAGTGCCGGCCTGAGGGTTGCCATACCGTTCCGGGCGTTGCACCCGCCAGGGCTTCATGTGGCCTTTCATAGTTAAACTCTTCCCGGTAGCCACTGAACCACCGCTGTTGTTCTTCCATCGTCATAAAGATGTTGCCCTGTTTTACTGCACTTTTCAGCGAACGATGCATTCGCTCATGAC
>NZ_JAIHAZ010000064.1:0-747 GCF_019718755.1 Enterobacter sp. RIT637
ATAAGACCCGAAATCGGGGCGGTGCTCATTAACAGGATGACGTCATATCCTTGATTATCGAGCACTTCGATCACGCCCTGTAAAGCACGCTCGATTTTGTGATGTGAAACATGCGCGAGTTTACCGTCGCTTAACAATGTCGGCAGGGTCACCTCATTATCTGCAGGTGCGTAGTCTTCCATGACCTCTTCCCGACTCATCTTACCGAGCAGGCTAAGATGGGTGATTTGCTGTTCGGAGACATGCTCAGTTAAGAGCGGTAACACTTCGCTGACAGGGACCACCCCGATGGTGAGGATCGCCAATGTTGCCTTCATCGTTTTCGCCTTTCTTCACTACCATTGCGATAATACAGGCACAAGCTCAATACGCTGCGCGGTTCTTGTTTCAGCTTAAACAGGTCAAAAGCGTAGCAGCATATCCCTACACCGAAATGTAAAGATCCAACGCCCGGTCTGAATCTCACTGTAATAACTAAATATTAACCCCCACTTAACATTCACGCTGAGTTAAAAGTGTGATTCAGGCACGGTTGTTATCGATTTCAGATTTGTATCAGGACTTTTCAGGATCTTCGTAGCGGCGCTTGGCATCCAGCGCTTCCTGCTCAGTTTCATGTTCGCTGATCAGGGAGTCCGGCTTTGGGTGGTCCGCACGCAGTTGATACCAGGTTACGGTTTGGGCACCGGTGCCTTTTTCAATAGTGACAATGCGCGCTTCACGTGGGTATGGCGGTCTGGTTGGCAT
>NZ_JAIHAZ010000065.1:0-740 GCF_019718755.1 Enterobacter sp. RIT637
ATCTGATTCAGCGCGCCTGTAGCCAGGTGGATGAGCTGCATATCATCATGGGTTACGATGACACGCGTGACCGCGCGTTGTTCGAAGACAGCGCCATGTCCCAGCAGCCGACTGTCTCAGACCGTCTGCGCTGGCTACTGCAGACGTTCAAATACCAAAAAAATATTCGTATTCATGGCTTTAACGAAGAGGGCATGGAACCGTATCCGCACGGCTGGGATGTGTGGAGTAACGGCATCAAAGCCTTTATGGAAGAGAAGGGGATAGCCCCGAACTGGATCTATACCTCTGAAGAGTCCGATGCACCGCAGTTCCGCGAACATCTCGGAACGGAAACGGTATTGATCGATCCTAAGCGCACCTTCATGAACATCAGCGGTGCGCAAATCCGCGAAAACCCCTTCCGCTACTGGGATTACATCCCAACGGAAGTGAAGCCGTTCTTCGTGCGCACGGTGGCGATTCTGGGCGGGGAATCGAGCGGTAAATCTACGCTGGTCAACAAGCTGGCGAATATCTTCAACACCACCAGTGCCTGGGAGTACGGGCGCGATTACGTCTTCTCACACCTGGGCGGCGATGAGATGGCGCTCCAGTATTCCGATTACGACAAAATCGCGCTGGGCCATGCGCAGTACATTGATTTCGCGGTGAAATACGCGAACAAAGTGGCGTTTGTGGATACGGATTTCGTGACCACTCAGGCGTTCTGTAAAAAGTACGAGGGCCGTGAACATCCG
>NZ_JAIHAZ010000066.1:0-729 GCF_019718755.1 Enterobacter sp. RIT637
TCCTGGACATCATCCACCACTTGCAGCAGCTGCAGATAGCTTGCGCCCGTGGAGACGTTAACGGTGATATCGTCAACGATCGCACTGCTGTTACCCGCCGGATCCGTTACCTGAGTCGCGAACTGGTGTTCGCCTTCAACCAGCGGCGTGGACGGGGTGAACTGCCAGCTACCGTCAGGGTTGGTGACGGTGACTGAACCGATCGCCTGGCCATTATCATAGATAGTGACCGTGCTGCCCTGCTCCGCTTTACCGGTGAAGGTCGGTTTGTTGTCGTCCGTGGTCATGCCCTCGGTCAACTGACCTTTCCAGGCACCCTGATCGTCAGACACCTGCAGGCCGGAAACCGGATTCGGGGCTGTTGAATCAATGGTTACCGTGAACGAACCGCTGCGATCGCTCTCCTGGCCCGCGCTGTTGGTATTGGTCACCGTAAAGGTGTAGCTACCGTCAGCCAGTGCCGGAGATGGCGTGAAGCTCCAGGTGCCATCGCTGTTCAGCGTTGTTTTACCTACAACCTGACTGCCGTTGTAGATGGTGATCGTATCGCCCGCAGCACCGTCCGCAGTCCCGTTCAGGGTCGGCGTATCGTCTTTGGTCAACGCATTGTTGGCCAGGTTGATAACGGTTGTGCCGGCATCGTCCAGAACGTTAACGATCGCTGGTGCATCCGGGGTATCGGACATAATGACGTCATAGCTGTCAGCCGGTTTCGCCACGTTGCCAACC
>NZ_JAIHAZ010000067.1:0-717 GCF_019718755.1 Enterobacter sp. RIT637
ATCCGGGTTGCGGACAGTGTCTGGTGGGTAGTTTGACTGGGGCGGTCTCCTCCCAAAGAGTAACGGAGGAGCACGAAGGTTAGCTAATCCTGGTCGGACATCAGGAGGTTAGTGCAATGGCATAAGCTAGCTTGACTGCGAGAGTGACGGCTCGAGCAGGTGCGAAAGCAGGTCATAGTGATCCGGTGGTTCTGAATGGAAGGGCCATCGCTCAACGGATAAAAGGTACTCCGGGGATAACAGGCTGATACCGCCCAAGAGTTCATATCGACGGCGGTGTTTGGCACCTCGATGTCGGCTCATCACATCCTGGGGCTGAAGTAGGTCCCAAGGGTATGGCTGTTCGCCATTTAAAGTGGTACGCGAGCTGGGTTTAGAACGTCGTGAGACAGTTCGGTCCCTATCTGCCGTGGGCGCTGGAGAATTGAGGGGGGCTGCTCCTAGTACGAGAGGACCGGAGTGGACGCATCACTGGTGTTCGGGTTGTCATGCCAATGGCATTGCCCGGTAGCTAAATGCGGAAAAGATAAGTGCTGAAAGCATCTAAGCACGAAACTTGCCCCGAGATGAGTTCTCCCTGACCCTTTAAGGGTCCTGAAGGAACGTTGAAGACTACGACGTTGATAGGTCGGGTGTGTAAGCGCAGCGATGCGTTGAGCTAACCGATACTAATGAACCGTGAGGCTTAACCTTACAACGCCGAAGCTGTTTCGGCGA
>NZ_JAIHAZ010000068.1:0-715 GCF_019718755.1 Enterobacter sp. RIT637
CTACCTCTGGCAGAGCCAGTACAGGTCACGCCATTGGACTGGCGAACACTGACCGTGCGATTGCCCTGATTAAAGTTGTACTGCAACTGCAATGGGCGGCCGGTAAGCTTGTCCTGAATCCCGACGTTAACCCGCCATTGCCCGTTAAGAAGCTGAGCAGGGCCATCAGGCGTGGCGGCAGGCAGGGTGAGTGGTTCACCCTGAGCAGGTATTACTGGCGGTATGGTATTGGGGACAACTGCTGACTCCTGTGGAGCACCGTTCTGCCCTTCTGACGTTGCTGAGGGTGCAACACCAGCCGTCTGTTCAGTGACTAAGGCTTCACCATTTTTCACCGACTCCTGCGCTCCGTGGAGCGTCTCCTCTGCCCCCGTAGAGAGGACGTCGGCCTGTGCATCAACCCCATCCAACGTATGACTGACTTCGCTTGTACCGGCTACGGGTAAATGGTTGGCGGTAGCTGGTTGATCGTTGATCAGCAGCGCATTCACGCCATGGGTGACAGAGGCTTTTCCCTCTGGAAGGTTGTGATTGACAGCATCACTGACTGGCAGGCTGTGGTTTTTCTCACTGGAAATGCCTGGCAACCCCGGGAGTGAAATAGCCGGTACGCAACCACGCAGCAACCCCAATAGTAAGGCAAGGAGAAGTAGGGCTAATAGTAACCAGAGTAACCAGCGCCAGTTCCAATTCCAGCGACGCCTCCGTGTAACCC
>NZ_JAIHAZ010000069.1:0-713 GCF_019718755.1 Enterobacter sp. RIT637
GCCCGCGGAAACCGAGGCTGTCGAACACGTCATTGCCGGTGTTGCTGTCCCCGGCCACCAGCTCGCTTTTCAGGGGAATGATTGTCCGCTGGGCGGATGTGCTGATGTTCTGCCACTCGCGATGGCTTTCCCCGTTGCTCTCGGTATAGCGCCACGCCACGTTGTTACGCAGCCGCCACGGGCCATAGTTCAGCCCGCTTTGCAGATTCAGGTAGTAGCTGTTGTCGGCGTCATTGCCTTTGTTGCCACTGAAGCTGTAGTTCAGCAACAGCGCCGGTATGCCTTCGTCCCACTGATCCGGCGGAATATAGCCGCGCGCGCTGTTCTGCATTGCCACCTGCGGCAGGCTGACGTTCAGGCGCAGCGAGGCAAAATTGAAGCCAATCTCCGCGCCGGGGATCGCCGTCGCCAGCGGAACGCAGGTTTCGCCGGTCACGTTAAGCAGTTCAGGGAAGGCAGTAATGTTGACGCCAAAGCGGTCCAGCATCGCGCGCGTGATGCACGGCGACAGCCCGCCCGCGACCGGAGGCGTATTTTCATCCCCGGCCTCAAAGCGGACATCCTGGGTACCGATAAACTCATCGTTACGCCAGATATCCACGCGATAGGTGCCAGGCGCCTGCTGATGCCCCTGCTCAAAGCGCGACAGATCCGCCACGCCCGCCGTGTCATCAGACAAAAACGCGGGGTTAAAATAGTTCTCAGACCAGGCT
>NZ_JAIHAZ010000006.1:0-90955 GCF_019718755.1 Enterobacter sp. RIT637
AACTTCGTAATGAATTACGTATGTTCACTCAGAGACTTGGTATTCATTTATTGTCCGAAGACATTAAGAATCCATGTCACTTTGAGTGCCCACACAGATTGTCTGATAAATTGTTAAAGAGCAGTGCCGCTTCGCTTTTCGCTGCGGCGCGGGGTGTGCATATTACGCTTTCCCGCTTCAGAGTCAAGCATTTATTTTCGCTTTTCTCTGCTGACCCGGCGGCGTGTGTGCCGTTGTTCCGTGTCAGTGGAGGCGCATTATAGGGAGTAATTCCGAAGCTGCAAGGATAAAGTGAAAATTATTTACTGACCGCTCACTTTCCAGGCAAAACACATCCCACGCCTCAATTTTCGCCTGGTTTTTAAACAAAAACGAGCCGCGAGCGGCTCGTTTTTGCGTTTTGTGACTTACTGCACTGCCACAATGCGATCGTCGTTGGCTTCCAGACGAATAACTTTGCCAGGAATCAGCTCCCCGGAAAGGATCTGCTGCGCCAGCGGGTTTTCGATCTGCTGCTGGATAGCTCGTTTCAATGGACGAGCCCCGTAAACCGGATCGTAACCATTCTCGCTCAGCAGCTTCAGCGCATCGTCGGAGATGTGAATTTCATAACCACGCTCTTCCAGACGTTTGTACAGACGCTGCAGCTGGATCTGCGCAATTGACGCGATGTGTTTCTCACCGAGAGGATGGAAGACCACCACTTCATCTATACGGTTGATGAACTCCGGACGGAAGCTATGGCTGACCACACCGAGTACCAGATCCTTCATATGGCTGTAATCCAGTTCACCGAAGCGTTCCTGAATCAAATCGGAACCCAGGTTAGACGTCATAATCACTACCGTATTACGGAAATCGACCGTTCTCCCCTGCCCGTCGGTCAGTCGACCATCATCCAGCACCTGCAGCAGAATGTTGAACACATCCGGGTGTGCTTTTTCCACTTCATCCAGCAGGATGACGGAATAAGGACGGCGGCGAACCGCTTCTGTCAGGTAACCGCCTTCTTCATAACCGACATATCCCGGAGGCGCACCGACCAGACGCGAGACGGAGTGTTTCTCCATAAACTCAGACATATCGATACGCACCATCGCGTCGTCGCTGTCGAACATAAAGTTAGCCAGCGCTTTACACAGCTCGGTTTTACCGACACCGGTTGGCCCCAGGAACAGGAACGAACCGATTGGACGATTAGGATCGGAAAGTCCTGCACGACTACGACGAATAGCGTTCGATACCGCTTCAACCGCTTCATTCTGGCCAATAACCCGATTGTGAAGATCCTGCTCCATGCGCAGCAGTTTCTCACGCTCGCCTTCGAGCATGCGTGCCACCGGAATACCGGTCCAGCGCGCCAGCACCTCAGCAATTTCCGCATCCGTCACTTTATTGCGTAACAGACGCATCGTTTTGCCTTCGGACTGAGTCGCAATCTCAAGCTGTTTCTCCAGCTCAGGGATTTTGCCGTACTGCAGTTCAGACATACGCGCCAGATCGCCGACGCGACGCGCCTGCTCAATGGCAATTTTTGCCTGTTCGAGCTCTGCTTTGATCGTCTGGGTGCCAGAAAGAGACGCTTTCTCGGCTTTCCATTCTTCTTCCAGCTCTGAATACTGGCGCTCTTTATCGTCCAGTTCTTCATTGAGCATATCCAGGCGTTTCTTACTGGCTTCATCAGACTCTTTCTTCAGCGCCTGCTGCTCCAGCTTGAGCTGAATGATGCGTCGGTCGAGTCGGTCAAGCTCTTCAGGTTTCGAGTCAATCTGCATACGAATGCTCGATGCCGCTTCGTCGATCAGGTCAATCGCTTTGTCCGGCAGCTGACGGTCAGCAATATAACGATGCGAAAGCGTCGCCGCCGCCACGATGGCCGGGTCAGTGATCTGCACGTGGTGGTGCAGCTCATAGCGCTCCTTCAGACCACGCAGGATCGCGATGGTATCTTCAACGCTTGGCTCAGCAACAAACACTTTCTGGAAACGACGTTCAAGAGCAGCATCTTTCTCAATGTACTGGCGATACTCGTCAAGCGTGGTGGCACCAACGCAGTGAAGTTCACCACGCGCCAGCGCAGGTTTCAGCATGTTCCCGGCGTCCATCGCGCCGTCTGCTTTACCCGCTCCGACCATGGTGTGCAGTTCGTCGATAAACAGAATGACGTTGCCTTCCTGCTTCGCCAGGTCGTTAAGCACGCCTTTAAGACGCTCTTCGAACTCGCCGCGGTATTTCGCCCCCGCCACCAGCGCGCCCATATCCAGCGCCAGCACGCGGCGGCCTTTCAGCCCTTCCGGCACTTCGCCGTTAACAATACGCTGCGCCAATCCTTCTACGATGGCGGTTTTACCAACGCCCGGTTCACCAATCAGCACTGGGTTGTTTTTGGTACGACGTTGCAGTACCTGAATCGTACGGCGAATTTCTTCATCACGGCCGATCACCGGGTCAAGTTTGCCCTGCTCAGCACGCTCGGTCAGATCGACCGTAAATTTCTTCAAAGCCTGACGTTGGTCTTCGGCTCCCTGATCGTTCACGCTTTCACCTCCGCGCATTTTCTCAATCGCCTGAGTCACATTGGCGGTGGTTGCACCAGCAGATTTCAGCAGGTCGGTTAAGGTACCGCGTGATTCAAGCGCCGCCAGAACAAACAGCTCTGACGAGATAAAGTTGTCCCCACGTTTTTGCGCTAGCTTGTCGCAAAGATTCAGCACGCGCACCAGATCCTGAGACGGTTGCACGTCGCCGCCGGTGCCTTCTACCTGCGGTAAACGGCTCAGCGCCTGATCGATAGCTGTGCGTAGCTGGCCAGCATTAATGCCAGCGGACGTTAATAAAGGACGTACCGATCCCCCTTCCTGATTCAGCAAGGCGCTCATTAAATGAAGAGGTTCGATAAATTGGTTGTCGTGCCCCAGTGCGAGAGACTGGGCATCGGCGAGAGCAAGCTGGAATTTATTAGTAAGACGATCCAGACGCATAACTCCTCCCATTACAGGTCAAATTTGCTACTGGAGATTAAATGAGGTCATCCCTCAATTATTCAAGGTTAATGACCTGAATTATGTGAAAAGAAAACGGCACGTGCCGGATCGTCTTGATTCTTTAGGTTATATCAGCCAAATGAAACTTGCCATACGCCCCGTCGTCTTGTCGCGGCGATAAGAGAAAAAATCACCCTTTTCGGTGAATGTACAGCGATCGCCGCCAAAGATCTGCGTCACGCCGACATTATTCAGGCGCTGGCGCGCAAGCTGGTAAATATTGGCCAGGAATTTCTCCCCGGACGGGAGGAAAGCATCCGCTGCCTGCGGATCTTTTTCTATAAATGCTTCGCGGACCTCTGGTCCCACTTCAAATGCACGGGGGCCAATGGCCGGGCCGAGCCAGGCGATGATATTGTCTGGCTCATCGTTAAAGCAGGCGACCGTCTCTTCCAGCACACCTTCACACAGACCACGCCAACCCGCATGGGCTGCCGCGACTTCGGTGCCCGCACGGTTACAGAACAGAACCGGCAGGCAGTCAGCGGTCATCACGGCGCAAACCGTTCCCGGCGTGTTGCTGTATGAGGCATCGGCACGTTTAGACGCATAGGGTTCCCCCGACAGCGTCAAGACATCCTTACCGTGAACCTGCTCAAGCCAGACCGGTTTCGACGGTAACTTGCCCGCAGCAAACAAACGTTTACGGTTTTCTTCAACGTGTTCCAGGTTGTCACCACAGTGCGCGCCGAGGTTCAACGACTCCCACGCGCCCTGGCTCACACCGCCGATTCGGGTCGAACTGCAGGCAGCCACGCCTTCGGGCAGCGGCCACTCCGGAACAATAAGTTTGGTCATAACCAGTCCACGTGATCCTTATGTTCTTCAAAGTCAGCGCGCATGGCGTCGATAAGTTCCACCATATCCTGTGGGATCGGCGCATGCCATTCCATTTGAATCCCCGTAATCGGGTGATAAAGACGCAGCATGGTTGCGTGCAGTGCCTGACGGTCAAACTTACGCAGCACAGAAATGAACTCATCAGACGCGCCTTTTGGCGGTCGCGGACGGCCACCGTAAACCTGATCGCCCACCAGCGGATGGGTAATGTGGGCCATATGCACGCGGATCTGGTGAGTACGCCCGGTTTCCAGACGCAGACGCAGGCGCGTATGAATACGGAAGTGTTCCATAATGCGATAGTGCGTCACCGCCGGTTTACCCATCGGATGCACCGACATATGAGTACGTTTGGTTGGGTGGCGGCTGATAGGCTCTTCCACCGTGCCGCCAGAGGTCATATGCCCAATGGCTACCGCTTCATATTCACGAGTGATTTCGCGCAGCTGCAGAGATTCCACCAGACGTGTCTGAGCGGGAACGGTCTTTGCCACTACCATCAGACCCGTGGTGTCTTTATCCAGACGGTGCACGATACCGGCGCGCGGTACATCAACGATTGGCGGATGATAATGGAGAAGTGCGTTCAGCACCGTGCCGTCAGGGTTACCCGCGCCCGGATGAACAACCAGGTCACGCGGCTTGTTGATCACCAGAATGTCATCATCTTCATAAACGATGTCCAGTGGGATATCCTGCGGCTCGAAGCGGATTTCCTCTTCGATTTCAGCATTGATGGCGACAGCTTCCCCACCTAACACTTTCTCTTTTGGTTTGTCCCAGATCTTGCCGTTTACCATCACGCGCTGGTCAAGGATCCATTCTTTTATGCGTGAACGCGAATAATCAGGGAACAATTCGGCCAAAGCCTGATCTAAGCGTTGACCGAGCTGATTTTCGGAGACTGTTGCGGTGAGTTCTACTCGTTGTGCCATAAACTGCTTCTTCGTTTAACGTTGGGTTTTACGGCTTTGCCGTTTAATATAGTGTGCTATTGTAGCTGGTCTTAATCGGGAGCAGGAACAGAGTTTCTCCCGGACAAACATTTGAGGAAAGTCAAAACGTCATGACGCGCATGAAATATCTGGTGGCAGCGGCCACGTTGAGCCTGGCTTTGGTGGGCTGCTCCGGTTCAAATGAACAGGTCCCTGACAATCCGCCGAATGAAATCTATGCGACTGCACAACAAAAGTTGCAGGACGGTAACTGGAAACAGGCGATAACGCAACTGGAAGCGTTGGATAATCGCTATCCATTTGGTCCCTATTCACAGCAGGTACAGTTAGATCTTATCTACGCGTACTATAAAAATGCCGATCTTCCGCTGGCTCAGGCCACCATCGATCGCTTCATGCGTCTGAACCCAACTCATCCTAACATCGATTATGTCATGTATATGCGCGGCCTGACCAACATGGCGTTGGATGACAGTGCGCTGCAGGGCTTCTTCGGCGTGGATCGTTCTGACCGTGACCCGCAGCACGCGCGTGATGCCTTCAATGATTTCTCCAAGCTGGTGCGCGGCTACCCGAACAGTCAGTACATTACCGATGCCACCAAGCGTCTGGTGTTCCTGAAAGATCGTCTGGCGAAATACGAATACTCCGTGGCTGAATATTACACTCGCCGTGGCGCTTGGGTTGCCGTGGTTAACCGTGTTGAAGGCATGCTGCGTGACTACCCGGATACTCAGGCAACGCGCGATGGCCTGAAGCTGATGGAAAATGCGTATCGTCAAATGCAGATGACGTCGCAGGCTGAAAAAGTGGCGAAAATCATCGCCGCGAACAGCAGCAACACCTGACAGAAACGTCAATGCAAAACGGCAGCCCGAAGGCTGCCGTTTTTTTATTCATTTTAGAGCGTCGCTGAAGCGCGTTAGCCTCAACACATCCAGTCAACTATGGCCCCAATTTTTGCCTTCGACAAGGTATATCTCACCTCTTCCTGCCCTGCCTCACAAAAAAGATTCCCTGACAAAAACCGACAAAATAACGTGATCTAAATCACACATTTTGACATTAGGTCGGGTATGCTGGAATCACCAAGACGGAAAGACAAGAGGTAAAATTTATGACAATGAACATTACCAGTAAACAAATGGAAATTACTCCGGCAATTCGCCAGCACGTCGCAGACCGTCTCGCCAAACTGGATAAATGGCAAACACATTTGATTAACCCACATATCATTCTGTCCAAGGAACCACAGGGTTTCATCGCTGACGCAACTATCAATACTCCAAACGGCCATCTGGTCGCCAGCGCAAAACATGAAGATATGTACACCGCCATTAACGATTTGATCAACAAGCTGGAACGGCAGCTCAATAAAGTGCAACACAAAGGTGAAGCCCGTCGCGCCACAACATCGGTGAAAGACGCCAGCTTCGCGGAAGAAGTTGAAGAAGAGTAATCCTTTAAATTGAGTGTACCGCCAACGCGCCTTCGGGCGCGTTTTTTGTTTTTTATTGACAGGGTGAAAACAGTACGGGTACTTTAACGGTATCAATCACAGGGTGACTTCATGAAACTTACGCCGTTCTTCTTCGCATTCTTTTTTACCTTCCCCTGACTGGGAGGCGTTTCGTCGTGTGATAAAGAATGCGAAGACGAACAATAAGGCCTCCCACAGCGGGAGGCCTTTTTTATTGATAACGATAAAACGAGACAGACAACACTATGACACCGGAAAACCCGTTACTGGATCTGCGCGTTAAAATCAGCGCCCTGGATGAGAAATTACTGGCGCTGTTGGCTGAACGCCGCGCCCTCGCCGTCGAAGTTGGTAAAGCCAAGCTGGACTCTCACCGTCCCGTGCGCGATATTGACCGCGAGCGCGATTTACTGGAACGGTTGATTCAGCTCGGCAAAGCGCATCATCTGGATGCCCACTACATCACCCGTCTGTTCCAGCTCATCATCGAAGACTCCGTTCTCACCCAGCAAGCGTTACTCCAGCAGCATCTGAACAAAACCAACCCGCACTCTGCACGCGTCGCGTTCCTCGGTCCAAAAGGCTCCTACTCCCACCTGGCTGCGCGCCAGTACGCAGCCCGTCATTTCGAAGAGTTCATTGAGAGCGGCTGTGCGAAGTTTGCTGATATTTTCAATCAGGTAGAAACCGGCCAGGCGGATTACGCCGTGGTGCCTATTGAGAACACCAGTTCCGGCGCCATTAATGATGTCTACGATCTGCTCCAGCACACCAGCCTGTCGCTGGTTGGCGAGCTGACAATCCCAATTGACCACTGCGTGCTGGTCTCCGGTTCAACGGATTTAAGCAAAATTGAGACGGTTTACAGCCATCCTCAACCGTTCCAGCAGTGCAGCCAGTTCCTGAACCGCTATCCGAACTGGAAAATTGAGTACACCGAAAGCACTTCGGCGGCGATGGAAAAAGTGGCGCAGGCTAACTCCCCAACCGTCGCCGCGCTCGGCAGCGAAGCGGGTGGTGCGCTGTATGGCCTGCAGGTGCTTGAACGCAATCTTGCAAACCAGACGCAAAACATCACCCGTTTCGTGGTGCTGGCGCGTAAAGCTATTGATGTCTCGGATCAGGTTCCGGCAAAAACGACCCTGCTCATGGCCACCGGCCAGCAGGCAGGTGCACTGGTTGAAGCGCTGCTGGTACTGCGTAATCACAACCTGATCATGACGAAGCTGGAATCACGTCCAATCCACGGCAATCCGTGGGAAGAGATGTTCTACCTCGATATCCAGGCCAACCTGGAATCTGCATCCATGCAGAAAGCCCTGCGCGAACTCGGCGAAATCACCCGCTCCATGAAAGTGCTCGGCTGCTACCCGAGCGAGAACGTGGTCCCGGTTGACCCGGCTTAACGTTCGATAAACCGGCTTTTCTTCATCCCTGCCACGTTGACGGGCAGGGTGAAAATGGCACCGGAGAGCGGGTACTTCGCCACCTCCTCCGCATCCATATTTTCCCGCGTAGTGGTAATAAACAGCGTTTTCATGTCATCGCCGCCAAAACAGACCATCGTCGGGCAACGTACCGGCATGCGGTATTCTTCCAGTTGCTCCCCTTGCGGAGAAAAACGCGCAATACGCCAGCCGTCAAACAGCGCGCTCCAGTAGCAGCCTTCCACATCCATGGCCGCGCCGTCCGGTATCCCTTCGCCCTCTTTAAACTGACGAAACACCTCACGCCTGCCGGGTTCGCCCTGCTCATCAAGCGGCGTACGGTAGATCACGCCGTTTGGCGTGTCTGAGGTAAACATCCACTGCTTATCCGGACTAAACGCTAAGCCGTTATGTCCGTGAATATCGCACTGGATCACTTTCGGCGTCAGGTCGTTATCGATACGCATCAGCATGGCGCCGTTATAATCTCCCGGCCCCCAAAACGTGCCTGCATAGAACCGTCCCAGATGATCGGTGCCCCCATCGTTAAAACGAGCAAGCTGCGGGTTGGACGGGTTATCGCACACCTTGCGCCGGAGCAGACCATGTTTATCGGTCAGCCAGATCCCCGTACGCATCGCCACAATAAACCCATCACGCTCGCGCAGTGCGAAACAGCCCACCTCTTCGTGGAATGAAAGAACGGTGTGTTCTGCCGTGGGCAGATGATAACGATGGATCTCCCCTTCCAGAATATCCGCCCAGTAAAGTGCATTCTCCTCCGCACTCCACGTCGGACACTCTGGCAAATGTCCGGTGTAATTCAACAGCAACTGTGGTTCAGCCATGACAGTCCCCAAAATGAAAAAAGCCAGCAATGCTGGCTTTCAGTATATACATCATCGCATTACTGGCGACTGTCATTTGCCTGGCGCAACAGCGTCCGGCTTTCACTCTGGAAGCGCGTAGCGTAATCGCCAAACCAGTGCTCGACCTTGCGGAAGCTGTCGATAAACGCCTGCTTGTCTCCGTGCTCCAGCAGCGTAATGGCTTCGCCAAAGCGCTGATAGTAGCGCTTGATGAGCGCGAGGTTGTTTTCGGAGGACATAATGATGTCCGCGTAAAGCTGTGGATCCTGAGCAAACAGGCGCCCAACCATCGCCAGTTCCAGGCGGTAGATAGGTGATGAGAGCGCCAGCAGCTGTTCTAACTGCACGTTCTCTTCCGCCAGATGCAGACCATAAGCAAAGGTCGCAAAGTGGCGCAGCGCCTGAATGAAAGCCATGTTCTGATCGTGCTCAACCGCGCTAATGCGGTGCAGTCGCGCACCCCATACCTGAATCTGTTCCAGGAACCACTGGTATGCTTCCGGCTGACGACCGTCGCAGTAAACCACCACCTGCTTAGCCAGGCTGCCGCTGTCCGGGCCAAACATCGGGTGCAGACCCAGTACCGGGCCAGTATGCGCGGCCAGCATCGCCTGCAGCGGCCCATTTTTGACGGAAGCCAGATCCACCAGGATGCAATCATCCGGTAAAGGAGGAAGCTTGCCGATGATCTGCTCCGTCACGTGTATCGGTACGCTGACAATAACCATTCCGGCATCTTTCATGAGTTCCGGAGCATGTCCCCAGTCCTCTTTTTCCAGAATGCGTACCTGGTAGCCAGAAAGCGTCAGCATTTTTTCAAACAGACGTCCCATCTGACCGCCGCCGCCGACAATCACTACCGGGCGCAGCGACGGACAAAGGGTTTTAAAGCCTTTGTCATTTTCACTGGAGTAAGATTCGCGCATCACGCGGCGCAGGACATCTTCAATCAAATCCGGCGAAACGCCCAGCGCCTGAGCCTCTTTACGGCGGGAGGCGAGCATAGAGGCTTCGCGCTCCGGGACGTAAATCGGCAGGCCGTATTTGCTTTTGACCTCACCGACCTCAGCAACCAGTGCCATACGGCGCGCCAGCAGATCCAGCAGCGCCTTATCCACTTCATCAATTTGATCGCGTAATGCGGTCAATTCAGCAACCATAACTACCCTCTTAAGCCAGACGCGTCGCCAGCTGGCCGTTCAAATCTTTGTGGATCTCACGCAGCAGCGCATCGGTGGTTTCCCAGCTGATGCAGGCATCCGTCACGGAGACGCCATGCTTCATTGCGCTACGCGGTTGTTCCGATGACTGATTGCCTTCATGAATGTTGCTCTCAATCATCAGACCGATAATGGAACGGTTGCCATCTTTAATCTGTGCGATCACCGATTCCGCAACCGCAGGCTGACGACGGTAATCTTTATTCGAATTACCATGACTGCAATCTACCATCAGTGCCGGGCGCAGTCCCGCCTGCTCCATCTCTTTTTCACACTGCGCGACATCTGCCGGACTGTAGTTTGGCGCTTTACCGCCGCGCAGGATCACATGGCCATCGGGGTTGCCCTGCGTTTGCAGCAGGCACACCTGGCCCGCCTGGTTGATACCGACAAAACGGTGCGGCATGGCGGCAGCGCGCATCGCATTAATCGCCGTCGCCAGACTGCCATCGGTGCCGTTTTTAAAACCGACCGGCATCGACAGGCCAGACGCCATCTCGCGGTGGGTTTGTGATTCCGTGGTACGCGCACCAATCGCGGACCAGCTGAACAGATCGCCCAGGTACTGCGGGCTGTTCGGATCCAGCGCTTCGGTTGCCAGCGGCAGCCCCATGCTCACCAGTTCCACCAGCAAGCGACGCGCAATTTTCAGACCTGCTTCTACATCAAACGAGCCATCCATGTGCGGATCGTTAATCAACCCTTTCCAGCCAACGGTAGTACGTGGCTTCTCAAAATAGACGCGCATCACGAGATAGAGGCTATCGCTGACCTCCTCCGCTAATGCTTTAAATCGACGAGCATATTCAATGGCGGTTTCAGGATCGTGAATGGAGCAAGGACCGCAAACCACCAGCAGGCGCGGATCGCGGCCAGCGATGATGTCAGAAATGGTCTGGCGCGAATGCTCGATTTGAGCTTCCTGCGCAATGCTCAGCGGGAATTCCGCTTTCAGCTGATCCGGAGTGATTAAAACCTGTTCGTCAGTGATATGTACGTTGTTCAGCGCGTCTTTTTGCATGATGGCGATCCTGTAAAGCTCGTTTGCGATAGTTGTTTTCCTCAATGAGGTGAAACCACGATACCATAAAAAGTAAACATTTCAATCCAAAATACGTACACTTTAGTTTACACAAACCAATTTAATGCAAAAATCAGCCGGTAAAAATGTAAACTTTAAATTACAGACGGATTTTCTTTAGCCAGGCTATGCTGAAGAAAAAAGGAGAATGGCTATGCGTTCAATTGCTCTCGCGCTGTTGTCGCTGTTTTTAACGGGCTGTCAGATCAATCCTTACACCTTCCAGCCCGACTGGACCAGCCCATCCTGGTTTGATGCAGGTAAAGAAGACGCCATGAATGGCCTGCCGGTTAAAGATAATCAAACCTTGGCCGATAGTTTTAACGACCCCCATGTCGATCGGAGTGAATATCTCCGGGGTTATACTGACGGTCAGAAGAAAGTGTGTGAAGAGGGTTTTATTCACGCATGGGGATTAGCAGGTAAATCTTTTCCTGCCAGTTGTGATACTGCCGAAAATGCAGCAAAACTGCATGAGTCATGGCAAAAAGGGATGGATGAAAGTATGAGTACCAGCAGACTTAATTGAGTCTAGCTTTTAATTTCCAGATATAAGCAACTGTAGGATTTAGCTTAAGTCTGATCTGCGATTTTTCTGACATAATGACGGCATTGATAAACAATGGTATTCTGCCAACAACTCTTAAGGACATCTATTTCCAGAGCAGTGTGGCGGAATCTGGTGAGAAATTTATTCTTGATCTCTTTGTTCCGATTCACTCTGGTGATAATGCTGTTCTTTACGGCAGGCCCAGCGACGGCAGCACCGTTCACAGATACCGATAAATCGGTGCGTTCGATTGTTTCCGGTATTGTGAGCTATACCCGATGGCCATCGCTTTCCGGGCAGCCTAAGCTCTGTATTTATGCCTCGTCTCACTATACGCATGTACTCAGCAGTGAAGATGCGCAAAACCCGTTACCTTATACGCCTGTCATTGTACATAACGATCGGGAAGCACTCTCCGCGACGTGCGATGCTATTTATTTCGGGGCTGAATCGCCTGCAAAACAACTTGAATTAATTAGTCAATATCAGGGCCGAGCGTTGCTATTAATCTCAGAGCAAAATCCTGAATGTGTTATTGGCAGCGCATTTTGCCTGATAACAGAACAGAACCAGGTCAGGTTTTCCGTCAATCTGGATGCACTGACGCGCAGTGGCGTACGCGTCAATCCAGATGTATTAATGCTTGCACGGAATACAAAGCATGAATAAGGATTTCGACTCTACATCGCGTCCGACGTTTAAAAGAACGTTGCGACGGATCAGCATGATAAGCGTCATCATTACAATGACATTTATATGGTTGTTGCTGTGTTTCGCTTCCGTGGTGACATTAAAGCAATACGCGCAAAAGAATCTCGAACTCACCGGCTCGACCATGAGCCACAGCCTTGAAGCCTCGCTGGTTTTCAATGATTCACTCGCGGCCAATGAAACACTTGCCGCCCTGGGAAAACAGGGGCAATTTGCCGTGGCCGAAGTTCTCAATGCCCACCAAAAGCGTTTCGCTTACTGGTCATGGGATCCGGAAGACAACACCGACACCCTGGGTGCGCTGGTCAGTCGCTGGCTGTTTCCTGTTCCTGTTGCACAACCGATCATACATAACGGCACGACGATCGGCGAAATTCGCCTTACCGCACGAGACAGCCTTATCAGCCACTTTATCTGGCTGTCGTTTGCTGTGCTGACCGGCTGCATTCTGTTGGCTTCTACCGTTGCGCTTACCATTACGCGTTCCCTGCATCACGGTATGGTGACGGAGATGCAAAATATTACCGACGTCGTCCATGACGTGCGCGCCAACCGTAATTTTTCCCGTCGGGTGACGGAAGGCCGTATTGAAGAATTTCACCAGTTTGGTGAAGACTTCAACAGCCTGCTGGATGAGATGGAAGAGTGGCAGCTTAAGCTTCAGGCAAAGAATGCACAGTTACTGCGTACTGCCATGCACGACCCCTTGACCGGGCTGGCCAACCGCGCCGCGTTTCGTAATAGCATTGCGGCACTGATGAACGATTCATCGGCAAAGGCAAACTCGGCTCTGCTTTTCCTCGATGGAGATAACTTCAAGTTTATCAACGATACCTGGGGACATGCGGCAGGTGACGGCGTGCTGATAGAAGTCGCGAGCAGGATGGTTGAGTTTGGTGATAAACGTCATCAGTCATACCGCCTCGGCGGCGACGAGTTCGCCATGGTGCTGTACGGCGTCCATTCCGAGCATGAAGTTGAACGTATTTGTGCTGCGTTGTCGCAGCAGTTTATCCGTCCGTTTGATCTGCATAACGGACAAACCGCATCATTGTCACTCAGCATTGGCTTCGCTCTGGCGTGGGAAAATGCCTCCGTGGAAGCGTTACTGGAGCAAGCCGACCGCAATATGTACCTGGTCAAGAATCAGCGTACAAAAACAATAACTTAGAAAGGAATGCACTATGTTAAAGCGATATATCGCGCCCTTGTTACTCGGATCGCTGGCCCTGGCAGGCTGCCAGACACCGCCAGGTAAATTCACACCAGAACAAGTTGCGGCGATGAAGTCTTACGGCTTTAACGAACTGAATGGCGACTGGTCCCTGGGGCTGTCGGATAAAATCTTGTTTGATAAAAATGACGCAAGACTGCGCCCGGAGAGCGAAACGCAGATCCAGACTATGGCCTCGCGTCTGGCGGCAACCGGTCTGAACCACGCCCGGATGGACGGTCACACGGATAATTATGGCGAGGATAGCTATAACGAAGCGCTCTCGTTAAAACGCGCGAATGCCGTTGCAGACACCTGGGCGAAGGGTGCGAATATCCCACGCAGTAACCTCACTACGCGGGGATTAGGCAAAAAATATCCTGTTGCCAGCAACAGCACCTCGCAAGGGCGCGCTGAAAATCGCCGGGTCGCGGTGGTCATCAGCACGCCATAAGGCTATTTAACGGAGGATTCGGCGAGCGACACGCCTGACGCCGCTCGCCAGCGTAGCCAGTCGATAAATATAAACAAGGACAGACTAACGCCCATCACCGGTAACGCCAGCCCCAGCAGAGCACTAACCACTATCGTGACCGTCCTCCCCCAGAATGACAGCGCCGGCCAGCTCTGACAAAGCGTCTGCACCGGGTTCGCATGAGACTTCGCCGGACGACGCATCCACCACATCCGGTATCCCCAGATGATGAGCACGCAAAGGGCAAGCCCGAACGCAACGAGCAGCAGCTGATTCACCAGCCCAAATAAGATACCCATATGGAAATCTACGCCCCAGCGCGTCAGTTTTGCCATTAAGGGGAAATCCTCAAAGCGGGTTCTGTCCATGACCTGCATCGTATTGGGATCAACCGCAACGGCATCAACCTGCGTTGGCCAGCTGCGATCGATTTCCGTCACCGTCCAGGCCCGATCGGAGGTACTGGCGGGGCGGATCTCAAGCTTGTTAGCATCAATTCCCGCTTTTCGCGCCGCGCTTAGCACGCCATCAAACTGCGTCAGATCCATTGCCATTTCCGGCACGATCGTTCCGCCATGATGACCCCGATGTTCGGCGTGTTCATCCATAACCATTGGCGTACCGGAAAGCATGGTATTTACCTGCGGCGTCAGCCAGTTCATCTCAGCCCGCAGCTTATCAACGTTACTCCCGGCCCACTGGGACCAGGTCAGGCCGGTTGCTGAGAATAACAACATTCCGCCCAGCAGCGTCCAGCCTAAGGCTACATGCACTCGACGTCGGTTCTGAAAGGGGTTGTTAATGCGCCGTTTGGGTCGGGTATAAAACCACAGCGCAATGCCGCCCAGCGCGGCGACCCACATCCACGAGGCAGCCAGCTCGCTGTAGAGCCGCCCGACATCGCCCAGCATCAGCGAGGTATGCAGATAATCAATGGTTTGACGCAGCGGTAAAATCCCGCTGGTGCCGTACACCGTCATATCCCCCAGCACCGTCAGGCTTATCGGATCGACAAAGATAGCGCGATGTTCCGATGGACCAAGCGATGGATCAGCAAACATCACGCGGGTGGTTTCGCCTTCAGCCAGCCCCGGACGCACGGCGTGCAAACGCAGCTCTGAACCAACGGTTTTTTGCGCTACGGCAATTTGTTCCGCCAACGGCTGCCGTTCGCCCAGGCTATCCGAGTGGAGGGCGTGCCGGTACAGCGCACTTTCCAGCTGCGGGGTCGCTACATACAGCGTACCGGTCAGCGCGGCGAAGAAGATAAACGGGCCGACAAACAGCCCAACGTAGAAATGAAGGCGACGCAGCAGGTTTCCCCATGCCGCGCGCGGAGTGCAGGTAGTCATACTTTTCCTTTTTAAGGCAAAAAGTTATCGGTTTAGTTTTAAAGGGAAAAAGCAGACTGCCGCGGCGGCGCGCGGGTATCAGGGTAAAGCCAGGGGAAAAAGTGCCAGTGGCTGACCGCCTGACGCGGCGGCTTAACGCGCAGCCTTTGCAGCACCGCGCTGAGCAGGACGATCAGCGCCAGCATCACGCCAGGGACATGCGCTAACAGCACGCAGTAGCCGCAGGCTTCCGCATGGTCGACAGGCATGGAATGCTGCATATCGCCATGATGGTCATCCATCGACATCATGCTCATGTCATGATGCATGCCCGGCATGGAACTCATGGGATCTTTTTGCAGCGAGACAGAGATAAGCGGCGCGACCACGATCAGCAGGATCGCAAACAGCGCGGTCAATGCCGCTGCGCGTTTCCGGTTAGGCTGATGCAGTACGTTATCCACTTCCCCTCCACTCAAGAGGCAAGCATTGTAAATGATTTATGACGAAAGGGTTAACGTGAGAGATGCGCAGGGATAAAAAAAGGGCCAGCCTTTCGGCCAGCCCTTTCTAACAGGATGTCGCTTAAGCGAATCTTAGTTCAGACGCTCTTTAATACGAGCAGACTTACCAGTACGCTCACGCAGGTAGTACAGTTTAGCTTTACGTACAGCACCACGACGTTTAACAGCAATGCTGTCAACTACCGGAGAGTGAGTCTGGAAGACACGCTCAACGCCTTCGCCGTTGGAAATTTTACGAACAGTGAATGCAGAGTGCAGACCGCGGTTACGAATAGCGATAACCACGCCCTCGAATGCCTGCAGACGTTTTTTGGAACCTTCAACAACCCATACTTTCACTTCCACGGTGTCACCTGGACGGAAGGAAGGTACGTCCTGCTTCATCTGCTCTTGTTCAAGTTGCTTAATAATGTTGCTCATAATTTAATCTCTTATCCTGGGTAAACTGATATTCGGGAGCGTATTACGCATTCCCATCATGTTCATGCTGCTGTTGCGCGTGTTCAGTTTTGAACTCGGCCAGCAGCTTTGCTTGCTCTTCAGTCAGAGCCAGGTTTTCCAGAAGTTCAGGTCTTCTAAGCCAGGTTCGGCCCAGCGACTGTTTCAAACGCCAGCGACGTATCTCGGCATGGTTTCCAGACAGTAACACTGCCGGGACGTCCATCCCTTCTAACACTTCAGGACGAGTATAGTGTGGACAGTCCAGCAACCCATCGGCAAAAGAATCTTCCGTTGCCGAAGCTTCATGGCCCAGTACCCCCGGAATGAACCGGGCGACGGAGTCAATCAGCGTCATTGCGGGTAACTCACCACCGCTGAGAACGTAATCGCCGATAGACCATTCTTCGTCAATCTCGGTTTGAATTACGCGCTCATCTATCCCTTCGTAGCGCCCACAGACCAGAATCAGCTTTTGATTCGTCGCCAGTTCGCTCACGCCCGCTTGATCAAGCTTGCGTCCCTGAGGTGACAGATAAATCACCTTTGCGCCTTCACCTGCCGCGGCTTTTGCTGTGTGAATGGCGTCCCGTAAGGGTTGCACCATCATTAGCATCCCCGGTCCGCCGCCGTAAGGACGATCGTCCACGGTACGGTGCCGGTCATGAGTAAAGTCACGAGGACTCCAGCTCTGGATGCTCAGCAGGCCATTCTTTACTGCCCGGCCAGTTACCCCGTAATCGGTAATCGCGCGGAACATTTCAGGAAACAGGCTAATTATGCCAATCCACATAGCGCCGTCTTTTACCGTTTATCCGGAGAATTTAAAAACCAGGATCCCAATCTACTTCAATGGTTTGAGTAGTGAGATCGACTTTCTTGATAACCTGTCCATCGAGGAACGGAACCAACCGCTCCTTGATGCCAAATGCATCTTTCAGGTTTGCCTTAATGACGAGAACGTCATTTGACCCGGTTTCCATCATATCGATGACTTTCCCCAGGCTGTAGCCTTCGGTAGTGACTACCTGGCAACCCATAAGGTCTTTCCAGTAGTAGTCGCCCTCTTCCAGCTGTGGCAACTGCGACGAATCCACGACAATTTCACAATTAGTCAGCGCATTCGCGGCATCACGATCGTCAACGCCTTTCAGCTTGATGATGATGTCCTGATTGTGGTGACGCCAGCTTTCCAGCTCGACCTCTTCCCACTTACCGCCTTTCTGGATAAACCAGGGCTGGTAATTAAAAATGCTATCAGCGTCTTCAGTGGAGGAAAACACTCTGAGCCAACCACGGATACCGTAGCAAGAACCCATTTTTCCCAATACGATCGGTTCAACAGGTGCTTTATTGCTCATCATGACCACCGTGACAGATTAAGCTGCTTTGTTTGCTGCTTTGATCAGCGTAGCAACGCGATCGGAAACAGTAGCGCCCTGGCCAACCCAGTGAGCGATACGATCCAGATCCAGACGAGTTTCTTCTTCTGCGCCAGCGGCCAGTGGGTTGAAGAAACCAACGCGCTCGATGAAGCGACCGTTGCGTGCATTACGGCTGTCAGTCACAACAACCTGGTAGAACGGACGCTTTTTAGCGCCGTGACGAGCTAAACGAATAGTAACCATAACATCCTCTTGTGTGAATAAAACAACCGGGCCCCATCGAGGAACGGAGCCCGGGTGTCATATTAAAAGCCCGAAAATTTTACTGATTTCTGGGGAAAATGCAATCAGCATCTTGATACCAGGCATTAAACAAGGGATAGAAGGCGTATATCGGTGCAGCCAGTTTAGTTCCGGCGTGCGCGCAGAAAGCGGAGCGTACACGTAGTACGTGAGCATTTCGAGCACACCCCGGAGCTAAAATGGCAAACAAGATAGCCTTATACCCTTGTTTTTAACGGCCAGGGAATCCTGGTGGCATCATCCCTTTCATGCCACGCATCATCTTCGCCATGCCGCCTTTCTTCATTTTCTTCATCATACGCTGCATGTCGTCGAACTGTTTCAGGAGGCGGTTTACGTCCTGCACCTGCATGCCGCAACCGGCTGCGATACGGCGTTTACGGGAACCTTTGATGATTTCTGGCTTCGCACGCTCTTTCAGCGTCATCGAGTTGATGATCGCCTCCATACGCACCAGCACCTTGTCATCCATCTGGGATTTTACGTTGTCAGGGATCTGACCCATGCCCGGCAGTTTGCCCATCAGGCTGGCCATGCCGCCCATGTTTTTCATCTGACGCAACTGCTCAAGGAAGTCGGTCAGGTCGAAACCATCACCCTTTTTCAGCTTGCTGGCGAGCTTTTCAGCCTGTGCGCGGTCAACCTTGCTTTCGATATCTTCGATCAGCGACAGCACGTCGCCCATGCCGAGAATTCGGGAGGCAATACGATCCGGGTGGAACGGCTCCAGCGCTTCGGTTTTCTCGCCGACGCCGAGGAACTTGATTGGCTTACCTGTGATATGACGAATGGAGAGCGCCGCACCGCCGCGGGCGTCGCCGTCCACTTTGGTCAGCACCACGCCGGTTAACGGCAGCGCTTCGTTGAAGGCTTTCGCGGTATTCGCCGCATCCTGACCGGTCATGGCGTCAACAACAAACAGGGTCTCTACCGGGTTGATAGAGGCATGCACCTGCTTGATTTCGTCCATCATCGCTTCGTCGACGTGCAGACGACCGGCGGTATCCACCAGCAGCACGTCATAGAATTTTAGCTTCGCTTCTTTCAGCGCCGCGTTAACGATGTCGACAGGCTTCTGCGCTACGTCTGACAGGAAGAAATCCACGCCAACCTGCTCTGCCAGTGTTTCCAGCTGTTTGATCGCCGCCGGGCGATAAACGTCCGCAGAGACCACCAGCACTTTTTTCTTGTGTTTCTCGCGCAGGAATTTACCCAGCTTACCAACGCTGGTCGTTTTACCTGCCCCCTGCAGGCCCGCCATCAGCACCACGGCCGGTGGCTGAGCCGCCAGGTTAAGCACCTGGTTCTCTTCGCCCATCGCCGAAACCAGCTCGTTACGAACGATTTTGACGAACTCCTGACCCGGAGTCAGGCTCTTGTTAACTTCATGTCCAACCGCTTTTTCTTTTACGCGGTTGATAAAATCACGCACGACCGGTAACGCAACGTCTGCTTCGAGCAGCGCCATGCGCACTTCGCGCAGCGTTTCCTTGATATTCTCTTCGGTGAGGCGTCCGCGGCCGCTGATGTTGCGCAGCGTGCGCGACAAACGATCGGTTAAATTATCAAACATTGTCTCTCGCCTGGGGTAGAAACGTTGGGTCGCTTAAGCGACACATACACAGAATTTTGCCGGAGTATAACATGAAGGCAGCTTTGTTGTTATGCAACGGTTGGAGCACGCGTCACGTAACGTTATACTGCTTATCTTTCTTATTAAGACAACTGTCGACGCCTATATGCCTGTTTTCGCACTGATCGCCCTTGTTGCCTACTCTGTCAGCCTCGCGCTGATCATTCCCGGCCTGCTGCAAAAAAACAGCGGCTGGCGGCGCATGGCTGTTCTTTCGGCGGTGATAGCACTGATAAGCCATGCTTTTGCGCTGGAGTCTCGCATTATTCCTGGCGACGGCAGCGTGCAAAACCTGAGCGTATTGAATGTCGGCTCACTGGTCAGCCTGATGATTTGTACGGTGATGACCATTGTTGCGTCCAAAAACCGCGGCTGGCTTCTGCTGCCGATTGTTTATGCCTTCGCGCTGATCAATCTGGCGTTAGCCACGTTTATGCCCAATGAGTTCATTACCCATCTGGAAGCGACGCCGGGGATGCTGGTGCATATCGGCCTGTCGCTGTTTGCCTACGCGACGCTGATTATTGCGGCGCTTTACGCCATGCAGCTCGCCTGGATTGATTACCAGCTGAAGAACAAAAAGCTGGCCTTCAATCACGAAATGCCGCCGCTGATGGTCATTGAGCGTAAGATGTTCCACATCACTCAGGTCGGCGTGGTGCTGCTCACGCTCACGCTCTGCACCGGTCTGTTTTACATGAAGAACCTGTTCAGCGTGGAGAATATCGATAAAGCGGTGCTCTCCATCATCGCGTGGTTTGTCTATATTGTCCTGTTGTGGGGCCATTATCATGAAGGCTGGCGCGGTCGTCGCGTAGTCTGGTTCAACGTCGCGGGCGCGGGCATTCTTACCCTCGCCTATTTTGGAAGTCGCTTCATACAGCAATTTGCTGGCTAAGTAACAAAGGAGTTCCCCCTGGAACACATCTCCACCACCACGCTGATCGTCACCCTGATCATCATGGTGGTCATCTCCGCCTATTTCTCAGGCTCGGAAACCGGCATGATGACGCTCAACCGCTACCGGTTACGTCACCGCGCCAAACAGGGTAACCGTGCCGCCCGTCGTGTCGAAAAGCTGCTGCGTAAGCCGGATCGCCTGATTAGCCTAGTGCTTATCGGCAACAACCTCGTGAACATACTCGCTTCTGCGCTGGGCACCATCGTCGGGATGCGCCTGTATGGCAACGCAGGCGTCGCGATTGCCACCGGGGTGCTGACGTTTGTAGTGCTGGTGTTTGCCGAAGTACTGCCCAAAACCATCGCCGCGCTTTACCCGGAAAAGGTCGCTTACCCGAGCAGTTTCCTGCTGGCACCGCTGCTGATCCTGATGATGCCGCTGGTCTGGCTGCTGAATATGGTCACCCGCATGCTGATGCGCATGGTCGGTATCAAAGCAGACGTCACCATCAGCAGCGCGCTGAGCAAAGACGAGTTGCGCACCATCGTGAATGAATCCCGCTCGCAGATCTCCCGGCGCAATCAGGACATGCTGTTGTCGGTACTCGATCTGGAAAAAGTCAGCGTGGACGACATCATGGTGCCGCGTAACGAGATCGTTGGGATTGATATCAACGACGACTGGAAAGCCATCGTCCGCCAGCTGACGCACTCCCCGCACGGGCGCATCGTGCTGTATCGCGATTCGCTGGATGACGCCATCAGCATGCTCCGCGTGCGTGAGGCGTATCGTCTAATGACCGAGAAAAAAGAGTTCACCAAAGAGGTGATGCTGCGCGCCGCCGACGAGATTTACTACGTGCCGGAAGGGACACCGCTCAGCGTACAGCTGGTGAAGTTCCAGCGTAATAAGAAGAAAGTCGGTCTGGTGGTCGATGAGTACGGCGATATTCAGGGGTTAGTGACGGTCGAAGATATTCTGGAAGAGATTGTCGGAGACTTTACCACATCCATGTCGCCTTCCCTTGCCGAAGAAGTCACCCCGCAAAATGACGGCTCGGTGCTGATCGACGGCAGTGCGAACATCCGTGAACTCAATAAAGCCTTCAACTGGCATTTACCGGAAGATGAAGCGCGCACCGTGAATGGAATGATTCTGGAAGCGCTGGAAGAGATCCCGGCAGCAGGAACGCGAGTGCGTATTGAACAGTATGATATTGATATCCTGGACGTGCAGGACAATATGATTAAGCAGGTGAAAGTCCTGCCCGTTAAGCCACTTCGGGAAAGTATTGCCGAATAGAATGTAGGCCGGGCAAGGCGATGCCGCCACCCGGCACTACGAATGGCAGATTACGCTTTCGCTTTCGCCACGGTCACCATTGCCGCACGAATGGTACGGCCGTTCAGGGTATAACCTTTCTGCATCACACCCAGTACTTTACCGGCTTCAATCTCTTCAGATTCCACCATCGCGATCGCCTGGTGAACGTTTGGATCCAGCGGTACATTGGTATCGGCAATCACTTCCACGCCAAACTTACGCACCACGTCCAGCATGGATTTCAGCGTCAGTTCGATACCTTCGATCATCGCCGCGTTGTCTGGATTGGCTCTATCCGCCACTTCCAGCGCGCGATCCAGACTGTCGATTACCGGCAGCAGTTCATTGACGAATTTTTCCAGCGCAAACTTATGCGCTTTCTCAACGTCCAGCTCGGTACGTCGACGCAGGTTTTCCATTTCCGCTTTGATACGCAGCACGCCATCGCGTTCGCGATTTTGCGCTTCTACCAGCTGGGCTTCCAGGTTGGCAATTTTTTCATCGCGCGGGTCCACCTGCTCAGCAGACGCTTCCGGCTCTACAGCCTCAACTTCATCGTGCTGTTCCGTGATAATTTCTTCAGGGGCTTGCCCCTCAGGCGTTTTCTGTTCTTTACTACTCATGAATTTCTCCGCGTTTTTCTGCATTCATCTCGCTAACTTCGCTTATTATGGGGATCAGTTTCCGGGATTCAAGGGAACAAGACAGATTGTCATCATTCATCAGGCACAAGGACCTCCAGAAAATGAATAATCATTTCAGGTGTATTGGGATCGTCGGGCATCCGCGTCACCCTACCGCATTGACGACACATGAAATGTTGTATCGCTGGCTGTGTGGCAAAGGCTATGAAGTGATGGTCGAGCAGCAGATTGCTCAGGAGCTGCAGCTGAAGGGCGTTAAAACCGGCACGCTGGCAGAAATTGGACAGCAGGCGGATCTCGCCGTGGTGGTGGGCGGCGACGGCAACATGCTTGGCGCGGCCCGCACGCTGGCGCGTTATGATATCAAGGTCATTGGCATCAACCGTGGCAATCTCGGTTTTTTAACCGATCTCGACCCGGATAACGCCCAGCAACAACTGGCTGACGTGCTGGAAGGGCACTACATCAGCGAAAAACGTTTTTTACTGGAAGCGCAGGTGTGCCAGCAGGACTGCCAGAAGCGCATCAGCACCGCGATCAACGAGGTGGTTCTCCATCCCGGTAAAGTGGCACACATGATTGAGTTCGAAGTGTATATCGACGAAATCTTTGCCTTTTCGCAGCGCTCTGACGGGCTGATTATCTCAACGCCGACAGGCTCTACCGCCTACTCGCTTTCCGCTGGCGGGCCAATCCTGACGCCATCACTGGATGCCATTACCCTGGTGCCCATGTTCCCGCACACGCTCTCGGCGCGTCCTCTGGTGATTAACGGTGACAGTACGATTCGTCTGCGCTTCTCACACCGTCGTAACGACCTGGAGATCAGCTGCGACAGCCAGATAGCGCTGCCGATTCAGGAAGGCGAAGATGTGCTTATCCGTCGCTGCGATTACCACCTGAATCTCATCCATCCGAAAGATTACAGCTATTTCAACACATTAAGCTCGAAGCTCGGCTGGTCAAAAAAATTGTTCTGATTTTGCATCCAGCGCTTTACTGTATAAAAAACCAGTTTATACTGTATGAAAACACAGTTATGGTTTTTCATACAGGAAAACAATTATGCTGGCACAACTGACCATCAGCAACTTTGCCATTGTTCGCGAACTTGAGATCGATTTTCATAGCGGTATGACGGCGATCACCGGTGAAACCGGTGCGGGTAAATCTATCGCCATTGATGCCCTCGGCTTGTGCCTTGGCGGCCGCGCAGAGGGCGACATGGTGCGCCGGGGCGCAAACCGTGCCGACCTGTGCGCCCGCTTTTCCCTGAAAGACACCCCTGCAGCCCTGCGCTGGCTGGAAGCGAACCAGCTCGAAGACGGACGTGAGTGTTTACTCCGCCGCGTCATCAGCAGCGACGGTCGTTCCCGCGGTTTTATCAACGGCACAGCGGTCCCCCTTTCCCAGCTTCGCGAACTTGGCCAGCTGCTTATTCAGATCCACGGTCAGCATGCACATCAGCAGTTGATTAAGCCCGAGCAGCAGAAGGCCCTTCTTGATGGCTACGCAGGTGAGTACGCGCTTACTCAGTTGATGGCAGAACACTACCGCCAGTGGCATCAGAGCTGCCGTGAGCTCGCCCAGCACCAGCAGCAAAGCCAGGAGCGCGCCGCACGTGCGGAACTGCTGGCGTACCAGCTTAAAGAGCTGAACGAATTCAACCCGCAAGCGGGAGAGTTTGAGCAAATCGACGAAGAGTACAAACGTCTGGCGAACAGCGGTCATTTACTCTCAACCAGCCAAAATGCGCTCAACATGCTGGCAGATGGCGAAGACGTAAATCTGCAGAGCCAGTTGTATAACGTCCGTCAACTGGTCACCGAGCTGGTCGGAATGGACAGTAAACTCTCTGGGGTCCTGGATATGCTGGAAGAAGCGGCCATTCAGATCTCCGAAGCGGGTGACGAACTGCGCCACTACTGTGAACGTCTGGATCTCGACCCGAACCGTTTGTTCGAGCTTGAGCAGCGTATATCCCGTCAGATCTCACTGGCGCGTAAGCACCACGTCACGCCGGAGGAGTTGCCTGCCTTTTATCAGTCTCTCCTTGATGAACAACAGCAGCTCGACGATCAGGCAGATTCGCTTGAAACGCTGTCTCTGGCGGTAAACCTGCATCATCAGCAGGCGCTGGCAACGGCGAAACAGCTGCACGATATCCGTCAGCACTATGCGCAGGAGTTAAGCCAGCACATCACAGACAGCATGCACACCCTGGCGATGCCGCACGGCGTGTTCAGTATTGATGTTCGCTTCGAAGAGAGCCACCTGACTGCGGAAGGTGCAGATCGCATCGAATTCCGCGTCACCACGAACCCAGGTCAGCCTTTGCAGGCCATCTCTAAAGTCGCCTCCGGCGGCGAACTGTCGCGTATTGCACTGGCGATTCAGGTGATTACCGCGCGTAAAATGGAAACCCCGGCGCTGATTTTCGATGAAGTGGATGTAGGGATCAGTGGTCCAACAGCGGCCGTTGTAGGCAAACTGTTGCGCCAGCTGGGCGAATCGACTCAGGTGATGTGTGTCACCCACCTTCCACAGGTGGCTGGCTGTGGTCATCATCACTTTATCGTCAGCAAAGAGACGGATGGAGAAATGACCGAAACGCACATGAAACCGCTCGATAAACGCGCGCGTCTGCAGGAGCTGGCGCGCCTGCTCGGTGGTAGCGAAGTCACCCGCAATACGCTCGCGAATGCGAAAGAACTGCTGGCGGCATAAACTTTTTCGGGATCTCAGAGTCATAGAGAACAACAAAAACGCCGCCAGACCGGTTTCAAAGTGGGGCAAGGTCTATTATCATCGGCATATTACATATGAGCCGCGTTCTGCTCGGGCCCGAAAAGGAATCAAATCACTATGCGTTGTAAAATGCTGACCGCTGCCGCAGCGGTTCTTCTGATGTTGACCGCAGGCTGTTCCACTCTGGAGAAAGTGGTTTACCGTCCTGACATCAACCAGGGGAACTACCTTACCCCTAACGATGTGTCCAAAATCCGCGTGGGGATGACACAACAGCAGGTCGCTTATGCACTGGGAACCCCGATGATGTCCGATCCGTTCGGTACAAATACATGGTTCTATGTCTTCCGTCAGCAGCCAGGCCACGAAGACGTGACCCAGCAAACCCTGACGTTGACCTTCAGCAGCGCTGGTGTCTTAACCAACATCGACAACAAGCCTGCCCTGACCAAGTAATCAGGCGTCAGAAATGCAAAAAGGTGCTCATTGAGCACCTTTTTTGTATCTGAATTCTTACGCAGAATCGTAGCCCCGGTAAGCGAAGCGCCATCGGGGGAGAAAGCGCTACTTACCCGCTTTCTCCGCACGCTGACGACGCAGCTCTTTCGGGTCGGCAATCAGCGGGCGATAAATCTCAACCCGGTCGCCCTCTTTCAACAGGTCGCCAAGCTTCACCGGACGGCTGTATATCCCGACCTTATTCTTCGCCAGGTCGATATCGCTGCGAAGCTCAAGGATGCCGGAAGCGCGAATAGCCGCCTCGACGGTCGCCCCCTCTTCCAGCGTCACGCGCTGCAGATACTGCTTTTCCGGCAGCGCATATACCACTTCCACCGCAATCTTATGCGACACTGTAAACCTCTTTGGCGCGGGTCGTGAACGCCTGAACCATGTTAGACGCCAGCTCTTTGAAGATGCGGCCAAACGCCAGCTCAATAAGCTTATTGGTAAACTCGAAATCCAGCTGGAATTCGATACGGCAGGCATCCGCGCTCAGCGGCGTAAACTTCCAGCCGCCCATCAGGGTCTTAAACGGACCATCCACCAGATGCATCAAAATACTCTGATTATCGGTCAGCGTATTGCGTGTGGTGAACGTCTTGCTGATCCCCGCTTTGGAGACATCCACCGCCGCGGTCATCTGCGTCGGGCCGGACTCCAGAACGCGGCTCCCGGTGCATCCCGGAATAAATTCTGGATAAGACTGAACGTCGTTCACTAACTGATACATTTGTTCCGCGCTATAAGGCACGAGCGCAGTACGGCTAATCTGAGGCATAGCATTTTCCATGGTCACACAACGGACAAATAATAACATTTATCACCTGTTAAAAAAACGCTAAGCCTCATCTCGTGCTAATATAGCGCGTTAGACCTCACAGGACGCAATGAGGTGACTTTTTGAAATCAGATTACCGACGGCTTTACGACACTTATGACGAAGAAAAAAGCACATAAACCAGGATCGGCGACCATTGCGCTCAACAAGCGTGCTCGCCACGAGTATTTCATCGAAGAAGAATTCGAAGCAGGCCTTGCGCTGCAGGGCTGGGAAGTAAAATCGCTGCGCGCGGGTAAAGCGAACATTGGTGACAGCTACGTGATCCTGAAAGACGGCGAAGCTTTCCTGTTCGGTGCGAACTTTACGCCACTGACCGTCGCCTCTTCACACTACGTATGCGACCCAACGCGCACGCGTAAACTGCTGCTGAACAAGCGTGAGCTTGAATCTCTTTACGGGCGTATCAACCGTGAAGGATTTACCGTTGTTGCGCTCTCTATGTACTGGAAAAATGCCTGGTGCAAAGTGAAAATCGGCGTCGCGAAAGGTAAGAAACAGCACGACAAACGTACTGACCTGAAAGCGCGCGAGTGGCAGTTGGACAAAGCGCGCATCATGAAAAACGCAGGACGTTGATTCTGCACACTTATTGTACTATTCAATAAGTTAGCGTTTCGGGCTGGTATCCAGGAAGTGAAATCTGGTATACTGAGTTCAACACTATTGGGGCTGATTCTGGATTCGACGGGATTTGCGAAACCCAAGGTGCATGCCGAGGGGCGGTTTGCCTCGTAAAAAGCCGCAAAAAAATAGTCGCAAACGACGAAAACTACGCTTTAGCAGCTTAATAACCTGCTAAGAGCCCTCTCTCCCTAGCTTCCGCTCTTAAGACGGGGATCAAAGAGAGGTCAAACCCAAAAGAGATCGCGTGGAAGCCCTGCCTGGGGTTGAAGCGTTAAAACTAATCAGGCTAGTTCGTTAGTGGCGTGTCTGTCCGCAGCTGGCGTGCGAATGTAAAGACAAACTAAGCATGTAGTACCGAGGATGTAGAAATTTCGGACGCGGGTTCAACTCCCGCCAGCTCCACCAAAATTCTCCATCAGCGATCACCAGAGTCGACTGATGAAGTCCTGAAAGCCCGCACGGTGCAAGCCCTGCGGGCTTTTTTGTGCCTATGACTGTCAGAGATATGAATCGCCACGGGTTTAACAGACACCTCCGAGTCATTTATGGACTGACCCCGCTCCGGTAGACGATCCTGCCCTATAGTTTGATTGCCTTATGTACGCTCAAAACAGACGCTGCACCCTGAGAAAGTAAGGCGTCTTGTTTTGAGTCTTATGGTTGTAATGGATTAAATCTTTCCTGTTTGCCTTGCGTAAGCGAACAAGCCACCCGCGGCGACTATGTTCGCAAGTTCCCCTACCGGAGCGGTTTTCAGAATCCCATCAGCAGTAGCGATCTGATGAGCGTCTAAATCGATTTCAATGGTATCCCCCGTTTTCAGCGCACGGATATCGCAGCCTTCATTCAGCGTGACGGGCATGATTTGGCCCGTGGATACACAGTTGCGGAAAAAAATACGGGCGAACGACTGCGCGACAACGGCCTTCACGCCGGATGCTCCCAGTGCCACTACCGCATGCTCGCGTGAAGAGCCACAGCCAAAATTTTTCCCGGCCACAATAAAGTCATAACCGGCACGCTGCGTCTGCGGATTGATAAACGGCAGCACTCCTTCCGGCAGTCCGCACATGGCAAGCGTTGCCAGCTCCTCACGCCCCTCGGCAGAGGCCGGGTTAATTTTCAAATATTCCGCCGTTAATATCTGGTCGGTATCGATATTGTCGCCTAACACATAAACCGTACCGCGCATTACGTTATTAATAGTCATTAGTTAAGTACCGTTCTGGATTAGTAATAAAACCGGACACTGCTGCGGCAGCCACGGCATAAGGTGAGGCCAGATAAATCATCGCGCCCTTATTTCCCATTCGTCCCACAAAATTACGGTTGGTGGTTGAAATCACGCTTATCGGATCCCTGACTCTGCCAAAGGTATCCGCGGGTCCGCCGCAGCAGGCCGCGCAGCCGGGTTCAGACGATAATTTGACGCCAGCACGGGTCAGAATTTCGTATACGGAACGACCCTTCACCTGCATGGTGATCAGATTATGAAATACCTCTTTGGTCGCAGGGACGGCATAGGTTGGAATGGTCACCTTGCGCTGCCAGAGTATTTCTGCAGCAGCAATAAAATCATCCGTTTTACCGCCTGTGCAGGAGCCAATATAGGCTTGCGAAATAGCAATGTTTTCCAGCTGCGCTACCGACACCACATTATCGGGCGAGTGTGGCCGCGCAATAACGCTGGTTAATGACGAGACGTCAATATCAATCGTGCGAACGTACTGAGCATCTTCATCAGGCGTCACCACGGTATACGGGATGCGGGTTCTGGTCGCCAGATAATCCAGCGTGGCCTGATTTGGCACCATAATGCCGTTTTTAGCCCCGCACTCCACGACCATATTGCACATCGTCATCCGTTCTTCGACCGATAACTCGTCGATGACGTTTCCGGTAAATTCGATGGCATTATAGGTCGCCCCTTCCACGCCCAGTTCTTTCATCAACACCAGAATTAAATCTTTCGCCTGAACGCTTTTCGCTTTCTTTCCGAAGTAATTCACTTTTATGGTGGCGGGAACCATCAGCGGGATCTCCCCCGTGCCCAGGGCATACGCCCCGTCAGTGATCCCCACGCCAATGGCGAAAGTGCCAAAGGCGCCCGCGGTCACGGTGTGAGAATCGGTCCCCAACAGCACCTCTCCCGGCCGGGTATGTCCCCCTTCCGCCAGACCGATATGGCACACACCTTTATAATCTGGGGTACCCACATCATAAAAATGCGTAATATTTTGCGCGGTTGCGAATTCCCGCATCACCCGAATATTTTGATTCGCCTGTGGGTCTGCGGAATAAACAAAGTGATCAGGGATCATAATAAAACGATCCGGGTCCCAAACTTTTGCTTCTTCACCAAACTCTTTTTTAAATACGCTGGCGACGCCAGGCGTGCAGGGGTCGTGGGACATCAATACATCAACATTCACGAAAAGAACTTCACCCGGTGAAACATGCGTTCTGTTACTGGCTTTGGCGATAATTTTTTCGGTTAACGTCATCCCCTGATTGATATTTACCGACGCATAATCATCAGTCTCGTGAATATTCATTTTTTTTCTCCTCATTATCTGATGAGGAAATTACACCGTACAGAGGAGGGTCTTTCAACGGGAATCCGTTATTAGTCAGGTTAGTTTCATTTTGCGTGTGAATTGTTCCTCAGGTGGAACTGTGGTCCCCGCTGCGCAGATTCTTTAAGTAAAGAAGAGCAGATATGCATACCACCGAAATATAGATCAGACAGAAGATCAGCATCAGCGTGGTAAAGTCCCTGCTCACCAGCAGCCACGCCCCGACGGCCAGTAAAAATGCATTGGCCAGCCCGAAATCACGCTCCATGCGTGCAAACACGCGCATGCGTTCATCCGGGGTATTGGCAGAGAGATCGAGGTTAGCAAGCGTGACGGGCCGAATCGTCCCTGAGCCAAACCCCAGCAGCACCAGCGCCAGCAGCCCGGAGATAAAATAGTCCATGCCTTTCGCTGAAAGCCATTCATTGCTGGCAAAAAGTCCCAGCGCCGCCGTCATGAAAAGGCAGGTCGTCGCCAGCAACGCCGTTACCCCAAACCGGGCGATGAAAGGTCCGGCTATTTTGATTGCCCCCCAGGACGAGAGCGTGAAGCAGCTCAGCACGGCACCGAAAAGCAGAGGATCGACATTCACCATAATAAAGTAGAACGGAATAAAAGCGGTGATGGTAAAACTTTTGGTCCCTTGCGGGACATCTCCCCAGGACAAGGCGGGAGAGACATTATCGCCATTTCCGCCAAAATTATGATATTCGTTCGCTTTAGTAAGAAACCATAGTCGCATAAACCTGCAATAGATAATTTCATAGCGTTAACCTCTGCTTGATAGTTGGCATTTACCGGTGGGTTGTTCTATTGGTAACCGATTGAAAGCAAAACCAGTAACAGAATTCGCCAACCCGGCGAATTGCCCAGGAATAACGCGATATTGTTCCAACACTGAAACAATGCGGTGAAAATTTCTCTGCCGATTGCGAAGCCTCTTATTACACGACATCCTTGCCCTAAATTTATGACACCAGTGTGGTGCAGGGAGAATGAATGATGAATAAGAAAGTCGCGTGGAATGGTCAGGTTCAGCCGGAAGCAATTAACGTATTATCGGCGGAAGGCGGAATGATTGTTTGCCCTACGAAAGTGGGTTATATCATTATGACCTCGGATAAAGAGGGGCTTGAGAGAAAATTCGAAGCGAAACAGCGAAACCGTAATAAACCCGGCGTGGTATTGTGCGGCAGTATGGAACAGCTGAAATCGCTGGCGGAAATGAACCCGGAAATTGACGCATTTTATCAGGCACACTGGGATGCAGACGTATTACTGGGCTGTATTTTGCCGTGGCGAGAAGATGCCATCGCCAGATTGCCTGATAACGGCCTGAAAGATCTGATGATGGATGGCAGAAAAACCAGCTGCTTCGTGATTAAATTTGGCAAACCCGGTGAAATGATTGCCAAAGAGCTGTGGGAAAAACATCAAAAATGCTCTTTTGCCAGCTCGGCGAATCCGTCAGGCAAAGGCAACCGCGGCATGGTGGAGTTCATTGGGGAACGCATCGAAGCGCGTGCAGACGTAATTATTTGTGCCAACGAGTACGTTAAGTCTATTCAGTCTGATGAAACCCAGGAGAGTCGCTATGAACAAGGCGTCATGGTGTCAATGGTAGACAGTGAAGGGAAACTGGTTCCTGAACAGGGTAGCGCCCGAAAAGTGACCCCTTGCCCGGTATTAATTCGCAAAGGTCTCGACGTCAATAAAATTATTAACTTCATGTCAGCCCAGTTTAATACCTGGGACTATCGCCACGGCGATTATTATTAATATTTTGGGTTTAACCACGTCATAGGGATATCGATAATTATGTCATTGATAGACAAGGCCATTACCGTATTGCGTAATAGCGGGATCATACTGATCCCTACCGATACCCATTTTGCACTGGCAGCCGATCCTTCGTCATGGCGAGCTGGATATCAGTAGCCTGCTTTGACCTCAGCTCCGGTGATAAGCTGCTGAAGTTCGTCGCTAAAACGCTTAATGCCCGACGTCATCGTATTTTTATTTTTTGACAGCAGCCAGACTTTATATTCATCCATTTGCCAGCCGGGTAAAAGCCGGACCAGTTTTCCGGTGGCGAGACTTTCTCGCGCAATGTAATTAGGCAAGTAAGCAATGCCCAGACCGGAAAGTGCCATGCTGATCAGCGCCACGCTGTTATTGCTTCTGAAGCGGCTATGGACGTCAATATTAACCTTCTGTTTCTCTTTTCTGAACGGCAGCGAAACCGTACGTGCCACACCACGGAACAGGATGTAGTTATGGGCGGGGAGATCGCTCGGGGTCTGGACAGGACGCATCCGGGCGATAAAGTCAGGGGTGGCATACAGCCCCCACTGGATGGAGCATAAAAATTTGGTATGCTCATGCGTTGGCGTGTCCTGGGCCACGATGATGGACAGATCGTACGGGCTCTCTTTGATATCCACCGCTTTATCGGATAAATCGAGATCGACGTTGGCCATAATGTTTCGTTCTAAGTAAGCATTTAAAGCTGGCACAACATACTCTTTTCCGAACGTCACCGGGGCAAGTATTTTTATTGTCCCCGCCGGCTCCTCATAATAATCCCGTATAAAGCGTTCTGCGGCACGCAGCTCATTCAATATTTTGAAGCAGTGCTGATAGTAGCTCAACCCCAGCTCCGTAATCTCTATTTTCCGGGTGGTACGCTTAAGCAGCATTGCACCAATACGTTTTTCCAGCGTTGAAATATCCCGGCTAACTGACGACTTCGACATTCCCAAAGAGAGTGCGGCCTCGGTGAAGCTCAGGGTTTCGACGACACGCGCGAAAACCACCATCGGAATTAAATTCTCGATTTTTTCCATTCTACAATCTGCACCCGATCAGCAAACGTCACCCGACAATTAGTCGCAAAAGTCCTTGCTAGCGTCAAGTGAAAAATTCCCAGCGTGCCGCCCTCTTTCCGTTTGTTATTAACGCCGCTCAGGCGTGTTGATATTTTTTCTCATCGACACAAGGATATATTTTCGTCGAAAACTGAGAGAAGCCAGCAGGTGAATATCCACGCACTAAAAGAAAAATATCTGGTTTTTTATGCTTTATTTATTGCCTCTGAATATGAATTAAATATTTAAATCCGCTAATTTCCCACTAGCATAACGACTCAGGGTGAATGTTACTAGAGGGTTAACAGTGAGTGAATGCATAGTTTCAGGAACACAATGGGGGGCACAGAACCCCATCCGCGAGGACGATCTTGCGGCAAGGATCGATGCCTTACCGGCTTCCGCCGGGCTTTGGCGATTCATCGCCTTGCTGTCTCTTGGCGGTTTTTTTGAGCTTTACGATCTGTTTCAAACTGGCTACATCAGCGCCGGGCTCATTGCTGATGGGATCTTTCATACCGGGCAGCAGGGTGTGTTAGGTATGGCCGACCAGGCCGCATTTGCTTCCGCGACCTTTCTAGGACTTTTTGTCGGTGCCAGCCTGCTGAGCCCCTATGCTGACCGCATTGGCCGACGCGCGACCTTTATGTATGCCCTGCTCTGGTACGGGCTGTTTTCCCTCGTCATGGCATTTCAGCATCAGGCGGAATGGGTGATCTTTTTCCGCTTTATGGTGGGGATCGGGCTCGGCGTTGAACTGGTGACCATTGATACCTATCTGACTGAGTGGGTACCCGCTCACCTTCGCACCCGCGCATTTGCTTTCGCCTTTTTCATTCAGTTTCTCTCCGTTCCTGCCGTGGCGCTGATGTCGTGGTGGCTGGTCCCGCAGACGTGGTTTGGCCTGAGCGGATGGCGGTTCGTGGTGATTGCCGGCGCGCTGGCGTCCATCGTCATCTGGCTTGTACGTAAGGGGCTGCCGGAATCGGCACGCTGGCTGCTGCAGCAAAAGCGCTATCTGGAGGTGAGGAACGTCATACATGAGATGGAAAAACGCTGCGGTGCCGACGAGCAGGCTGATTTCCCTCTCCGTGCCGGGCAGCACAACGACCAGGCTTCCATCAAGGGCAGATTTAAAGACATCTGGTCCCCGCGCTACCGTGGCCGGGTTGTCATGCTGGTGGTGATGAATATCTTTCAGGCGATCGGCTTTTTTGGCTTCGGAAACTGGCTCCCTGCCCTGCTGTCCGGCAACGGGACATCGGTCACGCACAGCCTGCTGTATGCCTTTTTCATCACGCTCGCCTATCCTCTCGGCGCGCTCATCTGTAGCCGCTATGCCGATCGGATGGAAAATAAATGGCAAATCGTCTTGTCCTGTCTGACCACGGTCATCTTTGGTTCGCTGTTCGCGCTTCAAAGCAACCCGCTGCTGTTGATTGCCTGCGGCTTCTTTATTACCTGGTCCAATGCCTGGCTGACCTACAGCTACCACTCCTATCAGTCTGAGATTTTCCCCACCCGTATTCGGGCGCGCGCGGTCGGCTTTTGTTATTCCTTTAGCCGTTTATCCACCGTATTCAGCAGTATAATTATCGGTCTTATCTTGCAATATAGCGGCTCGACGGCGGTGATTGCCTTTATTGTAATAAGTATGCTGATTGTGATGCTGACTATTGGTATTTTTGGCCCCAACACGCGCGGTATCGACCTGGAAAACATTTAATCACCGTGACTAATAAAATGCCGTCTCACGTCGAGTGAGCGGCATCCATGATTATTTTGGCTGCCACGAAGATAATAGCGCCGTCGTGGCATCTCCTTTTTTACAGTTTTTTCCTAAAGCCACCCCGCTTCGCCTGTGACATGCTGAATCACGCTCATAACCGATAACGTTAAATGAGGATATTATGAAAAAAACAATTATCGCATTATCTGCCGTTCTGCTGGCTTCCCCAGTATTTGCTGCGACCACACATGCAACTGACGACACTGTCGCCGCGGCGAAAGCAAACGCCAACGACGCGAAGCAAAAACTGCACGAAGAGCAGAACAAAGGTGAAGAACTGAAGCTGAAAAACGAGCATGCCGCAGAAGGTAAAAGCGAAAGCTTTGGCAGCAAGGTCAGCGAAGATTCCCAGAAAGCCTGGCATAAAACCAAAGAAGGCACCGAAAAGGGGTGGGATGCCACCAAAGAAGGCGCTGAGAAAGGCTGGAATAAAACCAAAGAAGGTGCCAGCGAGCTGGAAAAGAAAGTCACCGAGTAATCCCTTCGAAAGGCCGCAGACGCGGCCTTTTTTATTCCCCGCAGCTCTGTGTTCTCAAGGCAACACTTGTCACCAGGTCCGGTTATCGCGCTCCGGTTGAAATAATGTCAACAAAGCCGAATAGATCCCTGAGGTGACGCGTTTACTCCCTGCCCCCCTAAAAGAGATCCTGAGATGCTGCGACGCCTGGTGATAGTGCTTGTTTTGGTTTGTCCGTGGGCGATAGCTGCCCCGAAGAGCTACATTATCGACACCGATAACACCGCCATTCGGCTATCGTGGCATGCCTTCGGCGGCATCCTCTCCTGGGCGACGTTCAGCGGCGTGACGGGCGCCGTGACGCTCAACCCGGAGAACGACGTCGACGACCATATTCACGTCACCATCCCCGTAGCGACGCTTGTGGCCTCAAACAAGCTGCTCACCTGGCAGCTGAAAAGCGACATGTTTTTTGAATCCGAGCGCTACCCGACTATCGAGTTCACCAGCTCTCGCGTGGCCGCTCAGGGCGACGGGCGGTTCAGGGTGTTCGGCACGCTGACCGTGCGAAACATCGCCCGCCCGGTAATCCTGGAAGCCATCGTGAAAGACCCGCGCGCGCAGGCCCTCACGCTGGATGCCACGACGGCGATCTCGCGCGCGTCCTACGGGATGGATAAGTTTGCGCTGGTCGTGGACGATCGTATTACCATCGCCATTGCGATTAAGACAAACGACGTGCCGTCATCCTGAGATGAGCCGCTGTAGCTGCTCCGCGTTTCCCCGCAGTTGAGACGGCGGATTGCGGCCAATCAGGACAAACTGGTAGCCCGCCTCCTGCCACCACGCCAGGTTCATGCTGTGCCGCTGCTCCTGGCGCAGAGGGGCCGTCGTCTTCTCATCTACAGGAGAGATACAGAGCGCCATCGGGCCGTAGTCGGCGTTTATCCAGGCAATCTGCGCGATCGAGGTGGTTTCATAGCGCAGCATGCGCACCATTTTCAGCTCTGCCCCCTGCAGGACAAGCTGCGACATTTGCAGCTTCACGCCGATATCCTGCGCGGCCCGCTCCAGCCCGCGCTGCAGGACCGGCGTTGCGCTGTCCATATCCAGCAGCGTCTCGACGCTGTACAGGGACATATATTGCGCTTCAAGGTCGCGAATATGGGCGTTCTCATCCGCTGGCGCGGAAGCGGGCCGCAGCAGGTAGCCCAGCCCGGAGCCGACCATCAAAAAACTGACCGACGCGGCAATCAGCGCCCGCCTGCTGACGCCAGCCGGCGTGGAGGACTGTGGATCGGGAATCGCTGCCAGACGCGCCTGCATTGTCTCCTGAGGCGCGTCATCCAACAGGGAGGCAAACGCCCCGGCGAAATCCTGGCTGCTTTTCATCAGTTCGGCGGTTCGCACGGAGAGGCGTTCGTCGCTTTTCATCTGTTCTTCAAATTGCTGCGCGTCGGCGCGGCACATCTCGCCATCTATCCATGCCACGATAGCGTCGTCGTTATAGGGCGGTGCAAAACGGTGCGCGTTCAAGAGCGTTTCTCCTTTACCGGGGGCAGTGCGTCAGCGGACCTGGCAAGCCGAGCCCGTGCCGTCGCCAGCCGGCTCATCACGGTACCGATCGGCACCGCCAGCGTCTCCGCCGCCTCCTGGTAGGTAAAGCCTTCGACATAAACTAAAAATACCGCGTTGCGCTGGGCTTCAGGCAGCGTGTTAACGCGCTGCATCACCTTCAGGTAATGCAGGCGCGTCTCATCCTGTTCGCGGGTGTCCGGCGCCAGAAGCTCGTCGCTGGCTACAAATCCCTGCCCCTGACGCACGTGCCGTGCCCGAAGCTCAGAGATCCAGATGGAGTGCAGTATCGCGAACAACCACCTGTCGATGCGCGTGCCCGGCGTATACTGGCTGCTCCTTTCAAGCGCACGCACGCAGGTGGACTGAACCAGCTCTTCGGCGATATCTCTGTTTCGCGACAGCACCAGCCCATAGCGCCAGAGACGCGACAGGTGTGCCGCTAGCTGTTGACGAACCTCACGGGTAGCGATGTGTTTTCCCTCCACGAGAAAATCAGGATTCCGGCTGTCCGTTAATGGCGGCCTGCAGGTCACGATACTCTTCGCAGGACTGGCCACAAATACCGGCAATCACCTTCAGCTGTTCTTTAGCGAGGTCAGGACGTCCTTTTACCATCCACGCTTCACCAAGGTATTCCCGGGCTTTGGCATAATCCGGTGCGATAGCCAGCGCCCGCTGGTAGTAACCAATGCCTTCATCCGTGCGGCCAAGCTTGCGCGTGGCGAACCCGCGATAATTCCACGCTTCAGCCGTATTGCCATTTTTCAGCGAATCAAGCAGATTCAGCGCCGCCTGGTACTCTCCTTTCTTCGCGAGATGGTACGCATAGTTGGTTTTGTCCTGGTCGCTGAGGCTGCTGCTCTTGTCCGGCACGCATTTCTGGGTGGCGCTGTCATACACCTGTCCGGAAGGACAGTCGGGCGTTTTGCTCTCGGTACTATTATCGCCCATGGCCAGTGCCAGCGGAGAGAGCAGGGAAAAAATCAGCGCCGGGATCAAACGAAGCGAGGTCGTGTTCATATAAAGCTCCAGGTAAAAGGAAGTGACGTCAGTAAACGCCCGACTGATGATTTTTATTCGTTCTTTGATGAAGTTTTTGCGGGGCCAAAATCATGCTTATGTCGTCACCGCACTGAAAATAAAGCAGGTTATTTTACCCTTGCCGTCCAGCGTTGTTATTTTTCCGCACATTAGCAGAAATTTAATCCGGCATAAGAATATATTTTTCATTTACCAAGTGACTTAATATATCTTACATCAAAAACGTTACCCTAACTTAAATGTACATTAAGCATGCATAAACAATACCTTTTAAATTTATATTCTGGATGCCACTACCAATTATCACACTGCATCAAGAGCATTAATTGCAAGCATCAGACAACAAAATAAAATCAATATAAAACAACAAGATATAAAAATAAAATTATAAATACCCTCAGTACATTAATCCCTCCTTCATTGTTTTCATCTCTATTTACGAAAGCTTAATTTGCACATTCAGAGTTTTCTGGCTATATCATTTTTATATCCTCAAAAACCAATTCATCTATTAATTACAGGGTTTTATAAGGTACAAAACACGAATAAAAACCATTTTCTTTGATACGTAATTAGATTCGCTCTGATGTTGCCACTCTAAATCCTGGCGGGTATCGTGCGCGCTAAAAATAACGGTCAGTGCTGCGTGATAACAGCAACTGCGCCGGGGGCGCCCTTTACCTTCAGCAGAGATGGCTCGTCTTACACGCGTTCACGACAACTCAGCTGGAGTAGCAATTAAATGAGCCAAATCTCTGTTATATCGAAACTTACCGGTGTGGAAACCACCACAGAGGGTACACAAGTTACGCTGAGCCATTCCTCTATCGTTGAGCTTCATGTCGAGCGAGCCAATGTCTCTGATTTCGCCCGTAGCGGCAACGATCTGGTGATCACGCTGCACTCTGGTGAGGTCATTACCATTAAGAATTTCTACGTTACTGATGCTCAGGGGGTAAGCCAGCTGGTGCTGGAGGAGAGCGATGGAGCGCTATGGTGGATTGAAGATCCCACCGGAGCTGCCACGTACGAATCCATCGCCTCCACGGACGTCTTACTTGCCGCTTCGGGGAGTGATGCGGGCGGTGCGGCCATCTGGCCGTGGGTACTGGGTGGTCTTGCCGTCGCCGGCGGGATAGCCATTGCGGCTGGTGGCGGTGGAGGTGGCGGCGATGACGACGATGATAACAACACAAACCCTGTCACCCCCGGGAATCCGTCCTCTCCGGATACAACCGCCCCCGCGGCACCAGGCAATTTACAGTTCTCGGCCGATGGCTCAACGGTAACCGGTACCGCGGAACCCGGCAGCACAATTACGTTGAAAGATGCGGATGGCAATCTGGTTGGCACGGGTAAAACCGGCAGTGACGGTAAATTCTCTATCGAGCTGGGAACCCCGCTGACCAACGGCGAGCAGCTGACCGCCACCGCGACGGATCCAGCAGGCAACACCAGCCAGGCCGGACAGGTAACCGCGCCAGATTTAACGACACCGGATGCGCCAGATATTCTGATCGTTAATGACAATGTGGGTGCTGAACAAGGCCCGCTGGACAATGGCCAACGCACCGACGATCCGCGCCCTACTTTTAGCGGTATCGCTGAAGCGGGAACCACCATCACCATTTACGATAACGGTACGCAAATTGGCACCAGCAAAGCGGATGCCAACGGCAACTGGAGCTTTACCCCAACCAAAGATCTCGCCAACGGTAATCACACCATTACCACTACCGCGACCGACGCGGCAGGCAATACCAGCCCGGCCTCCGGTGCCGTCACCTTTGTGGTAGACACCATCGCGCCAGCTGCTCCCGCCATTACCAGCGTGACGGACGATGTTGACCCGGTAACGGGTTCAGTCAGCAACGGCGGCAGCACCGACGATCGGCGGCCCCAGATCTCTGGCACCGGTGAAGCAGGCTCCACGATCACCATTTATGACGGCACCGTCGCGATTGGCTCGGCCGTCGTCGCCAGCAACGGCACCTGGAGCTTCACCCCGTCCGTGAACCTCAGCGAAAGCACCCACTCGCTCACGGTCAGAGCAACGGATGCCGCCGGGAATACCGGGCCAGCGTCGCCGGTGTTTACCCTCACCGTGGATCTCACCGCGCCAGACGCGCCAACCGCCCTGGTACTGAACGATAATATCGGTCTTATCAAAGGGGCGATTACCGCGGGCGTACCCACCGACGCCTCTCAGCCGCTCCTGGTCGGGAGAGGAGAGCCGGGCGGGACAATTACGCTCTACGAAAACGGCGTGGTGATTGGAACAACGACGGTTCTGCCCAACGGCACCTGGAGCCTGACGCCGACTACACCGTTTGCGGATGGTACACACACCATCACCGTGCAAATCACGGATGCAGCTGGTAACCAGAGTACGGCCTCACAACCCATCACCTTCACCGTGGACACCACGCCGCCGCTGGCACCTGCCGTGGTCATTTCGGATGACGGCACGACCATCAGCGGCACCGCAGAGCCTGGAAGTACGGTAACCATCCGTGAAGGGGGCGTCAAAATTGGGGATGTCGTGGCCGATGACCAGGGCAACTATAGCCTGACCCTGACGCCGCCAAAACTCAACGGCCAAACCCTGACCGCGGAAGCAACTGACCCGGCAGGCAATACCGGACCGACCGCGCCCGCCGTTGCGCCTGACACGACCGCAGCACAAACTCCGGTCATCGTGTCGGTGGTCGATGACGTTCCTGCGTCGACCGGTCCTGTTGTCCAGAGCGGGATCACCAACGACCGAACTCCTACCATTAACGGGACGGGCGAACCCGGCACGACCATCACCCTCTCCAACGGCAGCACGGTTCTTGGCACGGTGGTCGTGCAGACGTCCGGCCAGTGGAGCTTTACACCGCCCTCGCCGCTGGTTGACGGCACCTATGTGCTGACGGCGAAAGCCGTGGATCCTGCCGGTAACCCGAGCGGGCAATCGAATAGCTGGAGCTTTACCGTGGACGCGACTGCGCCCGTCGCCCCGGTGATTTCAGAAGTGGTGGATAATGTCCCCGGCCGCACCGGCGCGCTCGATACCAATGAGCCCACCAACGATCCGACCCCGACCCTCAACGGCACCGCAGAACCCAACGCGACGGTCACCATCCTTGTAGATGGTATCAGTGTCGGTACTGCCGTAGCGGATAGCGGCGGTGCGTGGACCTTTACCCCCTCAACACCGATTGGCAACGGTCAGCACGCCCTGACCGCCATCGCGACCGATCCGGCAGGCAATGCCAGCGGAAGCTCGAATACCTGGAACTTAACGATAGACAGTACCGCGCCCTTTGCGCCGGTTATTACGCAGGTGGTGGATGATGTGCCAGCACGCACGGGTGTACTCAATGCCAACGACACCACCAACGACACGACGCCAACGCTCAATGGCACCGCCGAGCCGAACTCGACGGTCACCATTCGTCTGGACGGCACCGCTATCGGCACGGCGGTGGCCGACACCAACGGCGCGTGGACCTTTACCCCCACCACGCCGATTGGCGAAGGCCAGCATACCCTGACCGCCGTTGCGACCGACAGAACAGGTAACACCAGCCCTGCGTCTGGCGGCTTCACCTTCACGGTCGATACTGTCCCGCCACCCGCGGCGACCATTAGCACCGTTACCGATGATGTCGGCGGCGTTCAAGGCACGCTCAGCAGCGGCGATACTACGGATGACACTCAGCCACTGCTTCAGGGAAGCGCCCCGGCAGGGACGGTGATTACCGTCTATGACGGAACAACCCTGCTCGGCACCGCGACGCTTAACGGCAGCGGTGGCTGGAGCTTCAGCCCCACCACGCCGCTTACCGATGGCCCGCATACCCTCACCGTATATGCCACTGACGCAGGCGGGAATACCACCGTCTCCAGCCCATTCGAGCTTGTGGTGGATACCGTCGCGCCCGCAACGCCGGATATCCCGACAATCACCGTAAACCCTGACGGCGGCCCAACACAAACGCCGCTGAACCCGGGTGAAACCACCCGCGATACCACGCCAACCCTGAGCGGTACCGGCAATCCGGGCGAAACCGTGACGATTTACATTGATGGCGACAAACTGGATGATGTTGTGGTGGACGGCACAGGCAACTGGAGCTGGACGCCGACAACGCCGCTCCCCAGCGGTACCTACGACATCACCCTGACCGTCACCAACATGGACGGCACGGGCAACGAAAGCGCCCCGTCCATACCCGTAAGCATCACCATTGACACCGACGCGCCAGTTGCCCCAGAGCCTCCGGTCATTACTGACAGCGTCAGCCAGATAACCGGCCCTGTTGCCGATGGGGAAACCACCAACGATCCGCGTCCGATCCTGAGCGGAACCGGTACGCCAGACGAGCTGATCACTATCTATGACAGCGTTGATGGCGGCACAGCGACAGCGGTGGGTAGCGTCACGGTCGACGGCTCCGGCAACTGGAGCTGGCGTCCCGGCAGCGACATTGCGGAGGGCAGCCACGAATATACGGCAACCGCCACCGACGAAGCTGGCAACGTCTCACTCCCGTCAACGGGGATCACCATCACGGTAGATACCGTCGCACCTGCGACTCCGGTGATTGTTGCCATTGGCGGTGAGCCGGATGACGGCGTCACCGCGGATGCAGCCCCAATCGTAGGCGGAACCGGCCCTGCGGGCGAAACGGTGATCGTCTACAACAACGGCGTTGAGTTAGGCCGCGTGGTGGTGAGTAATGCTGGAGAATGGACCTTCACCCTGCCCGCTCAGAGCGATGGCCCAGTGAACGTCACCGTTGCAGCCGTTGATGACGCAGGAAACGTCAGCGATCTCAGCCCGGTCTTCACCGTCACAATTGACACCACGCCGCCAGCGGTCCCGCAGATTAACGCCGTCACTGACAGCCTGCTGACAAACGGAACGCTTTACACTCGCGACGGTACGCCGACCCTGACCGGGACTGGCGAACCGGGCTCCACCGTGATTGTGTCTGTGGACGGTACGCCATCTGGCGCGCCGGTAACGGTGCAGCCCGACGGCACCTGGAGCTGGACTGCCGGAAGCGTGCTGTCGGATGCTTCGCATGATTTCACCGTCTCGTCCCGCGATCCGGTCGGTAATACCTCCGCCAGCTCTGCTCCGCTTAGCGTGACGGTGGATACCGTCGCCCCGGCAGACCCGAGCAATATGGCGCTGACCCAGCAGGGGACACCGCTGACCGGTACGGCAGAAGACGGCGTGACCGTGATCGTTCGCGATGCGAGTAACAACATCATCGGCACAGGCGTTGCCACGGGCGGCAGCTTCTCCATAGCACTGAGCCCGGCGCAGCTGGATCCCGCCACGCTGACCGTGACAGCCACGGATGCCGCTGGAAACAGTAGCCCGGGCGCGACCTTTATCGTCGTCGATTCGCCGCTCGAACTGCCGGACGTGCCGATCATCACCGCCATCAATGATGACGCGGCGCCGGTGACGGGTGATGTGAAAGATAAAACCACCAACGATACCACCCCTACCCTCGTCGGTAAGGCTGAAGCCGGAAGCGTTATCACACTCTACCTGGACGGGGTGCTGATTCCGCAAACCAACATCGTTGCCGATTCAGGTGGCAACTGGAGCTACACGTCGCCAGCGCTTGGCGAAGGGCCGCACACCTTTGAGGCGACCGCCACCCTCAACGGCGAAACCAGCGGTCGCTCGCCGATCTCAACCGTTACCGTGGATCTTACCGCTCCGGGCACGCCGTCCATCGGTGCGGTGATTGACGATGTTGGCCCCGGCACCGGTCCGCTGACAAACGGGCAGACCACCAACGACAGCCAGCCGACGCTCACCGGCACCGGTGCGGTTGGCGATACCATCTCCATCTACAGCAACGGGGCGCTGCAGGGTACCGTGGTGGTCGGTGATACGGGCAACTGGAGCTTCACAACGCCTGCCCTGGCACAGGGCAATAACGTCCTGACCATCCGTGAAACCGATCCGGCGGGTAACCAGAGTGCCCCATCGGCGGGCTTCACTATCGTGGTCGATACCGTGTCCACCACGCCGGTGATTACCAACGTCACGGATAACGTCGGCAACGCCGCCACTACCGTCGTCAGCGGCACGCCAACTAACGATGCCACGCCAACCCTCACCGGCACGGCTGAAGCAAACAGCGTGGTGACGATCTTCGACGGCGCCACACCGATTGCTACCGTCACGGCTGACGGTACCGGCGCGTGGAGCTTTACTCCGGACACCGCTCTCGTCGAAGGTCCGCACACCTTCACCGTCACAGCCACCGATCCGCAGGGCAACGGCAGCCAGGTATCAAACACCTGGAGCGTGACGGTCGATCTGACTGCACCGACGATCCCGACCCTTAATAGCGTCAACGACAACGTGGCGGGCGGGACCCTCGGCGATCTGACAACCGGGCAGACCACCAATGACAATACGCCAACCCTCAGCGGAACGGGGGCTGTGGGCAGCACGATCCACATTCTGAATAATGGTGTGGAAATCGGCACCGCAACGGTTAACGGCAGCGGCAACTGGCTCTTCATACCAGACCCGGCTCTCGACGATGGCAGCTACAACATTCGCATCAACGCCAGCGATGCGGCGGGTAACGTCTCAGCCAATTCGCCGGTCTTCGTCTTTACCGTCGATACCGCAGGCCCCGCCGCGCCGCAGGTCACCAGCGTGATTGACGATGTTGCGCCGGTCAACGGCACCCTTACGTCGGGCAACAGCACCAACGACGCGCGGCCAACCTTCAACGGCACGGGCGACGTGGGGTCGACGGTGCACATTCTGGTGGATGGCACCGAGATCGGCACTGCGGTGGTGAACGCCAAGGGGAACTGGACCTTCACGCCTGGCGCCGACCTGGTCGACGGGCCTCATGCCGTCACCTTCAACGCCACCGACGCGGCAGGCAACACCGGCAGCACGACGGCACCGTTTAACCTGACGGTGGATACCGGCGTGCCGACCGCGCCGTCCATTACCTCCGCGAGCGACAACGTGGGCAGCGTACAAACGTCGCTCACCACCAGCCAGAGCACCGACGACACCACGCCGACGCTGAACGGCACGGCGGCAGCCAACACCACGGTGACTATCTACGAAAACGGACAGCAGGTCGGCACCGCGCTGGTGAACGGCAGCGGGGCATGGAGCTTTACGCCGTCAACCCCGCTGGTCAATGGCAGCCATACCTGGACCGCCACGGTTACCGATGCGGCGGGGAACGTCAGCCCGGCCTCCTCCGCCTTTACGCTGGTGGTCGATACCTCCGCACCAAACGCGCCCGTTATCAGCCAGGCGATTGACGATGTGGGCAGCGTCACCGGTCCGCTTGGATCCGGGCAGACCACGGACGATACCCAACCGCGTCTCGTCGGCACCAGCGAGCCGTTTGCCACCGTGCGTATCTATGAAGGCGCAACGCTGGTCGGTTCGGGCACCGCTGATGCTGGCGGCAACTGGAATATCGCGCTCAATACCACGCTGACAACCGGCCCGCACAGCTTCACGGCGCAGGCCACGGATGCGTCAGGCAATACCAGCACGTCATCAACGGCCTTTAGTCTGACTATCGATGCCACACCGCCTGCGCTGCCGGTACTGACCAACATTGTGGATGATGTGGGCAACGCGGCGACGACCATCGCTAACGGCGGATTGACCAACGATGCACAGCCAACCCTCACCGGTACGGCGGAAGCCGGCGTCACGGTAAAAATCTTTGATAACGGCGTACAGATTGGCAGCGTCATTGCCACCGGCGGAGCGTGGAGCTTCACCCCTTCCCCGGCGCTGGGCAACGGGCCGCACAGCCTGACCTTTAGCGCCACCGATGCGACAGGCAACGCCAGCGCGCAAACGGCCGGGTACGTCATAAACATCGATGCCACCGCGCCAGCCGCGCCGGTCATCAGCGCGGTTGTCGATGATGTGGGCAGCGTCACCGGGCCGGTAACGGGCAATAACCCGACCAACGATACGCGTCCGACGCTGAGCGGAACGGCGGAGGCCAATGCAACGGTACGCATCTATGACGGCGCAACGCTGGTCGGCTCGGCCATCGCCGATAGCAGCGGCAACTGGACGCTGGCGCAAACCACCACCACGCTGACGCAGGGTACGCATAACTTCACCGCCACCGCCACCGATGCCGCGGGCAACACCGGCCCGGCTTCGGCCGTGACGACAATTATTGTCGATCTCACTGCGCCAACGGTCCCTACCGGAACCTTTAACGCAGACGGCAGCGTGTTGACCGGTAATGCCGAAGCAGGCAGCACCGTCACTATCCGTCTGGCGGACAATTCGACGTTCACCGCCACGGCGGACAGCAACGGAGCCTGGAGCTATACCTTCCTCAATAAACAGACGGAAGGCCAGACGCTGCAGATCACTGCCACCGATGCCGCAGGCAACGTCTCACAGCCTGGCTCGGTCCTTGCGCCAGTGGTGCCGCTGTCGGCCAGCAACAACGTTGAAGAGCTGGAACTCACCACCACCGCAACGGTGACCAATTCGCAGTACAGCGATTATGGTTTCCTGCTGGTGGGTGCCGTGGGTAACGTGCTGACGCTCCTGGGTAACGACACCGCACAGGTAGAGTTCACCGTAGGCAGCGGCGGCAGCGCGGATATCGAGGTGAATGCCAATGCCACGGGTGCGGTTCTCTCCCTGCTCAACACCCTTGAGCTGGTCGTCCAGCGCTTCGATACCGTCAATAACACCTGGACCACGGTGGTGGACACCGGACAGCCGCAGTTTGCTGACCTGCTGACGCTCGGCGCAACCGGCGTCTCGCTGAACCTGACCGGGCTGGAAAATGGTCAGTATCGCGTGCTGAGCTACAACACCAACCTCCTGGCGACCGGTTCTTACACCAGTCTGGATGTCGCCGTGAAAGAGACCAGCGCGGGTACCGTTTCTGGCGAAACCAGCCTGACGGGCAACGTCATCACCGATGTCGACCCGACCGCAGGCAGCGACAACGCCCCGGCAGGCGCCAGAATCACCGCCGTGACCAATACGGATGGCGACCTCACCAACGTGACCGCTGACGGTACCGTGATCCAGGGCGAGTACGGCACGCTGACCATCAACCGCGACGGTAGCTATACCTACACCCTGACGGACACCAGCGCCGCGGTCATTGGCCGCACGGAGAGCTTCAGCTACACCATCACCTATAACGGCGTCAGCGCGTCGGCGAACCTTGTACTGTCGCTGGGTACAGGAACCGCCACCAGCGGCGTTGTGGCGGTGGACGATACCGCCTCGCTGACCTTTGACACCACCGTTACGGCCATTGATAACGGCACCTCGTCGCAGAGCGGCTTTACCCTGGTCGGGATTAACCTCGGCAACACGCTGGGGCTGAATCTGCTGGACGATATGACCAACCCAATCATCTACAGCGTGGAGGAAGGTACCACCCGCACCATGACCATACAGGCTTCCGTCGGCGGCGTGGCGCTGGCCTCAGTGTTCGACCTGTACATCTATAAGTTCAACAACGCGACGCAGACCTTTGAACAGATGCGCGTGGAGTCGGGCTGGCTGCGCGCGCCGCTGCTGGGCGGAACCTCGCCACAGCTGACGCTGAACCTGCCCGCCGGGGAGTACCTGTTCCTGCTCAATACGGCGGCAGGGATCACCGCGCTGACGGCCTATACGCTGAGCGTCCTGCAGGATCATGTCTACAGCGTGGCGAGCATTAGCGAGACCACCTCCGGGGATGTGCTGTCGGATGATATTGCCCCAGTCGGTACGCTGGTGACGGAAGTGAACGGCGTGGTGGTTAACGGCAGCGGCCTGACGGAGATCGATGGGGAATACGGTAAGCTGAGCATCAACGCGGCCGGGGAGTACACCTACACCCTGAATAGCGGCGTTGGCTCCGACCATATCAGCACGCCAGATACCTTCGTCTACACCATCACTGCGCCGGACGGGACGAAAGACACGGCATCGCTGAACATTACCCCTACCGCGCAGGCGATGAATGCGGTTAACGATGTCAGCGCCGTGATGGATGTAACGTCAGTGCACCACACCGCCGCGTACTCGGATACTACCGTCGGGTCGGCGAGCTGGAACGCCGCGCTGCTCACTTCAACCCAGGGCTCCGGCTCCGGCACCTTCGTGGTGGATGCCAATACCGCGCTGCACAACGTGGTGCTGTCGTTTAACGTCGCCTCGCTGCTGACGCTGACAGGGCTAACGGTTGACTGGACGCTGACCAACGGCGCCACCACCGTCAGAACCGGCTCGTTCAACGGCGGGCTGCTGCTGGGCGGCACGGCGACGGTCAACCTGACGGGTCTCGACCTGGAGGCGGGAACCTACACCCTGAGCTATACCGGCAGAATGGGGCCGCTGGGAGTAGGAAATATCACCATCACCCCAAGCGTCACTGGCACCAACTACTCGCTGTCGCAGTTCGACGCCACGGGCACCCACACCGTTGACGGCAACATTTTCGACGGTACCGGTTCTGCAGGGACGATGGACCAGCTGCACTCGGTGGATACCCGCGTGAGCATTACCGGCTACGACGGCGTCACCACTACGCTGGATCCCTACACCGGCAGCACGCAGTCGAGCATCACGGGTCACTACGGCACGCTGGCGATTGCCGCAGACGGCAGTTACACCTATACGCTCAACCCGGGGGTATCGCTCTCAACCATCACCTCGAAGGAGACCTTCAACTACACCCTGACCGACGCCAACGGCAACACGGATACCGCCACGCTGACCATCAACATGGCGCCGCAGTTCATCAGCTCTGAACATAACGACGTCATTAGCGGCACGGCCTACGGCGACACGCTGATTTACCAGGTGCTGAACAGCACCTCAGGCAACGCCACCGCAGGCAACGTCAGCAGCACGACCGGCGACCACTGGAGCACCTTCTCGCTGGCGCAGGGAGACAAAATCGACATCGGCGATCTGCTGGTGGGCTGGAACGGTAGCGCATCGACGCTGGGTAATTATCTCCATGTTACTCAAAGCGGTAGCAACACTGTGATCTCCATCGACCGTGATGGTGCAGGCACCACCTACACTAATACCACGCTCGTTACGCTTGATGGCGTTCAGACCACCTACGACGAGCTTGTTAACCAGCAGCACATCATTACCTGATAGCAACAGAACCACCTGACCCGGGCGCACAGCGCCCGGGCACAACAATAAAGCTGTACCATTTTATTAGGGATAAGACATGGGAAAGAAGATGCCTTACTGGTGGCTCTCGTGCTGCCTGATATCTGTGCCCGCTGTCGCAGCCAGTCCGGCAGCGACGATCAATACTGAGCAACTCCGCGAAACGCAGGAACTCCCCTCTCTGAACGGCCGCGTGGCTCCTGTCGCCAGCAAAGCCGCTCCCGGCACGCTGCAACTGGATGACGCGGTTAACCGTGCGGTGACCTGGCACCCGGCCATCAGCGAAGCGGTGGGCAAACTCTACCAGCAGAGCGAAAATGTCGACGTCGCCAAATCGAAATACTATCCGCAGATCAATGCCGGCGCGGAGAACGGTTATACCCACGACGGCGACGATAACGGCTTCACGCCGTCGCTTGTGCTCTCGCTCTCACAAATGCTCTACGACTTTGGCAAAGTGGCAAGCCAGGTGCGCGCCGAAAGCGCGGGCGTCGCCCAGCAGCAGGCTAACGTGCTGGTCAGCATTGACACCATCGCCCACGATACCGCCATCGCCATGGTGCAGGTCCAGACCTGGCAGCAGATGGTGGACACCGCCAGAGAACAGCTTGATGCCCTCTCCTCCATCGGGAAACTGACGAAACAGCGCAATGACGAAGGGGCCACATCCCTCTCTGACGTGGTGCAGACCGATGCCCGTATCGAAGGCGCGCGCGCACAGCTGATGCAGTATCAGGCCAGCCTCGACAGCGCCCGCGCCACGCTGATGAGCTTTCTCGGCTGGGACAGTCTGAACGCGGTCAGCAACGATTTCCCACAAAGTCTGGCCCGCAGCTGTGAGATCGCCGAGCCGGACGATCGCCTGGTGCCCGCTGTATTAGCCGCCTGGGCGCAGGCCAACGTGGCGCAGGCCAACCTTGACTACGCCAACGCGCAGATGACCCCGACCATTTCGCTTGAACCGGAAGTGCGCCATTACCTCAACGACCGCTACGCGGGCAACGAAACGCGGGATCGCACCCAGTATTCCGCGTGGGTAAAAGTGCAGATGCCGCTCTATCAGGGCGGCGGCCTGACCGCCCGACGTAACGCGGCCGGACACGCGGTCGAGTCGGCGCAGTCCACCATTCAGCGCACGCGCCTCGACGTGCGGCAAAAACTGCTTGAAGCACGCAGCCAGGTGATGAGCCTGATGGCCACGCTGCAAATTCAGGGGCGTCAGGAAGCGCTCAGCGCCCGCACCCGCGAGCTGTATCAGCAGCAGTATCTCGACCTCGGCTCGCGTCCGCTGCTCGACGTGTTAAACGCCGAACAGGAGGTTTATCAGGCGCGTTTCACCCAGCAGCAAACCGCCGGACAGCTGCACCAGCTTCAGCTCAACTGCCTGTACAACACCGGGCGCTTACGCCACGCGTTCGAACTTGATAACCGCACCATCCAGACTGTGGAGATCCAGCCATGAAGCAACGCGATATCCCACAGGGTGAAAACATGACGGATGATGCGCTGGAGCAGTGGGCGCAGGCGTTTGGCTACGTGGCCACGCGTTATCGCGTAGCCTGTTCACCTGGCGCGCTGATGGCGGGTGCGCCGTGGCTGAAAGGTAAACCGATGGTGCCTGCCCTCACGCAGCTTGCGCGCGAGGCCGGCCTGTCATTTCAGCTGCTCACGGCGGATCAGCAGTCCATCAATAGCTGGCGCTTGCCCGTCGTGGTGGAGCTGAGCGAGGGCAAAATCGGCGTCATTGAACATTTCGACGGCGAAGATACCCTTGAGGTCAGCTTTTTCGACGACAAACCGCACACCAACCGCCTGTCGATGACGGCCATGCTCCCGGCCATCCGCCACGTGATCGCCCTGCGTCCCCTGGCCGCCCTGAAAGACAGCCGGGTGGATGCCTATATTTCCAAATATCGCCCGGACTGGCTCTACAGGCTGGTGATGCGCGACCTGCGCCCCTACAGCTGGGTGATGCTCGCCGCGCTGTTTATCAACCTGCTGTCGCTTTCGGGGATCGTTTTTTCCATGCAGGTCTACGACCGGGTGATCCCGGCCCAGTCCTACCCGACGCTGTACGTTCTGACTATCGGGGTGCTGATCGCCACGCTGTTTGGTTTTGTGCTGCGCGTGGCGCGCGGGCACATTATGGATCTGCTGGGCAAGCGCTCAGATCTGCGCGTGTCGGATCGCGTCTTTGGCCATGCGCTTCGCCTGCGCAACAGCGCCGTCCCCCGCTCCACCGGCAGCTTCATTTCCCAGCTGCGCGAGCTGGAGCAGATCCGCGAAATGGTCACCTCCTCGACCATCTCCACGATTGTTGACCTGCCATTCTTTCTGCTGTTTGTGGTGGTGCTGGCGATCATCGCCCCGCAGCTGGCGTGGATCGCCCCGGTCGCGGCGGTGATCATGGTGCTGCCCGGCCTGCTGCTGCAAAAGCGGCTGGCGGAGCTGGCGAAGCAGTCGGCCCATGAATCCACCCTGCGCAACGCGGTGCTGGTGGAGAGCGTGCAGGGTCTGGAGGACATCAAATTGATGCAGGCGGAAAACCGCTTTTTGCAGCAGTGGAACAGCTACATCCAGATCACCGCAGAATCCGGCCTGCGCACCCGCGAGCTGACGCAGAACCTGATCAGCTGGGGGATGACCATTCAAAGCCTGGTCTACGCAGGCGTCATCGTGGTCGGCGCGCCGATGGTGATCGACGGGACGCTCACCACCGGTTCAGTGGTGGCCGCCTCGATGCTGGCCTCCCGCATGATCGCGCCGATGGCGACGCTGTGCGGCGTGCTGGCCCGCTGGCAGCAGGTGAAGGCCGCCAAAGAAGGGCTGGACAGCATTATGCAGCTTCCCACCGAAAACCAGCGCGAAGAGACGCCGATCCGCCAGGACGTGCTGCGCGGTCATTACCTGTTCGAGCAGGCGCAGTTCCGCTATCACCCGGAAGATCCCCGCATGGCGCTGCGCATCAACCGTCTGGAGATCAAACCTGGCGAGAAAGTGGCGATCCTCGGGCGCAACGGCGCGGGTAAATCAACCCTGCTGCAGGCGATGGCGGGCGGGATGGATCTGGCGGGCGGCGAGCTGCGGCTCGACAACTTCAGCCTGCCCCATCTCGACGTGGCGGACGTGCGGCGTAACGTCGGCTTTATGACCCAGAACGCGCGGCTGTTTTACGGCACCCTGCGCGAGAACATCACGCTCGGCATGCCGCGCGCCACCGATGAAGAGATTTTTGAGGTGCTGGAGATGTGCGGCGCGGCGAGCTTTGTGCAGAAGCTGCCGAAGGGGCTGGACTACCCGATTATGGAGAATGGCGTGGGGCTTTCCGGCGGGCAGCGGCAGTCCATTCTGCTGGCGCGCATGCTACTGCGCGATCCGAATATCGTGCTGATGGACGAACCTACGGCGTCGCTTGACGAGCATACCGAGCGGGAATTTATCCAGCGCCTCAACGCCTGGCTTGGCAACCGTACGCTGGTTGTCGCCACCCACCGCGTCCCGGTGCTGGAGCTGGTGGAGCGCGTGGTGGTGTTGAAAGAAGGGATGCTGGTGATGGATGCGCCAAAAGCGCAGGCGCTGAGCAACAGCCGCATGCAGCAACAGCAGCAGGCAACCGGACGGGAGTGGAAAAATGAAAATCAGTCAGCGTGACGTTGCCGCAATGGACGATCTGGATAACGCCCTCGACTCCGAAAGCGGCTACACTGGCGCGCGGCGGATTGTCATCTTCTCTCTGCTGATGTTTGTGGTGCTTGGCGTCTGGGCGTGGTACGGCATTCTGGATGAAGTTTCCACCGGAACCGGCAAAGTGATCCCCAGCTCGCGAGAGCAGGTTTTACAGTCGCTGGACGGCGGGATCCTGACGGAGCTGAACGTGCACGAAGGGGATCAGGTTCAGGCGGGACAGGTGCTGGCGCGGCTCGATCCAACGCGTTCGGAATCAAACGTCGGCGAAAGTGCGGCGCGCTACCGGGCATCGCTCGCTTCCAGCGTCCGGCTTTACGCCGAAGTGAACGATCTACCGCTGAAATTCCCGCCTTCGCTGGCGAAGTGGACGGATCTGATCGGGGCCGAAACGCGCCTCTATAACTCACGTCGCGCGCAGCTTGAAGATACCCAGCGGGAATTGCGCTCGGCGTTGGATCTCGCCAATAAAGAGCTGGCGATCACCCAGCGGCTGGTGAAAACCGGCGCCGCCAGCCACGTGGAAGTGCTGCGTCTGCAGCGGCAAAAAAGCGATCTGGAACTCAAGCTGACCGACGTGCGCTCGCAGTATTACGTTCAGGCGCGCGAGGCGCTCTCCAAAGCCAACGCGGAGGTGGACATGGTTTCCGCCATTCTCAAAGGGCGCCAGGATTCCGTTACCCGTCTGACGGTGAAATCCCCGGTGCGCGGCATCGTGAAAAACATCAAGGTCACCACCATCGGCGGCGTCATCCCCCCCAACGGCGAGCTGATGGAGATCGTGCCGGTGGACGATCACCTGCTGATTGAAACCCGCCTGTCGCCGCGCGATATCGCTTTTATCCACCCAAACCAGGAGGCGCTGGTCAAAATCACCGCCTACGATTACGCGATTTACGGCGGGCTGCACGGGGTGGTGGAAACCATTTCACCGGATACCATCCAGGACGAAGCCAAGCCGGAAGTGTTCTATTACCGGGTATTTATCCGCACCAGCCAGGACTATCTGGTGAATAAGGCGGGCAGGCACTTCTCGATTGTGCCGGGGATGATTGCGACGGTGGACATTAAGACCGGAGAGAAAACGGTACTGGATTATCTGATTAAGCCGTTTAACCGGGCGAAAGAGGCGCTGAGGGAGCGGTGATGAAACGCCTTACATCATTTTCTGAAGCCGCCTCGCAGGATTTAACTTCTCCTGGGTAACCTTCTTTTTATTAGGGTTAATCGGGCGTATGTTCTTTCCACGCCAGCAAAATCTGGCGTCGGGATTGGCATCCCGGTTAAACTTAATGGCGGCGTGAGCTCTTGTTGCGCCGTGCGTCTGGCTACATTTCAATGGTGGGCTGGACGGGGGCGTCGCAAGACGCGCCGGTGTCCATTAAGGCCGGTAATGCCAACTCCGTTCAGTTCTGCCACCCGGGAAATTGGCATTTCTCTGGCAGGGTCTTAATCACTTAATGGAAACTGTCATATGACCACCAGTAACGCACTTTTCACTACCCCCTTCGACCACAATACCGACTTCACTGAACTTGCCGATAACTGCCAACGCTATTGCGAAGCATTGGTGGAAGAGACCGATCCTGCAAGAAAAATAGCGCTCTGCGGTCGTCTTGCATCCACCCTCACCCTGCTCCGCCCGATGCTGCTGGAGCCACTCCCTGAGCACTTACAGGAACGTCTTACCGTCGATGTGTTCCCCGAACGTGAGCCTGCATTCAACGCTGAATCCGATCAACTCTGTCGCTACTGCGAAGTGATTACGCAACTGCTGATGGGTGGCGCGCTCGCCCCTGAATCCGCTCGTGTGATGGGAGATTTACTCTTTGAACTGACGGGATATTTTGCCGACCAGCTTAAAGCCCCGCGCTGGCTGAGAACCGAGGCTGGCGTCGCGTTGCTGGGTTGACATGGTTTTCTCCCTCTCCCTGTGGGAGAGGGTCGGGGTGAGGGCAGCAAAACGCAGAAAACCAAGGAGCGAGAATCGAGCACCTCTAACATAATCATCCCCCCCAATCTGCTAAAGTAGCCCAAACTCATTTTTCAGGAAGAAATCATGCGCCAACGAACCATTGTCTGCCCCATCATCCAGAACGACGGGGCCTATCTGCTGTGCAAAATGGCCGACGATCGCGGCGTATTCCCCGGCCAGTGGGCTCTCTCCGGCGGCGGAATGGAGCCGGGTGAAACGATGGAACAGGCGTTGCGCCGTGAGATCCGTGAAGAGCTGGGCGAAGCGCTGGAGATCGCCTCGGTCACGCCATGGGCTTTTCGCGATGACATCAGGGTGAAAACCTACGCCGATGGCACCACTGAGGAGATATACATGATCTATCTCATCTTCGACTGCATCAGCACCAACCGGGCAGTCACGTTTAATGATGAGTTTCAGGAGATCGCCTGGGTTAATCCGGAATCGTTAAAAGAGCTGGATCTCAACGAAGCCACGCGCATTACCTTCGCCCAAAAGGGCCTTCTTTAATTGCCCACTGCCCCGGCGTTTTACCGGTCCATGCTCTGAAAACCTCAATAAATGCGCTGACGCTGCTGTAGCCGCAGGACAGCGCAATCCACCCTACCGGCTTCCCCGCCGCCAGCCACTCCATTGCCCGCATGACGCGTGCCAGCTGCCGCCAGTTAACGAAGTTCATTCCGGTCTGGGCGCTAAACCGACGGTTAAACGTACGCACGCTCATCCCGGCATGGCTGGCATGGCTCTCGACCGTCTGATTATCATCGACACACTGCAGCAAGCGGCTGACCACGTTCTTCAGACGCGGATCCGTCGGCACGGGAAGTGAAAAGTGAACCTGGGGCGTCAGGGCAAGCTCATCCAGCAGCAAAGTCAGCTTTCGCGGATCGTACTCGCTCTCTGCACTACATAAACGGGAAAACAGTGCATGGGTGAGATCGTCGGGCTCGAACAGCACGGGCGCATCGGGAAGCATTGCACAGCACGCAGGGTCAAGATAGATAGCGCAGCCTTCAATCGCGCTTTCAGAGAAGGCGGCGTGCTGCTGGCCCGGCGGGATCCAGCCGATATGTTTTGCCGGCACGACCGAGCGCGCCTGTTGCGTCTCAATGACCAGCAGCCCCGTTGCAATGCGCCACAGCTGGCCGGTGCGATGACTGTGCCACGGCGTTCGGTACCCGCCGGGATGAAGGAGCGTTTCAACACTGACCATATCATTTTGACCGAAAATAGTTATTCATCGACGTATTACAGAAACTGCGTCTTCGGCTGTCAAGGATAATGGTGATTCAACCACATAAGGAGTCCGCATGAGCATTATCACGTCCCTGATAGCCGACACCGACAACGCCGCGCAGCGCGAAAAGATGGCGTGCCTGTTAACCCGCTTATTCAAAGGCGACGTCGATCCGGCAGAGCTTTTTACGCCCGATTACCAGCAATTTACGGACGGTCACGCGCTTGATTATCAGGGTTTTGTGCAGCACCTGAACCACGTTCGATCGCAGATCCGCGAGATAGCATTCAGGGTAGAGGAGTTCACCTGTCACGATGGTCTTTTGGCAGACCGGCACCGGGTTACCGTAACGTATCCGGATGGTCGGCAGGCAGAGATTGAGGTGTATATGTTTGCCGCACTGCGAGAAGGAAAAATCTGTCGTATCCATGAGGTGACGCAGGTGATCGGCGGAGAAGCTTCAGACCGCGCGCTCGCCCACGCCACGCAATAAGCTCACCCTAAACGCGAACGGCGCATAACAGCATTTGCCGTTATGCGCCCCCTCTTACAGCGAGATCTTCAGGCGTCGAACCGCTTCTTTCAGCTGCTCATCCGTTGGGGTGACGAATGACATACGCAGCGTTGTCTGGTCCGGTTCGTTGCAGTAGAAGAACTCACCCGGTACAAACACCACGCCGTTGCTCAAGGTTTTTTCCAGCCAGCGTGTGGTGTTCATGCCGTTGTTCATTTTCGCCCACAGGAACATGCCGCCCTTCGGCTTGTGGAACGACATCACATCGCCCAGCTCGGCCTCCAGCTCAGTTGCAAACGTCTGGTATTTCTGGCGATAGGCTTCGCGGATCATCTTAATCTGCCCCGCCAGACGTCCGGTTTTCAGGTACTCATAGGTCATCAGCTGCGACAGCGTGCTGGTGTGCAGATCGGTGGTTTGCTTCAGATTAACCACCGCACGTTTCAGCCACTCGGGGACCAGCACCCAGCCCACGCGGGTTCCCGGCGCGAGGATTTTAGAGAAGGTGGAGGTGTACACCACGTTCTCTTCGTTGCCGATATCTTTGGCGTGAGCAATCAGCGGGCGGAACACTTCGTCGGTATAATTAATTTCGCTGTACGGGTCGTCTTCGATAATCACGAAATCATAGCGCTTCGATAATTCCACCAGCTGTTTACGGCGCGCTTCGGAAAGCGTCACACCGCCCGGGTTACCAAAGGTTGGAACGATATAGACCGCTTTGATGGCTTTCTTTGCCACCAGGGCCTCAAGTTCGTCGACCTTCATACCGTCGCCGTCGGTGCCAACGGATTCAAAGCTGGCCTGCGCCAGACCGAAGACCTGCAGCGCGGCAAGATAGGTTGGACGCTCAACGACAACGGTGTCACCCGGGTTAATTAGCGCACGCGCCAGCACGTCAAGCGATTGCTGCGAGCCGGAAGTAATAACGACATCATCGCCCTTACAGGCGATGCCGCGCCCCTCGCAGATGCGTTTAATTTCCTCGCGCAGCCCCGGTACGCCTTCCGTCAGGCCGTACTGAAACGCCTCGCCAAAATGCTGTGATAAGACGGCATCGGCGGCAATTTTAAGCCCTTCGTGATCGAACAAATCGGGGTTAGGAATACCCCCGCCCAGCGAAATCACCCCTGCCATTTTGCTATGTTTTAATAATTCACGGATGGCAGATGATTGCAGGCCCTGCGCGCTGCTGGCGAGTTTGTTTGCAGACATTCTTTGATTACCTTCTTTTTTTATATTGTGCCCAATCTTAGCAGAATATGAGCGATAAATTCCGTTAGCTTAGGCAGTTGACGTAAATCCTGACGCCACAATAAATGCACCGGCCTCGGCGCGGGCGTGTACTGCTCCAGCACCCGCACCAGCCTGCCGCTTGCCAGCTCTTCCGCCACCAGCACCTCCGGTTGCAGCAGTAATCCTGCGCCAGCGCGCGCCGCCATGCGCAAGCCGTAGCCGTCGTTGCATCTTAAGATCGCATCGCGCTTCCAGCGCACTTCTCCTTCCACACCCGGCAGCCGCCACTCGTTACGTGCCGTCCACACCGTGTGCGAAAGACACAGATGATCCACCAGATCGTTTGGCGTTTGCGGCGTGCCGTGTCGCGCTAAATAGTCCGGCGCAGCGCAGATCACCATGTTGTAGGGGCACAGGTATTTCGCCACCAGATCGTCATTGCGAATGTCGCCAATGCGGATGGCCAGATCGACCCCCTCCTCCACCAGATCGACCATCCGGTTGGTGAGATCCAGCTCCACGCGAACTTCCGGATAGCGCTGTAAATAGGTGGCGGTGAGCGGTGCAATGACGCAGCCACCAAACGACGTCGGTGCCGTGACGCGCAACGTTCCTGCAGGTGCAGCACGCAGCCGCTCGACTGCATTTTCAGCAATGGAGACCTGCTCCAGCACCCGCTTCGCCTCCTCGAAATAGACGCGCCCGGCGTCGGTCAGACTTTGGCGGCGGGTGTTGCGCTCCAGCAGCCGCGTGCCGAGCTGGGATTCCAGCAGGGCAATATACTTCCCCACCATCACCGCCGACATCTCCAGACGTGACGCCGCGCCGGTAAAGCTGCCGCTTTCCACCACCGCAATAAACGTCTCCATTCCGCGAAGCTTATCCATATTCCGAACCTCTGGTTAGTAATCATCTAACGTTAGCCCAGTTTATCTGACTTTTTATTTATTAAAGAATGAAGTCTCACAACATAAGGAGTCAGCTATGAAAATTGTCATCATTGGTGCCAGCGGTACGGTCGGGCGTGCCGTAACCGAAGAGTTAAGCCGTCGTCACGAGGTCATCCGCGTGGGTCGCACGCAGGGCGACGAGCAGGTGGATATCGCCTCGCAGGCGAGCGTGCAGGCGCTGTTTGAGAAAATCGGTCCGGTGGACGCGATTGTCTCCGCCAGCGGTAGCCTTCACTTTGGCCCGCTCGCGACTATGAAGGACAGCGATTTCAACCGGGGATTGCAGGATAAACTGCTCGGGCAGGTACGACTGGCGCTGACCGGCCAGCACTACCTGAACGAAGGCGGCTCGATTACGCTGATAAGCGGGATTGTGGCGCACGAGCCGATTGCGCAGGGCGTGAATGCCACCACGGTAAATGCCGCGCTGGAAGGATTTGTGCACGCCGCAGCCTGCGAGCTGCCGCGCGGGATCCGCATCAACCTGATTAGCCCGACGGTCCTCACCGAATCCGTCGAAGCGTACGACGGCTTCTTCCCGGGCTTTGAGAGCGTTCCCGCAGCGACCGTGGCGAACGCCTACCGCCGCAGCGTGGAAGGCGTGCAGAGCGGGCGGGTGTATAAGGTGGGTTACTGAGCCTTACGGGCGGCAATCAGCACCAGCATCGGGCGCTCTGCCTCTTCGGCCAGCGCAGGCCAGGCGTCAATCTGCGCCTGCGTTGGTCCCCACTCATTGACCTCGCTTATCGTTAACCCGGCCCCGATCAGCGCGTTAAGCGTGGTGCCCAGCGTGCGGTGATACTTGATCACCCCGTCCGCCAGCCAGTTGCTGACGCGCCTGCCTTCGTCCTGATAATGATTCACGCCCCAGAACCGCTCGCCGTTATCGTCGGTCAGCCAGCCCTGACGGGTGGCACAGGTGTATATCGGGTGCTCCATCGAAAAGACCAGGCTGCCGCCAGGCTTAAGCGCGCGCTGAACCTTCGCAAACAGGGTATCCAGCTCCGGCAGGTAGTGCAGCGCCAGCGAGCTGTAGACCAGATCGAGGCTGTTCTCGTTAAGCGTGAGAGATTCCAGATCGCTACGCTGATACTGAATTTTTGGGTCAGCGGTAAGCTCCGCTGCACGGGCGAGCATCTTTTCAGAGATATCAACACCCGTGACGTGAGCCGCGCCCAGCTCGCGCGCCGCGCGGCAGAACCAGCCGTAGCCGCAACCGAGATCGACGACCGATTTGCCAGTTAAATCCGGCAGCATGCCCTTAAGCGCGGGCCACTCCGGCGCGCCGTCCAGCCCCTGCACCGATCGCGGAAGCTGGGCGTAGCCCTCGAAAAATGCCGGGTTGTCGTAGATGTTTTGTGCCATGGCAGATCCCTCTTAAGAATGTGCATAGCAGTATACTGCATTGTCGGGTAGCGGCTTCGCCTTACCCGACCTACAAAATCTCCGAACCGTAGGCCGGGTAAGCGCAGCGCCACCCGGCACCACATTAGCCCACCGAGCCCCAGACCAGATTCCCCTTATGGAACGTCGCGGTACGTGGTGAAATGCGCGCCACCGCTTCGGCGGAGCAGGAGGCATCCACCAGCACAAAGCTGGCATCGTCCTGCGCTTTCGGCCACACGCGTTCTCCCTTGTCGTTCAGCGGCAGCACGTCGCCAGTGGCGATACCGAGCGCGCGGGAGAGCGTCTGCTCGTTGGGGCGGATGTAGAGCTGCGCATAGAGATTCGCTTTCTCCAGCATGTCCCCCAGACCGTACGGCGACCAGTGGTCGATGACGCTGTCGGTTCCCGTCATCACGAACACGCCCTTCTCACGCAACTGCTTCAGCGGCATGTGCAGGGTGCCAATCGGCACGGTGGAGGCGATGGTTACCTGCTGCGCCGCCATGCGGGTGGCGATCTCATCCACCTGCTGCTCGTTGAGCGTCGCCAGCGCGAAGGCGTGGCTGATGGTCAGCTTGCCCTTCAGCTCCGGCGTTTTCTCCACGGTTTCGACCATGTAGTTCACCGCCGCCACCCCCGCCGGGCTGGTTTCGTGCAGGTGAATATCCACCCCTTTGTCGTAGTCCAGCGCAATCTGGAACATGGTATCGAGGGATTTCTCCATCGCGCCGTCAACGTTGGTTGGGTCCAGCCCGCCCACGTAGTGCGCCCCGGCCTGCATCGCCTCGCGCATCAGCTTTTCGGAATTAGACAGCAGCAGGCCGTGCTGCGGGAAGGCGACGATTTCGCAGTCAAAACCTGCGCTCCGGCGCGCCAGCACCGCCTGCAAATTTTCCAGGTTTTTCAGGCCGGAAACCAGCTCAATGTTGCAGTGGCTGCGGGCGATGGTGGAGCCTTTGGACTGGATCAGGTCGATCAGCTTTTCCGCGCGTTCCTGGGTGTAGGGCTGCAGCTCCGGCAGCAGCTTCTGCTCAAGGCGGATCATGTCCTGAATCGTGGTGCCCGCCGGACGGTTCAGGGAGCGCCACGGGCCGCCGTAAAAGGTTTTATCCAGGTGGATGTGCATGTCGCGCATTGCCGGAAGCATCAGCTTGCCGCCTGCGTCATAGTGCGGCAGCGTGGCGTCGGCATGGCTTTTGTTATCGCGCAGGGCGACGATCTTCCCGTCCTTAATCTCCAGCGTTTTCAGTTCGGTGCGGGTGCTCGTCGCCAAGCTGCCGTCGACGTTAAACCCGGCTTCGAGCAGCACGTTGTCGAGATAGTAATGTTTCGCGGTGATGCTCATCGGTTTGCCGGTCTCGCAGGTTGGCTTTGCGGTATCCGCAGCATACGCGACGGAGCCGGTGGCGCCAAACAGCGCGCAGGCGGTGACCATTTTGCCGCTCTGGCTAATAAACTCGCGGCGGCTTTTGTTTTCACTCATCTTATCTTCCTTCATTAACGATATGGGTGCCGGTTTCTCCGCGCAGCGCCGCGGGCAGGCGGTCCGGCGAGGTGATGATCACCCGCCTGCCGCCGTGGCTTAAAAATTCCAGCGAGGCGACAATTTTGGGCAGCATGCTGCCCGCCGGGAAGTGGCCTTCGTCCATGTAGCGCGTCATCTGCTCCACGTTTACAGCGTCCAGCGCCTGCTGGTTTGGCTTGCCGAAGTTGACGCACACTTTCTCGACGCCGGTGGTGATCACCAGCACGTCGGCGCGGATCTCGCGGGCCAGCAGCGCGGTGGAGAGATCTTTATCAATCACCGCGTCGACGCTCTGGTAGTCACCCTGCTCACTGCGAACAACGGGGATCCCCCCGCCGCCAGCGCCGATCACCACAAAGCCTTTTTGCGTCAGCGTCTTGATGGCGTCGGCCTCAACAATCCGCAGCGGCTGCGGCGAAGCCACCACGCGACGGTAGCCACGGCCGGAGTCCTCAACAAAATGCCAGTCCGGGTGCGCGCGCTGCAGCTCGTCGCGCTGTGTCTCGCTGAAAAACGCACCGATCGGTTTCGTCGGGTGCGTAAAGCCGGGATCGTTTTTATCCACCTCCACCTGGGTGACGACCGTGACCGCTTTTTGCTCGCCGCGAGCGGCCAGGCGGTTATTGAGCGCCTGCTGGATCAGGTAGCCGATGCCGCCCTGGGTATCCGCCACGCAGTTCGCCAGCGGGGTCAGCGGCAGTCCTTCCCGCTCGTGGGCGATTTCGGCGCGGCGCAGATCCAGCCCCACCTGGGGGCCGTTGCCGTGGGTGAGCACGATGTCATAGTCGGAGGCCAGCATTTCCAGCACCGACTCTGCCACCGCTTTCACCGCCTGCGCCTGATGTTCAACCGACTGGCTGGCGTTGTCTTTGATAATGCTGTTGCCGCCGATGGCGACGACCATAAGCTCTTTCATTTTGTTTCCTTCAGAAGGTGCGTTCTGGTGCCCTCACCCCGGCCCTCTCCCTGTGGGAGAGGGGGATTAACAGAGAGATCCAGCACATGCTTCACCACAAACATGCCGCCCATCATCAGATACGCGGTGACGAACATCAGCGAACTGCCCTCGGCAAAGCCCACCACCGGGGCGTGGATCACCCCAAACAGCGCCAGCAGCGCGCCACCGGCGGCGGCGACAGCCCCGCGCAGCGGTTTGTTGATGATGGCAAAGATGGCGATACAGCCCCACAGCATGCTGGCGAGCGGCGCGCCGTTGCCGAGGTGCATCAGCCCTTCGTAGTAAATCCCCTTGCTGTGCAGCACGTCGGTGCCGATTTTCCCCGCGCTGGTGCCTGCGGCGCTCATCACGCTGTTCATCATGGTCAGCGCCCAGTTGGCGATCCACGGGAACAGGCAGATGAAGATCACCGGCACCTCAACTTTGGGCGTTTCCCTCACCACCTGGTTGGCGGTGACGACGCCAATAAACACCAGAATCGGCACGATGGCGGTCATCGGAATGATGGCGAGCATAAAGGCCCCTAGCCCGAACAGCGGCACGATGAACATGGTAACGCCCGAGGCCAGCGTGTAGCCGATGCTGGCCCCCATCGCTTTCCAGCCGGGATGGCCGACGTAGACCGTGACCGGGAACGGATTCCCCATCAGGCAGCCGAGCATCGACGCCAGACCATTCGCCAGCATCACCTTGCGGGTCGGGTATTCATCCCCCGCCGCGTGGGCGCTTTCGATGTTCTCAAGGTCAAAGATGTAGTTCGCCAGCCCCAGCGGAACGGCTGATGCCAGGTACGGCAGCGCGTGCGGCAGCCCCTGCATAAAGCTGTCCACGTGTACTTCCGGCGGGTTAAAGCCGAAGGATGACATGGACGCTTTAATCGCTTCCGGGCTTTGCAGACCCGAGAGCCACGCTAGCGCCGTTCCTGCAACCAGCAACAGCAGACCGGTCGGGATTTTGGCGAAAATCGGCTTTTTACCGAACCAGTTAATGAAGATAAGCAGCAGCACGATAAACGACACGGTCGGCGCTTCGAACGCCTGCAGCATCGGGTTCATCGCCAGCAGCAGCAGGCCTAAACCGGAGAGGCACGACAGCAGCACGGTACGCGGGATCATCTTGCGGATGGTTTCCCCTAAAAACGAACCGCCCGCGAGGATCATCGCCTCCACGAAGCACCACACCAGGCCAATCTGGATCGCGAACTCCGCATCGCCCGTTTGCTGATAAACCGGCATCAGCACCAGGAAGGTGACGGTAAAGATCGACGGCGCGCTCGGGCCGGACGGCAGCGCGGTGACGTCCGTTCGCCCGGTGGCGCGCGCCATCTGCAGGCCAAACCAGGCGTAGCAAATACTCGCGACCAGCACCGCCAGCCCGAAGGCCGGCGCGATGCGTCCATAAACAATCTCCTTCGGGATGCCGACGACAAAAATGAGCAGCCCCATCATGGTCAGCAAATTGGTCAGGTTGTTGGTCATCAACCCGAAATACGCCGCCCAGTCACCTCTTTTCCACTCCAGTTTCATGTTTTTCATGGATGCTTGCCTTATAAAAAGTAGCGATCGCGGAAGGTCAACAGCGCCTTTTCAAAACAGCTAAACGGCGGGTGAACGATGCCCGCCCCAATCATGCCGATGCCCGCGTCTTTGTGGGCTATGGCGGTGTTAATCACCGGCAGAATGCCGCTGCCAGCGACTTTGGTAATGTCGATGGCGGTTGGGATGCCCATAAACGAGAGCAGCGGAATGGTGACGTTCGGGTTTTCGCCGAGGGTGATTTCGCGCATCTGGCGGGAGAAGTCGATGGCTTCATCCACCGTGCCGCCCACCAGCGCAACAATCGCCGGAGCCGTCGCCATCGCAAAGCCGCCGATGCCGTAGGTTTCGGTAATCGCGCTGTCGCCAATATCCAGCCCGGAGTCTTCCGGCTTATAACCTGCGAACATTGGGCCGATCACCTGCTGCGCCGGGCCGGTGAACCACTGCCCCGGCAGGCCGGAAATGCGCAGGCCGAACTCGTAGCCGTTGCGCGCCATGGTGGTGACGACGGTGCTGTACTCAATGCCGTGCGCGGCGTCCAGCGCGGCTTTACACATTGCCATCCACGTCGGGCCGGAGAAGTAGTCGCTGCTGGCGACAAACTCGAACACCTCGCGCTGCTGCTCCACCGGATAGCCCGCCTGAATCAGCCCCGGGGTCAGCGCCTGGATCAGCAGCGTGGTGCCCGCGTTGTTGCGGTTGTGGCACTCGTCGCCCATGTGGAGCGCCTGGGCCAGCATCAGGCGCAGGTCGATTTCGCCGATAATCTTCATCGCGTCGCGCAGCATTGGGCCGAGCACGTCGCGCATCCAGTTCAGGCGGTCGATCACGCTCTGGTCGTTAGCGCCCATGCGCAGGATCTTCGCCATCTGCTCGCTGAGGTTGGTGTACGCGCGGTTGCCGTGGGTTTTGTTCTCGACGATGTGCATAAACATCGACGCGGAAGTGACGCCCGCCATCGAGCCCACGCAGTCATGCTCGTGGCACGGCGAGAAGGTAATGTCGCCGGATGCCGCCAGCCTTGCGGCGTCGTCCAGATCTTTCGCCAGCCCTTCAAACACCAGCGCCCCGGTGACCGCGCCCTTCATGGCGCCACACATGTTTTCCCAGGCGACCGGCGGACCGGCGTGCAGGATGGTGGTGCGGGTCATCCCCGGCACAACGTTAATGGCCTGGTCATAGCCCACCAGCACCGGATGGGACTGAATAATGCGCTCAAGGGCGATTTGGTTAGCGGCAGCGATTTTCTCCGCCAGCGGTTTTTCCGCCAGCTGATCGAGCGCTTCAACGACCTGCATATTGCCCTGCCCCGGCGGCGTCCAGTCGAGCCGGGTGACGGGAACGTGCTGTTTTTTGAGGTCGTCGCTGAACATCGCAATGCCGACGTTAATCACGTTCAGCGGCTGGTTGAATAAGGTCGTCATTATGCTTTCTCCCCTTTGCAGACAAATTCGCGTGCCAGTAATCCGGTGTTGGTACTGCTGCTGGCCCAGATGACACCTGCGTCGGTCAGCAGCTGACACTGCTGCGCCAGCGACTGCGGATCCTGGTCGGTGCCGAGCACGTAGCCGAGGATCTCCAGCGGACGGTTATCGGCCTTCGCGATGGCCTGCGCCTCCTTAATGGCATCAAGCATCACCCCCACCGGATCTTCATGTGCACCGAAGCCCAGCACGAAGTCCATCACGATGACGCCGACTTCCGGATCGCGCGCCTCCTGCAGCAGGCGGCTGATGCGGTTGGTCGGGTCGATCATCGGGTGCGGCTTGCCGTTGGTGAAATCATCGTCGCCAAAGTCGAGGAAGGTGTGGGCTTTACTGACGCTGATGTCGCTCAGGCGCTTTGCCGGATCAGGCTGGATGTTGCTGTAGACGTCGTCGAATTTCGCAAGCGCTGCGAACATCGCCTCGTCGCACAGGGTGCCGCCGCAGAACAGGCCGCGAATGTACTTCTGCTGTGGGGTCAGGCGGGCGCGCACCTCTTCAATCAAAGGCCAGTTGAGCGGATGCAGGTCCAGGGACTCTTTTTTGATGCCACTGAGCAGGACCGCCTTCAGGGCCGCCTCTTTGGTGCCGCGGGCAAACTGCAGGCCGTCTTCATCGGCGGGCGGTTCGCTGCGACCGAGGAAGCAGACGACCACCGGCTTGCGGCAGGCGCGGGCGCGGGCCAGCACTTTCTCTGCCACCGCTGGCGCTGGTGGCTTGGAGATGAGCGCAATCACCTGCGTGCCCTCGTCGGCTTCCAGCATATCGATGGCGTCGAGCATCATCAGGCCGCCAATTTTCTCGCTGAGATCGCGCCCGCCGGTGCCAATCAGCTGCGACACGCCGCCGCCGAATTCGTGAATGCGCACGCTCAGCTCCTGGCTGCCGGTGCCGGATGCGCCGACGATGCCAATCGGCCCGCGACGCACCGCATTAGCAAAGCACAGCCCCGCGCCGTTGATGATGGCGGTGCCGCAGTCCGGCCCCATCATCAGCAACCCTTTCCGGTGCGCAAGCTGCTTCAGCGCCAGCTCGTCGTCGAGCGACACGTTATCGGAAAAGAGCATCACGTTAAGATCGTTTTCAAGCGCCTGGCGGGCTTCGCGTGCGGCGAAAGTACCGTTGACGGAAATGACCGCAAGGTTTGCGTCCGGGCGATGGGTTTTGGCGCTGGCAATCGTGGCGTAGCGCGCTTCATGGGAGCCTGCGCTCTCTTTACGCGTGAACAGCGCTTCGATGGCCGCCAGCGTTTCATCATTCGCCGCGTCGCCTTTAATCACGATCATCAGATCGCCGTTTTTGGCTTCCGCTAATTCCGGCGTTAATAGCCCGAGGTTTTTTAATACGCCTTTGTTCATTTCCGTTGCCATGGCCACAAACGCCTGTTCGACGCCCGGCAATTTATTGGCTTTGGTGGAAACGGACATCAACGACACCGAATCAAAGTACGTGTTCTTTTTTATGACGATTTTCGTTGGCATTATTTTCTCCTGAACGCGGATAAAAGGGGGCCGCCGTCGTGCAAAATGCACGTCGGTAAAAATACTTTTTGAATTAACGGCCAGCCGGAAATGGCTGGCCGAATGCGTTATGCGCCTGCCGCCAGCAGCAGGTCAGCAATCGCATCGAAGCCTTTTTCCCGCGCCAGCTCGAGCGGGGTTTTGCCGTATTTATCGGTCATGTGCGGGTTCGCGCCGTGATCCAGCAGCAGCTTGACGATCTCCTGCTGCTTCGCGCCGCCGTCGTTAAGCACGATGGCTTCCAGCAGCGGCGTCCAGCCGACAAAGTTGGTGTGGTTGACGTTGATATCGGTTTTTTCCAGCAGCTCGCGCACGATCTCCACGTGCCCTTTTTCGCTGGCAGGGGTAATGCCCACGCCGCCAAAGCGCGTCAGGCGGTCGAGATCGGGATTTGCCGGAAGGACAATGCGCAGCAGGGTTAAATCGTTGGTCAGGCAGCTGATCAGGAAAGGGTTAAAGCAGGTCTGATCCTGTTTATCAATATCCGCCCCGGCGGCAATTAATAACTCTACGCAGGTATAATGCTTTTTCAGGCTGGCAATAATAACCGCGGTTCTTTTCTGACGGTTGGTGGCGTTAATATCCACGCCTTTCTCCAGGCAGGCTTTTAGCGCATCGCTATTGCCCTCTTCTGCCGCCAGCAGAAATTCAGTAACGAGTTCGTTCGCAGACATATTCAGACTCCCGATGTTTTTATTTCTGTTGACCTGAGAATAGCAACAGCCTGGTCATAAAAGAATCCGCTTAAAAATGATTCATCGACAGTCAATTCATTGTTGAGTTAAATTCAACAAACCGGTTAAAACGTGCGTCTGTGCAACCTTTTTCTTATGTTTAACCGCGTTTTAGCGCGCAAGGCTGCATTATGCTTATGCCTGACGAAGCCTTACCGAGTGCGGCCTGCAGCAAATAGTCAGAACTGTGACCGGCTTCAAATGCGTTGTAACATCGCTGTTAAAATATGTTCAAAACTGATGGCTGAAGGGAGTGAGATATGAATTCCATCTTTACCGAAGAAAATCTGCTGGCCTTCACCACCGCGGCGCGCTTTGGCAGCTTCAGCAAAGCCGCCGCCGAGCTGGGCGTGACGACCTCCGCCATCAGTTACACCATTAAGCGCATGGAGACCGGGCTGGACGTGGTGCTGTTTGTGCGCAACACGCGCAGCATCGAGCTGACCGAGTCCGGCTTTTACTTTTACCGTAAGGCCACCGACCTGCTTAACGACTTCCACGCCATCAAGCGCGGGATTGATACCATTTCGCAGGGCATTGAGGCGCGGGTGCGCATCTGTATCAACCAGCTGTTGTATACGCCGCGCCACACCGCCAGGCTGCTGCAGGTGCTGAAAAAACAGTTTCCGACCTGTCAGATCACCGTGACCACCGAGGTCTACAACGGCGTCTGGGATTCAATCATCAACAACCAGGCCAATATCGCGATCGGTGCGCCGGACACGCTGCTCGACGGCGGCGGGATTGATTACACCGAAATTGGCGCTATCCGCTGGGTCTTTGCCATCGCGCCGGAGCATCCGCTCGCCTTTGTTCCCGAACCCATAGCGGAGAGCCAGCTGCGCCTGTATCCCAACATCATGGTGGAAGATACCGCGCACACCATCAACAAGAAGGTCGGCTGGCTGCTGCACGGGCAGGAGGCGATTCTGGTGCCGGATTTCAACACCAAATGCCAGTGTCAGATCCTGGGCGAAGGGATTGGCTTTTTGCCGGAATACATGGCGAGAGAGGCGGTGGAGGATGGACTCCTGGCGACGCGACGCATTAACAATCCGCGTCAGGATTCGCGCATGCTGCTCGCCACGCAGCATGCCGCGACCGGTCAGGTAACGCGCTGGATCAAACAGCAGTTTGGGCCAGAAGGCGTGCTGACCGGGATCTACAGCGATTTACTCTGCCGTGCTTAGCTTTTAGTTTGCACCCAGAACGCGTGAATAAGGCCGGGGAAGTAGCCCAGAATGGTCAGCAGGATATTCAGAATAAATGCCCAGCCAAATCCTTTACCCAGCAGCACGCCCAACGGCGGGAGAATAATCGTAAAAACAACGCGCCAAAAACCCATAATGACTCCGTGCAAGCTAACTAATTGAAAATAAAAAGAGACTATCTCTAAGCATAGTCAGTTTACCGCTTGCTGCCAGGGCGCTCCTGCGCTTTTACCTGCCTTTACCCTCTTTACACTGGCTTAAGGCATCCATTCAGTGCTCTACTTGTCAGACCTATCCCGATTATTTGCTGTAAGGAAACACGATGCCTCTTGCTCTTATTACGCCACAGCAGGCGAATGCGCTTATTGCTGAGGGCGCAAGACTGATTGATATTCGCGATACCGATGAATACGCCCGTGAACATATTGCGGTTGCACTGTCTGTACCGCTGGATACCTTACCCGCCGGGCTTAAAACAGCGCCCGGTGAAACGGTGATTTTTCATTGCCAGTCCGGCGCACGAACGGCAAACCATGACGCCCGTTTGGCGCAGGCAGCATCACCCGCTCAGGCCTTCGTTGTTGAGGGGGGCATTCAGGGCTGGAAACAGGCCGGGCTGCTGACCGTCGAAGATAAATCACAGCCTCTGCCACTGATGCGGCAGGTACAAATTGCAGCGGGGCTGCTGATCCTGCTCGGCGTAGTGCTGGGCTACACGCTCTCAGACGGCTTTTTCCTGCTGAGTGGTTTTGTGGGAGCGGGCCTGCTGTTTGCCGGTCTGACCGGTTTTTGCGGCATGGCGCGGCTGCTGAAGATCATGCCGTGGAACCGTCGTACCTCGTAAGCAGTACCAGACCGCTTAACGCTGTACCCTTTGCAAAACGTGGGCTAAGGTGAAGATCGCTAAATGAGAGGAGGTACTATGTTTTCTGTTGGTGATTATGTTCAGCCGCGTCAGGGCGGCCCAAAACTGAAAGTGCTCGACGTGAAGGACGACAGCATCGTGGTCGTGCAGGCCAGCAATGAACAGGGCGAGAAATTTACCCTGAAAGCCGCGGAGGTGACGCTGTACACCGAAGCAGGTGATTTCGGCGTCTGCTGATGGTCTCACCGGGCGGATACGTCCGCCCGGCTCAAGGCTTAAATCAGGAAATCATCCAGCGTTTTACCGTTTGCCAGCGCGTTGGCAATCGGCTTTGGCGTGCGGCCCTGGCCGGTCCAGGTTTTCTCTTCGCCATTCACATCGATAAAGCGGTATTTCGCTTCACGCACTTTGCGTTTCTTAGCCGGTTTGCCCGCCTGCACGCGTTCAGTACCGAGCAGATCGGAAGGTGAAATACCGTCGGCTTTCATCAGTTCCAGCAACGCATTAATTTTATCCTGCTGCTCTGCACGTTGCTGCTCGAATTCCGACTGCTCGTGTTGTTTTTCTTCAACAACGATCCTGACCTTCTCCAGCATTTCTTCAAGAATGTCGACGGATAATTCACGTGCCATTGCACGCAGCGTACGGATATTATTAAGATTCTGTAACGTCAAAGACATAATAATTAAAAACCTTTTCTTTGGAGTAAACCGGAAATCAGCCGACAGAATAATTCATTTTGCACGCAATATCTACCCATCAGCGCGACAGGACAATTTTGTAAATATTTTAAAATAAATAATTTATATATCCCTTGAGGGGAGCGCATGTGCTTTAGGAATTAATTGCCGCATCAATATATACGGTTACCTTTGAGCCAATTTGTAGAATATCACGCGGCTGTCAGAGAAGCGGCTAGCGCCCTTGCATGTATCATGCATAACTAATTGATTTATAAATACAAAGATATACTGAGGAGAGAAAATAACGAAGCGAGCAAAAAACAGACAAATTTAGAGCATTTTGTGGAATAAACGCCAGTAAATAAAAATTTATCACTAGTTGTTAGTTCAAAGCCAGAGAGATACGCTATGCGAGTCAAACAAACCAATCTAAATCACTAAGATTTACCGATAAAACATCACCTTTCGTGCTTCTCAAGGAGTTCAGACATGTTCTCACCGCAATCACGCCTGCGCCATGCGGTAGCGGATACCTTCGCGATGGTAGTCTACTGCTCCGTCGTCAACATGCTGATTGAAATTTTCCTCTCCGGAATGACCTTCGAGCAGTCACTTTCCTCTCGTCTGGTGGCCATCCCGGTCAACATCGTTATTGCATGGCCTTACGGATTATATCGCGATGCGATTATGCGCGTTGCCCGTCGCATTAGCCCGGCGGGTTGGGTTAAAAATCTGGCCGACGTGCTGGCGTATGTCACATTCCAGTCACCGGTATATGTGGCTATTCTGCTGACGGTAGGCGCAGACTGGCACCAAATCGCTGCGGCGGTCAGCTCGAATATCGTGGTTTCGATGTTGATGGGTGCGGTCTACGGCTACTTTCTCGACTACTGCCGCCGTCTGTTTAAAGTCAGCCAGTACAGCCAGGCAAAAGCTTGAGGTGGGGCGACTGGCTTATGCCAGTCGCAGACTTACTGAATGTCGCCAAACAGTCCCTTCAGAAAACGCTCCAGCGCCATCCGTGAACTGAAACCGTGCGGAATACCATAATGCTCATGCGTCTCGCCGCCTAAATAGAGCGGAAATTGCTGATAATGATCGCAGGTTTTAATATCCGAGGCAGGCTCAGCAAATGACAAACTTCTGTCTTTCAGGGTCGGGTGAATAATGAGAGCCGTGCGCCCCATTCTCGCTTCACGGTTTACGTAAACATAATTCTCGCCACGGCGATATCCATACGCTTTAGATGTCACCTCATCCATGGTGAATCCCTCTTTTTCAAGAACGCGCGCCACCTCATCGGGTCGTAAATACATATCTCTTCCTCGTTATCTTTTCCTGCCCGGCAACCTTACAGTATTCAGCATTAGCAGGGCTTTCAGAATATTCCATAAACTGTTCGATAAGCCGTGACTCGCTTCAGATATTAAATTTCTGAACTAGACTAAACGGGAACGCAAAATTATGGAGGATCCTATGTTTAACAGACCGAACCGAAACGATATTAATGATGATGCGCAGGATATTCGTAATGATGTCAGCCAATTAGCGGACACGCTAGAAGAAGTGCTGAAGTCCTGGGGAAGCGACGCGAAGGATGAAGCCGATGCTGCAAAACGTAAGGCTCAGTCTCTGTTGCGTGAAACCCGCGCCCGGATGCACGGTCGCTCTCGCGCCACGCAGGCGGCCTGCGACGCGGTGAGCTGCGCTAATACCTTCGTGCGTGAAAAACCACTATGTGCACTGGGTACGGTTGCCGCCGTCGGTATTTTCGTTGGTGCCCTGCTCAGCCTGCGTAAGTAAACACGACTCATCGGCCCCGGTAGCCTCAGGCGCCGGGGCTTTTCTTTGTCTGAACGCCTGTAAAACCCGTACAGTCTGCCCTGCCCCGTTGTGCTCATCACCCGGGCATTATCAATCTAAATTTCCCATATCTTGTATGGTTGATAATTATCACAACTACATCTAGTATTCCTTTAGCAACAGAGACACAACCTGACGCGTTCAATCGCGCCGTTTTCTTATTCTAAATGGAAATACGAATCATGAGCATTATTATTTACACTCGTAACGATTGTGTTCAGTGCCACGCAACCAAACGTGCAATGGAAAGCCGCGGCGTGGCGTTTGAGATGGTGAATATCGACCTGGTGCCCGATGCCGCCGATACCCTGCGCGCGCAAGGTTTCCGGCAGCTTCCGGTGGTCGTTGCCGGAGAGACCAGCTGGTCTGGCTTCCGCCCGGACATGATCAACCGCCTCGCCGCTCAGGCCGCCCGTGCATGAGTGGGCTGGTCTACTTTTCCAGCAGTTCGGAAAACACGCTCCGCTTTATCGAGCGCCTCGGGCTGTCTGCGACCCGCATCCCGCTTAACGAGCGGGAGCGAATTCAGGTAGACGAGCCTTACATACTGGTGGTGCCCAGCTATGGCGGAGGCGGGACGGCGGGGGCTGTTCCCCGTCAGGTGATCCGCTTTCTGAACGATCCGCATAACCGCGGGCTAATCCGCGGCGTTATTGCGGCGGGGAATCGCAATTTCGGCGATGCCTTTGGCCGCGCCGGGGATGTCATCTCTCAAAAATGCGGCGTGCCGTATCTCTATCGCTTTGAGCTGATGGGGACACAGCAGGACGTAGAAAACGTGCGTAAAGGAGTGAACGAATTTTGGCAACGACAACCGCAGAACGGGTGATTCAGGCGACGCCGGATTACCACGCATTAAATGCGATGCTCAACCTCTATGACCGCGAGGGACGCATCCAGTTTGGCAAAGACCATGATGCGGTGGACGCCTTTTTTGCCGCCCACGTCCGGCCTAACACGGTGACGTTTGGCAGCCAGCATGAGCGTCTCGACTATCTGGTTAAAGAAGGCTACTACGAAGAACGCGTGCTGACCCGCTACGACCGCGCCTTTGTGGTGAAGCTGTTTGAACGCGCGCATGCCAGCGGCTTTCGCTTCCAGACGTTTCTTGGCGCGTGGAAGTACTACACCAGCTATACCCTGAAGACCTTTGACGGCAAGCGCTATTTAGAGAGCTTCGAAGATCGCACCGTGATGGTGGCGTTAACCCTGGCGCAAGGGGATGAAGCGCAGGCTGAACGCTTGATGGAGGAGATCCTCTCCGGCCGCTTCCAGCCCGCCACGCCGACCTTCCTCAACTGCGGCAAGGCCCAGCGCGGCGAGCTGGTTTCCTGCTTCCTGCTGCGTATCGAAGACAATATGGAATCGATTGGCCGCGCAGTGAACTCGGCGCTGCAGCTTTCTAAACGCGGCGGCGGCGTGGCGTTTCTGCTCTCGAACCTGCGCGAAGCGGGCGCGCCGATCAAGCGCATTGAAAACCAGTCCTCCGGCGTGATCCCGGTCATGAAGATGCTGGAAGATGCCTTCTCCTATGCTAACCAGCTTGGCGCGCGCCAGGGCGCGGGGGCGGTTTACCTGCACGCGCACCACCCTGATATTCTGCGCTTTCTGGATACCAAGCGTGAAAACGCCGACGAAAAAATCCGCATAAAAACCCTGTCGCTCGGCGTGACGATCCCGGACATCACCTTTAAGCTCGCTAAAGAGAATGCCGAGATGGCGCTCTTCTCGCCGTATGACATCGAGCGTATTTACGGCAAAGCCTTTGGCGACGTGGCGATAAACGACCTGTACGACGAGCTGGTGGCCGACGATCGCATCCGTAAAAAGTACATCAACGCCCGCGATTTCTTCCAGACGCTTGCGGAGATCCAGTTTGAGTCCGGCTATCCATACATCATGTTTGAGGATACGGTGAACCGCGCGAACCCAATTGCGGGGCGCATCAACATGAGCAACCTGTGCTCGGAGATTTTGCAGGTCAACAGCGCCTCCACCTACGACGAAAACCTGGACTACGCGGACATCGGCAAGGATATCTCCTGCAACCTCGGGTCGCTGAATATTGCCCACACCATGGATTCCCCAGACTTTGGCCGCACGGTGGAGACCGCCATTCGCGGGCTGACGGCAGTGTCCGACATGAGCCACATCCGCAGCGTGCCGTCTATTGAAGCGGGCAATGCCGCATCCCACGCCATTGGGCTTGGGCAGATGAACCTGCACGGCTATCTGGCACGGGAAGGCATCGCCTACGGCAGTCCGGAGGGGCTGGATTTCACCAACCTCTATTTCTACACCGTCACCTGGCACGCGCTGCACACGTCGATGATGCTGGCGCACGAGCGCAATCAGTGCTTCGCGGGCTTTGAGCAGTCGCGCTACGCCAGCGGTGAGTATTTCAGCCAGTACCTTGAAGGCGACTGGCAGCCGAAAACCGAAAAAGTGCGTGCACTGTTTTCCCGCGCGGGGATTACCCTGCCGACGCGCGAGATGTGGCAGCAGCTGCGTGACGACGTGATGCGCTACGGCATTTATAACCAGAACCTGCAGGCCGTCCCGCCGACCGGATCGATTTCCTACATCAACCACGCCACGTCGAGCATTCACCCCATCGTGTCGAAAATTGAAATCCGTAAGGAAGGCAAAACCGGGCGCGTTTATTACCCTGCCCCGTTTATGACCAATGAGAACCTGGCGCTCTATCAGGACGCGTATGAGATCGGCCCGGAAAAAATCATCGATACCTACGCCGAGGCGACGAAGCACGTGGATCAGGGGTTGTCGCTGACGCTGTTCTTCCCGGATACCGCCACCACGCGGGATATCAACAGGGCGCAGATCTACGCCTGGAAGAAAGGCATCAAAACGCTCTACTACATTCGCCTGCGCCAGCTTGCGCTGGAAGGCACCGAAATCGAAGGCTGCGTGTCCTGCGCGCTGTAAGGAGAAAAGATGAAACTGTCACGCGTGAGTGCCGTTAACTGGAACAAAATCCAGGACGATAAAGACCTGGAGGTGTGGAACCGCCTGACCAGCAACTTCTGGCTGCCGGAAAAGGTGCCGCTTTCGAACGATATTCCGGCCTGGCAAACGCTGAGCCACGCCGAGCAGCAGCTGACGATCCGCGTCTTTACCGGCCTGACGCTGCTGGATACCATTCAGAATACCGTCGGTGCGCCAGCGCTGATGAGCGACGCGCTGACGCCGCATGAAGAGGCGGTGATGTCGAACATCAGCTTTATGGAGGCGGTGCATGCCCGCTCCTACAGCTCGATTTTCTCCACCCTGTGCCAGACCAAAGACGTGGACGCGGCCTATACCTGGAGCGAAGAGAGTGAATCATTACAACGCAAGGCCGAGCTGGTGCTGGAGTATTACCGCGCCGACGAGCCGCTGAAGAAGAAGATCGCCAGCGTGTTCCTGGAATCCTTCCTCTTCTATTCCGGCTTCTGGCTACCGATGTACTGGTCGAGCCGGGGCAAGCTCACCAACACCGCCGATTTGATTCGGCTCATCATTCGCGATGAGGCGGTACACGGGTATTATATCGGCTATAAGTATCAGAAAGGGCTGGAGAAAGTCAGTCCGGAGAAACGCGAAGAACTCAAAGGTTTTGCCCTCGATTTGCTGATGGATCTGTACGACAACGAGCTGAGCTATACCGAAGAGCTGTACGCCGGAACGGGATGGGAGGACGACGTGAAGGCGTTCCTTTGCTATAACGCCAACAAGGCGCTGATGAACCTGGGTTACGACGCGCTGTTCCCGCCGGAGATGGCGGAGGTGAACCCGGCGATACTGGCAGCGCTGTCGCCTAACGCCGACGAAAACCACGACTTCTTCTCCGGGTCCGGCTCGTCGTACGTGATGGGTAAAGCGGTGGAGACGCAAGATGAGGACTGGGATTTTTAATGTTTGAATTAACGTTCATTAATTAAATATAAATCACATTATTTCCTTACCAATATTTCTCCAGGTACTGCACTGTAATTTCCCCTTCATATTCGCCTGAATCACACCGATTCAGGCGAAATTTCCCGATGCGGCAGCAAAAAATTTAGAAAAATCAAAAAAGCCCTCAGCCCTTTACTCATGGGAAATACAGCCGTTTCGCTTGCGTCAAAATACCGGCTTCAGTTCACCTCAGGGTTGTCTCAGATTCTCAGTATGTTAGGGTTATGCCCGTTAACAATTTACCATGGTAATCATATCGACATAAACTAATAACAGGACACTCTCTATTGCATGGCAATTAAATTAGAAGTGAAAAATCTTTATAAAGTATTTGGCGAGCACCCTCAGCGCGCATTCAAATATATTGAGAAAGGCCTTTCGAAAGAGCAAATTCTGGAAAAAACCGGGCTATCGCTTGGCGTTAAAAACGCCAGTCTGGCCATTGAAGAAGGCGAGATTTTTGTCATCATGGGGTTATCCGGTTCGGGTAAATCCACTATGGTTCGCCTTCTCAATCGCCTGATTGAACCCACCCGCGGACAGGTGCTGATTGACGGCGTGGATATCGCCAGAATATCAGACGCAGAGCTTCGCGAGGTGCGCAGAAAGAAGATTGCAATGGTGTTCCAGTCATTCGCGCTGATGCCGCACATGACAGTGCTGGATAATACCGCTTTCGGCATGGAATTAGCCGGTACACCGGCTCAGGAACGTCAGGAAAAAGCCCTTGATGCACTGCGTCAGGTCGGGCTGGAAAATTATGCGCATGCGTACCCGGATGAACTTTCCGGCGGTATGCGTCAGCGCGTAGGATTAGCCCGTGCGTTAGCCATTAATCCAGACATATTATTAATGGATGAAGCCTTCTCCGCCCTCGATCCGTTAATTCGCACCGAGATGCAGGATGAGCTGGTAAAATTACAGGCTAAACATCAACGTACCATTGTCTTTATTTCCCACGATCTCGATGAAGCCATGCGTATTGGCGACCGTATTGCCATTATGCAAAACGGTGAAGTGGTGCAGGTCGGCACGCCGGATGAAATTCTCAATAATCCGGCAAATGATTATGTCCGCACCTTCTTCCGCGGCGTGGATATTAGCCAGGTGTTTAGCGCCAAAGATATTGCCCGTCGAACCCCGAACGGCATTATCCGTAAAACGCCAGGCTTCGGCCCGCGCTCGGCGCTGAAGCTGCTGCAGGACGAAGACCGTGAATACGGTTATCTGGTTGAACGCGGCAATAAATTTGTCGGCATTGTCTCCATCGACTCCCTGAAAACGGCTCTCACTGAGAACCAGGGGATCGATGCGGCGTTAATCGACGCTCCGCTTGCCGTGGACGCCGAAACGCCGCTCAGCGAGTTGCTCTCTCACGTGGGCCAGGCGCCATGCGCCGTGCCGGTCGTCGGTGAGGAACAACAGTACGTCGGCATCATCTCAAAACGGATGCTGCTGCAGGCTTTAGATCGCGAGGGGGCAAACAATGACCGATCAATCTAACCCGTGGGGCACCACTGAAGCAGCGGACAGCGCTGCGCAATCTGCCGACGCGTGGGGTTCCACGCCAGCGCCGACCGATGGCGGCGGCGCGGCAGACTGGCTGAACAGCGCACCCGCGCCTGCGCCAGAACACTTCAATATTATGGATCCGTTCCACAAAACGCTGATCCCGCTGGACAGCTGGGTTACGGAGGGGATCGACTGGGTGGTTACTCACTTCCGTCCGGTCTTCCAGGGGATCCGCGTCCCGGTGGATTACATCCTGAACGGCTTCCAGCAGCTGATGCTGGGCATGCCGGCACCGGTGGCGATTATCCTGTTCTCCCTGATCGCCTGGCAGTTCGGTAGCGCGGGCATGGGGATCGCCACGCTTGTCTCACTGATTGCCATAGGCGCGATTGGCGCGTGGTCGCAGGCGATGATCACCCTGGCACTGGTGCTGACCGCCCTGCTCTTCTGCGTTGTCATCGGCTTACCGATGGGGATCTGGCTGGCGCGCAGTCCGCGGGCCGCGAAGATTATTCGTCCGCTGCTGGATGCGATGCAGACCACCCCGGCGTTCGTCTATCTGGTGCCTATCGTGATGCTGTTCGGCATCGGTAACGTACCGGGCGTGGTGGTGACCATTATCTTCGCCCTGCCGCCGATCATTCGTCTGACCATTCTGGGGATCAACCAGGTGCCAGCGGATCTGATCGAAGCGTCACGCTCGTTCGGTGCCAGCCCGCGCCAGATGCTGTTCAAAGTTCAGCTCCCGCTGGCGATGCCGACCATCATGGCGGGCGTTAACCAGACGCTGATGCTGGCCCTGTCGATGGTCGTCATTGCCTCGATGATCGCCGTTGGCGGTCTGGGCCAGATGGTGCTGCGCGGTATTGGCCGTCTTGATATGGGGCTGGCCACCGTCGGCGGCGTCGGCATTGTGATCCTCGCCATTATTCTTGACCGTCTGACTCAGGCTGTCGGTCGTGATTCACGCAGTCGCGGCAACCGTCGCTGGTATACCACCGGCCCTGTCGGGTTACTCACCCGCCCTTTCACGAAATCAAAATAAGGAACAACGATGCGACATAACGTACTTTTTGCCACAGCGTTTGCCACCCTTGTCTCCACCAGCACGTTTGCGGCTGAACTGCCTGGCAAAGGCATTACCGTACAGCCGGTGCAGAGCACCATTTCGGAAGAGAGCTTCCAGACGCTGATCGTCAGCCGCGCGCTGGAGAAGCTGGGCTACACGGTCAACACGCCGAGCGAAGTGGATTACAACGTGGGCTACACCTCCATTGCCTCCGGCGATGCCACCTTTACCGCGGTGAACTGGCAGCCGCTGCACGACGACATGTATGCCGCCGCCGGTGGCGACAAGAAGTTCTACCGCGAAGGGACCTTCGTGACGGGCGCAGCACAGGGGTATCTGATCGACAAGAAAACCGCCGATAAGTACCACATCACCAACATTGAACAGCTGAAAGATCCGAAGATCGCCAAACTGTTCGACACCAACGGTGACGGCAAGGCCGACATGATGGGCTGCTCGCCGGGCTGGGGCTGTGAAGCGGTGATTAACCACCAGAACAAAGCCTTCGATCTGGCGAAAACGGTCGACGTGAGCCACGGCAACTATTCTGCGATGATGGCCGACACCATTGCCCGCTTCAAAGAGGGGAAACCGGTGATCTACTATACCTGGACACCGTACTGGGTAAGCGACGTGCTGAAGCCGGGTAAAGACGTGGTGTGGCTGCAGGTGCCTTTCTCCTCCCTGCCGGGCGAGCAGAAAGATATCGACACCAGGCTGCCGAACGGCATGAACTACGGCTTCCCGGTGAACACCATGCATATCGTAGCCAACAAAGCCTGGGCCGAGAAAAACCCGGCGGCGGCGAAGCTGTTCTCGGTGATGAAGCTGCCGCTGGCAGACATCAATGCCCAGAACGCGATGATGCATGCGGGCAAATCGTCTGAAGTGGATGTGAAAGGCCACGTGGACGGCTGGATCAAAGCCCACCAGCAGCAGTTTGACGGCTGGGTGAAAGAGGCGCTTGAAGCGCAGAAGTAAAAATACAGACCTGCCCCTCACCCTAACCCTCTCCCAAAGGGAGAGGGGACGAGATACACCCTCTCCCTTTGGGAGAGGGCTGGGGTGAGGGGATCAATCCGCACCATCCCTCTAAACCGCACAAACACACACATAACAATCCCCCAACTTTCACAATCATTAGCTATTATGGTTTCCGGAAAAATAATCACTCAACTAACGATTCCTGAAACTAATGACAAAAACAACTCAAGGGCTTAGCCCCGCACTCATCCTTTTAATGTCCGTGGCAACGGGACTGGCAGTCGCCAGCAACTATTACGCGCAACCACTTCTCGACACCATCGCCCGCGCGTTCAATCTCTCCGCCAGCTCCGCAGGCTTTATCGTCACCGCAGCCCAGCTTGGCTATGCCGCCGGGCTGCTGTTCCTGGTGCCGCTCGGCGATATGTTTGAACGCCGGATGCTGATCGTCTCCATGACCCTGCTGGCGGCAGGCGGCATGTTAATCACCGCCAGCAGCCAGTCGCTGACGATGATGATTATCGGTACCGCCCTGACGGGGCTGTTCTCCGTAGTGGCGCAAATTCTGGTGCCGCTGGCGGCAACGCTCGCTTCACCGGAAAAGCGCGGCAAGGTGGTAGGCACCATCATGAGCGGCCTGCTGCTGGGGATTTTACTGGCGCGAACCGTCGCCGGGCTGCTGGCTAGCCTCGGCGGCTGGCGCACCGTTTACTGGGTGGCGAGCGTGTTGATGGTAGTGATGGCGCTGGCGCTGTGGCGTGGGCTGCCGAAAGTGAAGCAAGAGAACCACCTTAACTACCCTCAGCTTCTGGCCTCCGTGTTCAGCCTGTTCACGCAGGATAAACTGCTGCGCACCCGCGCTCTGCTGGGATGCTTCACCTTCGCTAACTTCAGCATTCTCTGGACGTCGATGGCCTTTCTGCTGGCCGCACCGCCGTTTAACTATTCCGAAGGGGTAATTGGTCTGTTTGGTCTGGCCGGTGCGGCAGGTGCGCTGGGCGCACGTCCGGCGGGTGGGCTGGCTGACAAAGGCAAATCGCACATGACCACGACCGCCGGGCTGGTGTTACTTCTGCTCTCCTGGGCGGCTATCTGGTATGGTCACGTCTCCGTGCTGGCGCTGATCGTCGGTATTCTGGTGCTCGACCTGACCGTTCAGGGCGTGCATATCACCAACCAGACCGTCATTTACCGCGTGAAGCCAGAAGCGAGAAACCGCCTCACGGCCGGGTACATGACCAGCTACTTTATCGGTGGTGCTGCAGGTTCGTTGATTTCTGCTTCCGCATGGCAGCATGCTGGCTGGACAGGCGTGTGCGCCATCGGCGCCATCATGGCGGTGCTGAATCTGCTGGTCTGGTGGCGTGGCTATCACCGCCAGGAGGCAATTCACTAAGATTTACACTGCTTTAGGCCTCCTGGGGTGTAAAGGGGGCCTGCATCTGTTAATGTTAACGCAATTATTTATTCCAGAAATTTTAATGTGGGTGACATATTTAGTATACGCATGAATAGCTCAGACCCCCATCCTCACATCCCCTCTTCAACGGGTTCATACCCTACGCTTTCTGTGCTCACCGGGTCACGGACTTACCCGGCGCTTTCTGATGGTGGCATACGTTTTGCGGATATAACCGCACAAATAATTCATTTACATTATTTGTCACTATCGTTACTATATCGGCTGTAATTAATGAGGTCATGCCCAAAATGGATAGTTCGTTTACGCCCATTGAACAAATGCTTAAATTCCGCGCCAGTCGTCATGAGGACTTCCCCTATCAGGAAATCCTGCTGACTCGCCTGTGCATGCACATGCAGGGTAAGCTGCTGGAAAATCGTAATAAAATGCTGAAAGCTCAAGGGATTAACGAGACGTTGTTTATGGCGTTAATTACGCTGCAGTCTCAGGAAAACCACAGCATTCAGCCGTCTGAGCTGAGCTGCGCGCTGGGTTCATCCCGCACCAATGCGACCCGTATCGCTGATGAGCTGGAAAAACGCGGCTGGATTGAGCGCCGTGAAAGCGACAACGACCGCCGCTGTCTGCATCTGCAACTGACCGATAAAGGTCACGAATTCCTGCGTGAGGTGCTGCCACCTCAGCACAATTGCCTGCATAAACTCTGGTCTGTCCTCAGCACCGCCGAGCGCGACCAGCTTGAGCACATCACTCGCAAGCTGCTCACCCGTCTGGACCAGATGGATGAAGACGGCGCCATTCTTGAGGCGCTGCGCTAACGCGACGACACGCTCGAATATCCAGATTTAAAAAAGAAAACTGACAGGCCAGCACGTCACACTGCTGGCCTTTCTGACAACAGGTCGGCTCAGCCGATGTGAAAATAAGAAGATCGTGGAGAACAACAATGAGCGCAAATGCGGAGAACACCAACCCGCAGCAACCGGCCAACAAGAAAGGCAAACGTAAGAGCGCCCTTCTTCTGTTGACCTTGCTCTTTATTATTATTGCCGTGGCATATGGGATCTATTGGTTTTTAGTATTGCGTCATGCCGAAGAGACTGACGATGCATACGTGGCAGGGAACCAGGTTCAAATTATGGCGCAGGTGTCGGGCAGCGTGACGAAAGTCTGGGCTGACAATACCGACTTTGTGCAAAAAGGGGATGTGCTGGTCACGCTCGATCCGACCGATGCCCAACAGGCATTCGAAAAAGCACAGACCGCGCTGGCCTCCAGCGTCCGTCAAACCCGACAGCTGATGATCAACAGCAAACAGCTTCAGGCCAGCATCGACGTGCAGAAAACCGCACTGGCGCAGGCGCAGAGCGACCTCAATCGTCGTGTTCCTCTCGGCACCGCCAACCTTATTGGCCGTGAAGAGCTGCAGCACGCCCGCGACGCCGTTGCCAGCGCGCAGGCCCAGCTGGACGTGGCGATCCAACAGTACAACGCAAACCAGGCGATGGTGCTGGGCACCAGTCTGGAAAACCAGCCAGCCGTTAAGCAGGCGGCGACCGAAGTGCGTAACGCATGGCTTGCCCTGCAGCGTACCAAAATCGTCAGCCCGATGACCGGCTACGTCTCCCGTCGTTCCGTGCAGCCAGGTGCGCAGATTGGCACCACGACGCCGCTGATGGCGGTAGTTCCTGCGAACAATCTGTGGGTGGATGCGAACTTCAAAGAGACGCAGCTTGCGCATATGCGTATCGGCCAGACCGCGACCGTTATCAGCGACATCTACGGCGATGACGTGAAGTACACCGGTAAAGTGGTCGGTCTGGACATGGGGACCGGCAGCGCCTTCTCCCTGCTGCCCGCGCAGAACGCCACCGGTAACTGGATCAAAGTGGTTCAGCGTCTGCCGGTGCGTATCGAGCTGGATGCCAAACAGCTGGCGGATCACCCGCTGCGTATCGGCCTTTCCACGCTGGTGACGGTCGATACCGCCAACCGCGACGGTCAGATCCTCGCAAGCCAGGTGCGCAGCAGCCCGGCTTATGAAAGTAACGCCCGTGAAATTAGCCTCGATCCGGTCAACAAGCTGATCGATGACATCGTGAAGGCAAACGCCGGTTAATCCGAAGGTGAGCGTTATGCAACAGCAAAAGCCGCAAAAACCGCTGGAAGGCGCGCAACTGGTCATTATGACCATTGCGCTCTCGCTGGCGACATTCATGCAGGTGCTGGACTCCACCATCGCAAACGTGGCGATCCCGACCATCGCCGGGAACCTTGGCTCGTCGCTGAGCCAGGGGACATGGGTCATTACCTCGTTTGGGGTGGCAAACGCCATCTCCATTCCGATTACCGGCTGGCTGGCAAAGCGCGTCGGTGAAGTGAAGCTGTTCCTGTGGTCAACGGTATTGTTCGTTCTCGCCTCCTGGGCGTGCGGCATGTCTAACAGCCTGACGATGCTGATTTTCTTCCGCGTCATTCAGGGGATTGTGGCCGGGCCGCTGATCCCGCTGTCGCAGAGTTTACTGCTGAACAACTACCCGCCCGCCAAACGCTCCATTGCGCTGGCGCTGTGGTCAATGACCGTGATTGTCGCGCCGATTTGCGGCCCGATTCTCGGTGGCTACATCAGCGATAACTACCACTGGGGCTGGATCTTCTTTATCAACGTACCTATTGGTGCGCTGGTCGTGCTGATGACCCTGCAGTCTCTGCGCGGTCGCGAAACGCGTACCGAGCAGCGGCGAATTGATGGCGTGGGGCTGGCGCTGCTGGTTGTCGGCATCGGTAGCCTGCAGATCATGCTCGACCGGGGTAAGGAGCTGGACTGGTTTGCCTCGTCGGAAATCATCGTCCTCACGGTCGTTGCCGTGGTCGCCATCAGCTTCCTGATTGTGTGGGAACTGACGGACGATAACCCGATAGTCGATCTCTCGCTGTTTAAATCGCGAAACTTCACCATCGGCTGCCTGTGTATCAGCCTTGCCTATATGCTCTACTTCGGCGCGATCGTTCTGCTGCCGCAGCTGTTGCAGGAAGTGTACGGCTATACCGCAACCTGGGCGGGGCTGGCCTCTGCGCCTGTGGGGTTAATACCGGTTCTGCTGTCGCCGATTATTGGTCGTTTCGCCCATAAGCTCGACATGCGAAGGCTGGTCACGTTCAGCTTTATCATGTACGCCGTGTGCTTCTACTGGCGCGCGTATACGTTCGAACCGGGGATGGATTTTGGCGCCTCCGCGTGGCCGCAGTTTATTCAGGGCTTTGCCGTGGCGTGCTTCTTTATGCCATTGACCACCATTACGCTTTCCGGCTTGCCGCCTGAGCGCATGGCGGCGGCGTCGAGCCTGTCGAACTTTACCCGAACGCTGGCAGGCTCGATTGGGACGTCCATCACTACCACGCTTTGGACCAACCGGGAATCATTGCACCATGCGCAGTTGACCGAAGCGGTGAACCCGTTCAACCCAAATTCTCAGCAGATGTACAATCAGCTTCAGGGAATGGGTATGACGGAGCAGCAGGCGTCAGGGTGGATTGCCCAGCAGATCACCAACCAGGGGCTGATTATCTCGGCCAACGAGATTTTCTGGATATCGGCAGGGATCTTTATCGTCCTGCTGGGGCTGGTGTGGTTTGCCAAACCGCCGTTTGGTGCCGGTAGCGGCGGCGGCGGTGCGCACTAGTCCTGTGACAGTTGCCCGGTGGCGCTGCGCTTACCGGGCCTACGAACGTAGGCCGGATAAGGCGTAGCCGCCATCCGGCAAAAAACCGCACCGTGTCCAGAACGCGACAGCGATTGTCAGTTCCGATAAAGCAGCGCGCCTGAAATCGATTCACGATAGTGAAAAGACAACAGGAGCGCATCATGCTGAACACACCCGCCGACAAATACCAGCCTTATCCGACCGTTTCCCTGCCCGACCGCCGCTGGCCGGAGCAGCGCATCACCCGCGCGCCGCGCTGGCTCTCAACCGACCTGCGCGACGGCAACCAGGCGCTTGCCGAGCCGATGGACAGCGCACGCAAGCTGCAGTTCTGGAACCTGCTTCTGGGCTGCGGATTCAAAGAGATTGAAGTGGCCTTCCCTTCTGCCTCCCAGACCGACTTCAACTTTGTGCGTCAGCTGATTGAAGAGAACCGCATTCCGGACGACGTCACGATTCAGGTGTTAACCCAGGCGCGGGAAGATCTCATCCGTCGCACTTTTGAATCCCTGCGCGGCGCGAAACAGGCCACCGTCCATCTCTATAACGCCACCGCCCCGCTGTTCCGCCGCCTGGTATTCGGCATGGAGAAAGCGCAAGTCGTCGAGCTGGCGACGCGCGCCACGCGGCTTATTCGTCAGCTGTGTGAAGAGAACCCGGACACCCGCTGGCAGTATGAGTATTCCCCGGAAACCTTCTGCTTTACCGAACCGGAATTTGCGCTGGAGATTTGTGAAGCCGTGGCAGAGATCTGGCAGCCGTGCGACGAACGGCCGATGGTGATCAACTTACCGGCCACCGTCGAAGTGAGCACGCCGAACGTCTATGCCGATCAGATCGAGTATTTCTGCCGCCACTTCAGCCGCCGCCGCGACGTCTGCATCAGCGTGCATCCGCATAACGACCGCGGTACCGGCGTCGCCAGCGCCGAGCTGGCCGTGATGGCGGGCGCAGACCGCGTGGAGGGCTGTCTGTTTGGCAACGGGGAGCGCACGGGCAACGTCTGCCTGGTGACGCTGGCAATGAATCTCTACAGCCAGGGCGTTAGCCCGAATCTGGACTTTAGCGATATGAACCGCGTAGTGGAAGTGGTGGAAGCCTGCAACCAGCTGCCGGTGCATCCGCGCCATCCTTGGGCGGGACGGCTGGCCTATACCGCCTTCTCCGGCTCGCACCAGGACGCGATAAAAAAAGGCTTTGATGCCCGTCAGCCCGGCGAGCGCTGGGAGATGCCCTATCTGCCCGTCGATCCGCAGGATATCGGCTGTACCTATGAAGCGGTGATCCGCGTGAACAGCCAGTCGGGCAAAAGCGGCAGCGCGTGGCTCATCGAACAGAACCATGGTCTGAAATTACCCCGCGCCCTGCAGCAGGATTTCAGCCAGCACGTGCAGCAGGAAACGGATCGCCACGGAAAAGAGATGACGCAAAACGCGCTGTGGCAACTGTTCCGCACCCGCTACGGCCTGGTAGCCACCCCGCAGTTTGCGCTGCAATCCTACCGCAGCGACAGCCAGCAGGATGGCCAGCTGCGTTTGACGGCAAGCATCTATACGCAGGGAGGAACGCGCCAGCTGGAAGGCCAGGGTAACGGTCTGCTCTCCGCCGCCGCTCAGGGCTTAAGCCGCTGGGTCAACGCCCCGTTCGTGATTAAGGATTACCACGAGCATACGTTAGGCGAACGCAGCGACAGCCGCTCGGTGGCCTACATCCGCTGCCTGTTCCAGGACGGCAGCAGCCGCTGGGGCGTGAGCATTGACAGCGACGTGGCGCGCGCGTCGCTTCAGGCGCTCTTTAACGCCGTCAGTCGTTCTTAAAGTAATCGCTGGGTGAAGTTCCCATCACCCGGCGAAACATCGCCGTAAAGGCGCTGTGGCTGCCGTAACCCAGATCCAGCGCCACGCGCAGCACTGGCTGGCCCTGCGCCAGCCGCACTAAGGCTTCCAGCAGTCGTGCCCTTCTCAACCACTCGCCGTAGCTTAATCCCGTCTGCTGCTGAAAATGGCGGTTCAGCGTGCGCTCGCTCATCCCTACCATGCTCGCGGCCTGCGCGCTGCTCCAGCTTTCCCCCGCGTTTTGCCGGATTTGCCGACACAGATGACGTAATGCCTCACTTTCTGGCTCCGGCAGATGAAACGGTAATACCGGCATCATGCGGATTTCATCGAGGATCAGTTCATAGACTCGTTCATCGCGGCTGCCGGGCGAGTACGATTCAGGGAGCGAAAGGGAGACGAGGATCAGCTCGCGTAGCAATGGTGAGATCTGCACGATCTGACAGGTTGCCGGGAGATCGGCGCGCGCCAGCGGATCGATAAACAGCGTGCGGGCTGCGACATTGCCGGTGATTCGAAGCGAGTGCTGTGTCCCGGCAGGGAGCCAGACGCCGCGGCCTGGCGGTACCACCCAGCAGCCGGATGCGGTATCGACCCGCACCACGCCGGTCAGGCTGTGCAACAGCTGAGCGCAGTCGTGCTGGTGCCACGGCTCGCTGTCACCATGAACGTAATCATGGGAGAACGGAACGAGGGGGCGATGGGTAAAGGAGAAGGTTGCGGTTGTGGTCATGGGGTTAAACAACCCTCACCCTACCCTCTCCCTGCGGGAGAGGGAAAAGGTGCACTAGATGTGCAGTTCCTGCAGTTTTTCTTTTGGCAGGGCCAGCTCTTCGTTGCTGTTCACGCGAACATCACGCTCGATGATGTGACGCGCGATTTCCTGCGCTTCTTCCAGAGAGTGCATCTGGTAAGTACCGCATTGGTAAACGTTCAGCTCAGGGATCTGGTTCTGCTCTTTCACCTTCAGCACGTCTTCCATCGCCGCTTTCCATGCATCTGCGACGCGTTTCTCGTCAGGCACACCAATCAGGCTCATGTAGAAACCGGTACGGCAGCCCATCGGAGAGATATCGATGATCTCAACGCCGTTGCCGTTCAGGTGGTCACGCATGAAACCGGCGAACAGATGTTCCAGGGTGTGAATGCCTTTCTCTGGCATCACTTCTTTGTTTGGCACGCAGAAACGCAGATCGAAAACGGTGATCGTGTCGCCGTGCGGGGTGTGCATGGTCTTCGCCACGCGGACTGCAGGTGCTTCCATACGGGTATGGTCGACAGTAAAGCTATCTAATAACGGCATACGTCACCTCCGATAGTGATTTTTTTTAAAATAAACTGAACTCTTCTACAGAATGCGCGTCTGAGTATATGAAAGACGCGCATTTGTTATCATCATCCCTGAATTCAGAGATGTATATTTTGGCCACAGCGATGTGGCCTTTTTCTTTTTCAGCTCAAGCCTGCTTCGCCAGAAACGCCTCAAACGACTCGGTATCCGCCGCCTCGACCTCTTTCTGACGCACAACGGACGCATCGCGTTCCGCCACAAAATCCGCTTCGCTCAGCACTTCTAACGGCTCCTGCATCAGCATCTCACGGTACTCTGCTGAGAGTGAACGCCCCGTGCCGCCAATGCCCTGATCAATCATAGAACGCAGAATGCGTGCTGAGAACGTCAGTTCAGGATTATCAAAGCTTTCAACCAGCTGGTCGCAAACGGCCTGATACGCTTCACCACCGTATACGCTGTCCATCGTCTGGGCCACGCGCTTCAGGTCGTGGAACAGATCTTTACCCACCTTAGCGAGCGGGAACTGTGCCGTTTCACAGCCGATGCCTAACGTCAGGCCCGGCTTGCGCCCTTCCAGAATCACGCGATTCCAGTTGGTACGGGTACAGAGCAGTTCGTCTGAACTCATTTCCGGTGCATCCGCCAGCACGCACCAGACCATAAACAGATCGAGGAAGCGAACCTGCTGCTCGTCTACGCCAATCGGCGAGAACGGGTTGATATCCAGCGAGCGCACTTCAATGTATTCAATGCCGCCGCGCTGCAGCGCGTCCGACGGCGTTTCACCGCTGCGGGTAACACGTTTCGGACGAATCGGCGCATACAGTTCGTTTTCAATCTGCAGCACATTGCTGTTGATTTGCAGACGCTTACCGTCTTTTTCGAGGCCGATTTTCTCGTACTCTTCCGACGGGGTTTTGATCGCCCGCTTCAATCCTGCCACATACTCGTGCAAATCGTTAAACGTAATACCGAGATTGCTTTGCGATTTATTGGTATAGCCAAGGTCGCTCAGGCGCAGAGAGGTCGCGTACGGCAGGTAATACATTCCGCACTCGGTCTTCTCAAACGGCAGCGTGGTCGGTTTCCCCTGCAGGAAGGAAGAACAGATCGCCGGAGAGGCGCCAAACAGATACGGGATCACCCAGCCGAAACGGTAATAGTTGCGGATCAGGCGGAAGTAGCCCGCTGAGATCGCGTCTTTATCCGTTTCACCGCATTTCGCCTGCCAGAACGCCATTGGCAGTGAGAAGTTGTAATGCACGCCTGAAATTGTCTGCATCAACGCGCCGTAGCGGTTTTTCAGCCCTTCGCGATAGAGCGTCTTCAGTTGACCGATATTGGACGTGCCGTATTGTGCCAGCTCAATCTCCTGCCCCTGCTCGATATAGCACGGCATGCTGAGCGGCCACATGCGCTCATCGCCCATGTTACGGGCAGTAAAGCGATGAATATCACGCAAAATGGAAAGCATATGATCGACATCGCCTTCCACCGGCGTGATGAATTCCAGCAGCGCCTCAGCAAAATCGGTTGTGATCCATTTATGTGTCAGCGCCGAGCCTAACGCCTTCGGGTGACCCGTCGTCGCTAAGCTACCGTCCGCGTTAACGCGCAGCGTTTCACGCTCAAGACCACGCTGAATACCCTTCAATGCCTGAGGGTGGTTTTCCAGCCAGGCCAGCGCCTGAGATACGTCCGGGATCAAATTGACCTCCCGCCTGTCAAAGTAATGTTACTCAGCATAATTGTAATGGTTGACGATTGAAGGTCGCGTATTCATTCCACCAATTAGTGCCACCACGTCATACCCTGCAGCGTTGCCCATGCCACGAGCACATAGCGCAACGCCTTGCCAAGGCACAAAAAAAAGAGCACTGGTCCCCAGGAGATGCGCATCCATCCCGCCAGCAGACACAGTAAATCACCTATTACAGGCATCCAGCTTAATAACAGCGTGGCAGCGCCATAGCGTTTTAGCCAGCCGACTGCCTTTTCCTGCCAGCGCGATTTTTCGCGGAGCGGAAAGAAACGCCCAAGAATAACGTTAGTCAGCCCTCCAAGGCTATTACCCATTGTTGCTATTAACACTAGAAACCAGGGCTGACTCACGCCGGACAACAGCATCGCCACCAGCACCACTTCCGAATTTCCCGGTAAGAGCGTGGCGCTTAAAAAACTGCTGGCGAATAATGAGGCAAGTGACAGCGCGTCACTCACAGTAAGCGAACGTCCACCGCAGCCATTCCGGCATCATGCGCGGCCTGAATACCAAAATCGGCATCTTCAAACACAACGCATTTTGCCGCAGGTACGCCCATGAGTTCTGCACAAAGCAGGAAAGTGTCCGGTGCGGGTTTGTGATGTTTAACGTGATCGGCAGCAACCACGGCCGAAAAATAGTGGCGCAGGCCAAGATGGTTGAGCAATGCTTCTGCAATCGCGCTTTCACTGCCCGTCCCCACCGACATTGGACGGCGTCCATGCCACTCTTTTACCACATCAATGAGTGGCAAAGGGCGAACGGTGTCTAAAAGCATCGCTTTTACCGCATCGGTTTTTTCACGCGCGAGAAGGTGCGGGTCGAGATCGGCCTGATTGAGTTCAATCACGGCCTGAGCAATACGCCAGGTTGGCGAGCCGTTGAGGGCAATCATCGCCTGAAGGTCGAAACGCATACCGTAACGGCTCAGGACGTCAGTCCAGGCTTTACGGTGCGTGGGTTCGGTATCCAGGATGGTGCCATCCATATCGAAGATCAAACCGTCATACTGTGCGTACATCGTGCTCTCGCTAACCGATTAACAAAGCATTACTTTATCGTAAATGGTGGTTTTTGTCGCTGATTGAGAGTGTGATTGCTGACGGAACGTCGAAGGAATAAACAAAGAAGGAGAAGATGGTGCATCCGGGAGGATTACTCGGCTTACGCCTCGCCCTGCGGGCCGTTGCTAAAGCAACGTTATCCTCCCTGGTGCTTGCGATTAACTCGCAGACCTTAAAACAACAGCATCGCTGTTATCAAGGAGAATATGGTGCATCCGGGAGGATTCGAACCTCCGACCGCTCGGTTCGTAGCCGAGTACTCTATCCAGCTGAGCTACGGATGCATCAGGGAACTGCTTTCAGAAATAATAAATGGTGCATCCGGGAGGATTCGAACCTCCGACCGCTCGGTTCGTAGCCGAGTACTCTATCCAGCTGAGCTACGGATGCATCAGGGAACTGCTTCAGAAATAGTAAATGGTGCATCCGGGAGGATTCG
>NZ_JAIHAZ010000006.1:91055-244147 GCF_019718755.1 Enterobacter sp. RIT637
ATGGTGCATCCGGGAGGATTCGAACCTCCGACCGCTCGGTTCGTAGCCGAGTACTCTATCCAGCTGAGCTACGGATGCATCAGGGAACTGCTTCAGAAATAGTAAATGGTGCATCCGGGAGGATTCGAACCTCCGACCGCTCGGTTCGTAGCCGAGTACTCTATCCAGCTGAGCTACGGATGCATCGGGATTTACTACTGTACTGCTCGATATTCATATCACTTCGAAAGCAATATGAAGTAATAGATGGTGCATCCGGGAGGATTCGAACCTCCGACCGCTCGGTTCGTAGCCGAGTACTCTATCCAGCTGAGCTACGGATGCAAAATGGCGGTGAGGCGGGGATTCGAACCCCGGATGCAGCTTTTGACCGCATACTCCCTTAGCAGGGGAGCGCCTTCAGCCTCTCGGCCACCTCACCACACAACGCCTCTTTCGAGTGCTCCGAGTAACTCGTTAAGAGCTTCTCGTCGCTGCGTGGCGCATATATTACTTTCTGGGACTTATAAGTCAAACAATTTTCCACAACCTTTTATCGTTTGGACAAATCGCAGGCAATTCGCATGTAAAAGCCGCAAAGAGGGTGTTTTATAAGCGGATTTTGCAGTCATCTTCACAGAAAACTCTTGTGAGAAACATGCAGTCAGGGCGAGATAAGAGTGAGGGAGTGGTCAAAAACAGAGCGATTGAAATAGAACGGTAACTTTATGCAGGAAAAATAGCAGGAGGGTTGCGTCTCGCCCGACAGCGAGACGCGACAATATCAGTAACTGGACTGCTGGGATTTTTCAGCCTGGATACGCTGGTAGATCTCTTCACGGTGGACAGATACTTCTTTAGGAGCGTTAACACCAATACGTACCTGGTTACCCTTTACCCCTAAAACTGTCACGGTGACCTCATCCCCAATCATGAGGGTCTCACCAACTCGACGAGTCAGAATCAGCATTCTTTGCTCCTTGAAAGATTAAAAGAGTCGGGTCTCTTGTATCCCGGCATTATCCATCATATAACGCCAAAAAGTAAGCGATGACAAACACGTAAAGTGTAAGCAGTCACGGCATCACATTCTGTTAAACGTAAGTTTAGCCGATATACACAAACTCAACCTGACTTTATCGTTATCGATAGCGCAGTGAACAAGACGCCATAACGTTACCGCTATGGCGTCTGCTTGTGCTTTGTAGTTATTACAGTTTCGCGCTTACCCAGCTTTCAACGCTGGCCAATGCCGCAGGAAGTGCCGCCGCATCCGTACCACCGGCTTGCGCCATGTCCGGACGACCGCCACCCTTGCCGCCCACCTGCTGGGCGACCATACCAATCAGTTCCCCTGCTTTAACGCGGTCGGTCACATCCTTAGAGACGCCCGCAATCAGAGAAACCTTACCTTCTGCCACCGTCGCCAGCACGATAACGGTAGAACCAAGCTGGTTCTTGAGATCGTCGACCATAGTACGCAGCATCTTAGGCTCAACGCCCGCCAGATCGCTGACCAGCAGTTTGACGCCCTTAATGTCTACAGCCTTGCTGGAGAGGTTTGCACTCTCCTGCGCCGCAGCCTGCTCTTTCAGCTGCTGCAGCTCTTTTTCCAGCTGACGCGTGCGATCCAGCGCAACGCGCACTTTCTCGCCCAGGTTCTGGCTATCGCCTTTCAGCAGTTGCGCGATGTCGTGCAGCTGATCGCTCTGCGCATGCAGGCTGGCGATTGCGCCTTCACCGGTCACCGCTTCAATACGACGCACGCCTGCCGCCGTACCTGATTCGGAAACAATGCGGAACAGGCCGATGTCACCGGTGCGCGATGCGTGCGTACCGCCGCACAGCTCGGTAGAGAAGTCGCCCATGCTCAGCACACGAACGCGTTCGTCATATTTCTCACCAAACAGCGCCATCGCACCTTTTTTCTTCGCGTCCTCGAGCTCCATGATGTGGGTCTCGATTGGCAGGTTACGACGGATCTGCGCGTTCACCAGATCTTCCACCGCGCGGATTTCAGACGGTTTCATCGCTTCAAAATGCGAGAAGTCGAAACGCAGCACTTTGTCGTTAACCAGAGAACCTTTCTGTGCAACGTGGGTACCCAGCACATCACGCAGGGCAGCGTGCATCAGGTGGGTTGCAGAGTGGTTCAGACGAATGCGCGCGCGACGAGCTTCATCCACGTTAGCCTGTACGCCCTCGCCCACTTTCAGAGAACCGGAAACCAGTTTGCCCTGGTGACCAATCGCCTGACCGTATTTCTGCGTGTCGCTGACGCTGAAGCTAAAGCCGTTGCCTTTCAGTTCGCCTTTATCGCCAACCTGGCCGCCGGATTCCGCGTAGAACGGCGTTTTGTCCAGAATGACAACCGCATCCTGACCCGCGCTGATGCTGTCTACGGCTTTACCGTCAACAAACAGAGCGGTCACTTTGCCGGTCAGTTCCAGTGCGTCATAGCCTTTGAATTCAGACGCACTATCAACGCGGATCATCGCGTTATAGTCTGCGCCAAAACCGCTGGATTCACGCGCACGACGGCGCTGCTCTTCCATCGCGGCTTCGAAGCCCGCTTCGTCAACTTTGATATTGCGCTCGCGGCAAACGTCCGCCGTCAGGTCAACCGGGAAGCCGTAGGTGTCGTACAGGCGGAAAGCGGTTTCGCCATCCAGCGTGTCGCCCTTAAGCTTCGCCAGCTCCTCGTCCAGCAGCGCCAGACCGCGCTCCAGCGTACGAGCAAACTGCTCTTCTTCGGTTTTCAGAACCTGCTCAACCTGAGACTGCTGGCGTTTCAGTTCGTCACCGGCAGCACCCATCACGCCAATCAGTGGCCCAACGAGTTTATAGAAGAAGGTGTCCTTCGCGCCCAGCATGTTGCCGTGACGGATGGCACGACGAATGATACGACGCAGCACGTAGCCACGGTTTTCATTCGACGGGATAACGCCGTCGGCAATCAGGAACGCACAAGAACGAATGTGGTCTGCGATAACGCGCAGAGATTTGTTGCTGAGGTCGGTCGCACCGGTTACTTCCGCGACGGACTTGATCAGCGTGCTGAACAGGTCGATGTCATAGTTGGAGTTAACATGCTGCAGTACAGCGGCAATACGCTCCAGACCCATACCGGTATCAACGGACGGCTTCGGCAGCGGCTCCATGGTACCGTCGGCCTGACGGTTGAACTGCATGAAGACGATGTTCCAGATCTCAATGTAGCGGTCGCCATCTTCTTCAGCGCTTCCCGGAGGGCCGCCCCAGATGTGGTCGCCGTGATCGTAGAAGATCTCGGTACACGGACCGCAAGGACCGGTATCACCCATCTGCCAGAAGTTGTCAGACGCATAAGGTGCGCCTTTGTTATCGCCAATGCGAATAATACGCTCGCGCGGGATACCGACTTCTTTTTCCCAGATTTCGAACGCTTCGTCATCGGTTTCGTAAACGGTAACCCACAGACGCTCTTTCGGCAGGTTGAACCAGTTTTCACCGGTCAGCAGTTCCCATGCGTACTGGATGGCATCGTGTTTGAAGTAGTCGCCGAAGCTGAAGTTACCCAGCATTTCGAAGAACGTATGGTGGCGCGCAGTGTAACCGACGTTTTCCAGATCGTTGTGTTTACCGCCCGCACGCACGCAACGCTGTGAGGTTGTGGCGCGGGAATAATTACGCTTGTCGAGACCAAGGAACACATCCTTGAACTGGTTCATCCCGGCGTTGGTAAACAGTAAAGTCGGGTCATTGTTCGGTACCAGGGAGCTGCTGGCAACAACCTGGTGTCCCTTACTATGGAAAAAATCGAGAAACGCCTGACGGATCTCAGCGGTGCTCTTGCTCATAATTATCCTGAAATCAAGCTAACGAAATGTCGTAGCAAGCCTGTATCGGTAAACCGTTGGACAGACCAGCTACTGGAAAAAGTGGGAATAAGATAAGTTTTCTTTAGTGGGAAGTAAAATCCCGCATGCGTTCAATCGGCAAAATTACGCCAGATATCCTGAATATCTTCCATCAGGAAGCCGCGGTAGAGCAAAAAGCGCTGGATTTTGACTTTTTCTGAAAATTCACGCGGCAGCGGTTCGCCGTATTTACGAACCGCCTGTTCTCTTGCCAGCTCGCACCAGTCGGTATCGCATTCGCGCATCGCTTTCTCGATGGATTCCCGGGCCACCCCTTTCTGGTTCAGCTCCTGGCGGATGCGCGCAGGGCCGTAGCCTTTGCGGCCACGGCTGGCGAGAAAGCGGGAAGCAAAGCGCTCGTCGTCAAGATAGTGATGCTCATAGCACCAGGCAATCACGCGTTCGTAATCTTCTGCTGAAGCATCAATGTCTTCCGGCCCATTTTTGCTCATTACGGGTGCGGACAGTTTTCGCCGCAGCTCTTGTTCGCTGTGGTCACGCACGGCAAGGATGCGCACCGCGCGATCGAGCAGTCGTGCGTAGGCGGGTCGACGTGATGGGGATTCACTCATAAAAAACCTGCAGATTCAGAAATGCAAAAAGGGCCGCATCAGCAGCCCTTCATCTTTACACGAGAGACTTAAAAGTCTTCGTTGGTTTCTTCAGCATCCGCGGCATCCACCACGAAATCAGGTTTGGAGTCCTGGTTGTTCAGCAGAAGCTCACGCACTTTCTTCTCAATCTCTTTCGCTGCAGCCGGGTTCTCTTTCAGCCAGGAGATAGCATTCGCTTTACCCTGACCAATCTTGTCACCGTTGTAGCTATACCATGCGCCCGCTTTTTCAATCAGCTTCTCTTTCACGCCCAGGTCAACCAGCTCGCCGAGGAAGTTGATACCTTCACCGTAGAGGATCTGGAACTCAGCCTGTTTAAACGGCGCGGCGATTTTGTTCTTCACAACCTTCACGCGGGTTTCGCTACCGACCACGTTCTCGCCCTCTTTCACCGCGCCGATACGGCGGATATCCAGACGGACAGAGGCGTAGAATTTCAGTGCGTTACCACCGGTAGTGGTTTCCGGGTTACCGAACATCACACCAATTTTCATACGGATCTGGTTGATGAAGATCAGCAGCGTGTTGGACTGCTTCAGGTTACCCGCCAGCTTACGCATCGCCTGGCTCATCATACGTGCCGCGAGGCCCATGTGAGAGTCACCGATTTCACCTTCGATTTCCGCTTTTGGCGTCAGCGCCGCAACGGAGTCGACGATGATCACGTCAACCGCACCAGAACGCGCCAGCGCGTCACAAATTTCCAGTGCCTGCTCGCCGGTGTCCGGCTGGGAACACAGCAGGTTGTCGATATCAACACCCAGTTTACGGGCATAGACAGGGTCCAGCGCGTGCTCGGCATCGATAAACGCACAGGTTTTACCTTCGCGCTGCGCCGCTGCAACAACCTGCAGGGTCAGGGTGGTTTTACCCGAGGATTCCGGTCCGTAGATTTCTACGATACGGCCCATTGGCAAACCGCCAGCGCCCAGTGCGATATCCAGAGAAAGCGAACCGGTGGAGATAGTTTCCACATCCATGGAACGGTCTTCACCCAGGCGCATGATGGAGCCTTTACCGAATTGCTTTTCGATCTGGCCCAGTGCTGCCGCCAACGCTTTCTGTTTGTTCTCGTCGATAGCCATTATTACTCCTGTCATGCCGGGAGAAGCGACTGCGCTTCACCGTGGATTTCTGTTCTGTTGGTGCAATTATACTGTATGGTCATACAGTATCAAGTATTTTGTAGAAATTGTTGCCAGAGCGTTTTCAATGCGTATTCCGTTGCCTGCCGACGTACGCTTTCGCGGTCGCCGCTGAAGCACTCCCGGCGGGTGATCCCCTCGCCTTTGGCGGTGGCAAAACCAAACCAGACGGTGCCGACAGGCTTCACGTCGCTGCCGCCGTCCGGGCCCGCAATGCCGCTAATGGAAATGGCATAATCTGCCCGCGCCTCTTTCAGCGCGCCAATGGCCATCTCAATCACCACCGGTTCGCTCACCGCACCATGCTGTTCGAGCGTCGATTCACGCACGCCAATCATCTGTGCTTTAGCTTCGTTACTGTAGGTCACAAAACCGCGTTCAAACCAGGCGGAACTGCCGGCGATATCGGTAATCGCTTTCGCCACCCAGCCGCCGGTGCAGGATTCCGCAGTGGTGATTGTCGCGCCACGCTGCTTCAGCGCAAGGCCAACGATCTCGCTAAGCTGCATCAATTCATGGTCAGTCATTCTGGCTCCAGGCTTCGGAAAAACGTGCTGCACAAGATAGCACTTTCTCGTCAGATATGGGGATGAGCTTGCGGTTTTACGAGGGGGCTTCAGAAAAAAGCCGATGCAGGCGCACCGGCTCAGGGCATGTTATTTCATGCTGTTCGCAATCGTATCGACATTGTGACGAAACGCCTTAACGTAGGTGTCCGCTACGCCGCCTTTTGACGACAGCGCTTCCGGGTAGAGTTCGCCGCCCGGCTGCGCCCCCGTGGCGCTGGCAATCTGTTTCACCAGTCGCGGGTCAAGCTGGTTTTCCATAAACCAGGTTTTTACACCGTCAGCTTTAATCTGATTAATGATCTCAACCACCTGCGCCGCGCTGGCCTCGCTCTCTGACGACAGCCCCTGCGGGGCCATAAACGTCACGCCGTAGGCGCGGCTGAAATAGCCGAACGCGTCATGGCTGGTCAGCACCTTGCGCTTATCCTTCGGAATCGCGCTAAAACGCGTTTTGGCCCAGCTATCCAGCTGGTTGAGCTGCGCAATATACGTTTTTCCGGAGGCTTCCAGCGCAGCTTTATCTTGCGGGTCAGCTTTCACCAGCCCATCCAGAATATTTTGTGCATACAGCGCCCCGTTCGCCGCGCTGTTCCACGCGTGCGGATCGGTCACGGTTTTGCCCTCTTCCTCAAGCGTGTGGGTTTTCACCCCGGTCGACGCCACCACCAGTTGGCCTTTAAATCCGGAGGCTTTTACCAGACGGTCAAGCCAGCCCTCCAGCCCCAGACCGTTGACCACCACCACATCAGCCTTATTCAGCGCCGCGCTGTCTTTCGGTGACGGTTCGAAGGTATGCGGATCGCCGTCCGGCCCGACCAGCGTTGTCACTTTCACGTGGTCACCGCCTACCTCCTGCGTGATATCCCCCAGTATCGAAAAGCTGGTGACCACATTCAGCGTTTTCGCCATCACGCCGTGCGACATCATCCCCAGCGCGAGCGCCACTACAAATCCTGTACGTTTCATCATTTCCCCTTGCGTTAAAAAAGCGCCCGCAGGCTGCCAGCCAGCCTGCTGCGCGTACCAAATAAAACAGAGATAAAGAACAGCGCGCTGGCGGTGAGCACGATGGATGGCCCCGCAGGCAAACTCGCCGCCCAGGAGAGGCTTAGCCCGAGCCACGCACAGAAAATACCGCTGATGCCCGCCATCAATAACAACCCAGGTAACGTGCGTACCCAGCAGCGTGCGGCCACCGCGGGGAGCATCATCAGCCCGACGGCCATCAGCGTGCCAAGCACCTGAAACCCGGCCACCAGGTTAAGCACCAGCAGCGCCAGAAACAGTCCGTGCAATACGCCAGGTAGCCCGCGAGCATTCACCTGCAGCCAGGCGGTATCAAAGGCCTCTGTCACCATCCCGCGATAGAAAATCGCCAGCGTGATAAGAGTGAAAATGCAAACGCCGGTGACGAACAGCGCGGCGTCGTTGTCCACGGCGAGAATGGAGCCAAACAGCAGATGCAGCAGATCGACGTTTGAGCCGCGCAGCGAGACCAGCGTGACGCCCAGTGCCAGCGAGCCAAGATAAAACCCGGCAAAGCTGGCATCTTCTTTGAGCGGCGTGCGGCGACTGACCAGACCGGCCACCAGCGCCACGGTAATTCCGGCAATAAAGCCGCCGATGCTCATCGCCAGCAGCGACATACCGCTGAGCAAATACCCCACGGCAACACCCGGCAAAATGGCGTGAGAAAGCGCATCCCCCATCAGGCTCATCCGACGCAGCTGAAGAAACACGCCGAGCGCGGTGGTGCTGACGGAGAGCGCCAGGCAAACTACCAGCGCGCGGCGCATAAAGCCGTATTCGATAAACGGCTGGAAAAATGTATGCCAGATCATGCCACCCTCACCCGCTCGGTTTTCCATTGGGGAACGTCAGCATCCAACCGTAGGGTTTGCGGGAAGTGGCGCGACACGCGCTCGCTGTCGTGTAAAACCGCGAGCAGGGTTTGCCCCTGCATATACATCTCCAGCATCAGGTCCATCAGCACGTTGCAGGTGGCTTCATCGACGCCAGTAAAGGGTTCATCCAGCATCACCAGCGGCGCCTGCTGCACTAACACGCGGGCAAACAGCATGCGCTGAAACTGACCGCCGGAGAGTTCATCGATGGTGGATAACGCCATGGATTCCAGCCCGACGCGCTCAAGCGCGCTGGCAATCCGCAACCGCGTCTCGCGACGAAACCCGGAAAAAAGCGATATGCGCGGCCAGCAGCCCATGCTCACCACGTCCTGTACGGTCAGCGGAAACTGCGCCTCCAGCGCGTGACGCTGTGCCAGCCAGCCGATTACCGGGTGCTTACCCTGCCAGCGGAAGCCGCCGCTGACGGGAGGAATAAACCCCGCCAGCGTTTTCAGCAGCGTGGATTTCCCGCAGCCGTTAGCGCCGATAATGGCGGTCATGCTCCCCCGTTCAATGACACCTGAAAGAGGACGCGTAACAGGCTGGCGGTCGTAGCCCGCGACCAGTTCGTTCATCACGATCATGGCAGTGCCACCGCCCAGCGCACGGCCAGCCCGATAAAGACAACAAGCACCAGCGCCAGCAAAAGCCGAACCAGAGCAGAGAGAGAAAACAGGGACGTTGACATGTCGACACCACATTAAATGTTATAACATAACAATAATGAAAGGCGGTTAAGATGTAAATGGCGGGTTTGAAAAGGGAGTGTGGCGAAATGTTTCTGCGGAATTTCCCTCTCCCGTGGGAGAGGGTCAGGGTGAGGGGATCAGGCCGCACGGTGCGTGCAGCCATGCCGGGTGGCGGCGTTGCCTTACCCGGCCTACCCGTCAGAGCGTCTTACTGACTAAACGGTGACGCCGCCGGCACGCGGGCCTGCGACACCGCCAGCCCCAGCTGCCACACCGCCATTGCATAGTGGGTGCTGTGGTTATAGCGGGTGATGGTGTAGAAGTTCGGCATGCCGTACCAGTACTGATAACCGGTACCCACATCCAGACGCAGGAGGCTCACCTGATCGACATTGCCCAGCGGCTGCGTCGGCGTTAAGCCTGCCGCCGTCAGCTGTGCGACGCTGTATTTGGTTTTGAAGCCGTTTTCCAGACCAAACGCCTCGCCGTTTGCCTGCACTGCAACTTGCCCACCCGGCGTCCAGCCGTGTGCTTTGAAGTAGTTCGCCACGCTGCCGATGGCATCCACCGGATCCCACAGGTTGATGTGACCATCCCCGTTAAAGTCGACGGCATATTGCTTATAGGAGGATGGCATAAACTGGCCGTAGCCCATCGCACCGGCAAACGACCCTTTCAGATCGAGCGGATCGTCCTGCTCGCTGCGCGCCATCAGCAGGAAGGTTTCCAGCTCGGAAGAGAAATACTCGGCGCGGCGCGGATAGTTAAAGGAGAGCGTCGCCAGCGCGTCGAGGATGCGGGTTTTACCCATCACGCGGCCCCAGCGGGTTTCCACGCCGATAATCCCAACGATGATTTCCGGCGGTACGCCGTAGGTCTGCCAGGCGCGGTTGAGCGCATCTTCATACTGATTCCAGAACACCACGCCGTTTTGCACGTTGTCCGGGGTAATAAACTGTTTGCGATAGCGCAGCCACGCGCCGTTCGGCCCGCTCGGTACCTGGGCCGTCGGTGCCTGTCGGTCCATCAGGCGCAGCACGTAGTCCAGACGCTTGGCCTGAGACAAAATTTCGTGCAGCTGCTGACGGTCAAAGCCGTGTTTGCTCACCATTTTATCGATGAACTGTTCGGCCGCCGGGTTATTCGCGAAATCGCCGCCCATCTGCATCATATTGTGCTGCGGCTCCAGCAGGAATCCTCCGGAAGGCGCGCCCGCCGTTTGCTGAACGGCTTCGGTCTTAGGTTTGCTACTACAGGCAGACAGCAGAATAAGCGCAGGCAACAGCGCTGCATAACGACGCTTGAACATGAGACATCCATTTAACGGGTTCGATAAGAACCCAGTATGGTAAAGCATCCGCAACACCTCAAGGAAGCGGTACGCACTTCCCCCACGCAAATCCGCGCTTTTTTCCACCGAAAATCATTCACACCATCAATAAACTTTCAAAATAATCCATTTTTCTTTCATTGTGAGATCTCACTAACACTTTAAAACCTTTCAAAGTGATTATTATTAACCGCAGTCAGACAAAAACAAAAAAGCCCCACAGGAGAGAAGAATGATAGAAACCATCACCCACGGCGCCGAGTGGTTCATCGGGCTGTTTCAGAAAGGCGGAGAAGTGTTCACCGGAATGGTGACCGGGATCCTGCCCCTGCTGATCAGCCTGCTGGTGATCATGAACGCGCTGATCAACTTTATCGGCCAGCAGCGCATTGAACGCTTCGCCCAGCGCTGCGCCGGGAATCCGCTGTCCCGTTACCTGGTACTGCCGTTCATCGGTACCTTCGTGTTCTGTAACCCGATGACCTTAAGCCTCGGTCGATTCATGCCGGAAAAGTACAAGCCGAGCTATTACGCCGCCGCCTCCTACAGCTGCCATTCCATGAACGGCCTGTTCCCGCACATCAACCCCGGCGAGCTGTTTGTCTATCTCGGGATCGCCAGCGGCCTTACCACCCTTGGCCTGCCGCTCGGCCCGCTGGCGGTGAGCTATCTGCTGGTCGGCCTGGTCACCAACTTCTTCCGCGGCTGGGTGACTGACCTCACCACCGCCATTTTTGAGAAAAAAATGGGCATCCAGCTTGAACAAAAAGTCCATCTTTCAGGAGCCACAGCATGAACCGGATCCGCATTGAGAAAGGCACGGGCGGCTGGGGCGGCCCGCTGGAGTTCGACGCCACCGAAGGCAAAAAGATCGTCTACATCACCGCAGGGACGCGCCCGGCGATCGTCGACAGGCTGCGCGAGCTGACCGGCTGGGAAGCGGTCGACGGCTTCAAGGAAGGCGAACCGCCGGAAGCGGAAATCGGCGTGGCGGTGATCGACTGCGGCGGCACGCTGCGCTGCGGTATCTATCCGAAGCGCCGTATCCCGACGGTGAATATTCACTCCACCGGAAAATCCGGCCCGCTGGCGCAGTACATCCTTGAGGACATTTATGTCTCGGGCGTGAAGGAGGACAACATCACGCTGGTGAATGGGACTCCCGCGCCGCAAAAAGCGGCCCCGCGCGAGTACGACACCAGTAAGAAAATCACCGAGCAGAGCGACGGCCTGCTGGCGAAGGTCGGGATGGGCATGGGTTCCGCCGTGGCGGTGCTGTTCCAGTCCGGGCGCGACACCATCGACACGGTGCTGAAAACCATCCTGCCATTTATGGCGTTCGTCTCGGCACTGATCGGCATCATCATGGCGTCCGGCCTGGGCGACTGGATTGCCCACGGCCTCGCCCCGCTCGCCAGCCACCCACTGGGGCTGGTGACGCTGGCGCTGATCTGCTCCTTCCCGCTGCTGTCGCCGTTCCTCGGCCCGGGCGCGGTGATTGCCCAGGTCATCGGCGTGCTGATTGGCGTGCAGATTGGTCTGGGGAACATTCCTCCGCACCTCGCCCTGCCCGCGCTGTTTGCCATTAACGCCCAGGCGGCGTGCGATTTCATCCCCGTTGGGCTGTCGCTGGCCGAAGCGCGCCAGGACACCGTGCGCGTGGGCGTGCCGTCCGTGCTGGTCAGCCGCTTCCTGACGGGCGCGCCGACGGTGCTGATTGCCTGGTTTGTCTCCGGCTTTATTTATCAATAAGAGGTTCCTGCGATGACCGTCATTTACCAGACCACCATTACCCGCATCGGCCAGAGCGCGGCCGACGCGCTGAGCGACCAGATGCTGATCACCTTCCGCGAAGGCGCCCCGGCGGATATCGAAGAGTTTTGTTTTATCCACTGCCACGGCGAGCTGAACGGTGAGCTGAAGGCAGGAAGCCAGCTGGAGCTGGGCGAGGCGCGCTATGCCGTCACCGCCGTCGGCGACGTGGCCGAGCAAAACCTGCGCGAGCTGGGACACATCACCCTGCGTTTCGACGGCCAGCCTCAGGCCGAGTATCCCGGCACGGTTCACGTGGCGGGCCCGGTTCCGCAGGCTGTCACCCCAGGCTGCACGTTAAAATTTGTTGCGTAATTAAGGAGAAACACATGAGTCAGGTTGCCGTTGTCATTGGTGGAGGACAAACCTTAGGCGAGTTCCTCTGCCGTGGGCTTGCCGCAGAGGGTTACCGCGTGGCGGTAGTGGACATTCAGAGTGAAAAAGCCGCCCGCGTGGCGGATACCCTCAACACCGAGTTTGGTGAAGGGACGGCCTACGGGTTTGGTGCCGACGCCACCAGCGAGCAGAGCGTGATGGCGCTGGCTCGCGGCGTGGACGAGATTTTTGGACGTACCGACCTGCTGGTCTACAGCGCGGGGATTGCGAAAGCGGCCTTTATCAGCGATTTCGAACTGGGAGACTTTGACCGTTCGCTGCAGGTGAATCTGGTGGGCTATTTCCTCTGCGCCCGCGAGTTTTCCCGTCTGATGATCCGCGACGGCATTCAGGGGCGCATCATTCAGATCAACTCCAAATCAGGGAAAGTGGGCAGCAAGCATAACTCCGGCTACAGCGCGGCGAAGTTTGGCGGCGTGGGGCTGACGCAGTCTCTGGCGCTGGATCTGGCCGAGTACGGCATTACCGTGCATTCGCTGATGCTGGGCAACCTGCTGAAATCGCCGATGTTCCAGTCCCTGTTGCCGCAGTACGCCACCAAGCTCGGCATCAAGGCTGAGGAAGTGGAGCAGTACTACATCGATAAAGTGCCGCTGAAGCGCGGGTGCGATTATCAGGACGTGCTGAACATGCTGCTGTTTTACGCCAGCCCGAAAGCCTCGTACTGCACCGGGCAGTCGATTAACGTCACCGGCGGGCAGGTCATGTTCTGAGTACACTCCCCGGTGGCGCTGCGCTTACCGGGGCTACAAAACCCCGTAGGCCGGGTAAGGCGCAGCCGCCACCCGGCAATTAAGGAGTGAAATATGGTAACCGCACTCATCACCGTCGCCGCCCTCGCCTGGATTTGCCAGATGGCGTTTGGCGGCTGGCAGATCCACCAGTTTAACCGCGCCTTTGACGCGCTGTGCCAGAAAGGTCGCGTCGGGGTCGGACGTTCCGGCGGACGCTTCAAACCGCGCGTGGTCGTCGCCGTTGCGCTGGATGAAAACAATAATGTCTGCGATTCCCTGATCATGCGCGGCATGACCGTCTTCGCCCGTCCGGTGAAAATCCAGGCAATCAACGGCATTTCGCTGCAGGAATTACGGCCTGATGTGATCTTTCCCCATGATCCACTCTGTCAGAATGCACTATCATTAGCGCTTAATCTGAAACATGGATAATTTCGTTGTGAAAGCTATAGACTTGCGAAATTATCATTTCGCAACCTAAGGAACGAAGCGCCTATGAAACCTCGTCAGCGGCAGGCGGCCATTCTCGAACATCTGCAAAAGCAGGGAAAATGTTCGGTAGAGGATCTGGCCCACTACTTTGACACCACCGGCACGACAATACGCAAGGACCTGGTATTGCTCGAAAACTCTGGCGCCGTCATTCGAACCTACGGCGGCGTGGTGCTCAATAAAGACGAAGCCGACCCGCCTATCGATCACAAAACGCTGATCAATACCCACCAGAAAGCGCTAATTGCCGAAGCTGCCGTCAAATTTATCCACGATGGCGATTCCATCATTCTGGATGCAGGCAGTACCGTCCTGCAGATGATCCCGCTGCTCAGCCGCTTTAACAACATCACGGTGATGACCAACAGCCTGCACATCGTCAACGCTCTGTCGGAGTTCGACAGCGAGCAGACCATCCTGATGCCCGGCGGCACCTTCCGCAAAAAATCGGCGTCGTTTCACGGCCAGCTGGCGGAGAATGCCTTCGAGCACTTCAGCTTTGATAAACTGTTTATGGGCACCGACGGCATCGACCTGAACGCGGGCGTGACGACCTTCAACGAGGTATTCAGCGTCAGTAAAGCGATGTGCAACGCCGCGCGGGAAGTCATTTTGATGGCAGACTCGTCGAAGTTTGGCCGCAAAAGCCCCAACATTGTCTGTAGCCTTGAAAGCGTTGATAAGCTGATTACCGACGCGGGTATCGACCCGGCGTTCAAGAAAGCGCTGGAAGAGAAAGGTATCGACGTGATCGTAACCGGAGAAAGAGATGAGTGATTTTCTGTTAGAAACGGGCCGCCAGACGCTGATGCTGGAACTGCAGGAAGCCAGCCGCCTGCCGGAACGTCTGGGCGAGGATTTTGTCCGCGCCGCCAACACCATTATCCACTGCGAAGGTAAAGTGATCGTGGCGGGCATCGGTAAATCCGGCCATATCGGCAAAAAGATTGCCGCGACGCTCGCCAGCACCGGCACCCCGGCGTTCTTCGTGCATCCTGCTGAGGCGCTGCACGGCGATCTGGGGATGATTGAAAGCCGCGACGTGATGCTGTTTATCTCCTACTCCGGTTCGGCCAAAGAGCTGGACCTGATTATTCCGCGCCTGCAGGAAAAATCGGTCGCCCTGCTGGCGATGACCGGCAAATCCCGCTCGCCGCTGGCGCTGGCAGCCAAAGCGACGCTGGATATTTCCGTTGAGCGTGAAGCCTGTCCGATGCACCTCGCTCCGACCTCCAGCACCGTTAACACCCTGATGATGGGCGACGCGCTGGCAATGGCGGTGATGCAGGCGCGCGGCTTTAACGAAGAAGATTTCGCCCGTTCGCATCCGGCGGGTGCGCTCGGCGCACGCCTCCTCAACAAGGTTCACCACCTGATGCGCACCGACGATGCCATTCCGCAGGTCAAACTCGATACCAGCGTCATGGATGCAATGCTGGAGCTGAGCCGCACCGGTCTGGGGCTGGTAGCGGTGTGCGATGACAACGGGAGCGTCAAGGGCGTGTTCACCGACGGCGACCTGCGCCGCTGGCTGGTGGGCGGCGGCAGGCTGGAAACCAACGTGTCGGACGCCATGACCAAAGGCGGGCTGACGCTGAACGCCGAGAGCCGCGCCATTGAAGCCAAAGAGGTGCTGATGAAGCGCAAAATCACCGCCGCACCGGTGGTGGATGACGCCGGCAGGCTATGCGGCGCCATCAACCTGCAGGATTTCTATCAGGCCGGCATTATCTAACCCTTCAGCCCCAGACGCTTCGCCAGCCTGTGCAGGTTGGCGACGTCCATCTCCAGCGCCCGCGCGCACGCCGCCCAGCTGCGGTTATTCTGCTCCAGCGCGCGGGTAATCCTCTGACGCTGAAACGCCTCCGTGGCTTCACGCAGATTTTCATTCGCTATCTCTGGCGCAGCCTGCGCAACAGCCGGTGCGCTTTCATCCTGCAGCGCAAAATGCCGCGCGTGGATCACCACCTCGTCACCCGAACGCGTCGCCCGCGCCAGCACCACCGCGCGGTGGATCGCATGCTCCAGCTCGCGCACGTTGCCCGGCCAGCCATAGCTCAGCAGATGCGACCTCGCTCCCGGGCTCAGCACCACGCGGGAAAGCCCCATCCTGAGACGGCACTGCTCGCAGAAAAAGCCCGCCAGCAGCACCACGTCGTCCCCGCGCTCGCGCAGCGGCGGCACGGTAAGCGGGAACACGCTCAGGCGATGAAACAGGTCAGCGCGGAACTGCCCGGCCAGCACCGCTTCACGCAGGTCGCGGTTGGTGGCCGCCAGCACGCGCACGTCCACTCGGTGACTGCGGTCATCCCCCACGCGCTGGATGTCGCCGTACTGCAATACGCGCAGCAGCTTGGCCTGCAGCGACAGGGACAGCTCGCCGATTTCATCCAGAAACAGCGTGCCGTTATCGGCCATTTCGAACTTGCCGCTGCGGTTGCTGATGGCCCCGGTAAACGCTCCCTTAACGTGACCAAACAGCTCGCTTTCCGCCACGCTTTCAGGCAGCGCGGCGCAATTGAGGTACACCAGCGGGTTCACCGCACGCGGCGAAGCTTCGTGAATGGACTTCGCGACAAGCTCCTTACCGGTGCCGGTTTCCCCGAAGATCAGCACGTTCAAATCTGAGGCGGCAACAATCTCAATCTCTTTTTTGAGCTGCGCCATACCCGGAGAAAGGCCGATCATCTCCGTGTGCGTCACCTGCTCAAACGCCGCCGGGCTGCCGGGAAGAATGTTCTGGCTCTCGAGCTGTTCAATCAGCAGGGCATTGTTCAGCGCCCCGGCGGCCAGGGCGGCAATCAGGCGCAGCTCTTCGTCGCTAAAGGTGTCGAACTGGTCCGACGACAGGCCGTCGAGGGTCAGGGCGCCAATCAGGTTTTGTCCGGCAAACAGCGGCAGGCCGATACAGGCGTGTACCTTCAGGCTCTCCTGTCCGGGAATCAACCCGTCGTACGGGTCGGGCAAGTCGCTGTCCGCCGGGAAACGCACCACGTCACCCGCCCGGGCGATGGTTTCCAGACGCGGATGGCCTTCCAGGGTGAAGCGCCGCCCGAGCACGTCCTTCGCCAGCCCATCGATAGCCAGCGGAATAAACTGCCGCCCTTCGTAGCGCAGCAGCGCGGACGCATCGCACTCAAGCACGTGGCGCAGCGTGGAGATCAGCCGCTGAAAGCGGTCCTGATGGCCGATACCGGTTTGCAGCTCAATGGCGATCTTCGCCAGCACGTCCACGGAAAAGCTCATATTGACCTCGCTGTCATTTTGACAATACATATTGTCATATTGACACTGCTTTTGATAGTCAAAATGACTACCCATTACGGATCATGAAAAAATTAATTCACTAAAATCAGCAAATTAAAAGTTGGCACGCAACTTGATATAGGCAAACCATCTTATTTGAACATGTTGTATTACGTAGAGGTTGCTATGTCTATTCTGGTTAAAAATAACATTCATTGGGTGGGTCAACGTGACTGGGAAGTGCGCGATTTCCACGGGACGGAATACAAAACGCTGCGCGGCAGCAGCTACAACAGCTATCTCATCCGCGAAGGAAAAAACGTGCTGATCGATACCGTCGATCACAAGTTCAGCCGCGAGTTCGTGCAGAACCTGCGCAGTGAAATCGACCTGGATGCCATCGACTACATCATCATCAACCACGCGGAAGAAGATCACGCCGGTGCGCTGACCGAGCTGATGTCTTACATTCCGAATACGCCTATCTACTGCACTACTAACGCCATCGACTCAATCAACGGTCACCACCACCATCCGGAGTGGAACTTCCACACCGTGAAAACCGGCGACGCGCTGGATATCGGCAACGGCAAGCAACTGATCTTTGTTGAAACACCCATGCTGCACTGGCCGGACAGCATGATGACCTACATGACCGGCGACGCGGTGCTGTTCAGCAACGACGCCTTCGGCCAGCACTACTGCGACGAGCGCCTGTTCAACGACGAAGTGGACCAGACCGAGCTGTTCGAGCAGTGCCAACGCTACTACGCCAACATCCTGACCCCGTTCAGCCGCCTGGTGACGCCAAAAATCACCGAGATCCTCGGCTTCAACCTGCCGGTGGACATGATTGCCACCTCCCACGGCGTGGTATGGCGTGAAAATCCCACCCAGATCGTCGAGCTGTACCTGAAGTGGGCGGCGGACTATCAGGAAGACCGCATCACTATTTTCTACGACACCATGTCCAACAACACCCGCATGATGGCGGACGCCATTGCCCAGGGCATCAACGAAGTTGACCCCAACGTGGCGGTGAAAATCTTCAACGTGGCGCGCAGCGATAAGAACGAAGTATTGACCAACGTGTTCCGCTCCAAGGGCGTGCTGGTGGGCACCTCCACCATGAACAATGTGATGATGCCGAAAATTGCCGGTCTGGTAGAAGAGATGACCGGCCTGCGTTTTCGCAACAAGCGCGCCAGCGCCTTTGGCTCCCACGGCTGGAGCGGCGGCGCGGTAGACCGTCTGTCGACCCGCCTGCAGGATGCCGGTTTTGAAATGTCCCTGAGCCTGAAGGCAAAATGGCGTCCGGATATCGACGCCCTGGAGATCTGCCGCCAGCACGGTCGCGACATTGCCCGTCAGTGGGCGCTCGCCCCCCTTCCGCAAGCGGCACAACCATCCGAACAGCAGGAAGCCTGCGCCTGTGCGGCAGCCGCGGCAGCCGCCGATCTCGGCCCGCGCATGCAGTGCAGCGTCTGCCAGTGGATTTACGATCCTGAGCTGGGCGAGCCGCTGCAGGATGTTGCTCCGGGCACGCCGTGGCGCGACGTGCCGGACAACTTCCTCTGCCCGGAATGTTCCCTCGGAAAAGACGTTTTTGACGAACTGGGTACGGAGGCAAAATGAGCAACGGTATCGTCATCATCGGCTCGGGCTTTGCCGCCCGCCAGTTGGTGAAAAACATCCGCAAGCAGGATGCCAGCGTGCCGCTGACGGTGATTGCCGCCGACAGCATGGACGAGTACAACAAGCCCGATTTAAGCCACGTCATTAGCCAGAATCAGCGCGCCGAAGATCTCACCCGCCAGACGGCGGGGGAGTTCGCCGAGCAGTTTAACCTGCGTCTGTTCCCGTACACCTGGGTCACCGATATCGACGCCGCCGCCCGCGTGGTTAAAGCAAAAGAGAAGACCTGGCATTACGACAGGCTGGTGCTCGCCACCGGTGCCTCTGCGTTCGTACCGCCGATTGAGGGGCGTGAGCTGATGCTCACCCTCAACAGCCAGCTGGAGTATCAGGCTAGCGAAACGGCGCTTCGCGACGCGCAGCGCGTGATGATTGTCGGCGGCGGGCTGATCGGCACCGAGCTGGCGATGGATTTCTGCCGGGCGGGCAAATCCGTCACCCTGGTTGACCACGCGGCGAGCATTCTGTCGTCGCTGATGCCCGCAGAAGTAAGCAGTCGCTTACAGCATCGTCTGACCGACATGGGGGTGCATCTGCTGCTCAAATCGCAGCTGCACAGCCTGAGCAAAACCGAAGGCGGTATTCGTGCCACGCTCGACCGCAGCCGCAGCGTTGAGGTGGATGCGGTTATCGCGGCGACGGGCCTGCGCCCGGAAACCGCGCTGGCGCATCGCGCCGGGGCCGAAACAGGCCGCGGCGTGAAGGTAAATAACTACCTGCAAACCACGCAGCCGGATATTTACGCCCTCGGCGACTGCGCTGAAATTAACGGTCAGGTGCTGCCCTTTTTACAGCCAATTCAATTAAGCGCGATGTATCTGGCGAAAAACCTGCTCGGCGGCAGCGCGCCGCTGAAATTACCCGCCATGCTGATTAAAGTCAAAACGCCGGAATTACCGCTGCATCTTGCCGGTGAAACGCAGCGTCAGGATCTCAACTGGCAAATAACTCTGGAGCCGCAGGGAATGGTCGCACGCGGTGCCGATAACGAGGGCCAGCTACGTGCTTTTGTCGTCAGTGAAGATCGGATGAAGGAGGCTTTCGCGCTGCTGAAGCTTTTACCTGCTTAACCCTCGTCTTGCCGGGTGACGCTTCGCTTACCCGGCCTACAGCACGGCCACGCTTACTTAACCTTTGGATTTTATTATCCACCGCCCCGATGTCCCGGGGCTTTTTTTTTACGCATCCTATTCATCAAATAAATGCAAAGCAGGTATATCATCGCCATCAATCCTTTATTAATTATTTTCATAAATACTTAAATGCGGAACAGCTGAAAAACATCACCCTGTTTTATTATTCTCGGCCGGACTAGTCTGATAAGTAATTAATCAGCCGGAGGTAAATCATGGCGACTTTTAATACAGAACTCAAATATCTTTCTCATTATTTCAGACAAACAAAACATGCTGAGCACATTTTATTTCGCTGGCTTTATCTTAGCCCTGAGGCGCGCATTGAGCGTTTGCGTGAATTGATGGTACCGGTCAGTGAACGCAGTAGGTGACTGCCGGACAAAAAACCGGAACACTTTACGTAAACCAGCACTTTTTCTTCCGCAAAAAAATCCTACACTCTCAGCATCCCTTTTTTACCGGTATGCCGCTATGCGCCAGCTTCAGAAAATCCGTCAGTATCAACGGCTTTATCAGCACTACGGCGTAACACCTGCGTCCACGACCATTGCCGAAGTCGCGGAGGTTGCGCTGTGCAGCGAACGTCATGCGCGCACCCTGCTGCGACAGCTCGCGCAAAGCGGCTGGCTAAGCTGGGACGCGCAGCCGGGGCGCGGGCACCGTGCCACCCTGCACTGCCTGACCACCACCAGCGAGCTGAGCGCGCCGCTGATGCACGCCTGCCTTGAGAAAGGCGATTACCAGAGCGCGCTGCAGCTGGCCGACGGCGATCCGGCCAGCCTGCATCATATCATCACCCCGTTTTTAGGCGGCAAATGGCTTAAGCATCAGCCGACGCTGCGCATTCCGTGGTATCGCGCGCTGACCTCACTGCACCCTGCCCTTCAGCGCCGCCGCGCCGAACAGCATATTATCTGCGCGGTTCACGCGGGACTGACGCGCTACGTGCCCGGCCAGCCGCAGCCGGTAGCGGATTTAGCCCACCACTGGGATACCCGTGACGACAAACGTCGCTGGCGCTTTTACCTGCGCAGCGGCGCGCACTGGCATAACGGGCAGGCCATCAGCGATGAAGATATTCTCAGCGCGATGCAGCAGATGCTGGCCGATCCGGCGCGCAGCGCGGGGCTCGCGCACGTTCAAACGGTGTCGCTTGTCGCCCCCTGGTGTCTGGAGATCACGCTTAACGCGCCCGATGCCATGCTGGTGCATCGTCTCGCGCATCACGCCTGTCGCCTGCCGCATCCGCAGCAGCCGACTATCGGCGCGGGTCCCTTTGCTATCGCCCATCACCACTCGCACTACCTGCGCCTTGAGCGTCAGCCCTGGTACTTTGCAGCACACCCGCTGCTGCATGCGATTGAGTTCTGGCGAACCCGCAGCGAGGCGGAAAAATCGGCGTGGATCACCGTGGGGAAAGGCGAAAATGCCCGGGAGTCCGTCACCTCCACCAGCGGCGGGTTTGCCTGGCTGATGCTGAATGCCGGGCTGCCGCAGCCGCTGGCCGCCTGGCTGCGTCAGGAAATTCAGCATATTAACCAACAGCACCTCCGCCGGGAGGATGTCGATACCCGCACGGAAATCCTGCCCGGCATCACCACGCCCGCGTTTGCGGATGCGTCCGACGTGGCGCTGCCCGCGGCCCTTTCGCTGGTCTGCTACGACACGCCGGGGCTGTGCGATCTGGCCAGCATGCTGCAAACGCGTCTTAAAAAGCGCGGCTGTAACGTTAACATCCAGCGGAAGGACCGCGAGGCGTGGCATGCTCCCGACGCGCTGGCGCAGGGGGATATTTTACTGGGGGATTATCTGGCGGGTGAAGCCGCGGAATTCGCGCTGGCTGAGTGGTTTACCGAAGAGCCCGCGTGGGCCGCCGCGCTGGGGCAGACCGCCTGGCAAAAAGCGAAGCAGGCGCTGATGACATACTGCGAAAGCGAAGAAAGCCTGCGAAAACACCTGCCCGCCTTCTTTCAGCATCTGCTGGAAAGCGGCGCCTGCACGCCGCTGTTCCACTACCGCTATCGCCTTAACACCCTGGAAAACGTGCAGGACATTGTGCTGACCGCCAGCGGCTGGCTTGATTTTACCCGCGCCTGGCTGCCGCCGGTTCAGGAGCGCACCACCAGCGCGTCGTAGCCGCGCCAGCGGTAGTTGACCATGGAGATCAGCCAGCAGGCAACGAACAGCCCAACCACCACAAACCCGGCGTTGCCCAGGTTGTCGTTGACCGCGCCAATCAGATCCCAGACGCCGCCGCTGAGGGCGAACTTGTCCATCAGCAGGCCCAGCGCTTCCAGCCCGCCGATAAACAGCGCCACCACCACGGAGGTGCCGGTGATGGTCATGTTGTAGTAGAGCTTGCGCTGCGGCTTGTTAAACGCCCAGCCGTAGGCACCGACCATCAGCAGGTTGTCGAGGGTATCCACCAGCGCCATGCCGCTGGCGAAGAGCGCCGGAAAAATCATGATTGACCACACCGACATCCCGCTGGAGGCGCTGGCGGCAGAGATCCCCAGCACGCCAATCTCGGTGGCCGTGTCAAAGCCGAGGCCAAACAGGAAACCGACCAGGTACATCTGCCAGCTTTTATTCACCAGGCGGAAGGTTTTGCCAAACAGCCAGTTCATGACGCCGCCCTGCGCAGGCAGCGTAATGTCGCCCTGCACGGGCCTGCCGTGTTTCAGCGCCTGAAAACTGCGCCAGACGCCGCGCAGGATCACCATGTTCACCAGCGCCATTGCCAGCAGGAAGGTGGCGGAAACGGCGGTGCCAATCAGGCTGCCGGTTTCGTGGAACCATTCCATGTTTTTCTGAAACGCCGTTGCGGTAGCGGCGATAGCAATGGAGGCCAGCACTACGATGGTGGAGTGCCCCAGCGAGAACCACGCCCCCACGCCGGACGGGCGTTTGCCCTGCTGCATCATCTTACGCGTCACGGTATCAATGGCCGCGATGTGATCGGCGTCCACCGCGTGACGCAGCCCGTAGCACCACGCCAGCAGGCTGGCGGCCATCAGCGCCGTGCTGCCGCTAAAGGCGTGCCATGCCCATCCCCAGGCCAGCAGGTTTGCCATTACCAGAGCCAGCAGCAGAAGCGCGGCGCGAGGTTCATTGCGTAAGCGTCGTAACATTTTAAATCCTTTGTGAACATGACCGGGCGGCGGCGATCGCCGCCTGCCCGAAGGAGATCGCTCCGTCACCTGCGGGCAGGCGCGAAGGAAAAAGAAGCGTAAAGTCAGAAAGATAATGACGCAGGCGCACGCACAGCAGACGGTTGTGCAACACGCCACCGCTGAGGCAGATTGTCGACAGCGATAAGCGTCGGGCATGGAGCGCGGCGAGTTCCGCCAGCCCTTTTGCCAGCGCGTCGTGAAACGCCCACGCGCGCTCGCACGGCTCAGCCTGCCAGGCCAACCACTGCTGCCAGAAAAGCGCGAGGTTGTCGACAGACAGCGTCACCGGATGGTCGACGCCCGTGCACTGCGAGGCCAGCGCTTCCAGCCTGCAGGCGGCTTCACCCTCCCAGGACTGCGCGTCGATACCGAGCGCACAGGCGACGGCATCAAACAGGCGACCACAGGATGAGGCACGCGGCGCGTTGATGCCGCGCCCGATCGCCGTCGCCAGCAGCGGCCAGTTCTGGTGCTGAACCACGCGCGTTTCCGGGTACTGCTGCCAGTCAGGGACAAACGCCAGACAGTGGGCGAGCAGATTGCGCCACGGCTGCCGCGCCGCCAGATCGCCGCCCGGCAGCGCAACGGCAGGCAGCCCGCCCAGACGCTCGCACGCGAGATAGTTCACCCGCAGGCACTCCCCACCCCACAGCGCGCCGTTTTCACCCATGCCGATCCCGTCCAGCGTCAGGGCGATAACGTCACCGCCGTCAAGCGGCCAGCCGTTTTCCGCCAGGCACGCCGCCGCGTGGGCGTGATGGTGCAGTACGGTTTCAACCGGCAGCCCCTGTGCCTGTGCCCATTGTTGCGTGTGGTAGCCCGGATGGGCATCGCACACCACGCGCTCCGGCTGGAAGGCGTAGATGTCCTGCATCGTCGAGAGCGCGGCGCGCCACTGCGCTTCGACACCCTCGTCGCCGAGATCGCCAAAGTGCTGGCTCAGCACCGCCTGGCTGCCACGCACCAGGCAGAAGGTGTTTTTCATCTCCGCGCCGGTGCATAACATGGCGGGGATATTCTCGAAACCCGCAGGCAACGTGATGGCATCCGGCACAAAACCGCGCGCCCGGCGCAGCATCGCGCCGTCCCGATCCATCACCGAATCGTCCATCCGTTGAAGAATAGCGCGATTGTGCAGCAGGAAGCCGTCCGCAATGCTGCCCAGTTCATCCAGCGCCTGTTGATTACTGATGGCAGGCGGCCTGCCGCTGAGGTTGCCGGAGGTCATCACCAGCGGGCGCCGGCAGTCCATCATCAGAAGATGCTGCAGCGGATTGGCGGGCAGCATGATGCCCACGCTATCCAGACCCGGCGCAATAGCCCCAGGCAAGTCAGGCAGCCAGGCTTTTGGCGTGAGCACGATGGGTGCAGCGGGTGAGCCGAGCAGCGTCTGAATCGACTCAGGCAGCTTATCCGCCTGCGGGCTCATCACCGCCAGCGGCTTCGACGGGCGCTGCTTGCGTGAGCGCAATTTCTGTATCGCCTGCGGGTTTTGCGCATCGCAGACGAGGTGAAAACCGCCCAGCCCTTTAACCGCAACGATGCCGCCGCTTTTCAGCATCTCCACCGCCGCACGCAGTGCCGCTTCACGGGTGGCAAGAGTGTCGCCCGCACGCCATTCCAGCGCGGGCCCGCAGTCCAGGCAGGCCACCGGCTGGGCGTGAAAGCGGCGGTCGGACGGATTACGGTATTCCGTTTCGCACGGCACGCAGAGCGGGAAAGGTGCCATCGACGTGGCCGGACGGTCATAGGGCATGGCGCGGATAATGGTAAACCGCGGCCCGCAGTGGGTGCAGTTGATAAACGGGTAGCGATAACGGCGCTCGCCGGGGTCGCGCATTTCAGCCAGGCACGCCGGACAGGTCGCGGCATCGGGGACAATCTGTGTGTCCATCGCCCCGCCCGCGCTGTGGCGGATGGTAAAATCCTCCGGCAGATGCGCCCAGGTAAACGGCTGCGTGTCAACGTGGTCAATGCGTGCCAGCGGTGGGCAGTCCTGATGCAGCCTCGCGGTAAAGGCCCCCCCATTACCCGCGAGGCGCACCAGTACGCCCTCTCCGTCGTTGCAGACATCGCCCGTTAGCTGAAGCTGATGCGCAAGCTGCCAGACGAAGGGCCGAAACCCCACGCCCTGCACCTTGCCGCGCACGCGCAGCTGTACGCCGTTACTGCTCATGGCGGATCAGAACAGCAGTGATGCTGAGGTATCGAACGCCGCACGACGGCGCTTTTCGGCGCTCATCTGCTCAAGTTTGTCGCGATCCACGCAGACCAGCGCGTGTGTCGGGCAGGCTTCCATGCAGGCCGGGCCGGCATCGCGGTGGTAGCACAGGTCACATTTGTTGGCTTCGGCTTTCTCCGCCCGCACGCTCAGCCCCATGCCGCTGTTGCGCACAACCGGACGGACAACCACCTCCATCGCGCCGTACGGGCAGGCGACCACGCAGGTTTTGCAGCCAATGCAGCGCTCCTGCATGACATGCACAAAGCCTTTCTCGCGTTTAATCGCCCCGTTCGGGCAGACGTTCGCACAGGGTGCGTCTTCGCACTGGCGACAGATGGCGGCGGTAGAAATATTCACGCCTTTGATGACGTGGATGCGCGGCAGGAACGTGTCAGGAGTCAGCGACGCGCAGTCCTGCTCCGCCTGATGGGAAACCACGCACGCCACTTCACAGGTACGGCAACCAATACACTTACTGGCATCGGCCATAATAAAACGGTTCATCTGCTTCTCCAGCATTACAGTTATGCGCGGAGATATTCATAAACCGTGCCAATTATTAACACGATGATTTTTAAGTATTTTAAAAATGAGCATGGTGCTGTCATCGTCACTTATGACGACAACAGCTGTCGACGTCACCGATGCGGACCGTCGATCACGGAGTCGCGCAGGATAAGCTCGCCGGAGAAGGTTTGCTGGTATTTAAACTCACCGCCGTCGAGCATGAAGATCAGGCGGCTGATGGTCTCCTTGATCATCTCCGTCACCGGAATGCGCACGCTGGAAAGCGACGGCACCATGTACGGCGCGATGGCCACATCGTCAAAGCCAATCACCGACACCGCGTCCGGCGTGGCGACACCGCTGTCGTGCAGCTGCTTCATGGCACCAATCGCCATATCGTCATTACTTGCCACCAGCGCCGTAAAGCCTTCGCCGCGGGATAACAGCTCCGCCACTGCCGCCGCGCCGCTGGCCGGATTCCATTTCCCCTGCGCAATCAGCCCCTCCCGCAGAGGAATGCCGTGCTGCATCAGCGCTGCCCGGTAACCGGAAAGACGCTCAACGCCGGTCGGGGAATCGAGTGAGCCGGTGATAAACGCAATATCCCGGTGGCCTTTCGCAATCAGCTTCGACACCGCGTCCTGGCAGGAGGCGTTATGATCGGACCAGACGCTGTGGCTGCTGTTTTTCCGCAGGCGGCGGTTGAGCACCATAATCGGCTGCTCGCACTTTTCGACGATCTCGTCCATCTCCTCGACGCTCAGAAAACGCGGATAGATGATCACCGCGTCGCAGCGCATGTCGAGCAGATACTGAATGGCCTCGCGCTCCTCGTCGGCGCTGTGCTTGCCGTCCGCGAGGATCAGCTGCCGCCCCTTCTCTTCGGTCATGCGCGCGGCGTGAAACAGCAGTTCGCTAAAGTAGACGCCGTGGTAAAGGGTGTTGGTCACCACCAGCCCCAGCGTCTGGGTACGTTTGGTCGCCAGGTTGCGCGCCAGCAAATTCGGGCGATAGCCGCTCTCTTCAATGGCCTGAAACACCCGGTCTTTGGTCTCCTGGCTGACGTAGCCATTTCCCGACAGCACCCGGGAGACCGTCGCTTTCGAAACGCCTGCCCGCTTCGCCACTTCCAGCATCGTGGTCATGTTGTTATTCCGTTTGAAACTGATGAGCGCAGTGTACTGCACTGCAAAAAAATTGTCGCAGCGGTGAAATCACGCTTTCACCGTCGATAGGTGATCGTCATCACGAATGTGAAAAATGTACAAAAAGCGATCTTGTTTCATTCAAAGAAACTCATGATGATTATGTGAAACCGGTTTCCTACATTTCTCACAACGATAACAGGATCACATCCGATGGCCAAAAATTACGCCGCGCTGGCGAACGACGTTGTCAGCGCGCTGGGCGGCAAAGAGAACATTGTCGCCGTCACTCACTGCATGACGCGTCTGCGCTTCGTCCTGAAAGACGAAAGCCTCACCGATGCCGCGCGCCTGAAAAGCATCAGCGGCGTGCTCGGCGTGGTGCGCAATGACAACCAGTGTCAGGTCATTATTGGCAACACCGTTTCTCAGGCGTACCGCGAAGTGGTGAGCCTGCTGCCAACCAGCCTGCAGCCTGCCGTACCGGAAGGCCCGCAGAAACTGACCTTACGCCGCATTGGCGCGGGGATCCTCGACGCGCTGATCGGCACCATGTCCCCGCTGATCCCGGCGATCATCGGCGGCTCGATGGTCAAGCTGCTGGCAATGATCCTCGAGATGACCGGCGTGCTGGGCAAGGGCGATCCCACGCTGACCATCCTGACGGTCATTGGCGACGGCGCGTTCTTCTTCCTGCCGCTGATGGTGGCGGCCTCGGCGGCGGTGAAGTTCAAAACCAACATGTCGCTGGCGATTGCCATTGCGGGCGTGCTGGTGCACCCGAGCTTTATCGAGCTGATGGCGAAAGCCGCACAGGGCGAGCACGTTGAGTTCGCCTTTATCCCGGTGACGGCGGTGAAATACACCTACACGGTGATCCCGGCGCTGGTGATGACCTGGTGCCTGTCGTACATCGAACGCTGGGTGGATCGCATCACCCCGGCGGTGACGAAAAACTTCCTCAAGCCGATGCTGATCGTGCTGATTGCCGCCCCGCTCGCCATCGTGCTGATTGGCCCGCTGGGGATCTGGATCGGTAGCGCCATCTCTGCGCTGGTCTACACCATTCACGGCTATCTGGGCTGGCTCTCCGTCGCCATTATGGGCGCGCTGTGGCCGCTGCTGGTGATGACCGGTATGCACCGCGTGTTTACGCCGACCATCATTCAGACCATTGCCGAAACGGGCAAGGAAGGGATGGTGATGCCGTCGGAAATCGGCGCCAACCTGTCGCTCGGCGGCTCGTCGCTGGCGGTGGCGTGGAAAACTAAAAACCCGGAACTGCGCCAGACGGCGCTGGCGGCGGCGGCCTCCGCCATCATGGCGGGGATCTCTGAACCGGCCCTGTACGGCGTGGCGGTGCGGCTGAAACGTCCGCTGATTGCAAGCCTGATCAGTGGCTTTATCTGCGGCGCGGTGGCGGGCATGGCCGGACTTGCCAGCCACTCGATGGCGGCACCGGGGCTGTTCACCAGCGTGCAGTTCTTCGACCCGGCCAACCCGATGACCATCGTATGGGTGTTTGGCGTGATGGGTCTGGCAGTGGTGCTCTCGTTTGTTCTGACCCTGATCTTAGGCTTTGAGGATATTCCGGTCGAAGACGAGGCCGAAAAAGCGCGCGCCCTGCAGACCGCACCGGTACAGAGCAAAGCAGCACAAGCATAAATTGAAAGCGAGGTAAGAATGTCTGTTTTTCCACAAGGATTTTTATGGGGCGGCGCGCTTGCCGCCAACCAGAGTGAAGGTGCTTACCGCGAAGGCGGCAAAGGGCTGACGACGGTCGATATGATCCCCCACGGCGCGAATCGTCTGGCGGTGAAGATCGGTAAGGAAAAGCGTTTCTCGCTGCGTGACGACGAGTTCTACCCGAGCCACGAGGCGATTGATTTTTACCATCGCTATAAAGAAGACATCGCCCTGATGGCGGAGATGGGCTTTACGGTATTCCGCACCTCGATTGCCTGGAGCCGCCTCTACCCGAACGGCGACGAGCCGCTGCCGAACAAAGAGGGTATTGCCTTCTACCGCGCGGTGTTCGAGGAGTGCAAAAAGTACAACATCGAGCCGCTGGTCACCCTGTGCCACTTCGACGTGCCGATGCACCTGGTGACGGAGTACGGCTCGTGGCGCAACCGTAAGATGGTCGATTTCTTCGCCCGCTACGCCCGCACCTGCTTCGAGGAGTTTAACGGGCTGGTGAAATACTGGCTGACCTTCAACGAAATCAACATCATGCTGCACAGCCCGTTCTCCGGCGCGGGGCTGGTGTTTGAGGAAGGTGAAAACGAGGACCAGGTGAAATACCAGGCCGCGCACCACGAGCTGGTGGCGAGCGCGCTGGCGACCAAAATTGCCCACGAGGTGAACCCGGAAAACCAGGTCGGCTGCATGCTGGCGGGCGGCAATTTCTACCCGTACTCCTGCAAGCCGGAAGACGTGTGGATGGCGCTGGAGAAAGACCGCGAGAACCTGTTCTTTATCGACGTGCAGGCGCGCGGCAGCTACCCGGCCTACTCCGCCCGCGTGTTCCGCGAGAAAGGCGTGGTGATTGTGAAAGACCCTGGCGACGATCTACTTCTGAAAAACACCGTCGACTTTGTCTCGTTCAGCTATTACGCCTCGCGCTGCGCGTCGGCGGACATGAACGCGGGCAACACCAGCGCGGCGAACATCGTGAAGTCCCTGCGCAACCCGCATATTCAGGTGAGCGAATGGGGCTGGGGCATCGACCCGCTCGGCCTGCGCATCACCATGAACATGATGTACGACCGCTACCAGAAGCCGCTGTTCCTGGTGGAAAACGGCCTCGGTGCGAAGGACGAGATCGATGCCAACGGCGAGATCAACGACGACTACCGTATCAGCTACCTGCGCGAGCACATCCGCGCGATGGGCGACGCGATTGAAGACGGCGTGCCGCTAATGGGCTACACCACCTGGGGCTGCATCGACCTGGTGGCCGCCTCAACGGGCGAGATGAGCAAGCGCTACGGGTTTGTGTACGTCGACCGGGACGATACCGGGAACGGCACGCTGGACCGCAAGCGCAAGAAATCGTTCGGGTGGTATAAGAAGGTGATTGCGAGTAACGGGGCGGATCTGGAGTAGCCTGTTGCCCTCACCCCAGCCCTCTCCCGGTGGGAGAGGGAGATGGGTCTGGTAGGCCGGGTAAGGCGAAGCCGCCACCCGGCACTGCTCAGAGCTGAGAAAAACCTCCATCCCCAACCCACTCCGCAAGCCGTGAATAGACCACTTCCACCGCCTCTTTCACCGGCGGCGTCATCGGGTAATAAAATCCGACAATGTCCGGCTGGATCCCCAAAAACAGCACCTCGCCCACGTCGTCTTTAATCTGATCGACCAGGTAGTTCAGCGGCATATTGTGCGTCGTCATCATAAACATCTCGGCAATGTCGTCCGGGTCAATCAGGCGGATCTCGCCGGGATTGAGCCCCATATCGGTGGCATCGACGATCAACAGCCTGTCCGGGCGCAGTTCGCGAATGGCGACCACGTCGTTTTCCGGCGCGCTGCCGCCGTCGATAACCACCCAGCTGCCCTGCGGGTTCGCAGCGCACATCTCTGCCAGCAGTGGGCCCGCGCCGTCGTCGCCCATCATGCTGTTGCCAACACACAGTAAAACGTCAGTCACGTAATCTCCTCACCATCAGGTAGATGGCGCTCTCCTGATGAATATCGTGCAGCATGCTTAGCAGCGTTTTGCTCCACGCCTGCTGCACGGGGGTTTGCCTGCTCAGCGCCGCGTCAAAGGCGTTGGCGAGCATCGCAATGTGGTTGGCGTCGATGACGATCTCGCCGTACTTCGGCACGCCCTCCATCTTGCGCCGCGCCGTGCTGCCCTCCTCCAGCGTGGCGATCCACGCCAGGTAATCGGCCCACGGGCAGCTCAGCGCCGCCTCCAGGCAGTCGATCACCCCGAGGTGATGCCCAATCGCCAGGCTGTAATAGACCACCTGCTGCGCCGCATCCGGCGTGGCATCGTTCTCATCAATAAACTTACGGCTCAGCTGGCTGAACACCACCGTTTCACTCATCGGATACGCGCCTCATCCACGATGCTGTTCAGGTTCGCCACGATCTCATTGAGACGCGGATCGTTTTCCGCCTCCAGCCAGCGCGCCACCTGATGGTCACCCTGGCTGAGCAGACGCAGATAATCGTCGGCAATCTGACGCCCGTAGCGATAGCCCGCCAGCCTGCGCGCCGTGCGGTCGACCTTCACGCGCAGCGGCTGCACCATGTCCGGGTGCAGAATGGCGGCCGGCTGGTTGTCCAGCTCGCCCGGTTCGCGGGCGTGGATTTTCTGCTCCAGCAGGCCGAGCGCCATCGCAAAGCCGTACAGCGTCGCGGCGGGTGTCGGCGGGCAGCCTGGAATGTAGACGTCCACCGGCACGATTTTGTCGGTGCCGCCCCAGACGCAGTAAAGGTCGTGGAAGATGCCGCCGCTGTTGCCGCAGGCCCCGTACGAGATGCATATTTTCGGGTCCGGCGCGGACTGCCAGGCGCGCAGCGCGGGGGATCGCATGGCGCGGGTGACGGCCCCGGTAAACAGCAGAATGTCCGCATGGCGCGGGGACGGCACCACCTTGATGCCGAAGCGCTCGGCGTCAAACAGCGGCGACAGCGTGGCGAAGATCTCGATCTCACAGCCATTGCAGCCACCGCAGTCCACGCGGTAGACGTAGGCCGAGCGTTTGATTTTTTTCAGCAGCGACGCCTTCATGCTGGCGATGGACTCCTCCACCGTCATCGGCACCGGAATGCCGTTAGCGTCGCGCGGGCCCAGTAGGTTTTCCATCAGCTGGCCTCTCTCATATGGCGGGTGATATCAATGCGGTCGGACGGCAGCAGGCACTTCTGGCGCTTGCACTCCGGGCAGGTTTCAAAGCTTTCGCGGTGATGCTCTGCGCGGGCGTCGCCGTTGTGCTGCAGCAGCGCGATGGCGTAGTCGATCTCTTTCTGCACGGCGAACGGGCGTCTGCAGACGCGGCAGTTGCACAGGTCAAAGCGCGACTGCTGCAGAAAATCCTCTTTCTTCCACACCGCCAGCTCGTATTCCTGCGACAGGCGAATGGCGACCGTCGGGCAGACCTCCTCGCAGCGGCCGCAGAAGATGCAGCGCCCGAGGTTAAACTGCCAGGCCAGCTCGCCGGTTTTGAGATCCGTTTCGACCGTTAAGGCGTTCGACGGGCAGGCGTTGACGCAGGCCGCGCAGCCGATGCACTGCTGCGGATTGTGCTCCGGCTTGCCGCGAAAGTTTTTATCCACCGGCATCGGCTCCAGCGGATAGCTGCTGGTCTGCGTGCCCGTTTTGATCACTTTTTTGATAAAGGTAAACATGGCGAGTCCTTATTTCAGCGGCGAGTTTTTACGCTCGATGCTGTATCGCTCAAGCTCTTTGTACGGCACTACCTGGCTTTTCTTCTTGCGTACGTCCACGACGGTCATGCGGTCGGTGCAGGAGTAGCACGGGTCGAGGCTGCCGATGATCAGCGGCGCATCGGAAACCGTGTTGCCGCGTAGCATATAGCGCAGGGTTGGCCAGTTGGCGTAGGTGGCCGCGCGGCAGCGCCAGCGGTAAAGCTTCTGGTTGTCGCCGGTCATGCTCCAGTGAATGTCATCCCCGCGCGGCGCTTCGGCAAAGCCGAGGGCAAAGCGGTTTGGAATGTAGGTGAAGCCCTCCACCATCAGCGGGCCGCCCGGCAGGTTATCGAGGCCAAAGTCGATCATGTTCAGGGCGGTAAACACTTCGTTGATGCGCACCTTAAGGCGCGAGATGACGTCGCAGCCCTGCTCGCTGTGCACGGTCATCGGCAGCAGGCCGTAGCCGACGAACGGGTGATCGGCACGCGTGTCGCGGGCGTGGCCGCTGGCGCGCACCATCGGGCCGACGTTGCTGAAGTCGCGGGCGATTTCCGGGTCAAGGCGGCCGATGCCGACGGTGCGCTGCTCGATGTTTGGCGTGCTGAGCAGCATGTCCACCAGCTCCTGCACGTCGCGGCGCATCTGCTGCGCCAGCTGACGGGTCTGGATCATGTCGTCCTTCAGCAGGTCGCGGCGGATCCCGCCGATCAGGTTCAGGCCGTAGGTTTTACGTGCCCCGGTGAGGATCTCCGCCATCTTCATCGACGCTTCGCGCACGCGGAAGAACTGCATAAACCCGGAGTCAAAGCCGACGAAGTGGCAGGCCAGGCCAAGGTTCAGCAGGTGCGAGTGCAGGCGTTCCACCTCCAGCAGAATGGCGCGGATCATCTGCGCGCGCTCCGGCACCACGATCCCCATGCCGTTCTCCACCGAGGTGGTGTAGGCGGTGCTGTGGGCGAAGCCGCAGATGCCGCACACGCGGTCAGAAAGGAACGTCACTTCGTTGTAGCCCATGCGGGTTTCCGCCAGCTTTTCCATGCCGCGATGGACGTAGAACAGGCGATAGTCGGCGTCGATGATGTTCTCGCCGTCGACGAACAGGCGGAAGTGGCCCGGTTCGTCGGAGGTGACGTGCAGCGGGCCGATCGGCACCACGTTGTTCTTTTTGCTGCCCAGCTCGTTGATAAACTCGTAGGTTTCGCTGTCGGTGGTCGGCGCCGGGCGCTGGCGGTAGTCCATGCTGTCTTTACGCAGCGGATAGAGTTCGTCCGGCCAGTCGTCCGGCAGCACCAGGCGGCGCTCGTCCGGCAGGCCGACCGGCACCAGGCCGTACATGTCGCGCACTTCGCGCTCGCCCCAGACCGCGGCAGGCACGCGCGGCGTGACGGACGGGTATTCCGGCTTAGCCGGGTCGACTTCGACGCGCACGGTGAGCCAGCATTTTTCGCCCTGCTCCATCGACATCACGTAGTACACCGCATAGCTGCCGCACAGCTGGCGCTCGTCGTTGCCGAACAGCACCGACAGCCAGCCGCCCTGCTGGTAATAGAGAAACTCCACCACTTCCGGCAGATAGTTCACCTTAATGGTGACGGTAATCTGGTCTTTGGTTTGCCAGGACTCCTCCAGCACCACGCCGGGGAACGCCTGATGCAACGCGGCGAGATACTGCTGACCTTTTTTTTCTTCAGACATAAATACTCTCTTTAATCACGCCACCAGCAAGGAGACGAACGCTAAAAATGCAAAACCAAAACCGGCCCAGGTGATGCGTGACGTTTCAACAAAACGCAGGCGCGCCATGCTGTTTTCAAACAGGGCAATCACCAGCACGCCGACCAGCAGCTTGAGGGCGGCAACTACCACGGCAAGCACCAGACCGGCCGCGGAGAAGTGCGTCATTTGCCCCCACGGGAAGAAGACGCCGACAAACATCTGCAGCACCACCAGCTGTTTAAGGCTGATGCCCCACTTCAGCACCGCGAAGCCGTAGCCGCTGTATTCGGTAAGCGGCCCTTCCTGCAGCTCCTGCTCGGCTTCCGCCAGGTCGAACGGCAGTTTGCCCATCTCAATAAAGGTGGCGAACGCGCAGGCGCACAGCGCCAGCACCAGCGGGATCGAGCGCGCCACCGGCCAGTGATAAACGGAGTCGGTGATAAAGCTGATGTGGGTTGAACCCGCCACCTGCGCGGCGACCCACAGCCCCAGCAGCAGGATCGGCTCAACCAGCACGCCGAGCATCGCCTCGCGGCTGGCACCAATGCCGGTAAACGGGCTTCCGGTGTCCAGGCCCGCAATCGCAAAGAAGAAGCGGGCAATGGCAAAGAGGTAAATCAGCGTGATCAGATCGCCGAGCACGGGCAGCGGCGACGCCACCGTGACCACCGGCAGCGCGGTGGCGATGGTCAGCATCACGCCCACCATCACGAACGGCGTCAGGCGGAAGACCCAGCCTGCGGCGTCCGGTGCCACGCTCTGACGAGAGAGCAGCTTGAAGAGATCGCGGTACTCCTGAAGCACCCCAGGCCCGCGACGATTGTGCATTCGGGCACGCGCCACGCGCGTGATGCCCGACAGCAGCGGCGCGGCGGCGAACAGCACCAGCGCCTGAAGAATTGCCAGTAACAGACTCATGTCAGGCTCCTCGTGAAATCACAATGACCACCAGCACCGCCAGCTCGATGACCGCCAGACGGCGAAACAGCGCGGGCGCGGCGGCACTCTGCCAGCCGGGTACCCAGCCCACCGGGTTCAACCAGTGGCGCAGCTTCAGCACGACGGCGAAGTTCTCTTTCACCGGCATGGCGAAACCGTGGGCGGTGATGACCATCGACTGTTCGTGTTCGTAGCCGCAGGCCCACGCCGCCCCGCGCGAGCGGGAGGCAAGACGGTCGCGCCTGAAGAACAGCATCAGCACGAACGGCAGCAGCGGTGCGCCAATCAGCAGCAGCGCCATCATCGGCTGGGAAACGACGGTATGCGCCGTCGCGAGCGGCAGCGGAATAGCGTTACCCAGCAGCGGCAGCAGCCACGGCGCGGCAACGCCGCCCGCGATGCAGCACAGTGCCAGCGCGACCACGCTCACGCCCATCAACAACGGCGCGCAGCAGGCGTTTTCCGCTTCGCGGGTGCGCGGCGCGCCGAGGAAGGTCACGCCGTAGACTTTCGCCATGCACATCACCGCCAGCGCCCCGGTAATCGCCAGCCCGACCGCCAGCAGCGGGCCGAGCAGTCGCGCGATAAATGCGTCGCTCTGACCGAGCGCGAAGAAGGACTGATAGATCACCCACTCCCCGGCAAAGCCGTTCAGCGGCGGCAGCGCGGCCATCGCCATCAGCCCAACCAGCATCGCGAGTGAAATCACCGGCATCTTTTTGCCAATCCCGCCGAGCTTTTCGATATCCCGATGACCGGTGCGGAACCAGACGCTTCCCGCGCCGAGGAACAGGGTGCTTTTAAACAGGCTGTGGTTGACGAGGTGATAAAGGCCGCCGATAAAACCGGCCGCAATCAGCGCCGGCTGGTTAAGCGCCAGCCCGGTAACACCCGCGCCAATGCCGAGCAGGATGATGCCGATGTTTTCCAGGGTGTGGTACGCCAGCAGGCGCTGGATGTTGTGCTCCATCAGGGCGTACAGGCCGCCGACGAACGCGGTGATCATGCCCGCAATCAGCAGCGCCACGCCCCACCACAGCGGCGGCTGGCCGCCGGTCAGCGTAATCGCCATGATGCCGAACAGCCCCACTTTCATCACCACCACGGAGAACAGCGCGGCGGCGGGCGCGGAGGCATTCGCATGCGCCTGCGGTACCCAGCCGTGCAGCGGGATGATCCCGGCGAGCAGGCCAAAGCCGACCACGCCCAGCAGCCAGACGTCATTCCCCAGCGGATGCCCGTTGAGCGCAGAAAAATCCAGGGTGCCGAAACGCTGCCACACCCGCCAGCAGGCCAGCGCCAGCAGCAGCGTGCCGAGGCGGCCTAGCGCAAACCACAGCTTGCCGGAGGCGCTGCAGCCCGTCAGGAACACGCCGCACAGCGCCATGATCTCCGCCATCACCACCAGCGCGCCGAGGTTGCTGGCGATAACGGTGCAGACCGCCGTCGCCATCAGCAGATTCACCAGCAGGCCGTTGGCTTTGGCGTGCGGATGGCGGTGCCAGTCGAAATTGAACAGGCTGATAAACACCCCGCACAGGCCAAAGGTCACCAGCCAGATGGCGTTCAGCGGCGTAATAGCCACGGTGTGGCGAATCAGCGGCATGAGTGTTTCAACAGATTGCCCTCCGATCAGGACGACACCGCCCGCAGCGAGCGTCATCACGCTGCCGACCGCCCCGCCGATACCGGCGATCCCGCCGCTCAGGGTTTTATGGAAAGAGAACACCAGCGCCAGCACGGCGGCGGCAGCGAAGCACGCCACGGCGCCGTTAATCATGAATATCGCGTTCATTTCGCCCCCTCGTTTAGCGCCTGCAAAAGCGAAAGATCGCCAAAATCGCTGTTGATGGTCAGCTCGCGCTTGCGCTTGCTGGTGCGGGCGATGTCGCGAATGTTGACCAGAATCAATGCCTTAGTCGGACAGGTGCGCACGCAGGCCGGGCCCTGCTCATCGAAGCTGCACAGGTCGCATTTCACCGCAACGGCGCGAATGCCGGGCACCCAGTCCAGCAGCGTGCTTACGCGTGCAGGAGCCGGTGGTGCAGGTGGGGCTTTTGGCGAGTTGGCGTTCGCCGGAATGTGCAGCGGACGGCTGCCGGAAAATTCAATCGCGCCGAACGGGCAGGCAATGCCGCACAGCTTGCAGCTTACGCACAGGCTTTCGTTCAGCTGGACCGCGCCATCAACGCGGGTGATGGCATTCACGGGACAGACACCCGCACACGGAGCATCTTCACAGTGGTGGCAGAGCTGCGGAGCAGACTCCTTTTCATTACGCATGACGCGCAGACGCGGCATGGACTGCAGCCCATGCAGGCGGTGGGTTTCCGAACACGCCGCCTCACAGGTTCGACAGCCAATACAGACCGTCGAGTCAGCAATTACAAAACGGTTCACCGGGCAATCCTCAGGTGATGGTCATTTTTGACGAAGAAAAACTGTCTTATCGACACTTTCGACACTTGGTTATCAGGCAACGTGTGCGGAGGCATTTCCCGCCGTCAGCTGTTTCAGATCGACCGGCAGGTCGTGCTCAACCGCGGTATAAAGACCGTTGTAAACCGGCGCGATTTTCTCCAGATAGTGCTCGAGCACCTGCTGGCGATCGCGGTTGCTGACGTAGCCATCGACCATGCCGTCAGCCATCAACTGCGCTTGCGCAATACACTGTTTTTCACCCTCTTTGTTCTCAACAAAGTACTCAATGGTGTGGCTGTTAAAGCTGTCTGCCAGGGTGACAAAGACCGTGAAGTGGCCGAAAAGGACAAAGCGCATATCGCCCTGCGCCGCGCAGCTCATCGCATGATGCAGACGGGCTTTTGACAGGGTGATCCCCTGAACCAGAGAGTTGCAGTAGAGGTGCCACTGATCCTGAAGCTGCTGATGACGCTGCGCGATGTAATCCGCTTTTTCGCTGATTTCCCAAATAGTCATAGAAGGTATCCGGTTAATGGAGATAGCGGCTGTTAAGCAGATTCCATGCCAATCTTTAACTTATTGAATTTCGTCGACTTTAATTCTTATCACACTGTCAACCGCGCGGTGTCGACGTGTCATTTCGACAGCGTTGACATCGTCACGCCTTAACAAAAATCAAGCTGGCACCGTTATTGCATTCAATGGCGCAATTCATTGAGGAGGCGTCATGCACGAAATCACCCTCTGCCAGCGGGCCCTGGAGCTTATCGAACAGCAGGCAGTGCAAAACCACGCGAAGCGCGTTACCGGCGTCTGGCTGAAGGTCGGCGCGTTTTCCTGCGTCGAGACCAGCGCCCTGACCTTCTGTTTTGAGCTGGTGTGCCGCGGCACGCTGGCGGAAGGCTGCGAGCTTCATATTGAAGAGCAGCAGGCGGAGTGCTGGTGCGAGCAGTGTCAGCAGTACGTGACCCTGCTGTCGTCAAAGGTTCAGCGCTGCCCGCAGTGCCAGAATACCGGGCTGCGGATCGTGGCGGATGACGGTATGCAGATCCAACGCCTCGAAATTGAGAAGGAGTAATGTATGTGTAGCACCTGCGGTTGCGCCGAAGGCAACCTGTATATCGAAGGGGATGAACATCGCCCTCACTCCGCGTTTCGCTCCGCGCCCTTTTCACCGGCCCCGCGTCCTGCGGCAACGCTGACCGGCATCACCTTTGCGCCTCAGCAATCCCCTGCGGGCGATCTGCACTACGGCCACGGCGAAGCGGGCACCCACGCGCCGGGCATCAGCCAGCGCCAGATGCTGGAGGTAGAGATCGACGTGCTGGACAAAAATAACCGGCTCGCGGCGCGCAACCGCGCGCGCTTTGCCGCCCGTCAACAGCTGGTGCTGAACCTGGTCTCCAGCCCCGGCTCCGGTAAAACCACGCTGCTGACCGAAACCCTCAAACGCCTGAACGAACGTGTTTCCTGCGCTGTGATTGAAGGCGATCAGCAAACCGTTAACGACGCGGCGCGCATTCGTGAAACCGGCACGCCGGCAATTCAGGTCAACACCGGCAAAGGCTGCCACCTGGATGCGCAGATGATTGCCGATGCGGCCCCGCGCCTGCCGCTGGCGGATAACGGCATCCTGTTTATTGAAAACGTCGGCAACCTGGTCTGCCCGGCGAGCTTTGACCTTGGGGAACGGCATAAAGTCGCGGTGCTCTCCGTCACCGAAGGAGAAGACAAACCGCTGAAGTACCCGCATATGTTTGCCGCCGCCTCCCTCATGCTGCTGAACAAAGTCGACCTGCTGCCGTACCTGAATTTCGACGTGGATAAGTGCCTGGCGTATGCCCGGGAAGTGAACCCGGACATTACGATCCTGCTGGTCTCCGCCACGCGCGGCGACGGGATGGACGCATGGCTGAACTGGCTGGAGAGCGAACGATGTGCATAGGCGTACCGGGACAAATCCATTCCATTGACGGGAACCAGGCCAAAGTCGAGGTCTGCGGCATCCTGCGCGACGTTGACCTGACGCTGGTGGGCAGCACCGATGAAACGGGCACATCGCGTCTCGGCCAGTGGGTGCTGGTCCACGTGGGGTTCGCCATGAGCGTGATTAACGAAGCGGAAGCCCGCGACACGCTCGACGCCCTGCAAAACATGTTCGACGTGGAGCCTGACGTGGGCGCGCTCCTGTACGGCGAGGAGCGATAGCACATGCGTTACGTTGATGAATACCGCGCACCAGAACAGGTGATGCAGCTTATCGGGCACCTGAAAACACGCTCGGCGCTGCTGGACTACACCAAAGAAAGACCGCTGCGGATCATGGAGGTGTGCGGCGGGCATACGCACGCCATCTTCAAATTCGGCCTCGACCAGCTGCTGCCGGAGAACATCGAGTTTATCCACGGCCCCGGCTGCCCGGTCTGCGTTTTGCCGATGGGGCGTATCGACAGTTGCATCGAAATTGCCAGCCAGCCCGACGTCATTTTCTGCACCTTTGGCGACGCGATGCGCGTGCCAGGGAAAAATGGCTCGCTATTGCAGGCAAAAGCGCGCGGCGCCGACATCCGGATCGTCTATTCGCCGATGGATGCCCTGACGCTGGCAGCAGATAACCCCACGCGCAAGGTGGTGTTTTTTGGCCTGGGATTTGAAACCACCATGCCAGCCACCGCCATCACGCTGCAGCAGGCCAAAGCCCACAGCGTCGATAACTTCTTCTTTTTCTGCCAGCACATCACGCTCATTCCCACGCTGCGCAGCCTGCTGGAGGAGCCGGAAAACGGCATTGACGCCTTTCTGGCTCCGGGCCACGTCAGCATGGTGATTGGCACAGACGCCTATGGTTTTATCGCTGAACAGTACAATCGTCCGTTAGTGGTGGCTGGTTTCGAACCGCTTGATCTACTGCAAGGCGTAACCATGCTGGTTGAGCAGAAAATAGCGGCCCTGAGCGCGGTGGAAAATCAGTATCGCCGCGTGGTGCCCGATGCGGGTAATGAACGAGCGCAGCAGGCGATAGCCGACGTGTTTAGCGTTGAGGGCGACAGCGAGTGGCGCGGTCTGGGGGTCATTGCCGAATCCGGCGTGCGCCTGACGCCCGCGTATCAATCCTTCGACGCAGAGGCGCATTTTCGCCCGCAGCCGCAGCAGGTGTGCGACGATCCGCGCGCGCGCTGTGGCGACGTGCTTACCGGCAAATGCAAACCTCATCATTGCCCGTTATATGGCAACACCTGTAACCCGCAAACCGCGTTTGGCGCGCTGATGGTCTCCTCCGAAGGAGCCTGCGCCGCGTGGTATCAGTTCCGCAATCAGGAGTGTGAAGCATGAACACGGTTGAAATGGCGCACGGAAGCGGTGGTCAGGCGATGCAGCGGCTCATTAATCAGCTGTTTATGGAAGCATTCAACAACCCCTGGCTTGCCGAGCAGGAAGACCAGGCGCGCATTGACCTGTCAACGCTCACCGCCCACGGTGACAGGCTGGCGTTTTCGACCGACAGCTACGTCATCGACCCGCTGTTCTTTCCCGGCGGTGATATCGGCAAGCTCGCCATTTGCGGTACGGCCAATGATATCGCCGTCAGCGGCGCGGTTCCGCGCTACCTCTCGTGCGGGTTTATCCTTGAAGAGGGTTTACCGATGGCAACACTTGAAGCGGTGGTCAGCAGCATGGCGCAGACCGCACGCGAGGCGGGCATTGCTATCGTCACCGGCGATACCAAAGTGGTCCAGCGCGGCGCGGCGGATAAACTTTTTATTAATACTGCAGGAATGGGGGCGATACCGGCCGACATTCACTGGGGTGCGCAGCAGCTTAGCGCAGGCGACGTGTTGATCGTGACCGGAACGCTGGGCTGCCACGGGGCAACCATTCTTAACCTGCGCGAAGGCTTAGGGCTGGACGGCGAGCTGCGCAGTGACTGCGCGGTACTCACACCGCTGATTCAGACGCTGCGTGCCGTGCCCGGCGTGAAAGCCCTGCGGGACGCCACCCGAGGCGGCGTGAATGCCGTCGTGCACGAATTTGCGGCAAGCTGCGGATGCGGCATTGAGCTGACCGAGCGCGACCTGCCCGTCAAGCCTGCCGTGCGCGGGCTGTGCGAGCTACTGGGGCTTGATCCGCTTAACTTTGCTAACGAAGGTAAACTGGTGATCGGCGTGGAACGTACCGCTGCAGAAGCGGTGCTGGAACAGCTTCGCGCCCACCCTTCAGGAAAAAACGCCGCTATCATTGGCGAAGTGGTTGAGCGCAAAGGGGTGCGCCTGGCCGGGCTGTATGGCGTTAAACGCACGCTGGACCTGCCGCACGCTGAACCCTTACCCCGAATTTGCTAGAACCGCGCCATAAGCGGTCAGCACTGAATCTCTTTTTTTGCCAGTTTCTATTGGAAAGCAATATGCCGTATACACCGATGAGCGATCTTGGACAGCAGGGCCTGTTTGACATCACGCGCACACTTTTACAGCAGCCCGATCTCGGCGCGCTAAGCGATGCCCTGACCCGGCTGGTCAGGCAGTCTGCGCTGGCGGACAGCGCCGCGATTGTGCTCTGGCATAGCGGAACGCATCGCGCGAGCTACTACTCAACGCGTGATAATGGCAAAGCCTTTGAGTATGAGGACGAAACCTACCTCGCGCATGGCCCGGTGCGCCGTATACTCTCCCGACCTGAAGTCCTGCACTGCAATTTTGCGGAGTTCCGGATGGCGTGGCCAAGGCTGGCAGAGAGCAATCTCTATCAGCCTTTCGGGCATTACTGCATGTTGCCGCTGGCGGCAGAGGGCCAGATTTTTGGCGGCTGCGAGTTTATCCGCATGACCGACCAGCCCTGGAGCGAAGCGGAGTACGAACGCCTGCACACCTTTACCCAGATAGTGGCCGTGGTGGCGGAGCAGATCCAGAGCCGCGTCACCAACAACGTGGACTACGACCTGCTGAGCCGCGAGCGCGACAACTTCCGCATTCTGGTCGCCATCACTAACGCCGTGCTGTCGCGCCTCGACATGGATGAGCTGGTCAGCGAAGTCTCGAAAGAGATCCACCACTATTTCAAAATCGACGCTATCAGCATTGCGCTGCGCGGGCATCGCAAGGGCAAGCTGAATATCTACTCCACCCACTATCTTGATGAGGCCAATCCGGCACACGAGCAGAGCGAAGTGGACGAAGCCGGTACCCTTTCTGAGCGGGTCTTCAAAAGCAAAGAGATCCTGCTGCTCAACCTGAACGAACAGGATCCGGTCGCGCCGTACGAGCGGATGCTGTTCAACACCTGGGGCAACAAAATTCAGACCCTGTGCCTGCTGCCGCTGATGTCCGGCAACACCATGCTGGGCGTGCTGAAGCTGGCGCAGTGTGAGGAAGGCGTGTTCACCACCGCCAACCTGAAGCTGCTGCGCCAGATTGCCGAGCGTATCTCTATCGCCCTGGATAACGCCCTCGCCTACCAGGAGATCCACCGCCTGAAAGAGCGGCTGGTGGACGAAAACCTCGCCCTGACCGAACAGCTCAACAACGTGGACAGCGAGTTTGGTGAAATCATCGGGCGCAGCGACGCCATGTACAGCGTGCTTAAGCAGGTTGAGATGGTGGCGCAGAGCGACAGCACGGTGCTGATCCTCGGCGAAACCGGTACGGGTAAAGAGCTGATTGCCCGCGCTATCCACAACCTGAGCAACCGCAACAGCCGCCGGATGGTGAAGATGAACTGCGCGGCGATGCCCGCGGGTCTGCTGGAAAGCGATCTCTTCGGCCACGAGCGCGGCGCATTCACCGGGGCCAGCAGCCAGCGGCTGGGCCGCTTTGAGCTGGCGGACAAAAGCTCGCTGTTCCTCGACGAAGTGGGCGACATGCCGCTGGAGCTACAGCCGAAGCTGCTGCGCGTATTGCAGGAACAGGAATTTGAGCGCCTTGGCAGCAACAAGCTTATCCAGACCGACGTGCGGCTGATTGCCGCCACCAACCGCGACCTGAAAAAAATGGTCGCCGACCGCGAGTTTCGAAGCGATCTCTATTACCGCCTGAACGTCTTCCCGATCTGCCTGCCGCCGCTTCGCGAACGCCCGGAAGATATCCCGCTGCTGGTCAAAGCGTTTACCGCGAAGATTGCGCGGCGGATGGGCAGGAACATCGACAGCATTCCTGCCGAGACGTTGCGCACCCTTTCCTCGATGGAATGGCCTGGCAACGTGCGCGAGCTGGAAAACGTCATCGAACGTGCGGTGCTGCTGACGCGCGGGAGCGTACTGCAACTGTCGCTGCCTGAAATTTCTCTGCCAGACGAGAGCCTCGTGGCGGCAGAAGTGGCGCAGGCAGGCGAAGACGAATACCAGCTTATTATGCGCGTACTGAAAGAGACTAACGGCGTGGTCGCCGGGCCGAAAGGTGCCGCCCAGCGTCTGGGGTTAAAACGCACCACCCTGCTGTCACGCATGAAGCGTCTCGGGATTGATAAAGAGAGCCTCATTTAAAACCTTATTCCGGCGGTGTTTTTCTGACACCGCCTTTTGTTCCCCTGCGTAATTGTCCCTCATTGACACAAAATCGTTTCCTCTGTATAAAATTCCGCCTTAATAATGCGTTTCATTTGCATCAAAAATAATTTTAATGAAGGGTAGCGTTTAATGAAAAAGGTTCTCTGCGCGTTAGGCCTGGCGGTTGCTTCGATCAGTTCAGCTCTGGCTACCACGTACCCACTCACCATCGAAAATTGCGGGTATAAAGAGACGTTCACCAAAGCGCCGGAACGCGTCGTGGCCCTGGGGCAGAATACCGTTGAGATCCTGCTTCTGCTGGGTCTGGAAGATAAGGTTAAAGCCAGCGCCTTCTGGCCGACAAAAGTGCTGCCGCAGTTGGCTGAGCAGAATGCAAAAGTGAAGACGCTGACGGTTGAAATTCCTACCCTTGAATCCATCCTTTCGCAAAATCCCGATTTTGTTCCTGCCCAGCTGCCGCTGCTGCTCGGGCCGGAAAGTAAGGTCGCAAAACGTGAAGATCTGGCTACCGTCGGCGTGAACAGCTATTTATCACCAGGCATGTGCGCCACCAAAAAGGCCGCAGGCGATATGTACGGCAGCCGCCAGACGCTGTGGGATATGACGTACCTTTATAAAGAGATTGAAGACTTCGCGAAGATTTTCAACGTTGAAGCGCGCGGCCAGGCCGTCATTGCCGATTTCAAAAAACGCGAGGCCGACCTGCGTCAGGAATTTGGTAAAAACAAAAAAGATCTCTCGTTTGTCTTCTGGTTCTCAAGCGCCTCGCCTTCGGCGGATGCCTATGTCGGCGGGAAAAACAGCGCCTCCGGTTTTATTGCCAACGTGCTGGGCGGCCATAACGCCATTACCGCTGAGACCGAATGGCCAACCGTCGGCTGGGAAAGCATTATCGCCGCGAACCCGGACGTGATTGTTGTCTCCAGCCTGGACCGCAACCGCTGGGCGCTAGATAACGCCGAAGAAAAAATCAAATTCCTGAAAAGCGATCCCGCCGTCAGCCAGCTGGACGCGGTGAAGAAAGGCCATATCGTGGTGATGGACGGCCAGGCCATGAACCCGACAATCCGCACGATTTACGGTGCTGAACAGGTGGGTGGACAGCTCAGAAAGCTGGGGCTGAACTGATGACCGTTGCCGTACTTCAGGCCCGCCAGGGCCTGATCCTGACCACCTCTGCTCTGCTTGCCCTTATTCTGCTGTTTCTGGTGATTGCCCTTGGCGTCAGCGTCGGCGAGCTGTCGATTCCGCTCTCCAACGTCTTTTACGCTATCGGCAATAAGCTGGGGCTGACCGACGTTCCGCTCAACCGCATCTATGAGAGCGTGATCTGGGACTTTCGCCTGAGCCGCGCGCTGGTGGCGGCCTGCTGCGGCGCGGGGTTAGCCATCTGTGGCGCCGTGCTGCAAAGCCTGCTGAAGAACGCGCTGGCGGAACCTTACGTGCTCGGCGTGTCGGCGGGTGCGTCAACCGGTGCGGTGTCGGTCGTCGTATTGGGGATTGGCACCGGCGCGGTGTCGCTCTCTGCGGGCGCGTTTGCCGGGGCGTTTGCCGCCTTTGCGTTTGTCGCCTTCCTGACGAACGGCGCGCGCGGGGGGAATGAACGTACCATTCTGGCAGGGGTCGCCGCCTCACAGCTGTTCAACGCCATTACCGCCTATACCATCAGCACCTCCGCCAGCGCGCAGCAGGCGCGCGACGTGATGTTCTGGCTGCTGGGCAGCTTCAGCGGCGTACGCTGGCCGGAATTCCAGCTGGCGCTGGTGGTCGTGCTGGCAGGCCTTGCCGTCTGTCTTTACTATTCCCGGGCGCTGGATGCGTTCACCTTCGGTGACGATGCCGCCGCCTCTTTAGGCATTGCCGTACCCTGGGTGCGTCTTGCCTTGTTCACCACCACCGCACTGATTACCGCGACCATCGTCAGCATGGCGGGTTCAATCGGCTTTGTGGGGCTGGTGGTGCCGCACGTCATGCGCTTCCTGTTCGGGCCGCTGCACCGCACGCTGCTGATTGCCAGCGCGCTGGCGGGCGCGATCCTGATGGTGCTGGCCGATATCGCCTCGCGCATGCTGATTGCCCCACAGAGCCTGCCCGTCGGCGTAGTCACTGCGCTGGTGGGCGTGCCGTTCTTTGCCGTGATTATCTACCGTTCAAGGAATAAGTGATGAGTATCTGCGCTGAAAATATTACCTGGAAGGTAGGCAAAAAGGTCATCGTCAATGACGTCTCGCTGAAGGTTTCACGCGGCGAAACGGTAGGACTGCTCGGCCCTAACGGCTGCGGAAAATCGTCGCTTTTGCGCATTCTGGCAGGCCTGCGTCGCCCGGATAGCGGCAGCGTTACCCTGGACGGTCAGGACATCTCCCGCATCGCCAAAAAGCAGCTGGCGCGCCGCGTGGCGTTCGTTGAGCAGCACGGTATGACCGATGCCAACATGCGCGTGCGCGACGTGGTGAAGCTCGGGCGCATTCCGCACCACTCCCCTTTTTCGAACTGGAGCGCGCAGGATGACGAAACCGTCACTGCCGCCTTGCAGCGTGTCGATATGCTGGACCGCAGCGAGCAGGGCTGGATGAGCCTGTCGGGTGGGGAACGGCAGCGGGTGCATATCGCCCGCGCGCTGGCGCAAACGCCAACCGAAATCCTGCTGGATGAACCCACCAACCACCTGGACATTCACCATCAGATGCAGCTGATGCATCTCATTAGCGAGTTGCCGGTGACCAGCATCGTCGCCATCCACGATCTTAACCACGCCTCGATGTTCTGCGATTCGCTGATTGTTATGCAAAAAGGGCAGATCGTCGCAACCGGCACCCCGCAGGCGATCCTGTCGGAGGAGCTGCTCTGGGACGTTTTCAGAGTGAAAACCAAAATTGAGCTCTCGCCGTACCATGGTAAAAAGCACATTCACTTTATTGTGTAGAGCCGAGTAAACAGCATGCCATTGCGCCCTGCCGCCACCCTCTGGCCGCCCGTCCTGCTGGGCAGCCAATTTGTTTTCAACATTGGCTTTTATGCCGTTGTGCCCTTCCTGGCGATATTCCTGCGCGATGACCTGCTGCTTTCCGGCGGGCTGATCGGGCTGGTGCTTGGTCTGCGCACGTTTTCGCAGCAGGGGATGTTTATCGTTGGCGGCGCGCTGTCGGACCGCTACGGCGCGAAAATCGTTATCCTGAGCGGCTGCGTCATCCGCGTAGCGGGTTATCTGCTGCTGGCATTAGGGCAATCGCTGTGGCCTATTATTCTCGGGGCGTGTCTGACCGGCATCGGCGGTGCGCTCTTCTCGCCCTCCATTGAAGCACTGCTGGCGAAAGCGGCAACGCAAAGTGAGGCAAAAGGTAAACGGAGCCGCGCTGAGTGGTTTGCGCTCTTTGCCGTTTGCGGGGAACTGGGCGCGGTGCTAGGCCCGATTGCGGGTGCCCTGCTGACGGGGCTTGGCTTTCGTCAGGTTGCGCTGGCAGGCGCCGGCGTGTTTGTCGTCGCACTCGCGGTGCTCTACTTCAGCCTGCCGGATGCCCGCCATAGCCAGCGTCCGCTCGCTATTCAGCCCTGGTGGACAACGTTTCGACAGCCGCGATTCGTCGCCTTTATTATCGCCTACAGTTCGTGGCTGTTGAGCTATAACCAGCTCTACCTGGCGCTACCGGTGGAGATCCAGCGCTCCGGAGGCAGCGAGAAAGATCTGGGCCCACTGTTTATGCTGGCCTCGGTGCTGATCGTCGCGTTTCAGCTTCCCCTTGCGCGTGTTGCAAGGCGGATCGGCGCGGTCAGAATTTTGCCCGTGGGCTTTTTGCTGCTCTCCGCGGCCTTTGCCAGCGTGGCGCTGTTTGCCGCAAAGGAGCCGCCGGAAGGCTGGCTGCGGCTGTTGCCCTCCGCGAGCATGGTCACGCTGTTAACGCTGGGGCAGATGCTGCTGGTGCCGTCTGCGAAAGATCTCATCCCCCGCTTCGCCGAGGAATCGACGCTTGGGGCCCACTATGGCGCACTTTCAACCGCCGGGGGCATTGCGGTACTGGCAGGAAATCTGCTGTTTGGCAGCCTGCTGGATCGCGCGCTGGTGCCCTCGCTGGAGGCCGTATATCCCTGGCTGCTACTGGCCATTTTCCCACTCTGCAGCGCTGTCGCCTTGAATATTATCTGTCGACCGCTTCGGTAATAAATACGTTACGTTTTCGGTCGATACTTTTGCGGCAACGCCGGTACTGGACGACGATCGTCAATCAGGTGACGAAGAGTCAGAATCGGATGACGCCACAGCATTCTCGGCCCCGCCCAGCGCATCACCTGCTTCATCTCTTCTCGCTTCGCGGGTTGATAGCAGTGAATGGGGCACTGTTTACAGGCCGGCTTTTCTTCCCCATACGCACATTTATCGAGACGCTTATCGGCATAGGCCCTAAGCGCCTGATAATGCCCCTCCTCTGTTGAAGCCAGAGGACATTTTTTCTCATATAAGGCGATCATTTTGGCGATCGTCACTTTTTCTCTTGCGATGCGTTTACCGGACATGGGAGATCACCCTATCATAAATTGCATTTATGATACTCCTTTACGCAGTGATTTTCAGTCGTTGCATTCCGCTTTCTGAAGACGCCTTCCGCTATTAAGCCAGCAAGATGCCAGGGTTACTGGTATTTTATACAGCCAATACGTTCCCCTGTTAGCCAACCAAGTGGAGTGCCTATGCAAGCGATTACCGCGACAAAAACGTACCGTCATTTAAAAGTCGGCTATTTTAGAAAGCGCCATGAAGATCGCAAAACCAAGATCCCGCGTCGCTATAGTATGCACGCGGCCCTGAGCCTGAAAGGTGATTGGCTAGAGAAAGCGGGCTTTACAACCCATTCGCGGGTCAGAGTGGGCGTCGAACAGGGGAAAATCATCATTGAGCTGGTGGAAGAAGACGGGAAATGACCATGCCGCCGTGCAGGCGGCGACATCACCTATTCCCGGCCAGTCAGCGCGCGCAGAAGAATATTGGGCGCTTACCCACGGAGAACATAAACCCCTTAGGCCCTTGTTTTGTAATTGAATAATTCATTTTTTTATTCGGATAAACAAAGAAGTCGGGCAGAACATCGCTGATAACGTCATTGGGCAGTGATTCATCATCATTCACATGATGAATATTGAGCGACGTAAAGTGAAAGGAGTCCTTATTTTCCGTCCAAACGTAGGAGACATCCCTGCGGATAACCCCTATCACTTTATCGTTCTTATAATACGTACCGCTTACCGCAACAATGCCGGTTTGCGTCTTCATCGTGTACATGAAGTCGAGCGTAATGTGAGCGCGGGCATCCTCGTGATAAACCACGATTGACGCTGAGCAGGCCTCTGTGTTTTCCCGTTTTTCCAGACGTAAATGATACAGCCAGGAAATCAGCGCGCCCGCGGCAAAAAACATGAGGCACAGTAACACTATCGTCCGTTTCTTCAATGCATATACCCCCTAAAATACAATGCCGTGCATTCTGCATTGGGTTTTGCTTCATAAGGCTTTCTGCAGGCGAGCACGGACAGGGCAGGCGCATTGCTGGAAGAAGAGAAATAAATCCACGGGTACTTTTTACAATCAAGCCCGGTTTTCATGATGATTTTAATAAAGCGCGAGAAATTTCCAATACTTTTAATATCATCACTTTGCGAGAAATAGTGGCAACCGTTTTCGGTTCGGTTAATGGTGTAATTCTGGAAAAAATCTTTATCCGGATTATCTCGGAATATGTGATGCAGCATGAAATAGCCCAGTGCAAAGGAGATAATCATTAAGAGCACAGGAAAAAACAAGCGACGTAATTTACGCGGCGATTTTTTTTCGACCGGCACCTGATACGTATTCACCGCCGGTTGTTCAACAGGCACCTTCAGAGGCGATTCGGGCAACGAAATCTCTGCAGGTTCTTCTGTATCCACCCCATCCGTTTCAACGCGGGTGACCTTTACGCTTTTATGAATCTGGAAACCTTTTCTCGGTACCGTCGCAACCAGCGTGTCGCTCGTTTCTCCAGCCGAACGTAAACCGCGCCGGATAATAGAGATATTCTGATAAAGCGTATTTGCCGGGACGATCATTCCATCCTCGCCCCACACTTTATCGAAGAATTCTTTCTGGTTCACCACCTCTGGCGAGGATTCCAGTAAAAGCGCGAGACAACGACTTGCAGGCGTCGTCAGAATTACGCTTAATTCAGGTTTATTCAACGAGACAAGGACGTTTTTGTCAGGACAAAATTTAATATTATCGTTAATTATCCAAAACATACGCTACTCGCTCGACAGCAAACAGACTCGGGAAACTGTTGATATGAATGATAATTATACGCTGCGGCTATTTCTTGTCAAAGCAAGAAGTTACGGTATAAATCAGCGAAAGAATACGTTCCTAAATGAATTAATAATATAACGGGTGCTCTTATGCGGAAGGTACGTGCGAAAAGCCCCTTTTTCGCATAGATGGAATCCGGTACGCACTTTAGTCGAAAGAGCCTTCTCCTTCTGTTTTCCTGCCATACAGACTCCGTTATCATGGTCACCAGACATTGCATGGTAAGACGCTCAGGATTTCATGAGTTCCAATGAGACAGGAAGACACCTGACAATAAAAACAAAAGCCAACTCATTGAAATTTAATAAAATGGACACGATACGCTAATGAGTACACTAGAGAATTTCGACGCACATACCCCCATGATGCAGCAGTACCTGAAGCTGAAAGCACAGCATCCGGAAATCCTGCTGTTTTACCGTATGGGCGACTTTTACGAGCTCTTTTATGACGATGCGAAACGTGCGTCGCAGCTGCTCGACATCTCCCTGACCAAACGCGGCGCATCGGCGGGTGAGCCGATTCCTATGGCCGGTATCCCGCATCATGCGGTGGAAAACTATCTGGCGAAGCTGGTGAATCAGGGGGAATCCGTCGCCATTTGCGAGCAGATTGGTGATCCCGCCACGTCAAAAGGGCCGGTTGAGCGCAAAGTCGTGCGCATCGTCACGCCCGGAACCATCAGCGACGAAGCGCTGCTGCAAGAACGCCAGGATAACCTGCTGGCCGCACTCTGGCAGGATGGCAAAGGGTTTGGCTATGCGACGCTGGATATCAGCTCCGGGCGTTTTCGCCTGAGTGAACCGGCTGACCGTGAGACGATGGCTGCTGAATTGCAGCGTACTAACCCGGCAGAGCTGCTCTACGCCGAAGATTTCGCTGAAATGGCGCTGATTGAAGGCCGCCGTGGCCTGCGTCGCCGCCCGCTGTGGGAATTCGAAATTGATACCGCGCGCCAGCAGCTCAACCTGCAGTTTGGCACGCGCGACCTGATCGGCTTTGGCGTGGAAAACGCGCCCCGCGGGCTGTGTGCGGCAGGCTGTCTGCTGCAATATGTAAAAGATACCCAGCGTACTGCCCTGCCGCATATCCGCTCTATCACCATGGAGCGTCAGCAGGACAGCATCATTATGGACGCCGCCACGCGCCGTAATCTGGAGATCACCCAGAATCTGGCGGGCGGCGTTGAAAACACCCTGGCGTCCGTCCTCGACAGTACGGTGACGCCAATGGGCAGCCGCATGCTCAAGCGCTGGCTGCATATGCCGATTCGCGACACCAATACGCTTATCGGCCGCCAGCAAACCATTGCCGCATTGCAGGACAGTTACACCGAATTACAGCCGGTACTGCGTCAGGTGGGCGATCTGGAGCGTATCCTCGCCCGTCTGGCTCTGCGTACGGCACGCCCGCGCGACCTCGCGCGTATGCGTCATGCTTTCCAGCAGCTGCCGGAACTGCGTGCACAACTTAGCGGTGTTGACAGCGCACCGGTGCAAAAACTCCGCGAAACGATGGGCGAATTCACCGAGCTTCGCGAACTGCTTGAGCGCGCCATCATTGATGCGCCTCCGGTTCTGGTACGTGACGGCGGCGTGATTGCCCCAGGCTACAACGAAGAGCTGGACGAATGGCGCGCGCTGGCCGACGGCGCAACGGACTACCTCGACAAGCTGGAGATCCGCGAGCGCGAGCGTCTGGGTCTTGATACCCTGAAAGTGGGCTATAACGCGGTTCACGGATACTACATTCAGATCAGCCGCGGGCAGAGCCACCTGGCACCGATTCACTACGTGCGCCGCCAGACGTTGAAAAACGCTGAGCGCTACATTATTCCCGAGCTGAAAGAGTACGAGGACAAGGTCCTCACCTCGAAAGGCAAGGCGCTGGCGCTTGAAAAGCAGCTGTATGACGAGCTGTTCGACATGCTGATGCCGCACCTGGCCGATCTGCAGCTAAGCGCCGCCGCGTTGGCCGAACTGGACGTGCTGGTCAACCTGGCTGAACGTGCTGAAACGCTGAACTATACCTGCCCGACCTTTACCGACAAGCCCGGCATTCGCATTACCGAAGGGCGGCATCCGGTGGTGGAGCGCGTGCTGAACGAACCGTTCATCGCTAACCCGCTCAGCCTGTCGCCGCAGAGGCGTATGCTGATCATTACCGGTCCGAACATGGGCGGTAAGAGTACCTATATGCGGCAGACGGCGCTGATTGCACTGCTCGCGTATATCGGCAGCTACGTCCCGGCGCAAAACGTGGAGATTGGCCCAATCGACCGCATCTTTACCCGCGTCGGGGCTGCGGACGATCTTGCGAGCGGTCGCTCAACCTTCATGGTTGAGATGACCGAAACGGCCAACATTCTGCATAACGCGACCGAGCACAGCCTGGTGCTGATGGATGAAGTGGGACGTGGGACGTCTACCTATGATGGCCTGTCCCTGGCGTGGGCCTGTGCGGAAAGCCTCGCCAATAAAATCAAGGCCATGACGCTGTTTGCGACCCACTATTTCGAACTGACCCAGTTGCCGGAGAAAATGGAAGGAGTGGCGAACGTTCATCTGGATGCGCTGGAGCACGGCGATACCATTGCCTTCATGCACACGGTGCAGGATGGTGCGGCGAGCAAGAGCTATGGTCTGGCCGTCGCGGCGCTGGCAGGTGTACCGAAAGAGGTGATCAAGCGCGCGCGCCAGAAACTGCGTGAGCTGGAAAGCCTGTCACCGAATGCGGCGGCGACGCAGATTGATGGTACGCAGATGTCGCTGCTGGTTCCTGCGGAAGAGACGTCGCCAGCAGTGGAAGCGCTGGAGAACCTCGACCCGGATTTACTGACGCCGCGTCAGGCGCTGGAGTGGATTTACCGGTTGAAGAGTCTGGTTTAGTTCTCTGCGGTCTTTCGCCCGGTGGCGCTACGCTTACCGGGCCTACGGGCTTTGTAGGCCGGGTAAGGCGAAGCCGCCACCCGGCAAAACAGACCGCACGATGTTATCGCCCGGTAAGCGCAGCGCCACCGGGCTTTTTTTACAGCAGCGGCGGGATTGTCGGCACCTGCGGCGCCTCATCAATATCCTTCTGCGTCATGCGGAAGGCTTCCGGGTAGTGCTCGCGGCTGGTACGGCGCAGCGGTTCGGTATTGCGCCAGGTATACAAGCAGTGCTGGCACTGGTAAACCGTCCAGACCCCTTTAACGGGCGACGTCGCCATCACTTCAATATGCTCATCGGCACAACGTGGACAAATCATCTTTTCCTCCTTATTGGCGTGCAGCCAGCATCGCGGTCAATTTTTCAGCCCAGGCTTTGGTTTCAGGCAGATCCTGTACCGGCTGGCTGTAGTGGCCACGGGTGTCCGGCGCGACAGGCGTGGTGGCATCGATAATCAGCTTGTCGGTAATGCCCGCCGGGCTGGAGCCCGGGTCAAGTTCCAGCACCGACATGTTCGGCAGTTGCACCAGATCCCCTGCCGGGTTCACTTTCGACGACAGCGCCCACATCACCTGCGGGAGGTTAAACGGATCGACATCTTCATCTACCATGATCACCATCTTCACGTAACCCAGACCGTGCGGCGTGGTCATGGCGCGTAAACCGACCGCGCGGGCAAAACCGCCGTAGCGTTTTTTAGTGGAGATAATCGCCAGCAGGCCGTGGGTGTACATCGCGTTCACCGCCTGCACTTCCGGGAATTCTGCTTTTAGCTGCTGGTAAAGCGGCACGCAGGTAGCCGGGCCCATCAGATAATCAATCTCGGTCCACGGCATGCCGAGGTAGAGCGACTCAAAAATCGGTTTGGTGCGGTAAGAGACTTTGTCGATACGCACCACCGTCATGTTACGGCCACCGGAATAGTGCCCCGTAAACTCGCCGAACGGCCCTTCGATTTCACGCTTGCGGCCTTCAATGACCCCTTCGAGGATCACTTCAGAACCCCAGGGCACATCGAAGCCGGTCAGCGGTGCGGTGGCAATCGGGTACGGGCTTTCACGCAGTGCGCCCGCCATTTCATACTCGGACTGATCGTATTTCAGCGGCGTGGCGCCCATCAGCGTGATGATCGGGTCGTTGCCGAGGGTAATCGCAATCGGCAGATCTTCACCGCGCTCTTCCGCTTTATGCAGATGCAGAGCGATATCGTGCATCGGAACCGGCTGCAGGCCGAGCTTGCGCTTGCCCTTCACTTCCATGCGGTAAATCCCGACGTTCTGCTTGCCGAAGTGGTCTGGGTCGAGCGGGTCGCGCGAAACAACGCACGCTTTATCGAGATAAAAACCGCCGTCACCGTCGTTCAGGCGAAATAGCGGCAGGATATCGAACAGATTAATGTCTTCACCGTCCACCGTATTCTGCGCCCAGGCCGGGTTGGCGCGGCGCTCTGGCGTAACGGGGAATTTATCCCAGCGGCGGATAAACTCATCGATCTGTTTTTTTACCGGGGTGTTCGCTGGCAGCCCCATCGAAATGGCGTGGTTCTGCCAGGATCCGATGGTGTTCATCACCACGCGGGCATCGGTAAAGCCGCGAATGTTGTCGAACCACAGCGCGGGTGCGCCGTCGCCGATGCGGCCTGTCGCGTTGGCGGCCGCCGCCAGATCCGGCTCCGCGTTCACCTCTTCCTCAATTTTCAGCAGTTGCCCTTGCTCATCGAGCGCCTGCAGGAAGCTTCTCAAATCATCAAATGCCATCGTTGTTCTCCTGTGAAAAATGTTTCGCCTCCCGCAGTCCGTTCCATCGGCGCGCCTTTTTGTGCTCCAGACCAAACTGGTCGAGCACGCGGGTCACGATATGCTGGGTGATGTCATCGGCGGTTTGCGGGTGGTTGTAATAGGCAGGCATGGGCGGCACCATCGCCACGCCCATGCGGGAAAGTGCAAGCATGTTCTCAAGATGAATGGTGCTGAGCGGCGTTTCCCTGGGGACCAACACCAGCTTTCGCCCCTCTTTCAGCACCACATCCGCCGCACGCCCCACCAGCCCCTCGGCGTAACCCGCGCGGATGCCCGCCAGCGTTTTCATGCTGCAGGGAATGACGATCATGCCGTCGGTGCGAAACGAGCCGGAGGAGATGGTGGCGGCCTGGTCAGCCGGGCTGTGAACCACGTCTGCCAGTGCAGCAACGTCCTGCGCTGTGTAAGGCGTTTCCAGCTCAATCGTGGTTTTTGCCCACTTCGACATCACCAGATGGGTTTCCACCTCCGGCATGTCACGCAGTGCCTGCAATAAAGCCACACCCAGCGGCGCGCCCGTTGCTCCCGTCATTCCTACTATCAATCTCATTCATCACCTCAATTACTTTGTTCGTATACGAACATATTGATTAACCTACTCCCGTAACCTGTTCATGACAAGATCGTTCGCATACGATCACACTAAATGCTAAAAACTCCCGCGTTATAATCCAGGGCGTAAGCGGCTATCATAGAGAGTGATTTTTTTCGTCGGAGTGTTCATGGAACTAAGACAAGAAGCGTTCCACCTGTTGCGCCAGCTTTTTCAACAACATACTGCGCAATGGCAGCATGCTTTGCCGGAGCTGACCAAGCCGCAATATGCGGTTCTGCGCTCAATTGCCGAACATCCGGGCATCGAACAGGTGGCATTGACCGAAGTGGCGGTGAGTACGAAAGCGACGCTGGCAGAGATGCTCAGCCGCATGGAGGCGCGTGGGTTGGTAAAACGCGAGCACGATCCCGCAGATAAGCGCCGCCGGTTTGTCTTCCTGACGCCAGAAGGTGAAGCCCTGCTTGCAGGCTGTAAACCGGTCGGCAATGACGTGGATGAGGCGTTTTTAGGACGCCTGAGCAAGGCCGAACGCGAGCAATTTTCTGCGCTTGTCAAAAAGATGATGCACGACTAATTCACCCTCGCACGCATAAAATCGATAAACTTGCGGACTTTCGCGGGCACGTGTTGGGCATCGGGATAAACCGCATAGATGCCCTGCTGTGCAAAGGTGTAGCCGGGTAATACCGACACCAGCTGCCCGCCGTCCAGCGCATTTCGCGCCAGCCATTCAGGCAGTAACGCCACGCCGCTTCCGGCACGTGCGAAAGCCATCAGCGCCTGAGCACTGTCAGCATAGAGACGCGGGGCTTTCGTAATTTCAAACGAGACAAGCTCTCCGCTGCTCGCTTTCACCTGCCAGCGCAGTGGAGAAGGCAAACGCTCGTGAATGATCCAGTCGGCTTTTGCCAGCTGTTCAAGGGTGTCAACCGGGTGCTTAGCCAGCCAGTCCGGCGCCGCTACGGGCAATATGGTGAAAGAGGCGATCATCGCGGCGTGGTAGCGTGAGTCGGCGAGCGTTCCCAGCCGGATAGCGACGTCAAAGCGCTCCGAGATAAGGTCGGCATGCAAAGAGGACGAAACGTGACGCACGCGAAGTTCGGGGTGCTGTTGGTTAAATTCTGCCAGCAAGGGCACCACAACCTGCGAGCCGTACTCGGGCGTGGTGGTGATCCGCAATTCTCCGGTGAGTCCCGCATGATTCGCGCGAACATCGTCCTGCAGTTGTTCTGCATCCCTCAGAAGCACGACGCTTCTCTGATGAAAAAGCGCGCCCGCCTCGGTTAACGTCAGACGGCGGGTGGACCGCAGCAGCAGCGTCACGCCCAGCTCGTCCTCAAGCTGGCGAATGTTGAAACTGACCACGGCTTTTGTCAGCCCCAATGCCTCGGCTGCGGCAGTGAAGCTGCCGGTATCGGCCACCGCGACAAACATCTGCGTCCGCTGTAAGTTAATCATCATTACGCCTTTTACTGTCAAAATATTTTTGACAGTATATCGCGCTTTGTCAGGTTTATCCGTGCTTCCGGGGTCGATACGATACGCCACCTTACCGGAGGATCCGCCATGACGTATCGCAGCAAAGTCGCCGTTGTCTATCTGCTCGGCTTTTTCCTTGATTTGATAAATATGTTTATAGCCAGCGTCGCCTTTCCGGCCATGGCGCGCGCGTTCAACACTACTCCCTCAGCGCTTGCCTGGGTCAGTAACGGATACATTGCCGGTCTGACGCTTGCGATCCCTTTCGGCAGCGCGCTGACGCGCCGCATCGGGCCAAAGCGCGTCATCCTTCTCTCTCTGGCTCTCTTTAGCGCGGCCTCCGCTGCTGCGGGACTGTCTTCCTCGCTGGAAAGCCTGATTGCCTGGCGTGCGCTGCAAGGGATTGGCGGTGGATTGCTGATCCCGGTGGGACAGGCGCTGACCTGGCAACAGTTTAAGCCTCACGAACGCGCCAGACTCTCTTCGGCGGTGATGCTGGTCGCGTTGCTTGCCCCTGCCTGCTCCCCTGCTATCGGCGGACTGCTGGTGCAGACGCTAAGCTGGCGCTGGATCTTTTTTGCTACGCTTCCCATCGCCATCGTCACCTTTGTTTTAGCCTGCGTGTGGCTTAACGCTGAAATGCCGCCGAAGAAAGCAACCAGGCTGTTAAATCTCTCCTTGCTGGCCGACCCACTCTTGCGTTTTTCCATGCTTGTTTACGTGTGTGTGCCCGGCATCTTTATCGGGGTAAACGTAACGGGCATGTATTATCTTCAAAGCGAAGCCAGCATGACGCCCGCCGCAACGGGCATGCTTATGCTGCCATGGTCCGCGGCATCGTTTATAGCCATCATGGTAACGGGACGCTATTTTAACCGCGTCGGGCCCCGGCCTCTGGTGGTAATCGGGTGCCTTTTGCAGGCGACGGGCATTCTGCTGTTACTGTACGTCAGTTCTACAACGCCAGCGCTGTTATCTGTCGCGGCTTTTGTGTTGATGGGGGCCGGAGGTAGCCTTTGCAGCAGCACGGCGCAGAGCAGCGCGTTTCTGACGACAGCCCGGGACGATATGCCCGACGCCAGCGCCCTGTGGAATCTTAATCGTCAGCTAAGCTTTTTTGCGGGGACCCTGCTACTGGCGCAGGTGCTGAGCATTGCGCAGGTTTATCTTGCGCCGCTCGTCGCCTGGCACGGGATGTTTATTTTTGCCGCAGGCATCACTTTACTGCCTGTATTGTACGTTTTTCGTCTTAACACGATGCAGGTGCTCAGCCAGCTGCGACAGGAGAATTCATGACGCTTTTTGAACACGACATTATCGACCTCCACATTGCGCTTGAAAACTGGTTAGGCAAAGGTGAAGGTGAGGCTGAAACCTTGCTCATCCGCTTTCGATCAGACTTTCTGATGATACCACCGGGCGGCGCACATCTTGACCATCACGCGCTTGCCCATTTTCTCGACGCCCAGCGTGGCAGCCGACCCGGTCTGAAAATCATTATTGATGAACTCACCACGATAGAAGCCTGGGATAACGGCGCGGTGCTTCACTATCGGGAAACACAAACCCGCCCTGATATGCCGGTAAACGTGCGCTGGTCTACGGCGGTGCTGAATCTGGAAGGCGACAGGATTACGTGGCGTTTACTGCACGAAACGGCGCAGCCGTAGCCCCAAAGAAAAATGGCCCGTCCTAAGACGAGCCATTTTTTGACGAAAAGTTGCTTATTCGCGGAACAGCGCTTCGATATTCAGACCTTGTCCCTGCAGGATTTCACGCAGGCGACGCAGACCTTCAACCTGAATCTGACGAACACGTTCACGGGTCAGGCCAATTTCGCGGCCGACGTCTTCCAGTGTCGCAGCTTCATACCCCAGTAAACCGAAACGACGTGCCAGCACTTCACGCTGTTTGGCGTTCAGTTCGAACAGCCATTTAACGATGCTCTGTTTCATGTCATCGTCCTGCGTGGTGTCTTCCGGGCCGTTGTCTTTTTCGTCGGCCAGGATGTCCAGCAGCGCTTTTTCGGAGTCGCCACCCAGCGGGGTGTCAACCGAGGTAATGCGCTCGTTGAGACGCAGCATACGGCTTACGTCATCAACCGGTTTATCAAGCTGTTCGGCAATCTCTTCCGCGCTTGGTTCGTGGTCCAGTTTATGGGACAACTCGCGCGCGGTACGCAGATAGACGTTCAGCTCTTTGACGATGTGGATCGGCAGTCGAATCGTACGGGTTTGGTTCATAATTGCCCGTTCGATGGTCTGACGAATCCACCAGGTCGCGTAGGTTGAGAAGCGGAACCCGCGTTCCGGGTCAAATTTCTCAACTGCGCGGATGAGACCTAAGTTGCCCTCTTCAATCAGGTCCAGCAGAGCCAGACCACGATTGCCGTAACGGCGGGCAATTTTCACGACCAGTCGCAGGTTACTTTCAATCATGCGACGGCGCGAGGCAACATCACCACGCAAAGCACGACGTGCGAAATAGACTTCTTCTTCGGCCGTTAACAGTGGGGAGTAACCAATCTCCCCAAGGTAAAGCTGAGTCGCGTCCAGTACACGCTGTGTGGCGCCCTGCGATAACAGCTCTTCTTCAGCCAAATCGTTATCACTGGGTTCCTCTTCTACTAAGGCTTTTTCGTCAAAAGCCTCTGCTCCGTTCTCATCAAATTCCGCATCTTCATTTAAATCATGAACTTTCAGCGTATTCTGACTCATAAGGTGGCTCCTACCCGTGATCCCTGAACGAGACACCCTGGCTGGCATGCCCCGTCAAATTATCGCTGCGGCAGATACTGCAGCGGGTTTACGGATTTCCCCTTGTAACGAATTTCAAAATGCAAGCGTGTAGAACTGGTTCCGGTGCTACCCATGGTAGCGATTTTTTGCCCCGCCTTAACTTCTTGTTGTTCCCGGACCAGCATTGTGTCGTTATGGGCGTAGGCACTCAGGTAATCATCGTTATGTTTGATGATAATAAGATTACCGTAACCGCGCAGAGCGTTACCGGCATATACAACGCGTCCGTCTGAGGTCGCGATAATAGCCTGTCCCTTACTCCCTGCGATATCGATCCCTTTATTTCCTCCCTCGGAGGAAGAGAAGTTTTCGATAACCTTGCCGTCAGTCGGCCATCGCCATGCAGAGATAGGCGAACTGGTGGAGGTACTGCTGGCAGTCGGTTCAGTAGAGCTAACCACAGGTGCCGTAACCGGTGCTGTGACAGCAGTCGCAGTCCCTTTATTATTCGGCAACATTTTGTTAGCACTCTGATCACCTGAATCCTCAGAATACGTAATTACAGGTTGTGAAGCAACCACCGTGGTGGATTTTTGTGCAGGCACAACGCTGTTATTTTGCGCGGTCACATCCGCCGCAGAAACAGTGTTCCCCGGCGTGAGTGGCGTACCCGTCGCGTTGCCCACCTGGAGCGTTTGGCCGACTTCCAGTCCATACGGGGCCTGCACGTTATTGCGCTGTGCCAGGTCACGGAAATCGTTCCCGGTGATCCAGGCAATATAGAACAGCGTGTCGCCGCGCTTCACGGTGTAGGTGCTGCCGCCGGTATAGCTCCCTTTCGGAATGTTCCCATACTTGCGGTTGTATACAATGCGGCCATTTTCCGTCTGAACAGGTTGTTCAACTGGTTGAATCTGCGTTGGCTGCGTGGTTGGACGCTGAACCGGCTGGATCTGCGGAGTTTGCTGCGCCGTAGAGGTGCCCATTTTAGGCGGAGGAGTGATCAACATTCCGCTGGACGTGTTACCCGAGCCGCTGTTCCCGCCGACGGAGCTTACAGGCGCAGGTGCGTTATTCGAACTTGTACAGCCTGCCAGCCATAGCGAAACCAGTGATAATGCCGCAACACGGCTGATGGTGAATTTTGGGCTTCCCGCGCTCATTTATCCCCCAGGAATGTGTTAACTACCAGTGACTTAATAATAACCGTGATGGCACGAACCTTTTGCGCCACACAATACGCTGAATTTGCCTTAATAACCCTGGATAAATCCGAGTCTCAGGCCAGCTCTCCCTTAACCAGAGGCACAAAGCGTACGGCTTCTACGGTATCGATAATAAACTCGCCGCCACGCCGACGAACACGCTTCAGGAGCTGGTGTTCATCACCCACGGGCAAAACGAGAATGCCGCCTTCATCCAGCTGCGACAAAAGTGCTGCCGGGATCTCCAGCGGTGCGGCCGTGACGATAATGGCATCAAACGGGGCGCGAGCCTGCCAACCCTGCCATCCATCACCGTGACGTGTTGAAACATTATGTAAATCAAGTTGTTTCAGGCGACGACGCGCCTGCCACTGTAAACCTTTGATGCGTTCGACGGAACACACATGGCGAACAAGATGCGCGAGGATCGCGGTTTGATACCCCGACCCGGTGCCAATCTCCAGCACGCGGGACTCTGGCGTTAACTCCAGCAGTTCCGTCATGCGCGCCACCATGTAGGGCTGAGAAATGGTCTGGCCTTGCCCAATGGGCAGCGCCACGTTTTCCCACGCTTTGTGCTCAAACGCCTCGTCTACAAACTTCTCGCGCGGCACCTGAGCAAGCGCATCCAGCACATGCTCGTTGGTGATCCCCTGAGCGCGAAGCTGTTCCAGAAGAGTTTGTACACGTTTGCTTACCATTGCACGTTCACTCCGACCCGATCTAACCAGTCCGACACCACATCATGCGCGCTATAAGCGGTTAAATCTACGTGCAGCGGCGTAACGGATACATACCCTTCATCCACAGCAGCGAAGTCCGTATCTGGACCGGCATCGCATTTTTCGCCCGGAGGCCCAATCCAGTAGAGGGTATTGCCGCGCGGATCCTGCTGCGGAATAACCTGGTCAGCAGGATGACGGCTGCCACAGCGCGTCACACGGATCCCTTTGATCTCATTGAGCGGGAGGTCGGGCACATTGATATTCAGGATACGGCCCGTGCGCAGGGGTTCGCGCCCCAGCGCGCGAAGAATTGAACAGGTGACCGACGCCGCCGTGTCGTAATGCGTATGGCCGTTAAGCGAAACCGCCAGCGCCGGGAAACCCAGATGACGTCCTTCCATCGCAGCCGCCACGGTACCGGAGTAGATCACGTCATCGCCGAGATTGGGTCCGGCATTGATACCTGACACCACAATGTCCGGGCGCGGGCGCATCAGCGCATTCACGCCGAGGAACACGCAGTCGGTCGGCGTGCCCATCTGTACGGCGATATCGCCATTTTCAAAGGTAAAGGTGCGAAGCGACGACTCCAGCGTCAGTGAGTTAGACGCTCCACTGCGGTTACGATCGGGAGCCACAACCTGCACATCCGCAAATTCGCGAAGGTGTTTCGCCAGGGTCTGTATACCTGGCGCGTGGATCCCGTCATCGTTACTCAGCAATATTCGCATAATCACCCGAGGTGTTGATAAGTTCCCTGACAACACTGGTGGCAAAGCTACCTGCAGGTAGCCAGAAGCGTAACTCAACGGTCACGTCATCCCACCAGTTCCAGCTTAACTGCTGCGGGTAGAGCAGCATCGCGCGGCGTGCTGCTTCGACTTTTTCCCGCACCAGCAGTGATTGTAATTCTGGCGCATCCGCGACGGCGGACTGCTCAGAAGCCAGCGCGTCGCCCTGTGTGCCCCAGTCGCCCGTACCGGGCATCGCGGCAGTAATCATCAGCGCTTTGGCGTCCACACGAGACTGGACATCGGCCATTTCTTCGGCCGTTGCCACAAACCAGCTTCCGCGTCCCGCTAATTGTAGCGCATCGCCAACAACAACTTGATTCGCGTCCGATTTTTTCAGACGTTCGCTCACAATCTGATTAAACAACGCACTGCGGGCCGCCGACAACCAAAAACTGCGTTTATTCCTGTCGCGCACCGGCGCATCGCTCTGCGCCCAGCGCAGTGCGCCCTGCAGGTTGCTGCCACCGATACCAAAACGCTGTGCGCCAAAGTAGTTCGGTACGCCGCGTTCGTTTATCGCCTTTAGGCGTTTTTCAACGTCTTCGCGGTCGGTCACTTCACGCAGCACCAGGGTAAAAGCGTTGCCTTTCAACGCGCCCAGACGAAGCTTGCGCTTGTGGCGGGCATACTCCAGCACTTTACAGCCTTCAAGCTCAAACTGACTTAAATCCGGCATCGTATTGCCGGGAACGCGCGCACAAAGCCACTGTTCAGTGACGGCATGTTTATCTTTCTGCCCGGCAAAGCTCACCTCGCGGGCATGAATTTTGAGGAATTTTGCCAGCGCGTCGGCCACAAAGCGGGTGTTGCAGCCGTTTTTCAGAATGCGCACCAGAATGTGCTCGCCTTCGCCATCCGGCTCAAAGCCCAGATCCTCTACCACGAGGAAATCTTCCGGGCTGGCTTTCAGCACTCCGTTCCCCTGCGGTTTACCGTGCAGGTATGTCAGGTTGTCAAAATCCGTCATTTGCCCGCCTTCACCAGCAGCGCCACGGCCTCGCAGGCAATGCCTTCGCCACGGCCCGTGAAGCCCAGCTTCTCGGTGGTGGTCGCTTTGACGTTAACGTCGTCCATATGGCAGCCCAGATCTTCCGCGATAAACACGCGCATCTGCGGAATGTGCGGCAGCATTTTCGGTGCCTGAGCGATGATTGTCACATCGACGTTACCCAGGGTGTAGCCTTTAGCCTGAATGCGGCGCCACGCTTCGCGCAGCAGTTCGCGGCTGTCTGCCCCTTTAAATGCCGGGTCGGTGTCCGGAAACAGCTTGCCGATATCCCCCAGCGCGGCAGCGCCCAGCAGCGCGTCGGTCAGCGCATGTAGCGCCACGTCGCCATCAGAATGCGCCAGCAGTCCTTTTTCGTAAGGAATACGCACGCCGCCAATGATAATTGGGCCTTCTCCGCCAAAAGCGTGTACATCAAAACCGTGTCCAATTCGCATTATGCCTTCTCCTGATGGGTCGAACGGGTAAGATAAAATTCCGCGAGCTGCAAATCTTCCGGGCGCGTCACTTTAATATTATCAGCGCGCCCTTCAACAAGCTCAGGATGGAAACCGCAATACTCCAGCGCCGAGGCTTCGTCCGTAATGGTCGCACCTTCTTGAAGCGCACGCGTTAAGCAGTCGTGGAGCAGTTCGCGGGGGAAAAATTGTGGCGTCAGCGCGTGCCATAAATCAACGCGCTCGACGGTATGGGCGATGGCCTGTTTGCCCGGCTCGGCGCGCTTCATGGTGTCACGCACGGGGGCAGCCAGAATCCCGCCGACCTTGCTTGTTTCGCTCAGGGCCAGCAGTCGAGCAAGATCGTCCTGATGCAGACACGGACGCGCCGCGTCATGTACCAGCACCCACGAGGCGTGTCCGGCAGCCTGAATGCCCGCCAGCACGGAATCGGCGCGCTCGGCGCCACCGTCAACGACGGTAATTTGTGGGTGGTTTGCCAGCGGGAGCTGCGCGAAGCGCGCATCGCCTGGGCTGATAGCGATGACCACGTGCGTCACCCTCGGGTGCGCCAGCAGCGCCGCCACGGCGTGCTCAAGGATCGTTTTATCGCCAATTGAAAGGTACTGCTTGGGACATTCTGTCTGCATGCGCCGGCCAAAACCTGCGGCCGGCACCACGGCACAGACGTCCGAAAAAGTTGCTGCCATGTCGTAATCCTGGGCCTGATTATCGATTGTTTTGTGCTGAGCCCTGATTGCGTTTAGACGCATCCGGAACCAGACGATAAAAGGTTTCGCCCGGCTTAGTCATACTGAGTTCATTGCGTGCGCGTTCCTCAATCGCCTCTTGCCCGCCATTGAGGTCATCAATTTCAGCAAAGAGTTGATCGTTTCGCGCCTTGAGTTTGGCGTTTGTTGCCTGCTGAGCCGCAACGTCATCGCTTACCCGGCTATAGTCGTGCAGTCCGTTCTTACCGAACCACAGCGAATATTGCAGCCAGACCAGCAAAGCCAGCAACAGCAGCGTTAGTTTACCCATCCTGCCCCCTGAAAAAACGGCATCATCATCCCATAACTTTCCGTTCGACTCTACTCCGGGGTTTTAATTATGTCGCAAGTTAGCCCATCAGCCATAAAAACAGCAGGCCAAACATCACCACAACGGTCACAATCGTGATAACCGTACTATACAGGAGTCGGCCATTGAAGAGGGAATGCAGCGCAATACCCACCACGACCGCCACGGGCATCAGCGCCAGGAAGAAAGGCCAGGTATAGAGGAAGAAGAACAGCGTGTTACCGCCGTAAATGAGAAACGGGATGCCCAGCGCCAGTAACCACGAGATAAAGCCGACAATGGCCCCGGGGAAGGACCAGGTCGTCTCGTCGTCGGTCGTTAACGGCTCCGACCCGGTGGTGATAATGTAGTTTTCACTGTTGCGCATAGCTGATCCTGTGACCATGACTCATCGTTCGGGGAGACAGCTCCCGAACGATACCGTCTCAGGATCTGATAATATCGTCCCGTCTGAGCAGGTCTAATAATTGGCTTACTAAATTTGTTACCAATTGTTGACCTTCCAGGTGAATCTCTGGCGATTCAGGCGCTTCGTAGACCGCGTCAATGCCGGTGAAGTTGCGCAGTTCACCGGCACGGGCTTTTTTGTATAGCCCTTTCGGGTCGCGCGCTTCGCAAATCTCCAGCGGCGTATCGACAAACACTTCGATAAAGCGATCCTGACCCACGCGTTCGCGCACCATCTGGCGCTCGGCGCGGTGCGGAGAGATAAACGCGGTCAGCACCACCAGACCGGCGTCAGCCATCAGACTAGCCACTTCGCCCACCCGCCGGATGTTCTCTTTGCGGTCATCGTCGCTAAACCCTAAATCGCTGCACAGGCCGTGACGCACGTTGTCGCCGTCCAGCAGGTACGTGCTTACGCCCTGCTGGTGCAACGCCTCTTCCAGCGCGCCTGCAACCGTCGATTTACCCGAGCCGGACAGCCCGGTAAACCACAGCACAACCCCACGGTGACCGTGGAGCTGCTCGCGCTGTGCAACGGTCACCGGATGAGGATGCCAGACGACGTTCTCATCATGGGCGGCCATTACTTGCCTCCCAGCAGATCGCGTGCGCCCCAGTGCGGGAAGTGCTTGCGCACCAGCGCGTTCAACTCCAGCTCGAAGGCGCTGAATTCAGACGTCGCTGCAGCCTGCTCTTTAGGCTCGCGCACCATACCGGCCCCGACGGTCACGTTGGTCAGCCTGTCGATAAAGATCAGCCCGCCCGTAACCGGATTCTGCTGATACGGATCCAGCACCAGCGGTTCGTCGAAGGTCAGATCGACCAGGCCAATGCCGTTCAGCGGCAGTTCGGTGACGTCACGATGGGTCAGGTTGTTGATATCCACCTGGAACTGAATACCGTCCACGCGGGCGCGGGTTTTCTTACCGGCAATTTTGATGTCATAGCTTTGGCCTGCGGTCAGCGGCTGTTCGGCCATCCACACCACATCCACGGACGCGCCCTGCACTGCCGCCAGCGTTTCGTGGGCATCCACCAGCAGATCGCCGCGGCTGATGTCAATTTCGTCTTTCAGCACCAGCGTTACCGCTTCACCGGCGCCCGCTTCCTGCAGGTCACCGTCGAAGGTGACGATGCGGGCGATAGTCGATTCCACGCCGGATGGCAGCACCTTGACGCGCTGACCCACTTTCACGGAGCCTGACGCGAGGGTGCCGGAGAAGCCGCGGAAATCGAGGTTAGGACGGTTCACGTACTGTACCGGGAAGCGCATCGGCTGGGTGTCGACCACGCGCTGAATTTCAACGGTTTCCAGCACCTCCAACAGCGTAGGACCGCTGTACCACGGCATGTTCGCGCTCTGGGAGGCGACGTTATCCCCTTCCAGCGCCGAAAGCGGTACAAAGCGAATATCCAGGTTGCCCGGCAGCTGTTCGGCAAAGGTCAGGTAGCTCTGACGGATCTCCTCGAACGTCTCTTCGCTGAAGTTCACCAGATCCATCTTGTTGACCGCCACCACCAGGTGTTTGATCCCCAGCAGCGTCGAGATAAAGCTGTGACGACGGGTCTGATCCAGCACGCCTTTACGCGCGTCCATCAGCAGGATCGCCAGGTCGCAGGTAGACGCCCCGGTCGCCATGTTACGGGTGTACTGCTCGTGCCCCGGGGTGTCGGCAATAATAAATTTGCGCTTCTCGGTAGAGAAGTAGCGGTAGGCCACGTCGATGGTGATGCCCTGCTCGCGCTCCGCCTGCAGGCCATCCACCAGCAGGGCCAGGTCGAGTTTTTCACCCTGAGTACCGTGACGCTTGCTGTCGTTATGCAGCGAAGAGAGCTGATCTTCGTAAATCTGGCGCGTATCGTGCAGCAGGCGGCCAATCAGGGTACTTTTCCCGTCATCCACGCTGCCGCAGGTCAGAAAACGCAGCAGGCTTTTGTGTTGTTGCGCGTGCAGATACGCTTCCACGCCGCCTTCGTTGGCAATTTGTTGAGCAATAGTGGTGTTCATGGCGGCTCCTTAGAAATAACCCTGACGTTTCTTCAGCTCCATGGAGCCTGCCTGGTCGCGGTCAATCACGCGCCCCTGTCGCTCGCTGGTGGTGGACACCAGCATCTCTTCGATGATCTCCGGCAGCGTCTGCGCGCTGGATTCCACCGCGCCGGTCAGCGGCCAGCAGCCGAGAGTACGGAAACGCACCATCTGTTGTTTGATCACTTCACCCGGCTGCAGGTCGATGCGATCGTCGTCGATCATCATCAGCATGCCGTCGCGCTCCAGCACCGGGCGCTCAGCGGCCAGATACAGCGGAACGATTTCGATATTTTCCAGATAGATGTACTGCCAGATATCCAGCTCGGTCCAGTTGGAGAGCGGGAAAACGCGAATGCTTTCGCCTTTGTTGATCTGACCGTTGTAGTTGTGCCATAGCTCAGGGCGCTGGTTTTTTGGGTCCCAGCGGTGGAAGCGGTCGCGGAAGGAGTAGATACGCTCTTTGGCGCGGGATTTCTCTTCGTCACGGCGCGCGCCGCCGAAGGCCGCGTCAAAACCGTATTTATTCAGCGCCTGCTTCAGCCCTTCGGTTTTCATGATGTCGGTGTGCTTGGCGCTACCGTGCACGAACGGGTTAATGCCCATCGCCACCCCTTCCGGGTTTTTATGCACCAGAAGCTCGCAGCCGTAGGCTTTCGCGGTACGGTCGCGGAACTCGTACATTTCGCGGAATTTCCAGCCGGTATCCACGTGCAGCAGCGGGAACGGCAGCGTACCTGGATAAAACGCTTTACGCGCCAGATGCAGCATGACGCTGGAATCTTTACCGATGGAGTACATCATCACCGGGTTAGAAAACTCGGCGGCCACTTCGCGGATAATATGGATACTCTCCGCTTCAAGCTGCCGCAGGTGTGTAAGACGTTTTTGGTCCATAACCGTTCCTTAAGCCAAATTTACGACAGAAGAACCAAAGCCTTCTGTATCGGTTGTGTTCTGAAACCAGGCGAGCGTGCTGTGCAGCTGCACCACTTCCCCCACCACGATCAGGGCGGGCATCGGGGCATCTTTCGCCAGGGTTGCAAGATGTTCCAGCGTGCCCGTCGCAACGTGCTGATCGACGCGCGTGCCGCGAGAAATGACGGCAACGGGCGTCGTCGCCTCGCGACCGTGCTGAATAAGCTGTTCACTGATGTCTGCCGCCTTCATCGTGCCCATGTAGATCGCCAGCGTCTGGCGGCTCTGGGCGAGATGCGACCAGTCGAACGGCGTGCTGTCGGCCTTGTAGTGGCCGGTCACAAAGGTCACGCTCTGGGCGTAATCGCGATGGGTCAGCGGAATACCGGCGTAGGCCGTCACCGCAGAGGCCGCCGTGATGCCGGGCACCACCTGGAACGGTACGCCCGCCTCGGCTGCCGCCTGCAGCTCTTCGCCGCCGCGACCGAAAATAAACGGATCGCCCCCTTTCAGCCGCACCACGGTTTTACCCGCTTTGGCGGCGTCAACCAGCATCTGGTTGGTGTCGTGCTGCGGCACCGAGTGCTCGCCAGCCCGTTTGCCGACGCAAATTTGCTCCGCGTCGCGACGGATCAGTTCGCGCACGCCGTCGGTGACCAGATGGTCGTAGAACACCACGTCCGCGTCCTGCAGCACCTGCAGGCCACGCAGCGTCAGCAGCCCGGCATCGCCCGGCCCTGCCCCCACCAGAATGATCTCCCCGCTCGTGCTGCCGGGGTTATCCAGTTCGTCTTCGAGGATTTTCTGCGCCGCCGTTTCATTACCGGCATGCATCAGGCTGGCAAAGCGGCCGCGAAACACGCGCTCCCAGAAGCGACGGCGTTCCGTCACGCTGGTCAGGCGGTTTTTCAGGTGGTCACGCCAGAAGCTGGCTTTTTCGGCCATGCGCCCGAGGCTGGTCGGCAGCAGCGCTTCGATTTTTTCCCGCAGCACGCGCGCCAGCACCGGCGCGGTGCCGCCGGAGGAGATCGCCACCAGCAGCGGCGAGCGGTCAACAATCGACGGGAAGATAAACGAGCACAAAGGCTGATCGTCCACCACGTTCACCAGGCGGTAGCGGGCTTGCGCCGCGTCAGAAATTCGACGGTTGAGTTCACGATTTTCGGTGGCCGCAATCACCAGCACCACGCTGTCGATTTGCGACTCCTCGAAATCCGCCTCTTCGACTACCCGTACCTGCGCGCCTGCCCGTTGCAGGAACGCAATTTTGCGATCGGCAATTTCACCCGTACCAACAACCAGCACCGGTCTCTCTTTAATTGCGGCAAATAAGGGCAGATAGTCCACAGGCAACAACTCACTAACAACAGGAATAGTGGGACTATAGGGGGGGACTTAGACCGAATGAAATTACGAATTGGAATGAGTAGTTACTCAATGGAATAACGCCATGGAAAAGCAAATATCAAAAAGTGCTTAACACGCGAAATTTCGGGCATTTAAGAGCAATTCAAATTGTGTATGCACGATCACAGTTTCATACTAAGCGGGTTAAAAATTTGCTCTGTTTTTAAGGACTCACTATGTTTTCCGCAACGCGCCACCGTATTGCTGCCCTGGCGCTCGGCGTTTGCTTCATTCTTCCGGTTCAGGCAAAAAACCAACCTTATGGTGAAATCGCCAATATGCAGGCGCGGCATATTGCCACGGTCTTTCCTGGACGCATGACCGGTACACCGGCCGAGATGCTCTCCGCAGACTATATTCGCCAGCAGTTTGCCGATATGGGCTACCAGAGCGATATCCGCTCGTTTCACAGCCGCTACATCTATACCTCACGCAATAAAACAAAAAACTGGCACAACGTGACGGGCAGTACGGTCATTGCCGCACACGAAGGTAAAGCGGCTGAGCAGATCATTATCATGGCGCATCTCGATACCTTCGCCCCGATGAGCGACGCCGACACCGACAATAACCTCGGCGGTTTGACGTTGCAGGGGTTGGACGACAACGCGGCGGGTCTGGGCGTGATGCTCGAACTGGCCGAGCGAATGAAAAATATCCCAACGAAATACGGAATTCGCTTTATTGCCACCAGCGGAGAAGAAGAAGGAAAGCTTGGCGCTGAGAATCTCCTTAAACGCATGAGCAATGAGGAGAAAAAAAATACGCTGCTGGTGATCAATCTCGATAATTTGATCGTCGGCGATAAGCTCTATTTTAATAGTGGGCAGAGCACGCCCAGCAGCGTGCGTAAATTAACGCGCGACCGGGCATTAGCCATTGCCCGTAGCCACGGCGTGTATGCAACCACCAATCCCGGCGGCAACCCGGATTATCCGAAAGGAACGGGCTGCTGCAACGACGGCGAAGTGTTTGATAAAGCGGGCATTCCGGTGTTGTACGTTGAGGCGACGAACTGGGGTCTTGGCAAGAAAGATGGCTATCAGCAGCGGGCTAAATCGAAAGCCTTCCCGGACGGGACAAGCTGGCACAACGTGATGCTGGATAATCAGCAGCACATTGATAGCGCGCTGCCGCAGCGGATTGAGCACCGCAGCCGTGATGTGGTGAAGGTGATGCTGCCGCTGGTTAAGGAGTTGGCGAAAGCGGGGAAAGCGTGATGTCGTTAAGCCCGGTGGCGGCTACGCCTTACCGGGCCTACGTATCGATCGAGCCTTTGTAGGCCCGGTAAGCGCAGCGCCACCGGGCGAAATGACATTACCCTTCGTGCAGCCCGCACTCGCGCTTCAGCCCAAAGAATCGCGTCTCTTCTTCCGCCATTCCCGGTTCCCATTTGCGCGTGGTGTGGGTGTCGCCAACCGACAGATAGCCCTGGTCCCACAGCGGATGGTACTTCAGCCCGTGTTTTTGCAGATACTGATACACCGTCCGGTTATCCCAGTCGATGATCGGCAGCACTTTGAACACGCCGCGCTGAACCGCCAGCACCGGTAGCGTAGCGCGGCTTCCCGACTGCTCGCGGCGCAGACCCGCAAACCAGGTCTGAGCCTTCAGATCTTTCAGCGCACGGTTCATCGGCTCGACTTTGTTGATCTCATTGTATTTCTCAATGCCCTCAACCCCTTGCTCCCACAGCTTGCCGTAGCGCGCCTCCTGCCAGGCCGCGCTTTCCGTCGCGCGGTAAACTTTGAGGTTCAGCTTGAGCTTGTCCGTCAGCTCGTCAATAAACTGGTAGGTTTCCGGGAACAGGTAGCCGGTATCGGTGAGGATCACCGGAATGTCCGGGCTGATCTGATTCACCAGATGCAGGCTGACCGCCGCCTGAATACCAAAGCTCGACGAGAGCACATAGTCTCCCGGCAGGTTTTCCAGCGCCCACGCCACGCGCCCTTCGGCGTCCAGCTTTTCCAGTTGAGCGTTGGTTTCTGCCAGCGCCAGAATGCGTTCGACTTTTGGCAGGTCATTAAGGGCGTTTAGATCGAGTACGGACATAATTACCTCTCGTGGTTACTCCCAGAAATCCCTTGCGGGATCGAGCACCGGGCGAATGATGCCCGCACGCACCGTAAAGTCGCCGAAGCCTTCACCCGCTTCGCGCTCTTTCGCCCAGCGCCCGACAAGCTCGTCAATGGAATCGAGAATTTCCGGTTCCGTAATGTTTTCACGGTACATACGCGGAATGCGTGTCCCCATACGATTGCCGCCAAGGTGCACGTTGTAACGACCCGGCGCTTTGCCGACCAGACCCAGCTCGGCCAGCATCGCGCGACCGCAGCCGTTCGGGCAGCCGGTGACGCGCATAACGATATGCTCGTCCGGAATACCGTGTTTTTCCAGAATCGCTTCTACCTTGTCAGTGAATGACGGCAGGAAACGTTCCGCTTCGGCCATCGCCAGCGGGCAGGTCGGGAACGACACGCAGGCCATCGAGTTTTCACGCTGCGCTTTAACCGCATTCATCAACCCATGATCGCGCGCCAGCTTCTCGATCTTCGCCTTCTGGCTCTCCGGCACGCCGGCAATAATGAGATTCTGGTTAGCGGTAATGCGGAATTCGCCTTTATGGATCTTAGCAATTTCCAGCAGACCGGTTTTCAGCGGACGGCCCGGATAATCCAGAATACGGCCATTTTCGATAAACAGCGTCAGGTGCCATTTATTATCGATACCTTTCACCCAGCCAATGCGATCGCCGCGACCGGTGAATTCGTAAGGGCGGATCGGCTCAAACTTGATGCCTGCGCGACGTTCCACTTCCTCTTTGAACGTCTCCACGCCCACGCGCTCCAGGGTGTATTTGGTTTTCGCGTTTTTACGGTCGGTACGGTTGCCCCAGTCGCGCTGGGTGGTGACCACGGCTTCCGCCACGGCCAGCGTATACTCCAGCGGCAGGAAGCCGAACTCGCTCGCGGTGCGGGCGTAGGTTTTCTTGTTACCGTGTTCAATGGACAGGCCGCCGCCCACCAGCAGGTTAAAGCCAATCAGCTTACCGTTTTCGGCAATCGCCACGAAGTTCATGTCGTTGGCGTGCAGGTCGATATCGTTCTGCGGTGGGATCACGACCGTGGTTTTGAACTTACGCGGCAGATATGTCTGGCCGAGGATCGGTTCTTCATCCGTGGTCGCGACTTTTTCCTGATCGAGCCAAATCTCTGCATAGGCGCGCGTGCGCGGCAGCAGGTGCTCGGAAATCTTCTTCGCCCACTCATAGGCTTCGGCGTGCAGCTCGGACTCATACGGGTTCGAGGTGCAGAGCACGTTACGGTTCATGTCGTTGGCGGTTGCCAGCGCGTCCAGCCCGACCGAGTGCAGCATCTGATGCACCGGCTTCACGTTCTTCTTCAGAATGCCGTGGAACTGGAAGGTCTGACGGTTGGTCAGGCGGATGCTGCCGTAAATCGTGTTTTCACCCGCAAACTTGTCGATGGCCTGCCACTGTTTGGTGGTGATGACCCCGCCCGGCAGACGGCAGCGCAGCAGCATCGCATGACGCGGCTCCAGCTTCTGTTCTGCACGCTCGGCGCGGATATCGCGGTCGTCCTGCTGGTACATGCCGTGGAAACGGATCAGCAGGAAGTTGTCGCCTTTGAAACCGCCGGTCAGACCGTCATTCAAATCTTCGGCAATGGTACCGCGCAGGTAGTTGCTCTCTACCTTCATGCGCTCGGCATCAGTCAGTTTGCCTTCGACCACCAGTGGGCCAGGATGTTTTTCGCTCATTAGTAGACATCTCGCTGATAACGGCGCTCTACGCGCAGCTCACTTAAAAATTCATCCGCCGTTTCGGCATCCATACCACCGAATTCGGCAATCACTTCCAGCAGTGCCTGCTCAACGTCCTTCGCCATGCGATTGGCGTCGCCGCAGACATAAATGTGGGCACCGTCATTGATCCAGCGCCACAGCTCTGCGCCCTGTTCGCGCAGTTTGTCTTGTACGTATACTTTTTCTTTCTGGTCGCGGGACCAGGCCAGATCGATGCGGGTCAGTACGCCTTCTTTAACATAGCGCTGCCATTCAACCTGGTAGAGGAAATCTTCGGTAAAGTGCGGGTTGCCGAAGAACAGCCAGTTTTTACCCGGCGCTTCATCTGCCGCGCGCTGCTGCATAAAGGCGCGGAACGGCGCAATGCCGGTGCCTGGGCCAATCATGATGACCGGGGTTTCCGGGTTCGCAGGCAGGCGGAAGTTGTCGTTGTGCTCGATAAAGACGCGCACTTCGCCCTCTTCTTCCACGCGATCCGCCAGGAAGCTTGATGCCCCACCCGCGCGGGCGCGGCCTTCGATGTCGTAGCGCACCACGCCAACGGTAACGTGCACTTCACTCTCCACTTCGGCCTGCGAAGAGGCGATGGAGTACAGGCGCGGGGTCAGCGGACGCAGCAGGCCGATCAGCGCATCGGCATCCAACTGAGCCGGAGAGAAACGCACCATATCGACAATTGGCGTCGTCGCGGCGTAATGCTGCAGCTTCGCTTTGTCGCCCACCAGCGGCAGCAAGGATTCACTGCGCGTTAAGGTGGCGTAATTTTCGACGATATTCGGGGTGTTCACCGTCAGTTCGAAATGCCACTGCAGTGCCTCTGAAAGCGGCTGGTTTTTGCCGTCAACGGTGACAGGCTCATCACCCTTCAGCCACAGCAGCTCCACCAGCTCTTTCACCAGTGCCGGATCGTTCTGATACCAGACGCCCAGCGCATCGCCAGGCTGATAGCGCAGGCCAGAGTCACCGAGATCGATTTCGATATGGCGCACGTCTTTTTCCGAGTCGCGTCCGGTGATTTTCTGGTTCACCGATAGGCTCGCCGTCAGCGGCGCCTCATTGGTGTACGGGCTGGTGTGGATGTCGTTGACGGCACCCGTCGCGGTGAAGGCGGCCTGCGCCGACGTCTCTTTCGGCACGCGCGCTTTCAGCACCTCAACGATGCGGGCACGCCATTCGGCGGCGGCGGTCTGGTATTCGACATCCGCGTCAACGCGGTCCAGCAGGCGCTCCGCGCCCAGCTCCGCCAGCTTGCTGTCGAAGTCTTTACCGGACTGGCAGAAGAATTCATAGGAAGTATCGCCAAGGCCGAACACGGCAAACGCCGTACCATCCAGCTTCGGCGCTTTTTTTGAGAACAGGAACTTGTGCAGCGCCACCGCTTCTTCAGCGGGTTCACCTTCACCCTGCGTTGAGGCCACAACCACCAGCAGTTTTTCTGACGCGATTTGCTTAAATTTATAATCCCCGGCGTTGACCAGGTTCACGTTCAGTTTGGCGGCAATCAGGTCATCACGCAGCGCTTCGGCCACGCGGCGGGCGTTACCCGTTTGTGAGGCAGAAATGAGCGTGATGGCAGGGATTTCAACGGCCGTTGCCGGTACGCCCGCAACAGCGCCAGGCTGCTGGTTGAGCATTCCCCAGAAATAGCCGGAAACCCAGGCAAGCTGGGTAGGTGAAAAATCTGTAGTGGCAGCCTGAAGGCGCGCCAGTTGCTCCGGGTTCAGGGGAAGCAAATTTGAAGGTGGGGCCTGTGTTGTCATGCGTCGTTATGTTCCAGTAGCCAAGCGGACTTTAAGCGAATAAATCCAAACTGAAGATAAGGTTAACGGCGAGGATAATAACAATTAAAGAAGGGATGGAAATAATAAATAACCAAATGGACTAACCTGTTTTAGTTATCGTTCTTAACAGTAAAAACGATTAATTAACTCATTGAAATATAATGTGAAAATTACCGAAAACTGGACATTTAGCGGGTCAATACCTAATGAGCCGTTTTAGTTAATGCTAAAAATTGTGCTTTCCGGTACTATGCGGCGGTTTTTTCCGCATTACTGAGAGCGATCATGTCCACCACACTGTTTAAAGATTTCACCTTCGAAGCCGCCCACCACCTTCCGCATGTCCCTGAAGGGCATAAATGTGGCCGCCTGCATGGGCACTCGTTTATGGTGCGTCTTGAGATCACCGGTGAAGTCGATCCGCATACCGGTTGGATCATGGATTTTGCCGAGCTGAAGGCCGCGTTTAAGCCGACCTATGATCGTCTGGATCATTACTATCTGAATGATATCCCGGGCCTAGAGAACCCGACCAGCGAAGTGCTGGCAAAATGGATTTGGGATCAGATGAAGCCGCTGGTGCCGCTGCTGAGCGCGGTGATGATCAAAGAGACCTGTACCGCTGGCTGTATCTATCGCGGGGAGTGATGCTTGCCGGGTGGCGGCTTCGCCTTACCCGGCCTACAAAAGCCTCGAACCGTAGGCCCGGTAAGCGCTAGCGCCACCGGGCTTTTTTTTAGGCAATATTCAGGTACTTGTGCGTCTGCATCGACAGGCGCCAGTTGCGCGCAATACAGGTTTCAATGCAAAGGCGCGTCGCATCGTCTTTCTGGCTGATCGGCTGTAGCGCAATGACGCGCTGTTTTTCATCCGTCAGCGTTGCCAGCAGTTCATCCAGCGCTTCGATATCACGCACGCGCCCTACCGGGTGCTTAATCTCATCCGCACGTTCCAGCGCCTGTGAGAGAACGTCATACCCGCCGCGCATATTCACTTTCGGCGAGACCGTTACCCAGGTTGCATGGGAACAGCGAACTTCATGGGTGCCGCTGGTTTCTATCTGGCAGCTATAGCCATTGTATTCGAGGAGTTCGGTCAGCGGCGTCAGATCGTGAATGCAGGGTTCACCGCCGGTGATGACCACGTGGCGCGCCGTCCAGCCCTGACGGCCGATGATGGCCAGCAAGTCTTCAGCACTCCCCGCGCCCCACTTATCGCTCTCTTTGGTTTTAGCCAGAATGCTAAACAGCGACACTTCCCGATCTGCGAGTTTATCCCACGTATGTTTGGTATCACACCAGGCACAGCCAACCGGGCATCCCTGTAAACGAATAAAGATGGCGGGAACGCCGGTAAAGTAACCCTCGCCTTGCAGGGTCTGGAACATCTCGTTAATCGGGTACTGCATAGTCAACTCTGTTAATGGGGTGAACGGTAATTATCGCAGATGTTGCCCTTAAGATCATGTGCGAGAGCTGCTTTACCGCAGACATAAAAAAACCCGCCGAAGCGGGTTTCTCAGAAGAACGAAAGTTCAGGCTTATGCCTGGCCTTTGATCTCTTTCAGACCGTTGTATGGTGCTTTTTCGCCCAGCGCTTCTTCGATACGAATCAGCTGGTTGTATTTAGCAACACGGTCAGAACGGCTCATAGAACCGGTTTTGATCTGGCCTGCAGCGGTACCCACAGCCAGGTCGGCAATGGTAGCGTCTTCAGTTTCGCCAGAACGGTGAGAGATTACAGCGGTGTAGCCAGCGTCTTTCGCCATTTTGATCGCAGCCAGAGTTTCGGTCAGAGAACCGATCTGGTTGAATTTGATCAGGATGGAGTTAACGATGCCTTTCTCGATGCCTTCTTTCAGGATCTTGGTGTTGGTTACGAACAGGTCGTCACCAACCAGCTGGATTTTGTCGCCCAGTACTTTGGTCTGGTATGCGAAGCCAGCCCAGTCAGACTCGTCCAGACCGTCTTCGATAGACACGATTGGGTACTGTTTGGTCAGGTCTTCCAGGAAGTGAGTGAACTCTTCGGAGGTGAACGCTTTGTTGCCTTCGCCAGCCAGAACGTATTTACCGTCTTTGTAGAATTCAGATGCTGCACAGTCCATCGCCAGGGTGATGTCTTTGCCCAGCTCGTAGCCAGCTGCTTTAACTGCTTCAGCGATTACAGCCAGAGCTTCTGCGTTAGAACCCAGGTTTGGCGCATAGCCACCTTCGTCACCAACAGCAGTGTTCATACCTTTAGCTTTCAGAACTTTAGCCAGGTTGTGGAACACTTCAGAACCCATACGAACCGCTTCTTTCAGGGATTTCGCGCCAACTGGCTGAATCATGAATTCCTGAATATCAACGTTGTTGTCTGCGTGCTCACCACCGTTGATGATGTTCATCATTGGTACAGGCATGGAGTATTTGCCTGGGGTGCCGTTCAGTTCAGCGATGTGCTCGAACAGTGGCATTCCTTTCGCAGCAGCCGCCGCTTTGGCGTTCGCCAGGGAAACAGCCAGGATTGCGTTCGCACCGAAGTTAGATTTGTTTTCAGTACCGTCCAGATCGATCATGATCTTGTCGATGCCAGCCTGGTCTTTGGCGTCTTTGCCAAGGATTGCCTGAGCAATCGGACCGTTTACAGCGCCAACCGCTTTCAGTACGCCTTTGCCCAGGAAGCGGGATTTGTCGCCATCGCGCAGTTCCAGCGCTTCGCGGGAACCAGTAGAAGCACCTGATGGAGCAGCAGCCATACCAACGAAACCACCTTCCAGGTGAACTTCGGCTTCAACGGTCGGGTTACCACGGGAGTCGATGATTTCACGACCGATGACTTTAACGATTTTGGACATTAGATTTTCCTCAGTACAAGTTAAACTAAAACTCCAGACAAACAACGCGTACCCAAGGTACGCGTTGCCGTTCTAACTTTTTTTACTTCGCCTGACGCTTCTGGTAGTCGCTGGCGGCCTTCACGAAGCCTGCAAACAGCGGATGCCCGTCACGCGGCGTAGAAGTAAACTCCGGGTGGAATTGGCAGGCAACGAACCACGGATGGTTTGGCACCTCGATGATCTCGACTAACTGATCATCCCCGGAACGGCCCGCAACACGCAGACCCGCAGCTTCAATCGGTTTCAACAACATATTGTTGACTTCATAGCGGTGACGATGGCGCTCGGTAATGGTTGGCTCACCATACAGCTTGCGAACCACGCTATCGTCGGACAGCTGGCAGGCCTGTGCGCCAAGACGCATAGTGCCACCCAGATCGCTCTTCTCGGTACGGACTTCGACGTTACCTTCTTCGTCGCGCCATTCAGTGATAAGCGCCACTACAGGGTACTTACAGTCTGGCACAAATTCCGTAGAGTTCGCGTTTTCCATTCCCGCTACGTTGCGCGCAAATTCGATCAGCGCAACCTGCATACCCAGGCAGATGCCGAGGTATGGAATATTGTTTTCACGCGCATAGCGTGCGGTGGCGATCTTGCCTTCTACACCACGGTAGCCGAAGCCGCCAGGGATGAGAATCGCATCCAGATCTTTCAGAATTTCGACGCCACGCGTTTCAACATCCTGCGAATCAATCAGCTTGATGTTCACGGAAACGCGGTTCTTCAGACCACCGTGCTTCAGCGCTTCGATGACTGACTTATAGGCGTCCGGCAGTTCAATGTACTTGCCGACCATACCGATAGTCACTTCACCAGCCGGATTGGCTTCTTCGTAAATAACCTGTTCCCATTCAGACAGGTTAGCTTCCGGACAGTTCAAGCTGAATCGTTTACAAATATAATCGTCCAGGCCCTGTGATTTCAACAGGCCCGGGATTTTATAAATGGAATCGACGTCTTTCATTGAAATAACGGCTTTTTCAGGCACGTTACAGAACAATGCAATTTTCGCACGTTCGTTCGCCGGAACCGCGCGATCGGAGCGGCAAACCAGGATATCTGGCTGAATACCAATAGAGAGCAGCTCTTTCACAGAGTGCTGAGTTGGCTTGGTTTTCACTTCACCTGCGGCGGCCATGTACGGCACCAGAGTCAGGTGCATGAACAGCGCGTGCTCGCGACCAATATCGACCGCCAGCTGACGAATCGCTTCCAGGAATGGCAGGGATTCGATATCACCTACGGTTCCGCCGATTTCGACCAGCACTACGTCGTGGCCTTCGCCACCCGCAACGATGCGTTCTTTGATTGCGTTAGTGATGTGTGGGATCACCTGAACGGTTGCCCCCAGGTAGTCACCACGGCGCTCTTTACGCAGAACGTCGGAGTAGATGCGACCAGTCGTGAAGTTGTTACGACGGGTCATTTTGGTGCGGATGAAACGCTCGTAGTGGCCAAGATCCAGATCGGTTTCAGCGCCGTCTTCAGTAACGAACACTTCCCCGTGTTGGATTGGGCTCATGGTGCCCGGATCGACGTTGATGTACGGATCCAGTTTCATCATGGTCACATTGAGGCCACGGGCTTCAAGAATGGCTGCGAGGGAGGCTGCGGCAATGCCTTTACCCAGAGAGGATACGACCCCGCCGGTCACAAAAATATAGTTCGTTGTCATGCTGAACCTGAGAAGTTAGGGTGAAACGATGGAATAACCAGGACGGGAAAGTAGTATACCCGAACACAGCGAGCGCCACAAACTTTCATTCTCCGTCTCCATTCCAGGCCATGACAAACATAAGGAGTGAGAAAATAGCCCCTTTTGGGTAAATGTTTTTGACGCAAATCAAGCGCTTGTCATTTAAAAAATCACACAAATTGCGCTTGATCGCAAAATTCCGTTAGAGATCATGTTCCTGGCGTTTTACTTCCTGCCAGACTTCTTCCATGGCTTCGAGGTCGATTCCGGTCATTTCCAGGCCTCGCGAAGCCACAATCCGCTCAACTTCGCGAAAGCGTCTCTCGAACTTAATGTTGGCTTTTTGCAGGGCGGTTTCCGCTTTTACACCCAAATGGCGTGAAAGGTTGACGGTCGCGAAAAGCAGGTCGCCCATCTCCTCTTCCAGCTTTGCTTCATCCACAACGGCCTGCTGCGCTTCATGCATCACTTCGTCGATCTCTTCATGCACTTTTTCCAGCACCGGGCCCAGGGAATCCCAGTCAAAACCCACGGCGGAGCAGCGTTTCTGGATTTTATGCGCGCGCATCAGCGCAGGCAGGCTCAGCGGAATATCATCCAGCGCTGAGTGCTGGGATTTTTCTGCGCGCTCGGCGCTTTTTATCTGCTCCCAGCGAGCCAGCACCTCTGCGCTGTTGCCTGCGGTGGCATCGCCAAAAATATGCGGATGACGGCGCTCAAGCTTGTCGCTGATGGCTGCACAGATATCGTCAAAGTTAAAACGCCCTTCTTCCTGCGCCATCTGCGCATAGAACACCACCTGGAATAACAGGTCGCCCAGCTCGCCGCGCAGGTCGTCAAAATCCTCGCGTGAAATGGCGTCCAGCACTTCATAGGTTTCTTCGAGGGTGTACGGGGCGATGGTGGCGAAAGTCTGCTCCTTGTCCCACGGGCAGCCGTTTTCCGGGTCGCGCAGGCGCTTCATGATGCCGAGCAGGCGGTCGATTTGAGTCATGGTTTTGTCCTGATAAAAAAATGCCGGGTGGCGGCGAAGCCTTACCCGGCCTACAGAAGAGTGTGTTTAACCGCCGTGCAGACGACGCGCGTCTATCACATCCGGTACCTGGTTCAGTTTACCGAGCACGCGGCCCAGCACCTGCAGGTTGTAGATTTCGATAGTCATATCAATGGTGGCAAGCTGCTCGCGGGTATCGCTGCGGCTGGCGACGCCCAGCACGTTAACCTTCTCGTTGGCGAGAATGGTCGTGATGTCGCGCAGCAGGCCGCTGCGGTCGTTGGCGGTGACGCGCACCACCAGCGAGTAGCCTGCGGAGTAGCTCTCACCCCAGACCGCTTCCACGATGCGCTCCGGCGCATGCGACTGCAGCTCTGCAAGCTGGTCACAGTCGGAACGGTGAATCGAAATCCCGCGTCCCTGCGTGATAAAGCCGACAATATCGTCACCGGGAATAGGCTGGCAGCAGCGGGCAATGTGGTGCATCAGATTGCCCACGCCTTCCACGACCACGCGGCCGTTATCTTTGCTGCGCTGCTGCGGCGCATGGGTTTTCTGCTGCAGCTGCTTCAGCGCCGCCGCGTCCTGCTCTGCCGCGCTTGGCTTATTGAACTGCGCCTGCAGGAAGTTCACCATCTGATTCAGACGGATATCTCCGCCGCCAATGGCCGCTAGCAGCTCGTCAAGCTCGTTGAAGTTGTAGCGTGGCAGCAGGAATTTCTCCGCCTCTTTCAGGCTGATCCCCACATGCTCCAGCTCGTCATCCAGGATCTGGCGACCGGCAAGGATGTTTTTATCGCGATCCTGCTTGCGGAACCAGGCGTGGATCTTGGAGCGCCCGCGGCTGGTGGTGACATAGCCCAGGTTCGGGTTCAGCCAGTCGCGGCTCGGGTTGGGCTGCTTCTGGGTAATGATCTCAATCTGGTCACCCATCTGCAGCTGATAGGTGAACGGCACGATACGTCCACCGATTTTCGCCCCGATGCAGCGGTGCCCCACATCGCTGTGGATGTGGTAGGCAAAATCGAGCGGCGTAGAGCCTGCCGGGAGGTCGACAACGTCCCCTTTCGGGGTAAAGACGTAGACGCGGTCGTCAAAGACCTGGCTGCGCACCTCATCAAGCATTTCGCCGGAATCAGCCATCTCTTCCTGCCACGCAATCAGCTTGCGCAGCCAGGCGATGCGGTCTTCGTGTCCTGAACGCGCGCCGCCAGACGTACCCTCTTTGTATTTCCAGTGCGCGGCCACGCCCAGCTCGGCGTCCTCGTGCATCTGTTTGGTGCGGATCTGGATCTCAACCGTTTTGCCGCCGGGGCCAAGCACCACGGTATGAATAGACTGGTAGCCGTTCGGTTTCGGGTTCGCCACATAGTCGTCGAACTCGTCCGGCAGGTGGCGGAAGTGAGTATGTACTATCCCCAGCGCGGCGTAGCAGTCCTGCAGACGCTCCGCCACGATACGCACGGCGCGCACGTCAAACAGCTCGTCAAAGGCGAGGTGTTTCTTCTGCATTTTGCGCCAGATGCTGTAGATGTGCTTAGGCCGACCGTAGACTTCGGCGCGCACGTTCTCTTCTTTCATTGACTGACGCAGCCCGCTGACAAACTCGTCGATGTAGTGTTCACGATCGATACGGCGTTCATGCAGAAGTTTGGCTATGCGCTTGTATTCCGCCGGGTGCAGATAGCGGAAGCAATAATCTTCCAGCTCCCATTTCAGCTGACCGATACCTAAGCGGTTCGCCAGCGGCGCATAGATATTTGTACACTCCTTGGCGGCAAGGACGCGCTCGTCTTCCGGCGCATCCTTCACTTCGCGCAGGTGCGCAATACGTTCGGCAAGCTTGATGACCACGCAGCGGAAGTCATCCACCATGGCCAGCAGCATTCGCCGGACGTTATCAACCTGTTCTGAGGAGACGGAATCGGTATGGGCAGCTTTAAGCTGGCGAATGGCCGCCATATCGCGCACGCCGTGGATCAGCGCGACGACGGAGGTTCCGACGCTGTCACGCAGCACGTCTTCGCTGACCACGTCCGCATCGGCGAGCGGGAACAGAAGCGCGGCCTGCAGCGTTTCGATATCCATGTTGAGCATGGAGAGAATTTCGACCATTTCGATGCCGCGCCACAGCAGCAGCTCGGCGTCAGGATGCCCCTGCGTGGTGCGCAGACAGTAGGCCCAGGTTTCGGTTAAGCGTTCACACGACTGCTGGCTGGAAATCCCCAGACTTGCGATCCATTTTTGAGGGTCAAACTCACCAGCTTTATTAAGATGTGCACTTCTTACCGCAACCATCGTCCTCTCCTTTAGGGACCAGGGCCTGTCGAAGTCGACAAGCCAAACAAATTAGATGTGCTCAAACAACGCCATCGATTCCAGATGTCCAGTGTGCGGGAACATGTCCAGCATTGCCAGACGCTGAATCTGGTAACCCGCGCTGATTAATGCCTCGCTGTCCCGGGCAAGCGTCGCCGGGTTACAGGAAACATAGACCACACGCTTCGGCGCGAGTTTAATAATATGTGCCATGACGCCCGGAGCACCGGCACGTGCCGGGTCGAGCAAAATTTTATCAAAGCCCTGTTTTGCCCACGGCTGTTGAGTCACATCTTCCTCAAGGTTCTGATGAAAAAATGTCACATTTTGCAAGCCATTCTGTAGGGCGTTTTCCTGTCCTTTGGCGACCAGGGCCTCGACGCCTTCCACACCCACTACGTTTGCCGCTTTCTGCGCCAGGGGCAGCGTGAAATTCCCCATACCGCAGAAGAGATCGAGCACCCGGTCGGTCGGCTGGATATCGAGCCAGTCCAGCGCTTTCTCAATCATCTGCTGATTCACGCCGTCATTGACCTGGATGAAATCCCGCGGGCTGAACGTTAAGCGTAGCCCGTTTGACGCATACCAGGGAGCCTCTCCCGTAACCTGCTCAAGTATCTCGCTTTGTGGCGCCAGGAAAAGCGCGAGCTTGTGGGAATGCGAAAAGCGTTCCAGTTTTTCGCGGTCTTTTTCAGACAGCGGCGCAGTATGGCGCAGCACCATCAGCGGGCCGTTGTTAGCCAGAACCAGTTCCACATGCCCGAGATGACGAACCCCCTCAAGCCCGGACAGACACTGGTGCACATCAGGGAGCAATGCATCAAGTTGGGGCACCAAAACAGGGCACTGCTTTATATTCACGATATCGCTGGCGCTGGCTTTACGAAATCCCATCTCCAGCCGCTCGGTTTTCGGCTGATAGCTCAGGCTCAGGCGCGCGCGCCGACGGTAGCCCCAGGGCTGCCCGGCGATAATCTCGTTAACCTCGTGCTTAAGCTGACGCGCCAGCGCGCTGCTTTTACTTTTTTGCTGTAAATCTACGCTGGCATGCTGTTGCTGACAGCCCCCGCAGACGCCAAAATGGGGGCAGCGAGGCACTTCGCGTTCCGGGCTGTCGCTCAGTCGGCGCTTTACCTGGCCGCGCGCGTACTGGCGTTTATCTTCCGTCAGCGTAATTTCTGCTCGTTCTGATGGCAGCAAACCTGTTATAAACAGTGTCTTACCGTTGTGCCGTGCCACCCCCTGACCAAAGGGATCGAGGTCCGTGGCTTCAACAGTTATGATCTGACGCGTCGTCACGCGTCGCTTTGCAGAGTAGAATTGCGCCATCGCTGAGATTTTTCTCACATATAAACATAATTGTCCTAATTGTCCCATAACGGAACGCCATGACCAACTACAGCCTGCGTGCACGCATGATGATTTTGATCCTCGCCCCCACCGTATTGATCGGTTTGCTGCTGAGTATCTTCTTTGTGGTGCATCGCTATAACGATTTGCAGCGACAGCTGGAAGACGCCGGAGCCAGCATTATCGAACCGCTGGCGGTCTCCAGCGAGTACGGCATGAACCTGCAAAACCGGGAATCCATTGGTCAGTTAATTAGCGTGTTGCATCGTCGTCACTCGGACATCGTGCGGGCTATCTCCGTTTATGATGAAAACAACCGTCTGTTTGTTACCTCGAATTTTCACCTTGATCCGACGTCCCTGAAAATTCCTGACGGCACGCCGTTCCCGCGCCATCTCACCGTATTGCGGCGAGGGGATATTATGATCCTGCGCACGCCGATCGTCTCCGAGAGCTATTCTCCCGATGAATCTGCTCAGTCTGAAGCCAAATCCAGCAACAACATGCTGGGATATGTGGCGCTGGAGTTGGATCTCAAGTCAGTCCGGCTGCAGCAGTACAAAGAAATTTTTATCTCCGGCGTGATGATGCTCTTCTGTATCGGCATTGCGCTGATTTTCGGCTGGCGACTGATGCGTGATGTGACGGGGCCGATTCGAAACATGGTCAACACCGTTGACCGTATCCGTCGCGGCCAGCTCGACAGCCGCGTGGAAGGGTTTATGTTGGGCGAACTGGATATGCTGAAAAACGGCATCAACTCGATGGCGATGTCGCTGGCGGCGTATCATGAAGAGATGCAGCACAACGTTGACCAGGCCACCTCTGACCTGCGCGAAACGCTGGAGCAAATGGAGATTCAGAACGTCGAGCTGGATCTGGCGAAAAAACGCGCCCAGGAAGCCGCGCGCATTAAATCCGAATTCCTAGCCAATATGTCACACGAGCTGAGAACCCCGCTGAACGGCGTGATCGGCTTTACCCGTCTGACGCTGAAAAGCGAGCTTAACCCCACCCAGCGCGACCACCTGCACACTATCGAACGTTCGGCCAACAACCTGCTGGCGATCATTAACGACGTGCTGGACTTCTCCAAACTGGAGGCGGGCAAGCTGATTCTGGAGAGTATTCCGTTCCCGCTGCGCGGCACGCTGGATGAAGTGGTGACGCTGCTTGCACATTCGTCGCATGACAAAGGGCTGGAGCTGACGCTCAATATCAAGAACGACGTGCCGGATAACGTCATTGGCGATCCGCTGCGCCTGCAGCAGGTCATCACCAATCTGGTCGGTAACGCGATCAAGTTTACCGAGAGCGGCAATATCGACATTCTTGTCGAAAAGCGGGCGCTCAGTAATAACAAGGTGCAGATTGAGGTGCAGATCCGCGATACCGGTATCGGCATACCGGAGCGCGATCAGTCGCGCCTGTTCCAGGCATTCCGTCAGGCGGACGCCAGTATTTCCCGCCGCCACGGGGGCACCGGGCTGGGGCTGGTGATCACCCAAAAACTGGTAAAAGAGATGGGCGGCGATATCTCCTTCCACAGCCAGCCTAACCGTGGCTCGACCTTCTGGTTCCATATCAATCTCGATCTCAACCCGAACGTTATGACCGATGGGCCAGTTACCGACTGCCTGAAAGGGATGCGTCTGGCCTACGTTGAACCAAATGCCGCAGCGGCGCAGTGCACGCTGGACGTGTTAAGCACCACGCCGCTGGAGGTAGTCTACAGCCCGACCTTCTCTGCGCTTGCCGTCGAGCACTACGATATCCTGCTGATGGGGATCCCAGTGACCTTTACGGGCGAACTGACCATGCAGCAGGAACGCCTGGCGAAAGCGGCATCAATGACCGACTACCTGCTGCTGGCCCTGCCTTGTCATGCACAAATTAATGCCGAAGAGCTGAAAAATGACGGGGCAGCCGCCTGTCTTCTCAAACCGCTCACGGCCACACGCCTGCTGCCTGCGCTCACCGAATATTGTCGTCTGAGCCAGCACGCGCTGCCGCTCATCAGCGACGAGCAAAAGCTGCCGATGAGCGTGATGGCGGTGGACGATAACCCGGCAAACCTGAAGCTGATTGGCGTGCTGCTGGAGGATCAGGTTCAGCACGTGGAACTGTGTACCAGCGGTGCGCAGGCAGTGGAACAGGCTAAACAGATGCAGTTCGATTTGATTCTGATGGATATTCAGATGCCGGGTATGGACGGCATTCGCGCCTGCGAGCTTATCCGCCAGCTCCCGCATCAGCAGCAAACGCCGGTGATTGCGGTGACCGCGCACGCCATGGCCGGACAGAAAGAAAAATTGCTGAGCGCCGGGATGAATGATTATCTGGCCAAGCCTATCGACGAAGAGAAACTGCATAGCCTGCTGGTGCGCTACAAACCAGGGCATATTGGCGGGACGTACACGGTTGCAGCAGAATCGCCGGAGATTAGCGTCAACCAGAATGCCACCTTCGACTGGTCGCTGGCGCTGCGCCAGGCGGCAGGGAAAACCGATTTAGCCCGCGACATGTTGCAGATGCTGGTCGCCTTCCTGCCGGAAATCCGTAATAAAGTTGAAGAACAGCTGGTGGGAGAAAACCCCGAAGAACTGCTTGAAGCCATCCACAAGCTGCACGGCAGCTGTGGCTACAGCGGCGTACCACGGTTGAAAAACCTCTGCCAGCTTCTGGAGCAGCAGTTGCGTGCCGGTACGCCGGAATCGGAGCTTGAACCGGAATTCCTGGAGCTGCTGGACGAGATGGATAACGTGACAAGAGAAGCGATGAAGGTGTTGGGGAGCTGATAGTAAAGCCCGGTGGCGCTGCGCTTACCGGGCCTACAGGTGCCCTTACGTAGGCCGGGTAAGGCGAAGCCGCCACCCGGCAATCACAGCTAAAATGCCTGCCCCACTTTCAGCACCGCCGCGATATTCCTTGATGCCATCTGTACATTCTCGCTGGCATTTTCCAGCGCATCCTCCAGCGAGCAGATGGTGTAGATCACGCTAAACACCGCATCAATACCGTGATCGTGTACCACGCCAACGTCCGCCGTCAGGCTGCCCGCAATGCCGATGACGGGTTTGTTAAAGCGTTTTGCCACTTTCGCCACGCCCACGGGGACTTTACCGTGGATCGTCTGGCTGTCGATGCGACCTTCACCCGTGATCACCAAATCCGCATCCGCCACCTGGTCGGCAAGGTGTAGCGCATCGGTCACGATCTCAATACCCTGGCGCAGCTGTGCGCCGCAAAAGGCGTGCAGCGCCGCGCCCATGCCGCCCGCCGCTCCGCCGCCGGAAAGACTCACAACATCCCTGTCCAGATCGCGGGCAATCACCTGCGCGTAATGGGCAAGCGCGTTATCCAGGGTGACAATCATTTCCGGCGTCGCCCCTTTCTGCGGGCCAAACACCGCAGTCGCGCCCTCTTCTCCGATTAATGGATTGGTGACATCGCAGGCAACCTCAATCCGGCACGCTTTCAGGCGCTGATCAAGGCCGCTTACGTCAATATGCGCCAGATTGACAAGCTCACCGCCGCCCGGGCCAATAGATTCCTGTGAGGCATCCAGCAGTTTCGCGCCCAGCGCCTGGACCATGCCCGCGCCGCCGTCGTTGGTGGCACTGCCGCCAATGCCAATAATGATATGCTTAACGCCTGCGTCCAGCGCATGACGGATGAGCTCGCCCGTTCCCCACGAAGTGGTTTTCAACGGGTTGCGTTGCGAAGGTGGCACAAGCTCCAGACCGCTTGCCGCGGCCATCTCAATAAATGCGCACCTCTCGTCACCGGATAGCCCGTAAAATCCATCAACAGGCTCCCCCAGCGGGCCGGTCACCGGGACATGAATGACCCGCCCCTGAGTGGCCGCAACCATCGCCTCAACGGTGCCTTCGCCCCCGTCGGCAACCGGTAATTTTACGTAGTTAGCCGAGGGGAAAATCTCGCGAAAGCCGCGTTCTATCGCTGTCGCTACCTCAAGAGCACTCAAACTTTCCTTATACGAGTCCGGTGCGATAACAATTTTCATAAGCCATCCTTACGCATAGTCATTACGTTAAGCATACACCACGTAAACGACCGCTCATGGGAGCGGTCCCAATGCGTTTATCGTACCATGCACGGACGTTTATTGTCGAATGTCCAGTCCGGGATCAAATACTGCATCGCTATCGCATCGTCGCGCGCGCCCAGACCGTGTTTCAGGTACAGTTCGTGGGCTTTCATCACCTGGTCCATATCCAGCTCAACGCCCAGCCCCGGCGTGGACGGCACCTGCACCATGCCGCCTTTGATCTCAAACGGCTGTTTAGTCAGGCGCTGGTTACCCTCCTGCCAGATCCAGTGGGTATCAATAGCGGTGATCGTGCCCGGCGCGGCGGCGGCGACGTGAGTGAACATCGCCAGCGACACGTCGAAGTGGTTGTTGGAGTGCGAGCCCCAGGTCAGGCCGAACTCGTGGCACATCTGCGCCACGCGAACCGAACCCTGCATCGTCCAGAAGTGCGGATCCGCCAGCGGAATATCGACGGACTGAAGGGATAAGGTATGCCCCATCTGGCGCCAGTCGGTGGCGATCATGTTGGTTGCCGTTGGCAGACCGGTTGCGCGGCGAAACTCAGCCATCACCTCGCGTCCGGAGAAGCCCTGCTCGGCCCCACACGGATCTTCCGCGTAGGCCAGCACGCCTTTAAGCTGCTTACCGATTTTAATCGCTTCATCAAGCGACCATGCGCCGTTCGGATCCAGCGTGACGCGCGCCTGCGGGAAACGTTTTGCCAGCGCGGTAATGGCTTCTGCCTCTTCTTCCCCTGCCAGCACGCCGCCCTTCAGTTTGAAGTCGTTGAAGCCATATTTTTCGTAAGCGGCTTCGGCCAGACGCACCACCGCGTCAGGGGTCATCGCTTCATCGTGGCGAACGCGGTACCAGTCGCATTGTTCATCCGGCTGGCTCTGGTACGGCAGCGGCGTCAGCTTGCGGTTGCCGACAAAGAACAGATAGCCCAGCATTTCCACTTCGGTGCGCTGCTGACCCTCGCCCAGCAGGGACGCAACGTTCACGCCAAGATGCTGACCGAGCAGATCCAACATTGCCGCCTCAATACCGGTGACCACGTGGATGGTCGTACGCAGGTCGAAGGTTTGCAGCCCGCGCCCACCCGCATCGCGGTCCGCAAAGGTGCTGCGCACGCTGTTGAGAACATTTTTGTATTCGCCAAGGGTTTTCCCCACCACCAGCGGAATGGCGTCCTCCAGTGTTTTGCGGATCTTTTCCCCGCCCGGAATTTCGCCCACGCCCGTATGGCCGGAATTGTCTTTGATAATCACGATATTGCGGGTAAAGAAAGGCGCATGCGCGCCGCTCAAATTCATCAGCATGCTGTCATGGCCCGCAACCGGAACGATCTGCATGGAAGTGACTACAGGGGTAGAAAATGTGCTCATGGTTCAATCCTTTTATCAGTGACGTCCAAAAACAGGGCGCTTACGGTCAAATGTCCAGCCGGGGATCAGGTACTGCATCGGGCCCGCGTCGTTACGCGCGCCGCCTGGCAATCTCTTATACGCTTCGTGCGCTTTGTGGATCTGATCCCAGTCAAGCTCCACGCCCAGCCCAGGCGCATCCGGTACGGCAATGCTGCCGTTTTTAATCTCCAGCGGATTTTTCGTCAGGCGGGCTTCCCCCTCCTGCCAAATCCAGTGGGTGTCGATGGCGGTCGGGTTACCCGGCGCCGCTGCGCCAACGTGGGTAAACATCGCCAGCGAGATATCGAAATGGTTGTTGGAGTGGCAGCCCCAGGTCAGCCCCCAGTCGTCGCACAGCTGCGCCACACGCACCGCGCCGGACAGCGTCCAGAAGTGCGGGTCCGCCAGCGGAATGTCCACCGAATTCAGCATCACCGCATGGCCCATTTCACGCCAATTGGTGGCGATCATGTTGGTGGCAACCGGCAGCCCGGTGGCGCGGCGGAACTCGGCCATCACTTCCCGACCAGAGAAACCCTGCTCGGCACCGCACGGATCTTCCGCGTAGGTCAGTACATCGCCCAGACCTTTACAGAGCGAGATGGCTTCATCCAGCAACCATGCGCCGTTCGGATCCACAGTGATCCGCGCATCGGGGAAACGCTTTTTCAGCGCGCGGGCAGTTTCAATTTCCTGCTCGCCGGGCAGCACGCCGCCTTTCAGTTTGAAATCTTTAAACCCGTAGCGGTCCTGCGCGGCTTCCGCCAGACGCACCACCGCCTCGCCTGTGAGCGCCTCCTGATGGCGCAGGTGATACCACTCATGGTTGCCAGGCGAACGGTCCAGATAAGGCAGATCGGTTTTATTGCGGTCGCCTACGTAGAACAGGTAGCCCAGAACCGTTACCGCATCGCGCTGTTTGCCCGGCCCCAGCAGTTCGCAGACCGGGACATTCAGCGCCTTACCGAGCAAATCGAGCAGAGCGGCTTCCAGCGCGGCAACGGCGTTGACGCGCAGTTCAAACGTCCAGGCACCTTTTCCAAAGGTATCAAAATCTGCCGACTGATTGCCCTTATGCACCCGCTGAACCACCTTGTTCAGACGGGCCACTTCCTGGCCCACCACCTGCGGAATAGCATCAACCAGCGTCTGGTAAATCACCTCACCGCCTGGCGCCTCGCCCACGCCGGTATTCCCCGCGCTGTCGCTCAGCACCACAATATTGCGGGTAAACCAGGCGTTATGCGCGCCGCCAATATTCAGCAGCATGCTGTCCTGTCCGGCCACCGGGATGACCTTCATCTCAGTAACGATAGGGCTTGATTGCGTTGTCATCATCCACGCTCCCCTACAGGTTTAAGTTCGACGCGTTTGATATCGCCGACCAGCACCAGGTAACTCAGCACCGCCACCAGCGCATGCACCCCAACGTAAATCAACGCACCGTTAAAGGAACCGGTGGTACCGACGATGTAGCCGATAGCGATTGGCGTAACAATCCCGGAAATATTGCCGAACATGTTGAACAGACCGCCGCTCAGGCCGCTGATCTCTTTTGGCGCGGTATCTGCCATCACCGCCCAGCCCAGCGCGCCAATGCCTTTGCCGAAGAAGGCCATCGCCATAAAGCCGATAATCATCCACTCAGCGCTCACGTAGTTACAGAACACCATGGTCATGGAGAGCAGCATGCCGAGCACGATAGGCGTTTTACGCGCGATATTCAGCGAGCCGGTGCGGCGCATCAGCCAGTCGGAAATCACCCCGCCGAGCACGCCGCCCACGAAGCCGCAAATTGCCGGGATCGAGGCAACAAACCCCGCCTTCAGGATCGACATGCCGCGCGCCTGCACCAGATAAACCGGGAACCACGTGATGAAAAAGTAGGTTAAGGCGTTAATACAGTACTGACCCAGATAGATACCGATCATCATGCGCGAGCCGACGAGCTGCTTGATCTGCGCCCATTTCTGGCTGAACGGGACTTTTGCTTTTGCGGATTTCTGATCCATGTTGATCAGCGCCCCGCCCTCTGCGATGTACTCCAGCTCCTTCTTGTTCACGCCCGGGTGCTGGTTGGGTTCGTGGATCACTTTCAGCCAGATAAAGCTAATGACGATCCCAAGCCCGCCCATGAAGAAGAAGACATGCGACCAGCCCACCTCATGCGTCAGCCAGCCCATGATTGGCGCGAAGATCACCGTCGCAAAGTATTGTGCGGAGTTAAAAATCGCAACCGCGGTTCCCCTCTCCTGTGCCGGGAACCAGGCAGCGACAATACGGCTGTTCCCAGGGAAGGAAGGTGCTTCCGCTAAGCCCACCAGGAAGCGCAGCGTGAAGAGCGCCACGATTATGCCGAAGCCGCTGAAGATATCGACGAACCCCTGCAGCAGGGTGAACATCGACCAGATAAAGATGGACCAGAAATAGACCCGTTTTGATCCAAAGCGGTCAAGCAGCCAGCCGCCAGGAATTTGCCCGATGACGTAGGCCCATGAGAATGCGGAGAAAACGTAACCCATGCCCACGGGATCAAGGCCGATATCTTTTGCCATTTCCGAACCGGCAATCGACAGCGTGGCGCGGTCACCATAGTTAAAGGACGTGACGATAAACAGCATCACCACTATCCAGTAGCGGGCGTTGGTGCGCTTTTCAGCGCTGCTCGCTGCGTGGCTTAATGTACTCATTGTTGCACTCCTGAAACATAGCTTTCGCCTGGTTCATTCTGTACAGCACCGGTAGGGTAATCAGAATGAGACTTGTGTTTTGTCGTTTTGGTACGGCCTGAAGCCGTTTTATAGTGACCGGGAAAGTATATGAAGGAGTGACACGTTCTCTCACCGTGCAGAAACACAGTATTGAAGGGTGTATGAGAGGTTGTTTATGGCATAAGCCCAAGGGAGTGGAAGGTGGTTCACGGAATTGAGGATTTGCTGCGGCTTCGTTGCCGGGTGGCGGCTAAGCCTTACCCGGCCTACATAACTATTTAAGCAGAGTTGCCCAGTGCTCGACCCACGGGTTCGATTCGCTTTCTGGCTCAGGGTGTTCGCCTGCGTCAATCAGCAGCATCTCACCGACGCGCTGGGCGCTCTGCTCCTGCAGGAGCGCATCGAACTGCTTGCCGCCGCCGCAGAAGTTGGCGTAAGAGCTGTCACCCAGGGCAATGATGCCGTAGTGCACGTTCGGCTGATAGCCAAGCTGGTCTTTAATTCCCTGGAACAGCGGCACGATGCTGTCCGGCAGATCGCCCTGCCCGGTGGTGGAGGTCACCACCAGGATGTATTTATCTTGATACTTTTCCCAGTCTGCCAGTTCCGGGTCTTCATAGACCGTGGCTTTATGGCCCTGGCTGGCAAGTATTGCCTCAGCCTCTTCCGCTACCAGCAGCGAGTTGCCGTACATTGTGCCGACAAAAATGCCTACTTCAGCCATGCTTTGCTCCCTTAATTATTGTGCCTGCTGTTCATCCTGAACGTTGCCTGAGACAAACTCAACCCTTTCATTTTCGGGGAGTTGTCCCAGCCAGCCAAACTGTGACAGCGCCTGCATCCAGACGTCGTCCAGCCCCGCGCGGATAGTCAGCGGTTGGCCGGTGAACGGGTGCGTCAGGCTCAGCTCGCTGGCGTGGAGCATCAGGCGATGGCAGCCAAAATGCTCGGCCGCGCTGCGGTTCTGGCGCAAATCACCGTGTTTGCTGTCGCCAATAATCGGGTGGCGCAGGTGCGCGAGATGGCGACGAAGCTGGTGCTTGCGCCCGGTTTTGGGCAAAAGCTCAACCAGGCTGTAGCGTGTGGTCGGAAACTTGCTGGTCGCCACCGGCATTTCGGTCGTCGCCATGCCGCGATAATCCGTCACCGCCGGCTGCGGGCCTTTATCATCACGGGCAAATTTATCGGCGATTTTATCCAGTTCCTCCACCAGCGGATAATCGAGCGTGGCGGCTTCCGTCAGCCAGCCGCGCACAATCGCGTGGTAGCGCTTTTGCATCTGGTGCTGTTCAAACTGCTGAGAAAGCAGACGTCCTGCCTCGCTGGAAAGCCCCATCAGCAGTACGCCGGAGGTTGGACGGTCCAGACGATGGGCGGTAAAAACGTGCTGACCAATCTGGTCGCGAACGGTTTGCATCACCACCACTTTCTCATCGCGATCGAGCCAGCTGCGGTGCACCAGCCAGCCCGACGGCTTGTTGACCGCTACCAGCCACTCGTCCTGATAGAGGATCTCAAGCGTCATGCATCGTCACCAGCAAAGAGCGCATCCAGGCGTGCTAACTCAACCAGCATAACCTCGCGCGCGGGATGGGTCGCCTCGAGCGCCATTTCATAATAGGGAGAGACGGCAAACGCCTGTGGCAGCGGATGGCCGCCGTCCAGCAGAGCGTGCATGCGCGGAATCAATACCCACTGCAGCCACTCAAAGGGAGCCAGCTTATCCAGGCAGAATGGCTGGGTACTTGCGAATGCTTCTGGCTGCGGCGCAATCTCCTGCCACAGCTGATGTTGGCGCAAGAGTGCTTCGATGGCGTGCAACTGGGCACGAACGCTATCGTATTGCGTCATAGTCACCTCAACTGAAAAACTGAACGGCGCGCAGCATAGCATTGCAGAACGCAGAAATAAAAAAAGGGAGCACTGTAAAAACAGTGCTCCCGGTTCGTTCCGCAGCATTCCAGCTACAATTCGTGCTCCCTGCTCATCCGTGACAACTTTTCCTGATGCCCGAAGGCCTGGTCATCCGTCTACCTTTCGCATCCTGCTCACATCATCCTGACGTGATTGTTTCATCCTGAAACGTCCTGGCCATCCTGACCCACCGACCATCCTGACCGGCTCTCTTTCTCCTTCCTGGAGGTGTCCTTTACGCATCCTGCGCGATCCGCTTTGCTTCATCCTGAAGCCTTCCTGCAGCGCCATCCTGACGAGTCCTGAGTAAGAAACGCCATCATCCTGATGTTCGTTTCTCGTGTCGGCTTCCTGTCGACGGAGATAGAATCCGTTATTCCGCTTCGTCTTACAACCCACCCCGTGAGCACTGTAAGACGTCAGAAATCCTTAAAAACGATGCGATGAACAAGTAATTCATTGAAAAACAGCGTAATATTAATCTTAATTAAATAAGGTAATACTGAATGTTCCAGCGATCTCTCACAAACCTTGTAAGAGATCTCTCACACGCGCCGTAGCATCATGGATTACAGAAGTGGCTCAAGTTGGGTAAGAAATTCCGCAAGAGAGGGGGCGAGAATCTCGCGATTGCGGGTACCGATGGTCTCTTTAATCACTTCACCGGACAGATTGCAAACGGATAACACATCCAGTTCGCTGTCCAGGGTGGCAATAAAGAGCGTCGGAGAAAGCTTAAGGCGCTTTTGCGTGACCAGGTGACCAATCAGGTTTTCCTGCACACGCTGCAGATCGTCTTCGCTCCAGGTCTGCAACAGCGTCAGCGTAATATTGGCAAAGCGCGCAGGCATATCCCCTGCAAACTGCGCGGTATAAAACGCGTGAACCGCTGGTTGTACCACAATGTCCATTGCCCGTTCAACCGCATTTACATTTTGCTCGCCGGTATTGGGCTTCGGCTGCCAGATAACGTAATCGTCGAGTGAAGAGATAATGCACGGTGAGGGGATGCCATATAAATCAGCACTTTGCGGCCACGTCCCCTGTTTTTCATGCCATGCATCGCAATAGCGGGTCGTGAAGGTCGTCAGGGCATTTGCAGTTTCGATATCCACCGATTTCTCTCTTCTTGTAAGACAGGATAAACTCAGGCCATAAGTGTACCTGTAAAGTGGCTATGAAACATGTCTTACGAAAATCATCAGGCGTTAACCGGCTTAACGCTGGGTAAATCGACCGATTACCGCGACACCTACGATGCAAGCCTGCTGCAGGGCGTACCCCGCAGCCTGAACCGCGACCCGCTTGGGTTACACGCGGACGCGCTGCCGTTTGTCGGCGGCGATATCTGGACGCTATACGAACTCTCCTGGCTTAACGCGCGCGGGCTGCCGCAGGTGGCCGTGGGTCACGTTGAGCTGGATTACGCCAGCGTTAACCTCGTCGAGTCCAAAAGCTTTAAGCTCTATCTCAACAGTTTTAACCAGACAAAATTCAACAGCTGGGACGACGTCCAGGCTACGCTGGAGCGGGATCTACGCGCCTGTGCACAAGGAGACGTTGCCGTATCGCTGTATCGTCTGCATGAGCTGGAAGGGCAGCCTATCGCCCACTTTCACGGTGCCTGCATCGACGATCAGGACATTGACGTTGAAAGTTATGAGTTCAGTGCCGACTACCTCGAAAGCGCGGCGAGCGGAAAGGTGGTTGAAGAGACGCTGGTCAGCCATCTGCTGAAGTCCAACTGCCTGATCACCCACCAGCCAGACTGGGGCTCGGTGCAGATCCAGTATCGCGGGCCGAAAATCGACCGGGAAAAACTGCTGCGCTACCTGGTGTCGTTCCGCCATCACAACGAATTCCACGAGCAGTGCGTGGAGCGCATTTTTAACGACATTATGCGTTTCTGCCAGCCAGAAAAGCTGAGCGTTTATGCGCGCTACACCCGCCGTGGCGGACTGGACATCAACCCGTGGCGTACTAATACCGATTTTGTGCCTGCGACGGGCCGTCTGGTGCGTCAATAATATAAATATTTTCACAATATGCGCGGTATCTTCCGCGCTTTAGGTTGTGAAACGTCACGCGCCAGGGCTATTGTAATCAACAGGGAAAGACGATAATCGTCCCGTAAGGAGCTCACTTGATTACACATATTAGCCCGCTTGGCTCAATGGATATGTTGTCGCAGCTGGAAGTGGACATGCTTAAACGCACGGCCAGTAGCGATCTCTATCAACTGTTTCGTAACTGTTCACTTGCCGTACTGAACTCCGGAAGCCTGACCGACAACAGTAAAGAGCTGCTGTCTCGCTTCGAAAGCTTTGATATCAACGTGCTGCGCCGCGAGCGCGGGGTGAAACTCGAGGTTATCAACCCGCCGGAAGACGCCTTTGTCGACGGGCGCATTATTCGCTCTCTGCAGGCCAACCTGTTTGCCGTGCTGCGCGACATTCTGTTCGTTAACGGGCAGATCCACAACGCTGGCCGCTTCCAGCATCTCGACCTGGAAAGCTCGGTCCATATCACCAACCTGGTGTTCTCAATTCTGCGTAACGCCCGTGCCCTGCACGTTGGCGAAGCACCGAACATGGTCGTCTGCTGGGGTGGTCACTCCATTAACGAAACCGAATACCTGTATGCGCGTCGGGTGGGTACCCAGCTTGGCCTGCGCGAGCTGAATATCTGTACCGGCTGTGGTCCGGGTGCGATGGAAGCGCCAATGAAAGGAGCCGCAGTGGGACACGCGCAGCAGCGCTATAAAGAAGGACGTTTTATCGGTATGACCGAGCCGTCCATCATCGCGGCTGAGCCGCCTAACCCGCTGGTTAACGAACTGATTATCATGCCGGATATCGAGAAACGTCTTGAGGCGTTTGTCCGTATCGCCCACGGCATTATCATCTTCCCCGGCGGCGTGGGCACGGCGGAAGAGCTGCTTTATCTGCTGGGTATTCTGATGAACCCGGTCAACAAAGATCAGGTTCTGCCGCTGATCCTGACCGGGCCGAAAGAGAGCGCAGACTACTTCCGCGTGCTGGACGAATTTATCGTGCACACGCTGGGTGAAGCCGCGCGTCGTCACTATCGCATCATCATTGACGATGCGGCAGAAGTGGCTCGCCAGATGAAGAAAGCGATGCCATTGGTGAAAGAGAACCGTCGCGATACCGGGGATGCTTACAGCTTCAACTGGTCAATCCGCATCGCGCCGGACCTGCAGATCCCGTTTGAACCTTCGCATGAAAACATGGCGAACCTGAAGCTCTATCCCGATCAGCCAGTGGAAGTGCTGGCAGCCGATCTGCGCCGCGCCTTCTCAGGCATTGTGGCAGGTAACGTGAAAGAGGTAGGGATCCGCGCCATTGAAGAATTTGGGCCGTATAAGATCCACGGCGACCCGGAGATGATGCGTCGCATGGATGACATGCTGCAGGGCTTTGTCGCCCAGCACCGCATGAAGCTGCCGGGCTCGGCCTATATACCCTGCTACGAAATCATCAAATAAGATTTCAAGTTGCGCTTTTAAAGCCGGATCCTGTCCTTCAGGATCCGGCTTTTTTATTACTGATGCAATTCATAGACATCGTTTATGTTATTTATATTTTTCACCCACGCGCAAACGATTACCTCGTTTTCGGAACCGTAAAATATCAGCCCTAATCAAAATTACCTGCCAGAAAATCCTAAAAACCTATTTCTTTACAGCGTAACCCTCCTAACTCGCGGGCCAACCTTTCACGCTACATGTCGTTAATGGTAGCCTTCGCGCCCGTAAATTCTCTTTGACGTTTTTTTGACAGATAAATGGTCTAAACATGCCCACATAGAGAGTGGATTATTGCAATTGGGATCAGGATCACTGAAGGATTCATAACGAAAATGTATCTTTCCGCCCGCCAATAGTTACGGGTGAAAATTATTAAAAAACCGTCACTGAACGAATTTCATATTACCGTCAGGCACTTTTTCATCGGATTTGACTAGAAACCTGACAATTTGCTTCCTCCAGGAGATACAGATGGAAACCACTCAAACCAGCACCGTTGCTTCGATTGATTCCCGAAGTGGTTGGCGCAAAACGGATACCATGTGGATGCTTGGCCTTTACGGCACAGCAATCGGCGCTGGTGTACTGTTCCTTCCTATCAACGCAGGCGTCGGCGGTCTGATCCCGCTGATCATCATGGCTATCATCGCTTTCCCGATGACCTTCTTTGCACACCGCGGCCTGACCCGCTTCGTGCTGTCCGGTAAAAACCCGGGCGAAGACATCACTGAAGTGGTTGAAGAGCACTTTGGCGTCGGCGCAGGTAAACTGATTACCCTGCTCTACTTCTTCGCGATTTACCCGATTCTGCTGGTTTACAGCGTGGCGATCACCAACACCGTTGAAAGCTTCATGATGCACCAGCTGCAGATGACGCCGCCACCGCGTGCGATTCTGTCTCTGATCCTGATCGTCGGCATGATGACCATCGTGCGCTTCGGCGAGCAGATGATTGTGAAAGCGATGAGCGTACTGGTCTTCCCGTTCGTTATTGCTCTGATGGTGCTGGCCTGCTACCTGATCCCACAGTGGAACGGCGCAGCGCTGGAAACCCTGTCCCTGAGCAGCGCATCGGCAACCGGTAACGGCCTGCTGATGACCCTGTGGCTGGCGATTCCGGTGATGGTGTTCTCTTTCAACCACTCTCCGATCATCTCTTCTTTCGCTGTTGCGAAACGTGAAGAGTACGGTAATGGCGCAGAGAAGAAGTGCTCCAGCATCCTGGCACGCGCTCACATCATGATGGTACTGACCGTGATGTTCTTCGTCTTCAGCTGCGTACTGAGCCTCTCCCCGGTGGATCTGGCGGCAGCGAAAGAGCAGAACATCTCTATTCTGTCTTACCTGGCGAACCACTTTAACGCACCGGTCATTGCGTGGATGGCGCCAATCATCGCGATTATCGCTATCACCAAATCCTTCCTGGGCCACTACCTGGGCGCACGTGAAGGCTTCAACGGTATGGTGATTAAATCTCTGCGCGGTAAAGGCAAGAGCATTGAAATCAACAAGCTGAACAAAATCACTGCACTGTTCATGCTGCTCACCACCTGGGCGGTAGCGACCCTGAACCCAAGCATCCTGGGCATGATTGAAACCCTGGGCGGCCCGGTTATCGCAATGATTCTGTTCCTTATGCCGATGTACGCGATTCAGAAAGTCCCTGCGATGCGTAAATACAGCGGCCATATCAGCAACGTATTCGTTGTGATTATGGGCCTGATTGCCATCTCCGCTATTTTCTACTCGCTGTTCAGCTAATACCTCCTGCGCCGTCCTCGGGCGGCGCACTCCTCCTCTCTGACTGATAGCAATGGACGCATCATGATTAGCGTATTCGATATTTTCAAAATCGGTATTGGTCCTTCCAGCTCTCACACCGTCGGACCAATGAAAGCCGGTAAACAATTCACGGATGACTTGATTGCACGCGGCATCTTGCACGACATCACCCGCGTGGTCGTCGATGTATACGGTTCCCTTTCCCTGACGGGTAAAGGCCACCATACCGATATCGCCATCATCATGGGCCTGGCGGGTAACCTGCCGGATACCGTTGATATTGATGCGATCCCTGGCTTTATCCAGGACGTAAACACCCACGGTCGTCTGTTGCTGGCGAACGGCGAGCACGAGGTTGAATTCCCGGTTGACCACTGCATGAATTTCCATGCGGACAACCTGTCGCTGCACGAAAACGGCATGCGCATTACCGCACTGGCCGGCGACAAAGCGGTTTACAGCCAGACGTATTACTCCATCGGCGGCGGTTTTATTGTCGACGAAGACCATTTTGGTCAAACCAACAATTCCGCTGTTGACGTGCCTTATCCGTACGAAAACGCGGCGGATTTACAGCGTCACTGCCAGGAGACGGGCCTGTCCCTTTCCGGCCTGATGATGAAAAACGAACTGGCGCTGCACAGCAAAGAAGAGCTGGAACAGCACTTCGCAAAAGTCTGGGAAGTGATGCGCGGCGGTATCGAGCGCGGGATCACCACCGAAGGCGTACTGCCGGGCAAACTGCGCGTGCCGCGCCGTGCGGCAGCGCTGCGTCGTATGCTGGTGAGCACCGACAAAACCACGACTGACCCGATGGCAGTCGTCGATTGGATCAACATGTTCGCGCTGGCGGTAAACGAAGAAAACGCCGCGGGCGGCCGCGTTGTTACCGCACCAACCAACGGTGCGTGCGGTATCGTTCCGGCGGTGCTGGCGTACTACGACAAGTTTATCCGCGAAGTGAACGCGAACTCTCTGGCGCGCTACCTGCTGGTCACCAGTGCGATAGGTTCGCTGTATAAGATGAACGCCTCCATTTCCGGTGCGGAGGTGGGCTGTCAGGGTGAAGTCGGCGTGGCCTGCTCCATGGCGGCGGCGGGTCTGGCTGAGCTGCTGGGCGCAAGCCCGGCGCAGGTGTGCATCGCGGCGGAAATCGGCATGGAACATAACCTGGGACTGACCTGTGACCCGGTCGCCGGACAGGTGCAGGTGCCGTGCATCGAGCGTAACGCGATTGCCTCCGTGAAGGCGGTGAACGCGGCACGTATGGCGCTGCGCCGCACCAGCGAACCGCGCGTCTGTCTCGATAAGGTTATCGAAACCATGTACGAAACGGGTAAAGATATGAACGCCAAATACCGCGAAACCTCCCGCGGTGGCCTGGCGATGAAGATCGTGACCTGCGATTAAGCCTCTCAGGAAGCCTCGTTTTGCGAGGCTTCTTCCTGTTTTCCCCACCATTCATAGTTTCACGCTGCTGACAGTGTTACCCTTCTCGCATGAGATAGAAGGGAGATTATCTGTGGCCGTTCATTTACTTATCGTCGATGCACTCAATTTGATCCGCCGTATCCATGCGGTACAGGGCACCCCCTGTAAGGACACCTGCCTGCACGCGCTGGAACAGCTTATCCGCCACAGTGAACCCACCCACGCGGTCGCGGTATTTGATGACGAAGCCCGCAACACGGGCTGGCGACACCAGCGTCTGCCCGACTACAAAGCCGGACGCGCACCGATGCCGGACGATCTTCATGCAGAGTTACCTATGATACGCGCGGCATTTGAACAGCGCGGCGTCCCCTGCTGGGGAGCACACGGAAATGAAGCCGACGACCTCGCGGCTACTCTGGCCGTAAAGGTGGCGAGCGCCGGGCATCAGGCCACTATCGTTTCAACTGACAAAGGCTACTGTCAGCTGCTCTCGCCGACTATCCGCATTCGCGACTATTTTCAAAAACGCTGGCTGGACGCGCCGTTTATCGCCAGCGAGTTCGGCGTCTCGCCTGAGCAACTGCCGGATTACTGGGGGCTGGCAGGCATCAGCAGCTCTAAGGTTCCGGGTGTTACCGGTATTGGACCGAAAAGTGCCGCGCAGCTGCTGACGGATTTTCAGAGTCTGGAGGGGATTTACGCCCGTCTGGATGAGGTGCCAGAAAAGTGGCGCAAGAAGCTGGAGGCGCATAAAGAGATGGCGTTTATCTGCCGGGAAATCGCAACGCTACAGACGGATTTACAGCTGGACGGGAATTTACAGCAGTTGCGGTTAGAACGTTAAAGCGACTTCAGGGTTTTGTAGGCCCGGTAAGCGCAGCGCCACCGGGCAAAACAAAGCACGCACTATCGCTCGTCGCGACGTCCGCCAACCGCAGCCCACCAGCGACGAATGTGTACCGTCACCTCTTCGCGGTCGTGATATAGCTGACGCGCCTGAATGACCACGTTGATCCCGTGCTCGTCCATCTGCTCCTGAATGTAGGCCAGATTCTGAGAGACTTCCTCGTAGCGCTTTTTCATCGGCAGCTTGAGATTAAAAATCGTCTCACGACACCAGCCGTTCACCAGCCAGGAAGCCATCAGCGCAGCGACTTTTGCCGGTTTCTCAACCATATCGCACACCATCCAGGAGATGTTGTTACGGTTCGGGCGATAGCGGAAACCGTCCTCACGCAGCCAGGTGACCTGTCCGGTGTCCATCAGGCTTTGCGCCATTGGACCGTTATCAACGGACGATACCCACATGTTGCGTTTCACCAGTTGATAGGTCCAGCCGCCCGGGCACGCCCCGAGATCCACCGCATACATCCCGTTTGCCAGACGCTCATCCCACTCATCTGCCGGGATAAAGACGTGGAACGCCTCTTCCAGCTTGAGCGTTGAACGGCTCGGCGCATCCGCCGGGAAGCGCAAACGCGGGATGCCCATAAAGAAAGGCGAGTTGTTGGTGGTATAGGAATAGCCGGTATAGCAGCAGCCAGGGGCGATAAAGAAGATATGCACCACCGGACGCTTCGGCGTTTCGTAGTTCGTCAGCACGCCCGCGTCACGCAGCGCTGCACGCAGCGGCACGGTAAATTTGCGGCAGAACTTCATCAGCTCTTTGCTTTCATTGGTGTCGGCAACCTCAACGCGCAGATCGCCCCCCTTCTCCACCACGCCCTGCAGCATGCCGACAATCGGCGTGATGCGGTCTTCCGGCGGCAGATCTTTCAGCAGCTCGCCCGCGACAAACATCTGGCGTGCGAAGATCAGCGAGCTAAACGGCAGCTCGCGTGCCAGTTTGTCTGCGTCTTCAGGCTGATAACATTCGAATATCACATAGCCCGCATTCTCTTTAACGCGGGCAAAACCGAAGACTTCGCGCTTCGCGGCTTTATCCGTAATTTCCGCGGCGCACTCTTTCTCAAACCCCGGGCGACAATATAAAACAACCTTATTCATGAACAACGCCCTTGCGTTTCAGACGGATAGCTCCGATAAACATTAATACCCATCCCGCCAGGAAGCTGACGCCGCCGACAGGAGTAACAAACGCCCACAGGCGCAAATGAGAGAGCGCAAGGCAGTACAGGCTACCGCTGAACAGCACGGTACCCAGCGCCATAAACACGCTACTCCAGTAAAACCAAATGCTGATCCGGCGCTGCATTGCCACCGCCAGCCCAAAGATTGCCAGGGTGTGAAACGCCTGATATTCAAGGCCGGTCTGGATCCAGCCCATCTCTACCACCCCTAAGGTTTTGCTTAACACATGCGCGCCAAAAGCACCCAGTGCCACAAAAATAAAGCCACTCACCGCGGCAAAAATCAGCATGAATCGGCTGGTCATGTTTCTGTCCTAAAGTGATGCGTGCACAGCACACAAAAGTTATTGTTCATACCTGAAGCGGAATTTTTCTTGCTCGTTTGCCGCTTTAGACAGGATCCACTGTCGGAAGGCGGCTATTTTACCCAGTTCTGCCTGACTGTCATGACAAACCAGATAAAACGCATTCTTGCTGACCAGAACATCATTAAACGGGCAGACCAGACGGCCGGCCTCAATTTCGGACTGTGCCATCACGTTGTTCGCCAACGCGACGCCCTGCCCGTGAATAGCAGCCTGTAACACCATTGCGCTGTGGCTAAAAATGGGTCCCTGCTGCACATTTATATGGTTAAGACCTAATTGGCGGGTATAAGTTTGCCAGTCACGGCGAGAAGCATCATGCAAAAGCGTATGCTGCGCCAAATCAGCGGGCGTTTTCAGGGCCTTGTCGCCTGTCAGCAGTAGCGGCGAGCAAACTGGCAGCAGATATTCTGCGTATAATTTTTCTACACGCAAGCCCGGCCAGTTGCCGCGACCATAAAAAATGGCGACATCCACATCGTCAGCCAGCTTGTCTTCCTGACGGTCCACGGCCTGGATTCGAACGTCGATTCCCGGATAAGCTGAGTTAAAGCTTGAGAGTCTTGGCACCAGCCACTGAATGGCAAAACTGGGCAATAAACTGACCGTAAGCGCGCCTTTAGCACTCCTGGCCTGCAGTTTACGCGTGGCTTCCGTCAGCTGGGAAAAAATCTCTTTAATATCCTGAAAATAGCTCTGGCCTTCTTCAGTCAGAAGCAAGGAGCGGTTGCGTCGACGGAACAGCTTAAGCCCCAGAAAATCCTCCAGGGACTTGATTTGATGACTTACTGCGGCCTGAGTCACAAAAAGCTCATCTGCTGCGCGGGTGAAACTCAGGTGACGTGCTGCTGCATCAAAAACACGTAATGCATTAAGAGGTGGCAATCGCTTCGACATGGTTATCTGGCTTAGATGTTAACGAGATTTAACATATAGGAAACAACGTTTAACCTATTAGTTTTTTTTATCTGAGCCATTATAATTTGTCCGTTGAGGAACTACCAGCAAATACCTATAGTGGCGGCACTTCCTGAGCCGGAACGAAAAGTTTTTTGGAATGCGTGTTCTGAAGGGCTTTTGGCTTACGGTTGTGATGTTGTGTTGTTGTGTTTGCAATTGGTCTGCGATTCAGACCACGGTAGCAACGCTACCAATTTTTCACTTCCTGTACATTTACCCTGTCTGTCCATAGTGATTAATGTAGCACCGCCAACTTGCGGTGCTTTTTTTTGCCTATCTCGCTGTTAATGCTCGATTTCTTTCATCTCTTTCACATCACTTCGATTAATTTGCTGTTTGTTCCCGTTTGCATCTTTGTACGAAATCATCCCAGTATCATTATCGGTAGACGGTTTCCCTTCCGAAACGATAGATCGACCATCGTTGGTATGCATAACGTAGTTATTTCCGGAACACGCGCTCAGGGCAAAGGTAAACACACAGGCTGAGATGATTGCGGCTGTCTTTTTCATGATTATTCTCCTTTAGCAATTAATGCTATTCAAACCTCGATTTATAACAGGCTAAAACATCCACCTAACACTATTTAGCATAACCTGCTTTTCCGAGGTCGCCAGGATATGCAGACAAATCTTATAGATACCAACCTCCTTGCCCTGCCGATGAAATTGCGCGACGATCTCTTTATCGACATGAGGAATTCCATGAACGCTTTCAGTCCTGCGCACTTCCGCGCACAGTTTCCGGCGCTGGCCGATGCCGGTATTTACCTTGATAGCGCCGCCACGGCCCTGAAGCCTCAGGCGGTTATTGACGCAACGCAGCAATTCTACAGCCTGAGCGCAGGCAACGTGCATCGCAGCCAGTACGCAGAAGCGCAGCGTCTTACCGCGCGCTATGAGGCCGCTCGCGATCGGGTTGCACGGCTGATTAATGCCGAAAGCGGGAAAAATATTGTCTGGACGCGCGGCACTACCGAGGCCATCAATATGGTGGCCCAGTGCTACGCTCGTCCACGGCTTCAACCGGGCGATGAAATCATCGTCAGCGAGGCTGAACACCATGCCAACCTGGTGCCGTGGCTGATGGTCGCTGAACAAACGGGTGCGCGCATTGTGAAGCTCCCGCTGGGTGCCGATTTACTGCCGGACGTGGCGCGTTTACCAGAGCTTACCACCCCCCGCAGCCGGATTCTGGCGCTGGGGCAGATGTCTAACGTTACCGGCGGCTGTCCAGATCTGGCTAAAGCCATTGCGACTGCCCATGCCAGTAATATGGTGGTGATGGTCGACGGTGCGCAGGGCGTGGTGCATTTTCCGGCGGATGTGCAAACGCTGGATATTGATTTCTATGCCTTTTCAGGACACAAGTTGTACGGGCCAACCGGCATCGGCGCGCTGTACGGCAAACCCGACCTGCTGAAACAAATGACGCCGTGGCTCGGCGGCGGCAAGATGATCGCCGAAGTGACCTTCGACGGCTTTAAAACTCAGGAGGTGCCTTACCGTCTGGAAGCCGGTACGCCGAACGTGGCGGGCGTGATTGGCTTAAGTGCGGCGCTTGAGTGGCTGGAAGAAACGGACGTGGCTCAGGCTGAAAGCTGGAGCCGGGGTTTGGCTACGCTTGCAGAAGAAGAACTTAAAAAACGCCCCGGTTTCCGCTCGTTCCGCGTGCAGGATTCCAGCCTGCTCGCCTTTGATTTTGCAGGCGTGCATCACAGTGATATGGTCACGCTGCTGGCGGAATATGGCATCGCCCTGCGCGCCGGACAGCACTGCGCCCAGCCGCTGCTGACGGCGCTTGGCGTTAGCGGTACGCTACGTGCTTCCTTCGCGCCTTATAACACACAAAGCGATGTTGACGCTCTGGTTACCGCTGTTGACCGCGCCCTTGAATTACTGGTGGATTAATGACTAGCGCTGCTTTAGCCGGGCATCCGTTCGGCACCGTGATCACCGAAGAGACGTTAAAACAGACCTTCGCCCCGCTCCAACAGTGGGAAGATAAATATCGCCAGCTGATCCTGCTGGGTAAACAGCTCCCTGCGCTTTCAGACGATCTTAAAGCGCAGGCGAAAGAGATTGCAGGCTGTGAAAACCGCGTCTGGCTGGGGTATAGCATCTCCGGCGAGAAACTGCACTTCTTTGGCGACAGCGAAGGCCGTATCGTCAGAGGGCTGCTGGCGGTGCTGTTAACCGCCGTCGAAGGGAAAAACGCGGCGGAATTGCTGGCACATTCGCCGCTGGCGTTATTTGATGAACTTGGGCTGCGCGCGCAGCTCAGCGCCTCGCGCGGTCAGGGGCTGATCGCGCTCAGCGACGCGGTACTGGATGCCGCACGTCAGGCTCAGGCCTGACGTTCCGCCTTCGCCATCATTTTCTTGAGGGCGTGAGACACCGCCACAAAGCCGAAGGAGGCGGTCACCATGGTGGCCGCACCAAAGCCGGAGGCGCAATCCATTCGTTTTGGCCCTTCCGCCGTACTCTTCATCGCACAGACAGACCCATCTGCCTGGGGATAAACCAGCGCTTCAGTTGAGAACACGCAGTCGACGCCCAGCTTGCCTTTGCTGTTCTTCACCACGTTAAAGTCGCTCTTCAGGCGTTCACGCAGCTTGGCGGCCAGCGGATCCTGAATGGTTTTCGCCAGATCGGCCACCTGGATCTGCGTCGGATCAATTTGACCGCCCGCACCGCCCGTCGTGACCAGCGGCACCTTGTAGCGACGGCAGTATGCGATCAGCGCCGCTTTTGGCCGCACGCTGTCGATAGCGTCAATCACATAGCTGTAGCCTTTGCTCATGAACTCCGCGACGTTATCTGCCGTCACAAAGTCGTCGATCACCGTCACGCGGCACTCGGGGTTGATAAGACGAATACGCTCCGCCATGACCTCAGATTTCGCCAGGCCGACGCTATCGCGCAGGGCGTGGATTTGACGGTTGGTGTTGGTAACGCAAACGTCATCCATGTCAATCAGCGTGATTGCGCCAATACCGGTTCTCGCCAGCGCTTCTGCCGCCCACGACCCTACACCACCAATGCCCACGACGCAGACATGCGCATCCGCAAACAGCTGCAGGGCTTTTTCACCATATAAACGTGCCGTACCGCCAAAACGCTGGCGCCAGGCGTCGCTGATTACCACAGACATAAAACCTCAGATGTAAAAAGGGTGAGGTTTTCCTCACCCTGAACAGTAATCCGTATTGCGCTCAGAATACCACAATCAGCCGCTGAATACGTTTCCGGCACCCGGCGCAGCCTTCAGCACCCATACGCGTCCGTAGTGGTTATACCAGCCCGCACGATGGCCTGCGTCAGGGCCAATGCCCTGATAAATATCGAAGTGCTGGCCTTTGATTGCGCCGCCGACGTCCAGCGCCACCATCAGACGCAGCTCATACTTGCCGTTGAATTTGCCGTTGTTGTCCAGCAGAGGCACTTCAGCAAGCAGCGTGGTGCCCGCAGGAATAATCGACCGATCCGAGGCGACCGATGCGCGACCGATCAACGGTACCGCACTCGCCCCTTTCACAGGCGCGAAGTTTTGCGGTTTAAAGAAGACGAACGACGGGTTCTGCTCCAGCAGCTCGCGCACTTCGGCTTCGCTGTGTTTTTCGCCCCACTCGCGGATCGCCTGCATCGACATATCTTCTTTCTTTACTTCGCCGCGGTCGATCAGCACCTTACCGATGCTGCGATAGGCGTGGCCGTTTTTGCCGGAATAGCTGAAGAAGTTAAGCGGCGAACCATCACCGAAATCAATGTACCCGCTGCCCTGAACGTCCATGATGAAGTTATCCATCAGCGAGTTGCTGTAGGCCAGGATGTAATTTTCGCTCAGCGCACCGGCGTAGATCTCAGCACGAGACGGCAAGCGGCCGCGTTTTGGCGGCATACGGTAGATAGGATACTGGAACTCGCCCTGGCGGGTATGTCTCGCCTGAATCACGGGCGTGTAATACCCGGTGAACTGAACGTTGCCGTAGTTATCCGCCCCTTCCATCTGCCAGGCATCAATACCAAACTGGCGCATATTGCGCGTATCACCGCCCGCACGCAGCCAGTCCTGTACCGCGCTATAGACATTATTCTGTGAGCCATACAGACGCGGCGACGCAGTGCGGATCTGGTAGACCTGCTCGGAGAAATCGCCGGCATTGATCGGTGCGCCGACCGCATCAGGCTGATTAACTAAAGAGAAAGGCTGGGATAACTTCCCGTCTTTATACTGTTGACCGCGATCGGTCGGTTTGGAAGAACAGGCCGCAAGAATCGCTACCATTGCGCCCGTCATCAGATACTTCGCCCAACGTCCTTTCATTATATCTCGTCTTTAAGTTGCCCTTATCCGCGTGATGAAGATAACAAACCGCCAGGGCTAATGAAATGCAATCACATGCCCTTTGGCAAATTTTGCGCAAAAAATAGTCCAAATGGTGCCATGTCGTTCAATTTACATACAAAATCATGATTAATGTGAAAAAGGGGTTGCATCACAAACCTAACCGAGTATAGTGCGCATCCACGGACGCGGGGTGGAGCAGCCTGGTAGCTCGTCGGGCTCATAACCCGAAGGTCGTCGGTTCAAATCCGGCCCCCGCAACCAATTAAAATTTGATGAAGTATCTTCTACGACTGTAGAAAGACGGACGCGGGGTGGAGCAGCCTGGTAGCTCGTCGGGCTCATAACCCGAAGGTCGTCGGTTCAAATCCGGCCCCCGCAACCAATCAAATTTGAAGAAGTAAGTTTCTACGACTGTAGAAAGACGGACGCGGGGTGGAGCAGCCTGGTAGCTCGTCGGGCTCATAACCCGAAGGTCGTCGGTTCAAATCCGGCCCCCGCAACCAACACTTCTAAAAACAATAAACACCCTTAAGGGTGTTTTTTTGTATCTGCAGTTTGTGAAACGGCCGGGCGATAACCCGGCGTACAGCACTAACCACGTCGCGCCAGCGTCGCCCCGTCTGAGAAATACGCCCGTATCCCTGCCAGAATCGACTCCGCCACTTCCTGCTGGAATTTAGCGGTCTTGAGCTTGCGCTCCTCTTCCACGTTACTGATAAACGCGGTTTCGACCAGGATGGACGGAATATCCGGCGCTTTCAGCACCGCAAACCCGGCCTGCTCGACGCTGTTTTTATGCAGCTTATTGATGTTGCCCAGCTTACCGAGCACCGCTTTGCCAAATTTCAGGCTGTCGGTGATGGTTAATGATTGCACCATATCGAACATGGTGTGATCGACGTAGCGGTCGCCGCTCTTGCCCACGCCACCAATTAAGTCCGAGGCGTTCTGCGTATCCGCAAGGTATCTTGCCGCAGTACTGGTCGCCCCTTTGGTCGAGAGCGCAAACACCGATGAACCACTCGGTTGGCGACTGGTAAAGGCATCCGCATGGATGGAGACGAACAGATCCGCGCGCTGCTTCTGCGCTTTCGCCACGCGCACTTTCAGTGGAATAAAGACATCCTCATTACGCGTCATGTAGGCGCGCATATTGCCTTCTTTATCAATCAATGCCTTCAGGCGACGGGCGATCTGCAGCACCACATCTTTTTCACGGGTGTGATATTTCCCGACGGCGCCGGAGTCTTCGCCGCCGTGGCCGGGATCCAGCATGATCACAATCGGACGATCGCGCCCTGCTTTACCCGGCTGTGGGCCGCTTTGCGCGGGTGGAACCTGACGTTCAAGATCGCCTTTGTTGTAATCCTCCAGAAGCGCCAGAAGCGGATCCTGGATGTCCGTTGCGTTGGCGGGATAAAGATCCATCACCAGACGCTCTTTAAACGTTGCTACCGGCGCAAGCGCAAACAGCTGCGGTTTCACGTTCTGCTTCAGTTCAAACACCATACGAACCGTCTGCGGATCAAACTGGCCAACGCGCGCTGACTTGATAAAAGGATCGTCACCGCGGATCTGCGCCGCCATCCCCTTAAGCACGGAATTGAGGTTTACACCTTCGAGATCCACGACCACACGTTCAGGATTGCTGAGGGCAAATTGCTTATATTTCAGCACGCGATTGGATTCGACCGTCACGCGCGTATAGGTCGACGACGGCCAGACGCGCACTGCCACCACCTGGCTTGTGGCAGCAAGACCGACCTGACTGACGCTAAGCAACCACATTGCCCCGGCCCCTTTTAACAAACGGCGGCGGCTTATTGCTGAATTGGATCCCGACATGCTTCTCCCGAGCAAGAAAACGAACTGATATACAAAATGTCCAGATTGACCGAAAACTTTAACGAATGACGCATAAACTGTCATCTATAAAAGGGTAAACAATCATACGTTAACGCACGGATTACTTATTCTTTTCTGTGTGTCGCGGAAAATTTAGGCTTGCACACGCAGCCATAATCGAATAAAAATACAGAAATTACGAATAAACATTCATTAAGGGTTGTGCCATGGTGAAGGAACGTAGAACCGAACTGGTCCAGGGATTCCGCCATTCTGTTCCCTATATCAACGCCCATCGGGGGAAAACGTTCGTCATCATGCTCGGCGGCGAAGCCATTGAGCATGAGAATTTTTCCAGCATCGTCAACGATATAGGTCTTCTGCACAGCCTCGGCATCCGCCTGGTTGTTGTGTATGGCGCACGCCCGCAGATCGATGCCAATCTGGCCTCTCATCAGCATGAGCCTATTTATCATAAACATACCCGCGTGACGGATGCGAAAACGCTTGAACTGGTGAAACAGGCTGCGGGTTTGCTGCAGCTGGACATTACCGCCCGGCTGTCGATGAGCCTGAACAATACGCCGCTGCAGGGCGCGCATATTAACGTCGTGAGCGGTAACTTCATCATCGCTCAGCCGCTTGGCGTGGACGACGGCGTGGATTATTGCCACAGCGGTCGTATTCGTCGTATTGATGAAGAGGCCATTCACCGTCAGCTGGACAGCGGCGCCATCGTGCTGATGGGTCCGGTCGCAGTTTCCGTAACGGGCGAAAGCTTTAACCTGACGTCTGAAGAGATTGCCACCCAGCTTGCTATCAAGCTGAAAGCGGAAAAAATGATTGGGTTTTGTTCCTCACAGGGTGTCGAAAACGATGAAGGGATGATTGTGCCTGAACTATTCCCCAACGAAGCGCAGGCGCGCGTTGAAGCGCTCGAGGAAGCGGGAGATTACCACTCCGGCACCGTGCGCTTTCTGCGTGGCGCAGTGAAAGCCTGCCGCAGCGGCGTGCGCCGTAGCCACCTGATCAGCTATCAGGAAGACGGTGCGCTGCTGCAGGAGCTGTTCTCCCGCGACGGTATTGGTACGCAGATTGTGATGGAGAGCGCCGAGCAGATCCGCCGCGCGACCATCAACGATATTGGCGGCATTCTGGAACTGATCCGTCCGCTGGAACAGCAGGGGATTCTGGTTCGCCGCTCACGCGAGCAGCTGGAGATGGAGATCGACAAATTCACCATCATCCAGCGCGATAACCTGACCATCGCCTGCGCCGCGCTCTATCCGTTCCCGGAGGAGAAGATTGGCGAAATGGCCTGCGTGGCCGTGCATCCTGACTACCGCAGCTCTTCCCGCGGCGAGATGCTGCTGGAGCGTGTGGCAGCCCAGGCGCGCCAGATTGGGCTCAGCAAGCTGTTTGTTCTGACGACACGCAGCATTCACTGGTTCCAGGAGCGCGGCTTTACGCCGGTCGACATTGATTCACTGCCGGAAAGCAAGAAAGAGATGTACAACTATCAGCGCCGTTCAAAAGTGCTGATGGCTGACCTGGGGTGATAAAACGCCCTCACCGTCCGGTGAGGGCGTTTCACTTAGAGGGACTCGAATATCGCGCTTAAGCCGCTTCGACGTTCCGTGCGCGCGGCAATGGCCTGTACCAGAACGCGTTCATCGGTATAAAGCGACAGCCGCTGGCGCGCGCGGGTAATGGCGGTGTAAATCAGCTCGCGGGTGATGACGGGTGACAGCTGCGTAGGCAGGATCAGCGCCGCATGATTAAACTCAGAGCCCTGGGATTTGTGTACCGTCATCGCCCACGCCGTATCATGCTCGGGCAGGCGACTTGGCTGAACGGACTTCACGCTTCCATCCGGCATCATGAACCAGACGCGCAGCCCCTGACCGCGATCGAGCGCAATCCCGATATCACCGTTAAACAAGCCCAGCGCGCTGTCATTGCGGGAGATCATTACCGGTCGCCCCTCGTACCAGCGCGAATGCGGCAAACGGTTGATTTTACGCTTCTGCGCCAGCAGCTGTTCCAGCCTGTCGTTTAGCCCACTGACGCCAAACGGCCCCTCCCGCAGCGCACACAGGAGCTGATATTCACCGAATGCGGCAATGACCTGCTCCGGCGTATTCTGCTGTTGTACACAGGTCAGGAAGTGCTGATACCCTTCCAGCGCGTCATCCAGCATCGCCTGATACTCTTCGCTGCTTTGCAGCGATTTTTTCTCGATGTCGGTAAAGGTGCCGTCAAATACCACGCGCGTGCTGTGCCGATCGCCGCGGTTTACCGCAGCAGCCAACTGGCCGATACCGGAGTCGCTGCCGAAGCGGTAACTTTTTTGCAGCAGACACAAGCTGTCGCGCAGCGCCCCCGCTATCGGTGAATTATCGGGTTCGAGCGCGCAGCCGGTCAGGCGAGCCAGCTCCTGAGCACGCGCTGCGGTATAGCCAAAACTGGCGTAGGTGCAAATATCCCCCAGCACCGCTCCGGCTTCCACAGAGGCAAGCTGATCGCGATCACCAAGGAAAATAACCCGCGCGTGAGGCGGCAACGCATCAATCAGCCGCGACATCATCGTCAGGTCGATCATTGAGGCTTCATCCACCACCAGCACGTCCAGATGCAGCGGGTTGCCGGCATGATATCGCAGCCGCTGGCTGCCCGGCTGTGCGCCAAGCAGACGGTGTAAGGTGCTGGCCTCATTGGGGAAAAGGGCAAGCTGCGCCTCGGTAAGCGGCAGTTTTTGCAGCGCCCCACCCAACGACTCCGTGAGTCGCGCCGCGGCTTTACCGGTAGGTGCGGCCAGCCGGATACGGCATTTCTGCTCGCCAGATAGCTGAATCAGCGCCGCGAGGAGCTTTGCCACCGTGGTGGTTTTCCCGGTGCCCGGCCCGCCAGAAATCACCGAAATCCGCCGAGTCAGGGCCACGGCCGCCGCCACTTTTTGCCAGTCGATGGCCTCGCCCGAGCTAAACAGGCCATCCAGCGTTTGCCGGAGCTGCGCTTCATCACACGGAAGCGGGGCATTCGTTTCGCTGAAAAAGCGCGCCACCGTCAGCTCGTTGCGCCACAGGCGGTTAAGGTATAAACGCTCGCCGGTCAGGATCATCGGCGTTTGCGTTTCGGCCCCGCTGACGGCGGGAGAGCGGAGTAATACAGCCTGCCAGTCCACCGATTCCCCCAGCAGAACGAAACAGGACTGCAATGCCGCAGGCATTTGTTCATTCAGCACCAGGCGCGAAAGCGGCAGGCAAACGTGCCCTTCTCCGGCGTCTTTGCTGAGGAGAGCGGCTGCGAGCATCACTTCAGGCTCCTCGCCCGCCACCATCATGGCGAACTGAACGTCGAGGTGGCGCAGTACGCGTTGCTCCACGGCTTCCAGCAATAGTTCCTGCATCCTCATGCCATCTCCTCCGTGGTTGCGGCAAACAACTCATCCATCTTTTCTATCAATGCCGCGTCCGGGCGCGTGCTGAAAATGCCGGAGTGGGGATCCGTAGCGTCCACCCCGCGCAGGAAGAGATAAATAACGCCGCCGAAATGATCTTCATAACGGTAATCGGCAATGCGGTGGCGCAGATAGCGATGCAGCGCCAGCGTATAAAGCTGGTACTGCAGATCGTAGCGATGCTGCTGCATGGCTGATGCCATCGCGTCCTGCGTGTAGGCTTCGCTGCTGTCACCCAGCCAGTTCGATTTGTAATCCAGCAGGTAGTAACGCCCTTCATGGCGGAAAACCAGGTCGATAAAACCTTTTAACATCCCCTGAACCTGGCGGAAGTTTAACGGCGGGCATCCAGCGGAAAGCGGATCGTACTCACGGATCAACGCATCAAGCGCATCGGCTTTAAGCGGGCTGGCGATAGGGAGATAAAACTCCATTTCCACCTGCTTGTCTTTAGCGGTCAACTGGCTGAGCGAAATCCCCTGCTGCGTGAGCGGCGCCTGCAAAATCGCAGTGACCCAGTCGGTGAGGACGGGCTGCCATTTCTCGTCAAAGCCGCCGCTCTGGAGCATTTTCAGCACCCATTCCGTAGAAACCGGCTGGGTGAAATCCAGTTCTTCAAACAGGCTGTGTAAAAAGGTGCCGGGTGACGCGCCGCGTGGGAACTGATGCGGAGTCAGGGCAGGCTCAGGGAGTACGTCTCCCACTCCGGCGGCATCTACATCCAGCTTCGGCATCAGATCCTGCGCAATGCTCTGCCCGTGCTGCTGTAAACCGGAGTAACTGGTTACGCGCCAGTCGTCAGCGAGAGTTCGCTGGATTTGCCGGGCATTCAGATCGGAAACAGGCTGCTCCGGCATCTGCCAGCGGCTGTTATCCGGCGATGAGGGAATATGCAGAGCAATATGGTCACCACACAGCGCCTCAACGCACTTGCGCAGGCCTGCCGCATCTTTTGGCTCACCGAGCTGAATAAGACGCCCCAGCGCGCTTAAATGGAAATCGGTCTCTCCTGACTTATCACCACGGCGGCGGAACAGCGGCGCAATGCCCAGACTGCAGTGCCAGACCGAGCGGGTCAGCGCCACGTAGAGCAGGCGTAAATCCTCTGCCAGACGTTCGGCCTCCGCCAGCTCAACGCTGGATTCCGCTTTACTGAGATCGAGCACGGCTTCAAATGATTCACGGTCGTGGTAAAAGGCCTGGTCCTGCACACGATAGTTGGCGATAAACGGGAGCCAGACCAGCGGATACTCAAGACCTTTCGACTTGTGAATGGTGACGATCTGCACCAGATGCTTATCGCTTTCGAGGCGCATCTGCTGACTGGATGAATTGCTGTTCGGATCGCCAATCTGTTGTGACAGCCAGCGCACCAGCGCATGCTCGCTTTCGAGCTGCGTTCCCGCTTCCTGCAACAGCTCGCTGATATGCAGAATATCTGTCAGGCGGCGCTCGCCGCCTGCCGTAGCGAGCATATTCTCCGCAATTTGACGCTTCGCCATCAGCTCGCGCAGCATGGCCATTACGCCGCGCTTTTGCCAGCGTTCCCGGTAGTGGGCAAACTCTTCCACGACGTTATCCCAGGCTTCCTCATCGTTGTTTAGCGCGTCAATATCACGGGCATTCAACCCCATCATTGCGCTGGCCAGGGCGCTGCGAAGCGTGCTTTCACGCTCGGGGGCCAGCACGGCCTGCAGCAGCCACAGCATCTCCTGCGCTTCAAGAGTTTCAAAGACGCTGTCGCGATTCGAGAGATAGACGGACGGGATGTTGAGTAAAGTCAGCGCATCGCGGACCAGCGCCGCCTCCTGGCGACTGCGCACCAGCACCGTAATATCGGATGCCTTAACGGGGTGAGCCTGTTTCCCTCGCCATAACACGGCTTCGCCACGCGCTCCGGCACTCAGCCAGTCGCGGATCTGTGCGGCGCAGTGCTGCGCCATTGCACTTTGATAATCCCCAACGCCACAGCCTTCACCATCGAGTAGCCAAAGGTTCATGGCTGGCTGAGTCACGCCATTGAACTCAAAGCGCAACGAGGCATTTTTTTCAGCAAACTTGACCGGCAGGAAAGGAATTTCACGGAACATAAACGCCGCGTCCATCTGCTTAAAGAGCGTGTTGACGCTTTCCACCATGCCCGGAGCGGATCGCCAGTTAGTCTCTAAGGTGTAATGGGCTGCAACTTCGCTACGGGCCTTCATGTAGGTAAAAATGTCAGCGCCGCGGAAGGCGTAAATCGCCTGCTTCGGGTCACCGATCAACAGCAGCGCAGTGTCTGGCTGCTGACGCCAGATACGGCGGAAAATACGGTACTGCTGGGGGTCCGTATCCTGAAACTCATCGATCATGGCCACCGGAAAACGCGTGCGGATTGCCGCAGCGAGCGCTTCGCCATTTTCACTGCACAGCGCGGCGTCCAGACGGCTTAGCATATCGTCGAAGCCCAGTTCACCCCGACGGCGTTTTTCACGCGCCACGGCTTCACGGATTTCCGTCATGGCGCGGGTAATCATTAAGTCGTTAAGCGTTAACGGCTCAGCCAGTAGACCCTCGATGGCAACAAAAAGAGGATGCTCTGGCACAATGCCATCGGCTTTCGTCCGCTCGGTCAAAAAACGCTGGGAGAACTTTTCCAGAGCGTCCGGGAGCTGGTAGCCTCGCGTCTCTTCCTGTGCCCAGGCGCTGATCTTGTCGATCCATTTGCCCTGATTGCCGCGGTTAAATTTTTTCCTGTCGATACCGGAGTTTTCGAGGATCGAGGTAATTTCACCGACGGACGCATTCCACTTTTGCTTTAAGGTCGCAATTTGCGTGACGATCTTTTCATGGCGAGATGCCAGCGTTTCGTCCGCTGGCGGCGGTGATTTAATGACGGGCGCTTCCCCCTGCAGATAGCGATCGATAGCGCGCAAAAGCTCTTCAGGGCCTTTCCACAACGCATGTACCGCTTCGGCGATGTCACGCTGCAGGGGGTAACAGTGGCGACGCCAGAAATCTGCACAGGCCTGATAGCGAAGCTCAGACTCGTCTTCAATGAGCTGCTGTTCAAACAGCATGCCGGACTCAAAGGCATTCAGGCTCAGCATGCGCTGACAAAAGCCGTGGATGGTGAAAACGGACGCTTCATCCATTTGCCGTTCCGCCAGCAGCAGCCAATGGGCTGCCTGCTGCTTATCGGCAATTTCGTCCAGAAGGCTGGCGTAAAGCGGGTTATCGGTGCTCTGTCGCAGGCAAGCGATGCGAAGCTCGTGAATATTGGCACGGATACGGCCACGCAGCTCGGCGGTAGCTGCTTCGGTGAAGGTCACCACCAGCAACTCCTCCACGCTTAACGGACGCGGAAAAGCGGCAGTACCGCCAAGCCCTAACAGCAGACGCAGATAGAGCGCGGCGATGGTGTAGGTTTTTCCCGTTCCCGCTGAGGCTTCAATCAATCGTTCGCCCTGTAGAGGTAAACGTAAGGGATCAAGGGTCTCAGCGGTATCGGTCATTCTTTCTTACTCCAGGGCATTGATTGCTGCAGCGCAGTGACGCTCTTCCAGATTTTCCAGCCTTTCGGGTTAACGTAATCCGTTTTGCCGTTTTGGCTACCGGAAACCTGAGACAGAATGGCGATCCCCTGCGGTTTAATCACCGCCTGATGGAAGAAATCGGCAACCTTCTGAGGCGTCAGCTGTTTTATTTCGGCCACTACTTTATCACGCGAATCAAACTTCAGATTACCACGATCAAAATCTTTGCTCAGTTGAGACGCTTCCTCACCCAGGGTTTGCGGTGCCTGCATCACCTGCGCGATGACCGCCTGCTGGATCTGGGCAAACTCGTCCGGCTTCATGGCGCGCAGTTTTGCTTCCGCCTGCGGGAAGAAAGCCTGATAGCGCTGCCAGAGGTAGGCAGGCTGTTTATCACTGCTTTGCAGCAGGAAGCCAAGGCCCCACTGGCGGCCCACGTTCATGGAAAAGGCGAAGACCGCATAGCCAAGCTGCTCTTCAGTACGCAACTGGTTGTAGAACCACGGCTGGATGATTTGTCCAAGAACAGCACTCTGCGCAGAGCTGGCAAACTCATCATACCCGGTCGGGACAAACACGGCGGCCAGCGCGGAATCGGTGCTGCTACCCGCTTTTTCGAAAATCACATTCTGCTTTTTCTCAACCAGCACGTCCTGGTTGCGACACCACTCGTCACCTTTTGAACCCAGCTGTGTACGGACATTTTGCGCCAGGGTTTTAGCCTGATCTTCGCTCATGTTCCCCACGATCAGGAACTCCGGGCGCGTATTGACCTTCAGCGCGTCACGGTATGCCAGCACATCTTTTAATGTGATAGAGGGCAACAGCGCACGGCGCTCTTCACGCTGGAAGTAAGGGATCTGCGAAAGCATTTGCGCAGGCATAATCGCCATATCGTAGGCTTTGCCCTTCTCTGCGGAATCCATCATTTGCGCATACCAGGACTTAGCCTGCTCAAGCTGTTCTTGCGTTGGCGTGTAGCTGAAGTAGCCTTCCAGGAGCGCCAGGAACAGCTGCGGTAAGCGCTGAGTATAGCCGTTGGCATTGACCATTAAGCCGTTATTGGCGTTGGTCGAGAAGCTAATCCCCCCGACGGCGGCCTGGTTGCTGAGCTGATCGAGGGCAATACCGGCCAGATAGTCATTGAGCGCAAACATCACCTGATTTTTAGCGCTGTCCATCGCTTTCGGGTTACGCAGAACTACGCTGACATCGGCTTTTGGCTCACTTGCGAAGTAGCGGCTTGGGGTATAGACCACGCGCAGCGTTGGCTCATCAACGATAAGTTCCGGATGCGGGTACGCCTTTGTGGTCTTGATCAGCGAAAAATCGTCCGGGATGTAGGGATTCAGCTCCGGCAGTTTCAACGCAATCTCACCGGCTTTTTTCTGCCAGTCTGCAAACGTTGATTCGCTGATTTTATCAACCTGATAAGGCGCATCCACGAAATAGGCCGTTTTATTATGCGGCTCGTTCGGGCTGATGTACCAGATACGGGCGTTCTGCGGCGTCATCATCGCCAGACGCGCTTTCACCGCATCGGCGTCATACCGATCGGCAATATTGACCGCATCCAGCGTGTGTTCCACCGGCACGCGGATCATGGTATCCGCCAGCCACTCCACGTAATCCATGTCGCGGGTAATGGACGGGTAACGGAAATCGAGATCCAGTACATGTGCCAGTTCGTCAAAGTAGCGTTTATCGACGCCTTTCTCCCGCAGTAATGAGAGATAGCTAAAGATGGCCGCAACCACCTCGTCACGGTTAGCCAACCCTTTATCCGTCAGGGTCGCGGAAATGGCCAGCACGCCGCTGTTGCCGTTCACGACGGGATCGGAGTCTGCGCGAATACCTTCCACCAGCCCCTGCTTTTGCAGCCAGTCAGAGAGCGTGCCAGGGCTGCGATTACCGATAAGATAGGTTACCAGCTCGTCAGTTTTGCTGCGGAATTGCGCGGTGTTGTTATCAATGCGGAACTCAACGCGCAGCACCTTGCGAGGCATTGCCGGGACGTAGTGGATCACGATCCCTTTCTGTGCATCCGTGACAACCGGAACGCTAATCTGTGGGAGATCGATGTTCTTATTTGGCACACGACCAAACGTCTGCGCCGCCATGTTCGCCAGCTGCGGCAACGGCTTGTTGCTGTAGATAACCGCTTTCATCAGGTTAGCGGAGTAGTATTTATCGCGAAACGCGTGCAGCGCATCAAGCACCGGGCTACCCGGTTTATCGCTCAGCGTTTCCAGGTTGCCGCCCGAAAAACGCGAGCCTGGGTGCGCCGGGTTGATGGTTTCGGCACTCACCTGTGCCATACGCATACCGTCGCGGGTGCGGGCCAGGGTCAGCTCGGCGTTAACGGCGTTGCGTTCGCGGTCAGCGTATTTTTTATCCAGAAGCGGTGCAGCAATCGAATCCGCCAGGCGGTCGACAGCGCCTTCCAGCGCATCGTTTTCAACTTCGAGGTAAAACGCGGTGCGGTACGGTGCTGTACTGGCGTTATGACTGCCACCGTGCATTTTGAGGAATTCGGACAGGCTATCTGGCTGCGGGTATTTTTTCGATCCCATCAGCGTCATGTGTTCCAGATAGTGTGCCAACCCCGGATGAGCCTCGGGATCTTCAAGCGACCCAACCGGCACGACTAATGCCGAGAGCGATTTCACCGCCTGCGGATCGGAAACGAGCAGCACGGTCATGCCGTTATCAAGGCGGATTGCCTGATACTGGCGGGTGTCTTTTTCGCTCTTACGGATAGTTTCCTGAACGGGTTGCCAACCGGAATCTGCCTGAGTGAAGGGTGCCCAAAGGGCGACAAACAAAACCAACGCTTTAAACAAGGTGCTACCTCTTTATCACGGCTACATCATTAATACATTGCGTGCTGGACACGCCAACATCTCTTTATTGGGTACATCAGTCCGTGATAAGAAGTGCATCATAAATGAACACCTCATACTGCGCAATTTTTATACAGCGCTCAGGACTGATTAAATTTGAACAGCGGTAACAGGTAGCGCTGTGCTTCTTCAGTGATCGTGTCGAAGTATTCTGGCTCAAGCGTTCGCCACAAACGTTGATACCAGACATCTTCCCCTTCGCCACGCACCATCATGTTACCTTCGTAGGCCTGCACAAACTTATTCCGCGCTTTCTGCAGTGAAGCGTCATCCGTTAACATGGCATCATTCTGCGCGTCATAACAGGCTTTTATCCACGCGCCACCGCTTTCCGGCAGCAGGAGCAGAGGTTTATTCATTCCCCGACGGTAACCGTCGATGTAAAGTGACAAATAACACAAGGCCTGCTCAGCCTCCATCGGCGGAAAACGCCATTCGCCCTCTTTGCGCACGAAAATTCGGCTTTCACCCGTATTACCGCCAGCACTGTAGACAAGATGTTCGAGCCAGAGTTGCAAACCCTGTGAAACGCTGAGCATCGAGGGCCGCCAGCGCAGCAGTCCGTCCGGCTGAACCTGCGTCAGCCAGCCGGTCAAATGGACACCGTTACAGTCAAGGTCGATTTCGATGCTTTTACCGGGTTGTCTGCACTCAATGACGCGTTCAGCAAGTGCCTTCATTTCCTGACACTGCGCCTCCCAGACAATCTCCCCGAACGCACCGTAAGGCAACTGACCCGCGGCACGGTAGCGGCGAAAAAGCGTGGCTGCATCTTCCTGTTCGACCAGGGCATTCAGGAGCTGAAGGTTCAGCTTGTAGCGCTCCAATCCATCCAGAATAAAGGGTTCGGCATCAGGAATTTCACTCTCTTCAGAACGGAAGTTGACCTGCAAACGCTGCTGGAAGAACGCGCGCACCGGGTGTGCCCAAAAACGCTGAAGCTGTTCGAAGGTCAACGTTTCCAGGGGGATTTCATCAAGCTCCTGAATGAAATCGGTATGTGCCATCCCTTCTTTCTTCGCTGCCGGGAGCCACTCGCGGGCATAGCTCTGGTGTTCATTGGCAACATAGTTCACCGGATCAAAGGGCATACGGCTATGACAACAGGTGATGTGGGCCTTCACCCGCTGCTCACTCTCATCACAATTACGCGCTTCGTCTCCCGGTAAATAGTGGCTCTGCCCGATATAGTCCACCAGCTCCTGCACAAGAACCGACGGGAAACGTTCGCTGTTGTCCTGGATCGATCGGCCGATGTAGCTGATATACAGTTTGCTCTGCGCTGAAATGAGCGCTTCCAGGAACAGATAACGGTCATCATCGCGACGGCTGCGGTCGCCCCGCTTCGGTTTAGGACTCATCAAGTCAAAGCCTAACGGCGGTAATGCCCGAGGATAAATGCCGTCATTCATCCCGAGCAGACAGACCACTTTGAATGGAATGGATCGCATCGGCATCAGGGTACAAATATTGACCGGTCCTGCCAGGAAACGCTGGCTGATTCGCTCCTGATCGAGGCGCAGGGTCAGCTCATCGCGCAGAAGCGACAAAGGCACCGCCTCCTGATAGTGCGAATTCACGCCCTCATCCACGATGGCCTGCCACTGCTTTTCAATGAGTGCCATCGCCGCTTCTGTTTCACTGTCCGGCAGGAAGAAATCGGTGAGCATTTCCCGGCATACCGGCAGCCAGGCATCCAGCGGTCGCGGCTGCATCAGCTCCCGTCGCCAGCGGTTTAGCTGCATCAGCAGCGAGGCTAAATGCCCGACCAACTCCGCGATTAACCCGGTGGACTCGTCGTATGGCAGAACGTCATTCCATTCACCCTGGCTGCTCTCCATTGCGTACCCGAGCAGCATTCGCGTCAGGCCAAACTGCCAGGTGTGCTGCCCCGTTGGTGGGAGTTCAAACTCCTGCACGTTGTCGTCATCAATCCCCCAGCGAACGCCGGATTCGTTAACCCACTGGCGAAGATAGCGTAGCCCCTCTTCATTGATGTTGAAACGGGCAGCCAGAACAGGGACATCCAGCAGCGCCAGCACATCTTCAGAAATAAACCGGCTGTCCGGCAGCGACAGCAGGGAGATAAATGCCTGCAAGGCCGGATGGGACTGACGTGCACGACGGTCAGAAATGGCGTAAGGAAGATATCGATCCCCCGTCGCGCTGCCAAAAACGGCCTGAATAAAGGGGCTATAGCTGTCGATGTCTGCCACCATCACCACAATGTCGCGCGGCGTGAGCTCAGGATCGTCCTGCAGCATCGCCAGCAAGCGGTCATGAAGGATCTCCACCTCACGTTGTGGGCTATGGCAGACGTGAAGGGTGATACTGCGATCGTCAGGGTCCAGCTTCCTTTTCCTGTCGCTGCGTTCGAACTCTTCCTCCGTCACGCCCATGACTGCCCTGTTTTCCAGATCCAGAATATCCAACTGAATGTTGTGCAGCAGGCTGTCAGATTCGATTTCAACAAAGGCGTCCACGTCCCCCTCACCAGATGACGTAATGTCAGAGAGCATGTGAATGTAGTCGCGTCCCAGCTTGCCCCAGGACGCAAGCAGCGGATTCGGCAGGTTCTGAATGCCCTCCTCATCGAAAAGCTGCGCGGCGGTCGAACTGTCTTTAAACAGAGGGACAGAGCGCTCTTCAAAGAGGCGTTTTCTTTGACGGGTGACCAGCCGTGACAGCCAGCGCGCATCCTGGATATCGCCCCAGTAGTGGCGACACGGGTTGGTGAACAGAATATGGATATCAATGTGTTTACCCAGCGCTTTTAGCGCGTCCAGATAGACCGGCGGCAAAGCCGAAATACCGCAGATAAACACGCGTGACGGCAGACGGGTTGGTCGCTCCGACGCATTTTCGAGTATCGAGATAAACCGTTGGTAGAGGTTTGCACGGTGCCACTTTGGTTGACCGAGCGCCTCAGTATGTTCCACCAGCGCTTTCCACAGCGGTGCCTGCCAGACTTGTGCTTCCGGTAAGCCCTCCACCTGTTCACCCGCTTCCCAGGCAGTCAGCCATTCGGGCCGGTACACTAAATACTGGTCGTAGAGATCGGCCGTGCGCGACGCCAGCTGGAACAGCTTGCGCTTATCGGTATCGTCATTAAGGTAGTGACGCAGCATGGCGAACGCATCGCCTGGCAGCATATCGGGTAGCAGGGCCATCAGCTTCCAGCTCATGCTCTGCTTGTTGAAGGCGCTCTGTTCAGGGATGTCGGGCAGTACGCGCACGAACATCTCCCAGATAAAACTCGCGGGCAGCGGGAAATCAATGTTTGCCGCTATGCCAAATTTCCGGGAAAGCGACATTTGCAGCCACTGCGCCATGCCGGTGCTCTGCACCAGCACCATTTCAGGCTCAAAAGGATCGTCAAGCCGCTCGCGCTCAACGATAAACTCCATCAGTGCTTCCAGCACATCCAGACGATTTGAGTGGTAGACCCTTAACATAGACGCTCCCGACTACTGGCTAACCGGGCAATGCAGACGCGTCATCTCACCGCGCCGCCCCAGAGGAGAAATAAGTGTAACCGTGATGCTGACACATCTGGCGTGCGTTGTCTGCCCCCGACTGGCCTGCCAGCCTTCGGGGAGAACGGGTGCTGAGAGCTGAGCCTGATTCCAGGCATGGTGCCAGAGCTGACGATACTGGTTAAACAGGGTAAATCGCGCCGCCAGTGCCCGATGAAAACCCGACAGGGCCGTGACGATTATCACCAGCAGCATCATCGCCAGCAGAACCTCAACCAGGCTAAATCCTTTTTCTCTGTTTACGGCAACTGGCATAGCGCCCTCTCCTTAAGCGGACAAAAATCACTCCAGCCGTGTGGCAAAAAGTGAATCTTCCCGTCGACAATCTCTCCTGCGCGCCAGAGCAAAAGGTTATTGTTTCCGGCAATGAGCAAAACTCGCGACTCGCTCAGCCGACGCAAGCATGCTCGCCACGTCGACGCCTTTTTGCATTGAACCTCCGGGGAGACCAGCCAATCCTGAACGCGCCCCCATTCAAGGGCTGAGTGCGCAGACGCCTGCTGCTGAAGCGAACGGCTCTCTCCGCCAACGAGTGCGCTAAACGTTGTCAGCTGCTGATTAAGGCCCGTAAGGATCAGCGTGCCCAACACCAGTAAAAGCAGCACCAGCGCCAGCGAGGACATCCCGCGCTGACGGTTCACAAGTTATACCCTGTGACGCCATAAACAGCCTGGAAAGGCTCACCCTTTTCACCCTGACGAACGGCGGCCAGTTCGATCTTCAACTCAGGCGCGAAACCGGCGTGTTCAACTTTAGCCACCTTAAAGTGCTGGATCACCAGCCTGTTCGGATCGGTGAGCTTTTCCCATCCTTTTCCTTCACAGGATGTCGCCCCACGCAGCGTTTCCAGCGCGCCAGACTCAAGACGAAACCCTGTGCTGTCGTTTTCTGATGCAGAGGCATCCCAGATGCCATTACTGTTTGCATCCCACTGCACAATGACGCAGCTCCCCTGCCTTGCCATCACCAGGCCTTGCCCTGGACAGCTACCCGCGCAATATCCCGCTCTCTGCAGCTGTTTACCGAGGGCAAAAAGCCTTTGCCAGACCTCTTCTTCCACCTCCCGCTGACCGGATTGCAGTAATACCGCCCGCTGTAAGCCCGGTAAAAAACGCGATGCGCTTATGAGCAAAAGGCTGCTGATAGCCGTGGCAATCAAGACCTCCGTAAGTGAGAAACCCTGCTGGTTCATTGACATCCCGCTCCCTCTGAGACATTGCACATCCTGATGCGCCCTCCATTTGAGACAATAATCAGCCATTCCCCAGCACGGCTTTTCACGCGTATCCGCCCTGCCCACGCTGTATCTCTTAATCCATAGAACCCTAATGAGGGTGTTAACTCGCTTATGGTGACGTCAGCCCAAAGTGGAATCAGCACAAAGGCACTCTCCTTCACACAGCCTTGTACGACAGAACTCAACAGACAGACGCCAGCGTCATCTCGCTGAAGCGTAATGAGGTGGTCACGATTGTGCCGATTCGCATCGTTGCGAAGAAACACCAGGTAGTCGCGTATCTGTACGGCGGTCTGCCAGAGCCGCTGCTGTCGTTGCCAACTGTCCCAGCCGTATAAACCCGTTGCGCTCAGGATCACGACCAGCGAAATGGCCACCAGGGTTTCAATAAGCGTAAAGCCGTTCTCTTTTTTCATGCCGGGAGTGTGGCGAAAGGCGGGAAAAGCCGCGAGGGGCAAATCAGGTTTTTACGAGCCGTCATCCAGTGATTGTCGACTATTGCAGGACGTTGCAGCGTCTCTGAAAAACGGCTCGTAAAACAAATCGAGAACGAAAAAAAACCGGCGCTAAAAAGCACCGGTTGTGTGAGTATCTGCCGTATCAGATAGCGACGGGCGCTTTGATGCCAGGATGCGGATCGTAACCCTCAATCTCAAAATCATCAAAGCGGTAATCGAAGATCGATTCCGGTTTACGCTTGATAATCAGCTTCGGCAGCGCACGCGGTTCGCGGGTCAGCTGGAGATGCGTCTGCTCCATATGGTTGCTGTAGAGATGGGTGTCACCACCCGTCCAGACGAAATCACCTACGTCGAGATCGCACTGCTGCGCCATCATGTGAACTAACAGCGCATAGCTGGCGATGTTAAACGGCAGGCCGAGGAACACGTCGCAAGAACGCTGATAAAGCTGACACGAGAGCTTGCCATCCGCCACATAGAACTGGAAGAACGCGTGGCACGGTGCCAGCGCCATTTTATCCAGTTCACCCACGTTCCAGGCGGAAACGATGATTCGGCGTGAATCCGGGTCGTTTTTCAACTGGTTCATCACGGTGGTGATCTGGTCAATATGGCGACCGTCAGGCGTTGGCCATGCACGCCACTGCTTGCCATAAACCGGGCCCAGATTGCCGTTTTCATCTGCCCATTCGTCCCAGATAGAGACGTTGTTTTCATGCAGATAGGCAACGTTGGTATCGCCTTGCAGGAACCAGAGCAGTTCATGAATGATCGAGCGCAGATGGCAGCGCTTCGTCGTCACCAGAGGGAAGCCTTCTTGCAGATTGAAGCGCATCTGGTGGCCAAAAATGGAGAGCGTACCGGTTCCGGTGCGGTCATTTTTCGGCGTGCCCTCATCGAGCACTTTTTTCATCAATTCAAGATACTGTTTCATGGTTCCTCAGGAAATTTGTTGCTGTGGACGACGACGATACGCCCAAATCATCATAATGGCACCCGCGACAATCATCGGAATGGAGAGGATCTGCCCCATGCTGATGTACTGCACCCACTCGCCGGTGAACTGCGCATCCGGCTGACGGAAAAATTCAACGATGATGCGGAACGCACCGTAGCCAATCAGGAACAGACCGGAGACAGCCCCCATAGGACGCGGCTTGCGGATGAAGAGGTTCAGGATGATAAACAGCACCACACCTTCCAGCGCCAGCTCATAAAGCTGAGACATATGGCGCGGCAGAACGCCGTAGGTATCGAAAATGGATTGCCACTCCGGATGCGATGGCAACAGCGCGATATCCTCAGCACGAGAGCCCGGGAAGAGCATCGTATACGGCACGCTCGGGTCAACACGGCCCCACAGTTCGCCGTTGATAAAGTTACCCAGACGCCCCGCTCCCAGCCCGAATGGGATCAGTGGAGCAATAAAATCAGCCACCTGGAAGAAGTTGCGTTTGGTGCGTTTGGCGAAGATCACCATCACCAGGATCACACCAATCAGGCCACCGTGGAAGGACATTCCCCCATCCCAGACGCGGAACAGATAGAGCGGATCGTTGAGGAATACCGGGAAGTTATAGAACAGGACATAGCCGATACGCCCACCCAGGAATACCCCGAGGAAGCCAGCATAAAGCAGGTTCTCAACTTCGTTCTTCGTCCAGCCACTGCCGGGACGGCCCGCGCGACGGCTCGCAAGCCACATCGCAAAAATGAAGCCCACCAGGTACATCAAACCGTACCAGTGCAACGCGACAGGTCCTACTGAGAAAATAACCGGATCAAATTCCGGAAAATGCAGATAACCACTGTTCATCTGTCACCACAAGATGTTGTTATTCCGCTGAAAGTGGACAGCGGTAGAAATGCGCTTCTGCGTGTCGCAGAGGCTCCAAAGTTGCGAATGATAGCATAAGGCAGGCATGGAGGATGCGCCTGAGATGTAAAAGATGTGTATAGGGTATTTCACCCCAGCCCTCTCCTACGGGGAGAGGGAGAAATGCAAATTAGCGACCGCCGCGGATTAGGCCACCCATGCCGCGTCGTTCCATAAACGCTGCGACCTGATGCCGTACTTCTGTTGCCATCTGTGCGTCCAGACTGCGTTCCGCCAACTCGCGCGCATCTTCTATTTCGATATGACGTAACAGATACTTCACGCGCGCGACAGAACGGCCGTTCATGGACAGGTGACGGAAGCCCAGGCCAATCAGAATGGCGACGCACATCGAATCGCCAGCCATTTCACCACACAGACGCAAATCAAGACCGTACTGCTCCGCTTCACGTGCAATCATGGCGAGTGCCCGAAGCATCGCCGGATGCAGGCTGTCATAGATACTCGCGACGCGCGTGTTATTACGATCAACGGCCAGTATGTACTGCGTTAAATCGTTGGTCCCGACGGAGATAAAATCAACGCGGGTTGCCAGCTGCGGCAGCATAAAGACCATCGACGGCACTTCGAGCATCACGCCAATACGTGGTTTAGGGATCGCATAGCCGATCATCTCTTCCACTTCGCGGCCCGCGCGTTCGATCAAGCGTTTTGCTTCGTCGATTTCGTCAATGCTGGTGACCATCGGCAATAAAATGCTGAGGTTGCCCGTTGCCGCATTTGCACGCAGCATGGCACGAACCTGGATCAGGAAGATCTCCGGCTGGTCGAGCGTGATGCGGATCCCGCGCCAGCCCAGACACGGGTTTTCTTCACTGATAGGCATGTACGGCAGTTGTTTATCCGCCCCGACGTCCAGCGTGCGCAGCGTGACCGGCTTGTCGTTAAACATCTGCAGCATCCCCTGATACTGCGCCACCTGCTCCTCTTCTGACGGGAAGCCGCTTTGCAGCATGAACGGGATCTCAGTGCGGTATAAGCCAATACCGTCGATCCGGCTGCCGAGCTTCTCTTCGTGCTCGGGACTTAACCCGGCGTTGAGCATGACTTTGATCCGCTCACCGCTCTTAAGCTGTGCGGGCAGGTTAACGTCATCTTCCGCCAGCTTGCTTAATTCATTCTCTTCACTGATAAGCCGCTGGTATTCCTGCAGCAGAACCGGCTCAGGATCGACCAGCAGCTCACCGCGATAGCCGTCCACCACCAGCGTGCGGCGGTGGAGCACTGAGGGCTGGATATCGGCCCCCATGACGGTTGGAATACCGAGCGCACGCACCATGATGGCAGCATGGGAGTTGGCGGCACCATCGCGCACCACCACCCCGGCGAGCCTGTCCTGCGGTAGCTCTGCCAGCGTCGTCGCTGAGAGTTCATCCGCCACCAGCACAAACCGTTTTGGCCAGGCATTCGCGCCCTGAATGGTGTCATCAAGATGGAACAGCAAACGCTGCCCCAGCGCGCGTAAATCCCCGGCACGCTCCTTCAAATAACCATCGGTCAGTGCCGCAAACTGCTCGGCAAATTTTTCGATGACTTTTTTAACGGCCCATTCGGCCACCGAACCTTTATCCACTTCCGCAAAAAGCTCACGGCGCAGACGCGCATCGGAAAGCAGGTGCGAATAGAGGTCAAAGATCGCCGCAGTCTCTTTTTGCGCACCCGCAGCAAAGCGTTTGCTGTAGCGGCGAAATTCGTTGGAAGCCTCTTCCAGTGCAGCGGTAAGACGCTCGCGTTCGAGCGCTTCATCAAGCGTCGAGGCCTCGTAAACCTGCTCCATCAGCGGCAACGTGGCGTCCATCCAGCCTTCGGCGATTGCCACACCCGGTGACGCCGGGAGCGCACGAATGCGCGTGTGACGATACTGTCCAAACAGGGCAGCGAGCTGAGACTGAGAGAGGATGGCGGCCATCTGCGTGGCGAGCGTCACAAGGAATGACTCTTCGCTTTCATCGTACTGGCGCAGCTCCCGCTGCTGAACAACGAGAACGCCGAGCAGCTGACGACGCTGGATAATCGGCACGCCCAGGAAGGCGCGGAAGCGTTCTTCTTTTACGGAAGGAATATATTTGAAGCTAGGGTGTTTTTGCGCATCAGCAAGGTTAATGGGTTCGGCCAGACGACCAACCAGCCCAACGATACCTTCATCAAAAGCGAGCGTAACGGTGCGGCCTCGTGGTTTTTTCAAACCACGAGTCGCCATCAGGTAATAGCAACGCCGGTCATGGTCGGCCAGATACACCGAACAGACTTCGGTTTCCATCGCCAGACAGATATCAGTCACCAGAATATTCAGCGCCTCGTTCAGGCGAGGCGCACTGGCGACCTTCTCGACTATTTCGCGCAAGCGGGTGAGCATGATTTGCGTAGCTTAACCTCTTTTACGTCGCCAGGCAGGTGCGCTCTGCGGCTTAGGCGGGATCTCCTGAAGCTGCATAACAACACTTGCGAACTCTTTCATCACCCTACGGTAAACATCGCGCTTAAATGACACGACCTGACGAACAGGATACCAATAGCTCACCCAACGCCAGCCATCAAACTCCGGCGTACTGCTGGTTTGCATATTGATATCTGAATCGTTGCCCACCAACTGCAGAAGAAACCACTTCTGTTTCTGGCCGATACAAACCGGCTTTGTGTCCCAACGCACCAAACGTTTCGGTAACTTGTAACGCAACCAGTTGCGGGTCGAAGCCAGGATGCGAACATCTTTTCGGCTTAAACCGACCTCTTCAAACAGCTCCCGGTACATCGCTTGTTCTGGGGACTCTCCTGGATTGATCCCGCCTTGCGGGAATTGCCAGGAGTGCTGACCATATCGACGGGCCCACATAACCTGACCCTGACGATTACAAATTACTATTCCTACGTTCGGGCGGTAGCCATCGTCATCAATCACCGGACTACCCCAAACTAAACCTTATATATAAATGATTGTTTCACACTACAGGGAGGCGGTAAACCACTCTCTTACAGGCTTGCAACCTAATAACATTTGAATAACTCACAAATTTGCGTGGAGTTATAAACAGATAAGGGACCGTAAGGGCAATTTTATTCACCTTTTCTGTGGATATAGTTGTGAAGAAGTATGGAATTACCGATGAACAACCTGAATCGTCGTTTATAGCCGTTTATACCACTCATTATTAAAAACACTATTTTTCATAGAGTTAAAGGCATAATTGTTGATACCAGAACAGATAACGTGACGATCATCACATCAGCGATCGTTGTACTGATGAAAGATCGAACAGCGTCGGTTTTATCCACAGATTGTGCCAATAAGTTAGGCACAATTTGTCTGAAAATTCGATTTTCGTCGCACGTCAAGGCTGTAAATCGAAACAGTAGTGTGGGTTATTCCCAGTTATCCCACTTTTCTGTGGATAAGTGGGTGTAAGATCCTGTTTATTGTCAGTGACCAGATTTGAACAACCTGTTTTTAGACGCGGGCATAATAATTTTGCAGCAATAAAAAAACCTATAAATCATACACATGGATTATTCGTACAGAAAACGGTAGACTCTATCCACAAGGGATAATTTCTTAGTTCATTTTTTAATCATAAGGTTACCACCATGCTTCCGCTTGCTCCCTTGCTTACTCCTCCCTCCAGCGAAACCGAGTTACTGACCCAGGCGCAGCGTCTGGCAGGCTATTCGCTTGGTGACCTGGCGGCACTGGCGGGTTTACCGATCCCTGACGATCTGAAAAGAGACAAGGGCTGGATCGGCATGCTGCTGGAACTGTGGTTAGGTGCCAGCGCGGGCAGTAAGCCAGAACAAGATTTCGCCGCGCTGGGCGTGGAGTTAAAAACGATCCCCATTGACCGGCAGGGAAGACCGCTGGAAACCACGTTTGTCTGCGTGGCGCCATTGACCGGCAATACCGGCGTTACCTGGGAAACCAGTCACGTACGCCATAAACTGAAACGCGTACTGTGGGTTCCGGTGGAAGGTGAACGTCAGATCCCGCTAGCCGAACGGCGGGTGGGCGCGCCGCTGCTCTGGAGCCCTGACGAAGACGAAGAGCAGCAGTTGCGTCTGGACTGGGAAGAGTTAATGGACATGATCGTCCTTGGGCAGGTTGAGCGCATCACCGCTCGTCACGGTGAGGTGTTGCAGCTGCGTCCGAAGGCGGCCAACAGCAAGGCCCTTACCGAAGCGATCGGCGCTCACGGCGAGCCAATCCTGACGTTGCCGCGAGGCTTTTATCTCAAAAAGAATTTCACCAGCACGCTGCTCGCACGCCATTTCTTACTAAATACGTAGGTTTTTAACGAATTTTGCGAGCTATCAAACATAATCACCGGGTTTTTAAGATTTTACCGCTTCCTGCTTTCGTCATATCAGGTTATTACTACACTATGATTTAATACAAGCCAGGTGAGGACGATAACGATGAAAAAATGGGCAGTGTTAATTTCTGCAGTCGGGTTGGCGTTTGCGGTATCGGGCTGTAGCAGTGATTATGTTATGTCTACAAAAGATGGTCGGATGATCCTGACCGATGGTAAACCCGAAGTCGACGACGATACCGGGCTGGTGAGTTACCGCGACCCGGCAGGGAATAAAATGCAGATTAACCGCGACGAAGTCTCGCAAATTATCGAGCGATAAACCCGTTAAAGGTCAGTCGCTTGCTGGCCTTTTTTATTTTTTCCTTCCCCTTTTGCTTCCCCTCTGCCATGTTTATATTCCTTTGTCGGGAAGTACCTGACGCGTCTGTATGTTTAATGAAGGAAGCCGGCTATGCATTATCACCGTATCCCCCATAGCGCTCTGGAGATAAGCCAACTGGGGTTGGGCACGATGACATTTGGTGAACAAAACAGCGAAGCCGATGCCCATGCACAACTCGATTATGCCGTCAGCCAGGGCATTAACCTGATTGATGTCGCAGAGATGTACCCTGTCCCTCCCCGTCCGGAAACGCAGGGGCTCACTGAAACTTATGTGGGAAACTGGCTGGCAAAACGCGGCAATCGCGAAAAGCTCGTTATCGCCTCTAAAGTCAGCGGCCCCTCACGTAATAACGATGCCGGGATCCGCCCAAACCAGATCCTCGATCGTAAGAATATTCGCGCCGCGCTGGATGCCAGCCTGAAGCGTCTGCAAACCGACTATCTCGACCTGTACCAGGTACACTGGCCGCAGCGTCCGACCAACTGCTTTGGCAAGCTTGGCTACAGCTGGAACGAGAGCGCGCCCGCCGTTACGCTGCTGGAAACGCTGGAAGCGCTGACAGAGTGCCAGCGCGCGGGGAAAATCCGCTACATCGGCGTGTCTAACGAAACCGCATTTGGCGTGATGCGTTATCTGCACCTTGCCGATAAACACGATCTCCCGCGCATCGTCACCATCCAGAACCCGTACAGTCTGCTTAACCGCAGTTATGAGGTCGGTCTGGCGGAGGTGACGCAATATGAAGAGGTGGAGCTGCTGGCCTATTCCTGTCTCGGCTTCGGCACGCTGACGGGCAAATACCTGAACGGCGCGAAGCCTGCCGGGGCGCGTAACACGCTCTTCAGCCGCTTTACCCGCTACAGCGGTGAGCAAACGCAGAAAGCCGTTGCGGCCTATGTGGATATCGCCAAACGTCACGGTCTTGACCCCGCCCAAATGGCGCTGGCCTTCGTGCGCCGTCAGCCGTTTGTTGCCAGCACCCTGCTGGGCGCGACCACTATGGAACAGTTGAAAACCAATATTGAGAGTTTCAATCTGAACCTGAGTGAAGCGGTGTTAGCGGAGATTGAAGCGGTGCATCAGGTATACACATACCCGGCACCATAGCTGGACGCTTTTGCCGGGTGGCGGCTTCGCCTGACCCGGCCTACGTTTCGTGATGTTTGCTGATTTTGTAGGCCCGGTAAGGCGAAGCCGCCACCGGGCAAAGAGATCAACGCCGACGCTGCCAGATCCATAATCCTGCAATCGCCAGCGCAAACAGCGCGCCAAATCCAACGCCAATGGCCACCACCGGCACGCCCACTTTAACCGCCAGCGAATAAAGCCCCAGCATCAGCAGCATCGCTACGTTTTCACCAAGGTTTTGCACGGCAATGGCATTTCCGGCCCCCACGGTCTGTTTTCCGCGCTCCTGTAAAAGCGCATTCAGCGGCACCACAAAGAAACCGCCCAGAATACCAATCAGGATAAGCAGCACGTAGGCTGGCAACAGCGCATGCTGCAGCGAGAAGAACAGCACGCCGACACCGATTAAAATCCCTGCTGGCATACAGCGCGCAACGGTCTCAAGCGTGACCAGTTTCGCCGCAGCCCCTGCCCCGACGACAATCCCCACGGCGACCATTGCATTCAGGTAGGTTGGCGTTGCGTTGTCGGTGATCCCCAGCGCCATCGGTACCCACAGCACCAGCAGGAAACGTAGCGTGACGCCCGCCCCCCAGAACATGCTGGTTCCCATCAATGAGAAACGCGTTTCACCGTTGCGCCACAGTACGCGGCAGGCGTTAAAGAAGCTGCCGGTCATCGGCCCAAAACGCCAGGACTGGCCCGGACGCGCCACCGGCAGTCTGGGAATAAACAGGTTCGCGACAACCGCCCCGCCGTACACCACCGCACAAACGCCCAGAGCTGCCAGCACATGCCAGTCCGCCAGCACGCCGCCCGCGACGGACCCGAGCAAAATCGCCGCGATGGTTGAGGACTCCATCAGACCGTTGGCTTTCACCAGCTTATCGCCCGTCGTCAGCTCGCCCAGGATGCCATACTTCGCCGGAGAGTAAGATGCCGCGCCAATGCCTACCAGCGTATAGCCGATAAACGGGTTAATACCAAAGCAGATACTTGCCGCGCCCAACAGCTTCAGGCCGTTGGCGAACATCATCACCCGACCTTTAGGGAAGCTGTCCGCCACCTGCCCCACAAACGGCGCGAAAATAATATAAGCACCCACAAACACCATCTGGAGGATCGGCTGGCTCCAGTCGGGGTAAAACTCGGCCTTGAGCAACGCCAGTGTGGCAAACAGCAGCGCGTTATCGCCGAATGCAGAGAGAAACTGCGCGGCGATAACCGCCATCATGCCCTTCGACCGGAGTGAGTTGTTAGTGTGTGCTGACTCATGCATTTTGCTGTTCCGCCTCTTCCACCATGCCCTTGAGGGTCACGAAATCGGGCTTACCGCTACCCAGCACCGGAAGCTGTTTGAGGTAGCGAATATCACGCGGCACGGCCAGTTCAGGGATACCATGCTCGCGGGCATGCTTAAGCAACGCGTCGCGCTTAAGCTCACTGTCCGTGGTGAAGAGCACCAGCGCCTCACCTTTACTCGCATCGCTCTTCACGACCGTGGCGTGCAGCTTGTCAGCGGAGACCGCTGTTGCCAGCATCTCTACCATTTCAAGGGAGACCATTTCGCCCGCAATTTTAGCGAAGCGTTTTGCACGCCCCTGGATCTGCACAAAGCCCTGCTCGTCGAAGCGAACAATATCCCCCGTGTCATACCAGCCGGTCTCAACGTCCCCGTTGACGTTTTCCGCCGTTGGCGCTTCCAGCACGCCAGGGTTTTCTACGCGAAGATAGCCGTTCATCACGTTAGGTCCTTTCAACTGCAGGCGCCCCCCCTCTTCAATCCCCGGTACCGCCAGCAGGCGCGCATCCATGCCCGGCAGAATGCGGCCGACCGTTCCCGGTTTCGCCGCCATCGGCACGTTGATAGAGACCACCGGCGCGCACTCCGTGACGCCGTAGCCTTCCAGAATGCGCAGGCCAAACTTGTCCTGCCAAATCTGCCGCGTGCTGTCCTGCAGTTTTTCCGCACCGGCAACCACATAGCGCACGCGGAAGAAATCATACGGATTGGCGAAGCGCGCGTAGTTACCAAGGAACGTTGACGTGCCGAACAGTACGGTACAGTTACGGTCATAAACCAGCTCCGGCACAATGCGGTAGTGCAGCGGGCTTGGGTAGAGGAACACTTCGGCACCGGTCAGCAGCGGCGTAAAGAGACCAACGGTCAGGCCGAAAGAGTGGAACAGCGGCAGCGCGGACATAAAGCGATCGTTGGCGGTAAAGTCGGCAATCGTTTTGATCTGCTCAACGTTCGCCAGAATGCTTTTGTGACTGTGAACTACGCCTTTCGGATTGCCCTCAGAGCCGGAGGTGAAAAGGATAATCGCATCATCTTCCGGCTGCTGTTTGACCTGCGCCAGGCGCGGCGCGAGCAGGTGAGCAAAAATCCACAGCTTGTCGAGCGTCGTGACGTCCGCTTTCAGATCTTCCAGGAAGACCCAGCGCACCTGGGTAAGCTGCTCGGGAAGGTGCCAGAGCTTGCCCTTGTCCAGGAACTGACGGGAAGTAAAGACGGTATTAATCTGGGCGGCAGTGATAGCGCTGGTAAGCCCTTTCACACCCGCCGTGTAGTTCATCATCGCCGGAATACGTCCGCGAGAAACGGCACCAAAGATCACCGCCGCGCTGATCCCGGCGTTAGGCAGCATCAGGCCAATTTTTTCGCCCCGCTTGCTGTACTTCTCAAGAATACGGCCCACGAACAATGTTTTGGTCAGCAGCTTGCGATAAGTGTCCGGGGTAAAGTTGATATCTTCAATGCAGTTTTTCTTCGCGCCGTAGCGGTACTGCGCCGACAGCAGAGATTCGTACAACGTCTCGCGCGGACGGACGGCCATGCGCGCCTCCATCATTATCTGATGGAGCATTTCACCCGCGATTTTTCGACGATCGCGCGCGCGCGGCGCGTCCGGCATAGGGAGCGTTGTGGGCGGCAGAATATGCAGGGTAATTTTGGGGAACAGGCGCTGTTTCACAAGCCCCTTCAGGCGGCTGAAATGGGTCAGTTCTGCGCCATCAATGCGCAGCGGCACCACGGTGGCCTGTGACTTCGCCGCGACAAAACCGGCCCCGTCATAAATTTTCATCAGCGAGCCGGTCACGGAAATTCGTCCTTCCGGGAAAATGACCACCGGACGTCCCTGCTCAACCAGACGCACCAGATGTTTGATCATCATCGGTTTTGTTGGGTCGAGCGGGACAAAATCTATCAGCGGCGCCAGCCAGCGCATGTACCATTTTTGGCTGATGGAGCTGTAGACCGCGAAGACGGGCCGCACGGGCAAAAACAGCGCCAGCAATATGCCATCAAGAAAAGAGACGTGATTCGGCGTGATAAGAACACGTTCGCCATTAAGTGCCTGAGCATCGCCCGTGACGCGGAGACGGAAGAGAATACGGAACAGTGTGCGGAAGAACCCAAAAAGCATTTCAACTCCCTTTGCCAGCCAGTATGAAGGGGTAATAGTAAATGGTGGCAGATTACACGAGAAGTGGGGAGGGAGCGACAGCAAAAACGGAGGCGAAAAAAAACCTGCGCATCCGCGCAGGTTGGTGCAAGAGATGAGTACGAAACCGTACTAAGAATTCTCACCAATCAATACCTCTGGGATCTTGATTGTGGCTGTTCGCCCGGCGCTTCGCCAGTGAGAAAACGCAAGGGAATGAGCCTAAGTGCAACCAGGTGTGTAAATTATCTGTTGCTGTTACAGGTTGAACTTACAGGCAAAAAAAAACCTGCGTATAAACGCAGGTTGGTGTAAATCGTGTTAATCAACCGGAGTTGATTTCACCTATCAATACCTCTGGGATCTCGACTCTATCAACCGCGACATTGTGCTCGCCACCGGACAATCGCAACAGCCTGAGGCAAAGTGTAACTAAAGGTTCGGATTGACATTATTTTGACATGTCTGCCCGTGTAACGATTACACTACCAGTGGTGTTCTGCGTCACGTTTGGCGAGGGTGCTGCCCCGCTCCCCTTGAATGCGTGCCGCTTTTCCGTAACACTAGTTAGTGTGTAAACGCTTACCCCTAATAAGAAGGTAATAAATGGCGACAATTAAGGATGTGGCTCGTCTGGCTGGTGTTTCCGTCGCGACCGTCTCCCGCGTGATCAATAACTCTCCTAAAGCCAGTGACGCATCACGCCAGGCCGTGCAGGACGCCATGGAAAACCTGAATTATCACCCCAACGCCAATGCGCGCGCCCTTGCGCAGCAATCTACCGAAACCATCGGGCTGGTCGTGGGCGATGTGTCCGATCCGTTTTTCGGGGCGATGGTAAAAGCAGTTGAGCAGGTTTCTTACCAGACGGGTAATTTTCTGCTGATCGGCAACGGCTATCATAATGAACTCAAAGAGCGCCAGGCCATCGAACAGCTAATTCGTCACCGCTGCGCAGCCCTGGTGGTGCACGCCAAAATGATCCCCGATGCCGAACTTATTCATCTGATGAAGCAGATGCCCGGCATGGTGATCATCAACCGCATTATTCCCGGCTTCGAAAAGCGCTGCGTGGCGCTGGATGACCGCTACGGCGCCTGGCTTGCCACGCGACACCTGATTCAGCAAGGTCATACCCGAATTGGCTACCTGTGCTCAAACCACCCAATTTCCGACGCGGAAGATCGTTTGCAGGGGTATTACGACGCGCTGCGTGAAAACGGTTTGCCGTGTAACGACCGGCTGGTGGCGTATGGTGAACCCGATGAAAGCGGTGGTGAGCAGGCCATGACGGAACTGTTAGGCCGCGGACGGAATTTCACGGCGGTGGCCAGCTACAACGACTCGATGGCCGCAGGGGCAATGGGCGTGTTAAATGACAACGGCATTGAGGTTCCGGCAGAAATTTCGCTGATTGGCTTCGATGACGTGCTGGTGTCGCGCTACGTGCGCCCGCGTCTGACGACAGTGCGTTACCCCATTATCACCATGGCGACGCAGGCCGCCGAGCTGGCGTTAGCGCTGGCTGAACAGCGCCAGCCGCCGGATATTACGCATTTGTTCAGCCCGACGCTGGTGCGCCGTCATTCCGTTGCGTCTCTTGCAGAAGCACAGAGCGAATAACGGTAGAGGTGAACCTGCGTATTCGGGTATTCCAGCCCATCGCCAATGTACTGCCAGCCGTAGCGTTCGTAGAAGTCGCGGCAGGCAGACCACAGATGTAGCTCGGTGTACCCGGCCTGCGCGGCATACGCAATAACATGCTCCTGAAGCTTCCCCGCAAGTCCCTTTCCTCGCGCCGCCTCATCCACGTACAGCGCCGCCAGCCAGGGATACAGATCCTGACGCGTGATGAGATCGCAGCGCCATAATCCGACGGTGCCCAGAAGCCGATCATCCTCAACGGCAATAAACGTCATCGGCAGCGCGCCGGGCGTCTGGCTGTGATCGATAACGCTCTGGAAAAATTCACGCGGCAGGCCGTCACCGAAGGCCCGCCAAATCCAGTCTATCACCTGGTCCGCATACTGCGGCGCGGCGTACAGCGGCAGGATCGTCATACCAGTTTCCCCTGGAACAGGGGCACAGATTCAAACAGATAGCCGTCGAAATCCGGCGCATCTTCATCCGACAGCTCAAGCAAACTCTTTTTCACGTTTTCCAGATGCTGGAACATGGCCTGCCATGCGCCCATAACGTCGCGACGGCGCAGGGCCGCAAGGATAGTCTGCCGGTCGCCCAGCCATTTCAGGCGATACGCGCGGCTGGCGATATGGACGTTAAACTGCTGCCACAGCGGGCTGCTGTCCATGTGGTGCCAGATGCTCTCGACGGTCGCCAGAAGCATCTGGTTTTGCGTCGCCCCCGCCAGTACCAGGTGGAACATCTTGTTGTTGTCCTGGCTGCGATCGTCCGCGGCAATGGCACGCTGCTCCTGCTCGATGATGCGGCGCAGGTTATCGATATCGGCGCGCGTCGCCATTTTGGCGGCAAAGGCGGCAATGTTGCTTTCGAGAAGCTGGCGCGCCTGCAAGATCTCAAACGGGCCCACGTCGCTATTGAGGAAGCGTTCTTCCTCGTTTTCATGTTCTTCAGGAATACGCATCACGTAGACGCCGGACCCCTGGCGAATATCCACCGTGCCCTGTAGCTCCAGCATCAGCAGCGCCTCGCGCACGATAGTGCGGCTTACGCCGTAGGTCTCGGCAATGTTGCGCTCCGGCGGCAGGCGCGACCCAACGGGATAATGCCCCTGGATAATTTGCGCCCGTAAATCCTCGCCAATCTCCTGGTACTGTTTTTTTTCCGGCAGGATGACAGCCTTATCCACGTTTTCACCTGTGTTGTTCAGTTAAGCGCAGGCCGGGCGTCCTCCCGACCAGTTTGTGCGCTATTTTATCAGAATGCCTACTTCCATTCATCGTCAACGCTGAGCGTCAGCACGCGCTCATCGCGCAGCTGACGGAACCAGGTAGCCGATTTTTTCGCGCGGCGGGCGCGGTTGTTTTCGAGGTCGATTTCAATTAACCCATAGCGGTTTTTGAAGGCGTTCATCGGCGAGACGTTGTCGGTAAAGGCCCAGAGCATATAGCCGCAGCAGTTCGCCCCCTCCTCGCGCGCCCGCAGCGCGTAGTAAAGGTGTTCACTGATAAAGTCGATGCGATAGGCGTCATCAATCGTGCCGTCACGGTTGCGGAACTGCGCTTCGTTTTCAACCCCCATACCGCTCTCCGCCACGAACCAGTCGATATTGCGGTACTCCTTTTTAATCCGCATCGCCATGTCGTAGATAATGCGCGGATAAATCTCCCAGCCGCGGGATCTGTTCATCCGCCGCCCCGGCAGCTCGAACGGCTCGTAGTAGTACGCCGGGTGGAACGGCGTCTCCGGGTGCCAGGCGCGGGAAGGCGCTTTCACCCGGTGCGGGTAATAGAGGTTGATGCCCAACTCGTCGACGGTGTTATCGGCAATCAGCGCCAGCTCTTCCGCCGTGTAGTCCCATTCAACCCGATGCCGCTCAAGAAGGGTGAAGAGTTCCTGCGGATAGCAGCCGTGCACCAGCGGGTCGAGGAACACGCGGTTATAAAACAGATCGTACATCTCCGCCGCCCGCACGTCGTGCGTCGCGCGGGAACGCGGGTAGGTCACTTCCGGGTTGAGAATACAGCCAACGGAGCCGTCATACCCCTTTTCCCGGAATAGCTTCACGACCTTCGCCGTCGCCAGCACCTTGTGGTGATTCCACTGCATCCACGTACCGGTGTTTTGCTCATACGGCCAGCGCAGCGCGTCCAGGTAAACGCGGGTCTGCACCACGACAGGCTCGTTGAAGCTAAACCAGCGGGTAACTTTGCCGTGGTAGCGGTCAAACACCTTTTCCGCGTAGCGGACAAACAGCTCAACCACATGCTTCGACGCCCAGCCGCCGTAGGTTTCAAGCAGCACGCCAGGAAGCTCGTAATGCTCCAGGCAGATCATCGGTTCGATGCCCTGACGATGCATCTCATCGAACAGCGCGTCGTAGTACGCGGCGTACTCTTCATCCACCGTCGCGTTTTCATAGTCGGTCAAAAAACGCGACCAGTTGATGGAGGTGCGGTAGTGCGTCAGCCCCGCCTGCTTCATCAGGGCCACGTCCTCGCGAAAGCGGTTGATAAAATCGGTCGCCACCGCCGGGCCGTAGCCGTTATGCCAGACGTGACGATCGTTCTTGTACCAGAGATCGATCCACGAATCCTGACCCGGTTTTTTACCGCTCCAGCCCTCGGTTTGCCAGGCCGATGCCGCCGCGCCCAGAATGAAATCCTGCGGTATCGTAATCTGTTTTGTGCTCATCACGTCCTCATACGTTATCGGTGGCTTGCTTCAACGCGGCCTGCTCCGCACGGCGTGAGGCAATTTTCACAAACGGCAGATAGATAATCACCGCCGTCACAATGCAGATAAGCTGGGTGATCACCGCCCCCATCGAGCCTGCGGTAGAGAGCCAGGCGTTAATCAGCGGCGGCGTGGTCCACGGCACCATCACCACGGCTTTGCCGGCAAAACCGGTTACCGTCGCAAAGTAACCGATGGAGCCCGTCACCAGCGGCGTAATAATGAACGGAATGGCCAGGATCGGGTTGAGCATGATTGGCATACCGAAAATCACCGGCTCGTTGATGTTAAACAGGCCAGGACCAATGGAGAGCTTGGCGATCTCCTTCATCTCTTTGCGTTTGGTGGCAATCATCACCGCGATCAGCAGGCCGATAGTCAGCCCTGAGCCGCCAATGCTCATGTACACATCCCAGAACGGCATGGTGATAATGTTTGGCACCTCTTTGCCCTGCTCGAACGCGCTCATGTTGACGGTGATCGCCCCCAGCAGCAGCGGCTCGCGGATCGGCTTGATCATCTGGTTGCCGTGGATGCCGATCACCCAGAACAGCTGGGCGACAAACATCAGCAGCAGAATGCCCGGCAGGCTTTGCACCACGCGCTCCAGCGGCTGCTGCACCACCTGATAAACCGCGTCGTAGAGATACATGCCGGTAAGCTGGTGGAACACGAAGCCAAAGGTGGCAATGGCGGTGGTGGTAATAATGGCCGGGATCAGCGCGGAGAACGACGCCGCCACGTTAGGCGGCACGGTGTCCGGCATTCTGATTTTCAGCCCCTTGCGGTTCTCCAGCCAGCAGTAAATCTCAACCGACAGAATGGCGATAAACATGCCGAGGAACAGGCTGCGGGTATCGGAGAACTGGCGCAGCAGCACGTCTTTCACCACGTGCATTTCGCCGTCCACCAGCATCTCTACGGTGGTCGGCGTGACGCAGATAAAGCAAATCACCGCCAGCAGGCCGGGGAACAGCGATTTAATGCCGTTAATACGCCCCAGTTCAATCCCAATCAGGAACACCGCGCCGATATTGAGGAAGTTCAGCGTGGCGTAATTAAGCGCGCTGGTAATCGGTTTTAGCGCAGCGAGAAATGACAAAGACTCAAAGCTCGCCAGGCCATTTTTTGGATCCAGCACCATGTTGGAAATAAGCACCGAAAATGCCCCAACGATGATGACCGGCATTAAGGTAATAAAGGCAGACTTGATCGCCATGATGTAGCGATAGCTGTTGAATTTGGTGGCAAAACTGCCCAGAGCGTCGATCAGTTTTTCCTGTAATGCCATAGGGTAATACCTCAGTAAAAGGGCTTTTATTGAATAAGGTGTACAGCCGGATACTATTGGCATACCAAAAATAGCTTCACGCCCCGATTTGTTCTGTGATTAAGCTCTCAACGCGACGTCCGGTATTCCAGATTATGATTTATGACTGATTTGGCATACCACTTACAGGCATTTGTCCTGACCCGATGGATCGTTACCGAAAAGCGTGATCCTGGTGGGCGTTTTGCCCTTCCCGCGTCGCTTATGCGCCGGATGGTCTGTGTTAAACTGCATGCCATTACGTGGAAGCAGGAATTTCGAATGGCAACAATGCTGGATGTCTCACTGCGTGCGGGCGTGTCTAAGGCCACCGTCTCGCGCGTGCTGAACGGCACGGGTCAGGTTAAAGAGAGTACGCGTCAGCAGGTGTTCGCGGCGATGGAAGAGCTGGGCTACCGCCCAAACTTTCTCGCGCGCTCGCTCGCCAACCAGACCAGCAACAGCATTGGTCTGGTGGTCTCCACCTTCGACGGATTTTACTTCGGCCGCCTGCTGCAGCAGGCCTCCCGACAGACCGAAACGCACGGTAAACAGCTGATCGTGACCGACGGTCACGACGCGCCGGAGCAGGAAGAGCAGGCGGTACAGATGCTGGCGGATCGCCAGTGCGATGCCATCGTGCTGTACACCCGCTACATGAGCGAAAAGGCGATCATCAAGCTGATGAACAGGGTGCAGACCCCGCTGGTGGTGATCAACCGCGAGGTCAGCCAGGCGGCGGATCGCTGCGTCTTCTTCGAACAGCAGGATGCGGCCTTCAAGGCGGTGGATTACCTGATAAGCCAGGGCCACCGGGAGATCGCCTGCATCACCGTCCCGATCCATACCCCAACCGGAAAAGCGCGTCTGATGGGCTACCGCAAGGCGCTGGAAAAGCACGGCATTCGGCTGGACGAACGGCGGATTAAGTACGGCGACGCGGGAATGACGCGCGGCTATGAGTTGTGCAAAGAGTTGATTGGGGAAAAGGTCCCGTTCAGCGCGCTGTTTGCCTGTAACGATGATATGGCGCTGGGCGCGTCCAAAGCATTACACCAGGCCGGGCTGAAGATCCCGCAGGATATTTCGCTGTTTGGGTTTGACGATGCGCCGAGCGCAAAATGGCTGGAGCCTGCGCTCTCATCGGTGTATCTGCCGATTGACAGCATGATCGTCACGGCGATCGATCAGGCGATCCGGCTGGCAAAAAACCAGCCGGTCGAAGCGATCCCGCCGTTTACCGGCACGCTGGTGTTGCGCGACTCGGTGACAACGGGGCCGTATTTTACTCAGATAAGTTCTAGCGCCAGCAGTTCCTGAATGGTCTGGCGGCGGCGAATCAGTCGCGCGACGCCGTTATCAAACAGCACTTCCGGCAGCAGCGGGCGGCTGTTGTAGTTTGAGGACATCGACGCGCCGTACGCCCCGGTGTCGTGCAGCACCAGATAATCGCCCGGCTTCACTTCAGGCAGCGCGCGCGTTTCCACTTTGCCGCCCTCCTGCTGGGTAAACACGTCGCCGGATTCGCACAGCGGTCCCGCCACGACGGTTTCTACGCGCGGCGCGTTAATCAGATCGCGACCGTCCGCAGCGAGCGCCGTGATGTGGTGGTAGCTGCCGTACATAGACGGACGCATCAGATCGTTAAAGCCTGCGTCAATCAGCACAAAGTGACGGCTTCCCATCTCTTTCACGCTACGTACCTGCGAAACCAGCACACCGGCTTCCGCCACCAGGAAACGACCCGGCTCAATTTCCAGCTTCACCGCGTGACCAAGATGCGCGGCAATTTGATCACGCGCTGCGCTCCACAGACCGTAATAGTGATCGGTATCGATCGCCTCTTCCCCTTCGCGATAAGGAATGGAGAGACCGCCGCCTGCGGAGATCGCCTCCAGATCCTGTCCGAAGTCGATAACCTGGCGCACCATCGCACCGCACACCTGCTCAAGGTGACCATAATCCACACCTGACCCAATGTGCATATGAATGCCCACCAGCTTCAGGTTATAACGCTGCAATACCTCCAGCGCGGCGGGCATATCGGCATACCAGATGCCGTGCTTGCTGTTTTCGCCGCCGGTATTGGTTTTTTGGCTATGGCCATGGCCAAAGCCCGGATTCACGCGCAGCCAGACGCGGTGGCCGGGAGATACCTGACCCAGCTGTTCCAGCATATCCACAGAGCCGGCGTTGACCGGGATCTGCAGCTCATGCACGCGGGCCAGCGTCGCCTCGTCGATCACGTCGGCGGTAAAGACGATTGCGTCACCGTCGGCTTTCGGATCAAACCCGGCCGCCAGCGCGCGCTCGATTTCGCCCAGCGAAACGGAGTCGACCTTCACGCCCTGCTCGCGCATCAGGCGCAGAATATGAATATTCGAGCAGGCTTTTTGAGCAAAGCGCACCACGTCGAACTGATGCAGCGCGGCGATCTTCTCGCGAACGATCTGCGCGTCGTAGACCCACACCGGGCAGCCAAATTCGGCAGGCAGGCGCAGCAGGTTATCGGCGTTCAAATCAGTATCAGTCTGGTTCAGCGGGCGTGGCATGGTTATCTCCGGGGCATGAATCGGTTTTTTTATGATTACGCCACAAAACGAAGGGAATAAAAAATATCGCTTTATCCAGAGTCTATGCAAAAATGATATGGAACCCTCACCCGCTTTCAGGTGCCCTATGTCCGCCGTTAACCTACGCCACATCGAGATTTTTCACGCCGTGATGACCGCCGGCAATCTCACGGAAGCCGCACAGATGCTGCACACCTCGCAGCCAACGGTCAGCCGCGAGCTGGCGCGCTTTGAAAAGGTGCTGGGGCTGAAGCTGTTTGAACGCGCCCGCGGCAGGCTCCACCCGACGGTGCAGGGATTACGTCTGTTCGAAGAAGTCCAGCGCTCCTGGTACGGGCTGGACAGGATCGTCAGCGCGGCGGAGAGTTTGCGGGAGTTTCGTCAGGGCGAGCTTTCCATCGTCTGCCTGCCCGTCTTTTCCCAGTCGTTTCTGCCGACGCTGCTGCAGCCGTTTCTGGCCCGCTATCCTGAGGTCAATCTCACCATTGTTCCGCAGGAGTCACCGCTGCTTGAAGAGTGGCTTTCCGCCCAGCGCCACGATCTGGGCCTGACGGAGACGCTCGCCACACCCGCAGGTACCGAGCGCACGGAGTTGCTCTCTTTAGACGAAGTTTGCGTCTTGCCCGCCGGACATCGGCTCGCCGTTAAAGCCGTGCTGACGCCTGCAGATTTTCACGGGGAAAACTACATCAGCCTGTCCCAGACCGACAGCTACCGTCAGCTGCTGGATTCGCTGTTTGCTGAACATCAGGTGAAACGGCGGATGGTAGTGGAAACGCACAGCGCGGCGTCAATATGCGCTATGGTGCGCGCGGGCGTGGGGGTAGCGGTCGTCAATCCCCTCACGGCGCTGGACTATGCCGGAAGCGGGATCGTCATCCGCAGGTTTAGCGTGTCCGTTCCCTTCACCGTGAGCCTGATTCGCCCCCTGCATCGTCCGGCTTCGGCGCTGGTGGACGCGTTCACCGGGCATTTGACCGAGCACGCGCGTCAGGTGGCGCTTCGCTTGCCTGACCTACAAAACGCCCTATGACAGCATAAACTCGACGGCATCGGCGGCGTGAATGGCCGCGGTGTCGAACACCGGAATGGCGCTTCGCTCGGCCGGCACCAGCAAACCGATCTCCGTGCAGCCGAAGATTACCCCTTCCGCGCCCTGCCGGGCGAGCTTTTCGATAACGCTGGCGTAGTACGCGCGGGACGTTTCGCTGAAGGTGCCGAGACACAGTTCGTCGAAGATGATCTGATTGATGCGCGCCCGGTCAGCCTCGTCCGGGATCAGGCTTTCAATGCCGAATTCACTGCTCAGACGACCGCGATAAAAATCCTGCTCCATCGTATAGCGCGTGCCCAGCAGCGCCACGCGGGACATCCCGGATGCGCGAATCGCGCGACCGGTCGCATCCGCGATATGCAGGAACGGCAGCGAACAGCGGTTTTCGATATGGGACGCCACTTTATGCATGGTGTTGGTACAGAGCAAAATGCCTTCCGCCCCCGCACGCTCCAGCCCCAGCGCCGCCTGCGCCAGGATCTCCCCGGCTTTATCCCACTCGCCGCTCGACTGGCAGGCTTCGATTTCATGGAAATCGACGCTGTGCAGCAGCAGGCTCGCAGAGTGCAGGCCACCCAGACGCTGTTTCACCCCTTCATTTATCAGGCGGTAATAGGGGATGGTCGATTCCCAGCTCATCCCACCCAACAGGCCGATCGTTTTCATGCATCTCTCCTTATGTGTTTCTGCCAGTGAAGCAAACTTGTGATCCTGTTTCCACTTCTTTGTCGCGTCATTTCTTTTTATCGCAGGGTGCGATAAGTTAAATGAAACATTGTTTCATTACATAGCGGAGCGGAGAGATGTTTATTTTCCACAAAGAGACCACGCTTGAGGATCTGGGCAATGGCGTGACGCGGCGTATTCTGGCGCACGATGGAAAGATGATGGCGGTGGAGGTCAATTTTGAGCAGGGTGCGATTGGCCCGATGCACAATCACCCGCATGAACAGCTTACCTATGTGCTCTCCGGGGAGTTCGAATTTACGATAGGTGAAGAAAAGCAGATCGTGACGGCGGGCGATACGCTCTATAAAGCGCCGCACGTGATGCACGGCTGCGTTTGCCTGAAGCCCGGCACCTTGCTGGATACCTTTACGCCGGTGCGAGACGATTTCCTGAAGTAAAAAAAGGCGCTGAATCAGCGCCTTTTTTAATATCGTATTTATTCGGTTGCTGGCGTTACGGCTGTTATCGGCTCTGGCAGCGGATTGCGCGAGAGCATTGCCTCACGTAGCAGCACGCTGCCGCAGGCAAACAGTCCGCCCAGAATCCCCGCCAGCAGCACAATCAGCGCTTTACCCGGACCGTCTTTTTTCACCGGCAGCGACGGTGAAAGCTGATACTTGAAGGGTTCAAGCTTCACGTCTTCCACAGACAGTTTTTGCAGCTGAGCCAGATAGTATTCACGGTTCTGGAAATCCGCATTCAGCTCAGAAACGTCCTTCAGATTCTTTTCAATCTGCAGCTTTTGCGCAATACCGTCAGCACCCAGCGCCACGGAGTAGTCAGGATCGTCTTTTACCGCCTGTCCGTTACTGTAAACCGGCTTCTTAATGCCTGCCGCGTTCGCCACTTCCAGCGAATAGTTGAGGCGCTGCAAGTTGGTGTTGTGGATATTGGTCAGACGCACGCGATCCAGCTCCAGCTGCTGCTGAACGACTTTCGTTTTCAGCGTGATCTGGTTACGGATATTTTCCATCGTCTCCTGCTCAACAATGCGGGAGATATAGTTGATGTAACCTTCCAGAACCGTCTGCGCGTCTCCCGCCGTCGGGGCGGTAAAGCTCAGCGTCCATGAGGTATACGGCGCTTTGTCTGCGTCTTTAACCTGCGTGTTATCTATCGCTTTCATTTTTTCAGCAATATTCACCACCGCGCGATGCAGCTCCAGCGGGTCTACCTCGGTGCCTTCCAGCTGAGACATCACGTACGGGGAGGTTTTCATGTACTCTTCGAGCAGCGACTGCGACTGAAACTTTTTGATGAACAGGTTAAACACGTCTCCATGGCTCACCTTCGCGTCGACATCCAGCACCTGCAAAGTCACCATCATCTGGCGCAGCGTGTTCCACTGCGTCTGCTCGGCCGGTGTGATCACGGCTTTACTGGTCCATTTTTGCGGGATTAAAAACGCAATCGCCAGCCCTACCACGGCGAACGCCAGGACGATCGTCACAATACGTTTTTTGGCCGCCAGAAGTACGTCTAACAATCCCAGGAGATCTATCTCTTTGGTGCTTACCGCCGGAGTGGCATAACGGGGAAAATCGAGGTCCGTGTTTTTCTTGAAATCCATCGCTGACATAACCGTTCTTCTTTTTGGAGTGCAGTAAATTCTGCCTGATTGGTTGCAGTGGTCGGATGATACAAGAAAGTAAGAATAATCTGAACGCCAGATTGATCTATCTGGAGACCGACTATCAGATTTAGTAGGAAGTTTCTAAGCGGTATTGTTCTTATTAATCATTCGGTTTCTTCCCCCTCCTTTCCTTGCTGCCGGGTGCGATTGTGTGAAATAGCGCAAAAATGCCACCCTCATCACCTTATTGAAACACCGTTTCGACACCGATCACATTTCCATCATTAAGCGAATGACGCAGAAATAAATAGCAATAATATAAAATAAAACGTTGTTTTAGTATTCAAGAACACCGGTTCGTAAGTTTTGAAACCTGACCATAATGCATTAGGGCAATGACAATAAAATCCTTATAAAACATAGTGTAAAAAGCAAATACCAACACATCACCTGACATATTTCCTCTCATGCTGAGCAGGGCAAGCGCGAGAAAGTTGTAACAAACCAGATTCCGTTTTAACCATTGATCGCCAGGTAGGTATGTATGAATGAAAACAAGCTGCTGGGGTTAGCGTGGATATCTCCCTACATCATCGGGTTGATACTCTTTACCGCCTTCCCCTTTGTTTCATCGTTTTTCCTCAGTTTTACGGATTACGATTTAATGAGTCCGCCGGTGTTTAACGGCATCGAGAACTATCGCTACATGTTTACCGAAGACACGCTCTTCTGGACATCCATGGGCGTGACCTTTGCTTACGTATTTTTAACCATCCCGTTGAAGCTCGCGTTCGCATTAGGGATTGCGTTTGTTCTTAACTTCAAATTACGCGGCATCGGCTTCTTCCGTACCGCCTACTATATTCCGTCCATCCTCGGCAGCTCCGTCGCCATTGCCGTTCTGTGGCGCGCGCTGTTTGCCATTGATGGCCTGCTGAACAGCTTTATCGGCGTGTTTGGTTTCGACCCGGTGAACTGGCTCGGCGAGCCGTCGTTGGCGCTGATGTCCGTTACCCTGCTGCGCGTCTGGCAGTTCGGCTCTGCGATGGTCATCTTCCTGGCGGCGCTGCAAAACGTTCCGCAATCGCAGTATGAAGCGGCGATGATCGACGGCGCATCCAAATGGCAGATGTTTACGAAAGTGACCGTGCCGCTGATTACGCCGGTGATCTTCTTCAACTTCATCATGCAGACCACCCAGGCGTTCCAGGAATTTACCGGGCCGTACGTGATTACCGGCGGCGGGCCAACCTATTCGACCTACCTGTTCTCACTCTACATCTACGACACCGCGTTTAAATACTTCGATATGGGCTACGGCGCGGCGCTGGCGTGGATCCTGTTCCTGGTGGTGGCCGTCTTTGCCGGTATCGCCTTTAAGTCGTCGAAATACTGGGTGTTCTACTCCGCCGATAAAGGAGGCAAAAATGGCTGATATTCAGGAACTCGCCACGGCAAGAAGCGTTGCAGAGCGCGAAGTCGCCCGCACGCTGCGCAGAGAGAAAATCAACGCCGGTATACGCTACACGATCCTGCTGATTGTCGGCCTGCTGATGCTCTACCCGCTGGTGTGGATGTTCTCGGCCTCGTTCAAACCGAACCACGAGATCTTCACCACCCTGAGCCTGTGGCCAGCGCACGCCACCTGGGACGGCTTCGTGAACGGCTGGAAAACCGGGACCGAATATAACTTCGGCCATTACATGCTGAACACCTTTAAGTATGTGATCCCGAAAGTGATCCTGACCATTATCTCCTCCACCATCGTGGCGTACGGCTTTGCCCGCTTCGAGATCCCGTGGAAGAAATTCTGGTTCGCCACGCTCATCACCACCATGCTGCTGCCCAGCACCGTGCTGCTGATCCCGCAGTACCTGATGTTCCGTGAAATGGGCATGCTCAACAGCTATATGCCGCTGTACCTGCCGCTGGCCTTCGCCACGCAGGGGTTCTTCGTCTTTATGCTGATCCAGTTCCTGCGCGGCGTGCCGCGTGACATGGAGGAAGCGGCGCAAATTGACGGCTGTAACTCCTTCCAGGTGCTGTGGTACGTGGTGGTGCCGATCCTGAAACCGGCCATTATCTCCGTCGCCCTGTTCCAGTTCATGTGGTCGATGAACGACTTTATCGGGCCGCTGATTTACGTCTACAGCGTGGATAAATACCCGATTGCACTGGCGCTGAAAATGTCCATCGACGTCACCGAAGGTGCGCCGTGGAACGAAATTCTGGCAATGGCGAGCATCTCCATTCTGCCATCCATCATCGTCTTCTTCCTGGCACAGCGCTACTTCGTACAGGGCGTCACCAGCAGCGGAATTAAAGGTTAAGAGGGAAATATCATGGCTGAAGTAATCTTCAACAAACTGGAAAAGGTCTACTCCAACGGCTTCAAAGCGGTACATGCTATCGACCTTTCCATCTCCGAAGGGGAGTTTATGGTGATTGTCGGGCCGTCCGGCTGCGCCAAATCCACTACCCTGCGCATGCTGGCCGGGCTGGAAACCATCAGCGGCGGCGAAGTGCGTATCGGCAATAAGATCGTGAACAATCTCGCGCCGAAGGAGCGTGGGATTGCGATGGTGTTCCAGAACTACGCGCTCTATCCGCACATGACGGTGCGCGAGAACCTGGCCTTCGGCCTGAAGCTGAGCAAGTTGCCGAAAGATCAGATTGAGTCTCAGGTGAACGAAGCGGCGAAAATCCTCGAGCTGGAAGATCTGCTCGACCGCCTGCCGCGCCAGCTTTCCGGCGGTCAGGCGCAGCGCGTGGCGGTGGGCCGTGCGATTGTGAAAAAGCCGGACGTGTTCCTGTTCGACGAGCCGTTGTCCAACCTCGACGCCAAGCTGCGCGCCTCGATGCGAATCCGTATTTCTGACCTGCACAAGCAGCTGAAAGCCTCCGGTAAACCGGCCACCACCGTCTACGTCACCCACGACCAGACCGAAGCCATGACCATGGGCGACCGCATCTGCGTAATGAAGCTCGGCCACATCATGCAGGTAGATACGCCGGATAACCTCTACCACAAGCCGAAGAACATGTTCGTGGCGGGCTTTATCGGCGCGCCGGAGATGAACATTCGTAAAAGCCTGCTGGTGGAAAAAGCGGGGCAGCTGCACATCGCCATCGGCAATGAAACCATGCCGCTGAACGCGGAGAAGCAGGAGAAAGTTTCCGCTTACGCCGGTCAGGAGGTCTTCTACGGCGTGCGCCCGGAGTTCGTGTCCCTTTCCGACGAGCCGTTCCCGAACGGTGGCTGCAGCGGCGAGATGGTGCGCGTGGAAAACATGGGCCACGAGTTCTTTGTGTACCTGAAAGTCGCGGACTACGAACTGACCGCCCGAATTCCTTCCGATGAAGCTAAGCCAATGATTGATAAAGGCCTTCACCGCAAGGTGTACTTCACGTTTGACATGAACAAGTGTCATATTTTTGACGCAAAAACTGAACAGAACCTCTCTCTCTGATGGAGTGATAAAAATGAAAAAAGTGCTTTTAAGCGCAGCAATCTCCGCGACTCTGGGCCTTACCGCTTTGCCATCGATGGCGCAAGACGTTGATTTACGCATGTCCTGGTGGGGCGGCAACGGTCGCCACCAGGTCACCCTGAAAGCCCTGGAGGAGTTCCACAAGCAGAACCCCGACATCAACGTGAAGGCGGAGTACACCGGCTGGGACGGACATCTCTCACGCCTGACGACTCAGATCGCAGGCGGCACCGAGCCGGACGTGATGCAGACCAACTGGAACTGGCTGCCGATCTTCTCCAAAACCGGCGACGGCTTTTACGATCTGAACAAGATGAAGGACGTCATCGACCTGACGCAGTTCGATCCGAAAGAGCTGCAGTCCACCACCGTTAACGGCAAGCTGAACGGCATTCCGATCTCCGTGACCGCGCGCGTGTTCTACTTCAACGACGAGACCTGGAAAAAAGCGGGCGTGGAATACCCGAAAACCTGGGACGAGCTGATGGCGGCGGGCAAGGCGTTCGAGAGCAAGCTCGGCAAGCAGTACTACCCGGTCGTGCTGGAGCATCAGGACACGCTGGCGCTGCTGAACTCGTACATGATCCAGAAGTACAACATCCCTGCGGTGGACGAGAAAACCAAAAAATTCAGCTACTCCAAAGAGCAGTGGGTGGAGTTCTTCCAGACCTACAAAAAGCTGGTGGACAGCCACGTGATGCCGGATACCAAATACTACGCGTCGTTTGGTAAGAGCAACATGTACGAGATGAAGCCGTGGATCCAGGGCGAATGGGGCGGCACCTACATGTGGAACTCGACCATCAACAAGTATTCCGACAACCTGAAGCCACCGGCGAAGCTGGAGCTGGGCAGCTACCCTATG